>NZ_JBAOJM010000001.1:0-745451 GCF_037083425.1 Agrobacterium sp. CCNWLW32
CGTCGCCAAACGCTCGAATACGAGTAGAATCAACACCGTGCGCCATGTCCACCAAATTTAAACCGGACAGCAGTGGGACAAGCCCGAGGATGACGTGGAATTTGAGGAGGAGACTGCGCCCCCTCGCTTCCATGTACGCAATATCCCTTACGAAGCCCGCTTCGTCGGCTGGAACCGCTCCCGTAGAAGCTTCAGCGCCGCATCGCCGGAGACCGGCGTGCCGAACAGGAAGCTCTGGCCGAAATGGCAGTTCATGCGGGCCAGTTCGGCCGCATCTTCAGGCGTTTCGATGCCTTCCGCCACCACCTGCATGTCGAGTGCGCGCGCCATGGCGATGACGGAGCGCAGCAGAACGTTGCGCTTGTCGCTGGTATTGGCCACCAGCGCCTTGTCGAGCTTGATCGTGTCGAAGGGGAAGCGGGTGAGGTAGGCGAGTGACGAATAGCCGGTGCCGAAATCATCCATGGCGAGGCTGAGGCCGGTTTCCTTGAGCTTGGAAAGCACCAGCCGCGCCTGTTCCGGGTTTTCCATGACAACCGATTCCGTCAGCTCCAGCTTCAGCTGCTGCGGATTGCAGCGCGTGCGGGTCAGCATGCCGCGCACATCGTTGTACAATTCGTTGTTCAGCAATTGCGCGCTGGAAATATTGACGGAGATGAAGATCGGCATCTTTTCGATGGCGTGCTGCCAGTCCATCAGATCGGTCGCAGCCCGTTCCAGGGCGAACATGCCGAGAGGCTCGATCAGGCCGGAGGCCTCCGCAATCGGAATGAATTCGCTCGGAGGGATATTGCCGCGCTTGGGGTGTTCCCAGCGCATCAGCGCCTCAAAACCGGCCAGTTCGCCATCGTCAAGCTTGACGATCGGCTGGTAGGCCAGCGACAGCTCCTTGCGCTCGATGGCGCGGCGAAGATCGCTTTCCATCTGCAGACGGTCGGTGCCTGAGGTGCGGAAGGCGGGGCGGAACGGCTCGACGCGGTTGCCGCCGGCGCGCTTGGCGCGATACATGGCGAGTTCCGCATCGCTCAAGAGTCCGGCCGCACTTTCCTGCTGGTCGATCCATGAGACGAGGCCGATTGAGGCGGTGAGGATGATTTCGCGATTGGCGAAATTGATCGGCACCATGATCGCCTTGTTCACCGCATCGGCGAAATCGGCCACACGCTGCGGATCGCGCTCGGAGGTGAGGATAAGGCCGAACTCATCACCACCGAGACGCGCCAGGGTATCCTGCGGTTTCAGCAGGCGGCGCAGACGCCGTGTCAGCGCGATAAGGATATTATCACCCGCGGCAATGCCGAGCGTATCGTTGACCAGCTTGTAACGGTCGATATCGATCGCCATCACGGTCGGGCGCACGCCTTCGCTGTCGGGCGACAGGTTGAGGATCGATTGCAGGCGGTCGAGGAACACCTGCCGGTTCGGAAGCCCGGTCAGATTGTCGTTCATCGCATCCTGCAGCAACCGTTCCACCGAGTTCTTCTGCTCGGTAATATCGGTGATGGTGCCGACGCAGCGGATGATTTCGCCGTTGGAGCCGAGAACCGGACGGGCGCGGATTTGTAGCCAGTGGAAATGCCCGTCTTCGGCGCGAATGCGGAATTCGTGGTTGAGGCGGCCCTTGCGATGGTCGAGCAGCACGTCGAGCGTCGCCTTGAACCGGTCGCGATCGTCAGGATGCAGGCGCGGCAGCCAGTTGCGCGCAGCGCCGTGCATGGCGCCGGGTTCCAGCCCCAGCCGGTTGGAAATATCGGGCGTGGTGACGATGCGGTCGCGCGTTACGTCCCAGTCCCAGACCGTATCACCGCTGCCCGTCAGCGCCAGCGATTGACGCTCGAGGTCGGAGAACAGGCCCTGCTGATAGGCGCTGCCGGCAAAGGCGTGCTGGATGACGGTAAAGCCGATCAGAAGCACGATCAGCACCAGTCCGCCGCCGAGTGCGGGCTGCACGATGTCGTTGTCCAGCTGCCCCGTCACCGTCAGCCAGCTGCCGAACAGCCAGACGAGGATGAGCGCCCAGGAGGGAACGAGCAGGATCGCCCGGTCGTAACGGTTGAAACCGAGATAGATGATGAGCGCGATGCCGGCCGTTGCGGTGAGCGCGAAGGACACGCGCGCAATGCCTGATGCGACCGACGGATCATAGATCGCCACGCCGAACAGCAGCGCCAGACCCACCACCCAGGCAAAGGTCGCATAACCCAGATGCGCATGCCAGCGATTGAGATTGAGATAGGTGAAGAGGAAGACCACGAAGCTGGAGGCGAGCGCCACTTCCGCGCCCGCCCTCCATATTCGCTGATCGCTTGAGGTGACGGTTATGAGCTTTTCAAGGAAGCCGAAATCGACGCAGATATAGGCAAGCACCGCCCAGGCGAGTGCGGCCGAGGCCGGCAGGACGGAGGTTCCCTTGACCACGAAGAGAATGGTCAGAAGCACGGCGAGCAGGCCGGCAATGCCGAGCACGATGCCGCGATAGAGCGTAAACGCGTTGATCGTGTCCTTGTAGGCCTCCGGCTCCCACAGATAAAGTTGCGGCAGCTGCGGCGTGGAAAGCTCGGCGACGAAGGTGATGACGGAGCCGGGGTTGAGCGTGATGCGGAAGACGTCGGCATCCGGGCTCGGCTGCCGGTCAAGCGCGAAGCCTTCACTCGGCGTAATCGCCATGATGCGCTGCGAGCCGAGATCGGGCCAGAACAGCTTGGAATTGACGAGGCGGAAATGCGGCGCGACGATCACGCGCTCCAGCTGCTCTTCGGAGACATTGGCGAGCGCAAAGACCGCCCAGTCGCCCTGATGATCGGTGGAACTGGCGCGCACCTCGATACGGCGGCGGATACCGTCAGGACCGGGCGCGGTCGAGACCTGAAAGGCTTCGCCCTGATTGGCGTAGATATCGGTGGTGGCCGTCAGGTCGAGCGCCGTGTCGTCACGGGAAATCTTTACCGGCTCAAAAGCAAAGGAATGGGAAGCAAAAAGCAGGAACAGCAGGAAAAACGGCGCAGCCAGCGCGATTGCCGCCAGACGTTTCGCAAGGCACGGCGCAGAGTGATTGTAGGTCATGTATCGTACTTCGTTCCGCCGGAGCTTTGCTTGTCGGCAAGAAGGGAAAACATCATATGATCCCGCCATTGGCCATTGATTTTCAGATATTCCCGCAAGAGACCTTCCCGCTGGAACCCGGCGTTTTCGAGAAGCCGGATGCTTTTGAAGTTTTCCGGAATACAGGCTGCCTCGATACGGTGCAACTGAAGTCCGTTAAAGATGTATGGTATTACCAATTTTAATGCGGCAGACATATGGCCTTGCGCGGCGTGGCGCTCGCCGATCCAGTATCCGATCATGCAGCTTTGCGCCGCACCCCGGCGGATGTATCCGATGGTGATACCGCCCACCAGGAGCGTCTCTTTTTCAAACAGCAGGAAGGAGACGGCGGTGCCGGAGGAAAACTCCTGGCCATTGCGCACCACGCGCATGCGGAAGGCGCCCTCCGTCAGTTCGTCCGGGCGCCAGGTCGGCTCCCAGGGCTGAAGAAACTGTCGGCTTTCCGAACGCAGCACATGCCATTGCTTGAAATCGCCGTAGCGCGGCAGTCTGAGAAGGTGATTGGCGCTGCGCAGTTCGGGCGTGTCGCTATGTCGGGAAAGAAAACGCAGCATTCACGATCCCTGTGCGGCAGACATCGCCATCCGCAAGCGGGATGGCGAAAAAGGTGAGCGGACTTCGCCTTTAAATCCCGCCCTCATATCGGTTTATCCGTTCGCCTTTATCCTTGCGGGCTGCTGCGCGGAAAGCGCGGCAGTGATGTCGGAAAGAGGCGGCAGATGTTCGAGCGGGCCAATCGCAGACAATGTCGGAACTGTATCGAAAAACAGCCGTCCTGCAAGATCGGTCAGGCGCGCGCGGGTGATGTCGCCTAGCCGTTCCATCATCTCCTCATTTGGGATGGGCCGGCCGTAAAGCATCATCTGCCGGGCGATCTGTCCGGCGCGGGCGGCCGGGCTTTCCTGGCCCATCAGCAATTGGGCGCGGATCTGCGCGCGAGCACGGTCGATTTCCTCCTGATGGATGACCTGCGAGGACTTGCGCAGCTCCTCGACAATGACGGGCACCAGTTCCGGCAGGTCGTTGCCGCCAGTGGCCGCATGCACGCCGAAGATGCCGGTATCGGAAAAACCCCAGTGAAAGGCGTAGACCGAATAGCACAGGCCGCGATATTCGCGCACTTCCTGGAACAGGCGGGAAGACATGCCGCCGCCCAGGATATTGGCGAGGATCTGCGAGCAATAGAAGTCGCGGGCGTGATAGGCCTTGCCCTCGAAGCCGAGAAGCACCTGCGCGTCCATGAGGTCGCGGGTCTCGCGGATTTCGCCGCCGGTATAGATTGCCTTTTCCATAACCGGTGTTGCCACCGGCAGCTGCGGCAGTGAGGCGAAACGTTCTTCCACCTGCTTCACGAAGCTTTCGTGGTCGACAGCACCGGCCGCCACGACGAAAATGCGGTCCGTCGTGTAGTTGCGGGCGAGATAATGCCTGATCTGGCCTGTCGTGAAGGATTGAACGGTTTCCGGCGTGCCGAGGATCGGGCGGCCGATGGTCTGGTCGCGATAGGCGACACCGGAGAAATTGTCGAAGATCACGTCGTCGGGCGTATCTGTGGCTGCACCGATCTCCTGCAGGATGACGTTTTTCTCCCGCTCCAGCTCTTCTTCGTCGAACAGCGATTCCGTCAGGATGTCGGCAAGGATATCGACGGCGAGGGGGACGTGGTCTTTCAGGACGCGGGCGTAGTAGGAGGTTGTTTCCGTCGATGTCGCGGCGTTGACTTCACCGCCGACATTTTCGATCTCTTCGGCGATCTGGCGGGCGGTGCGGCGCGCCGTACCCTTGAAAGCCATATGTTCGAGAAGATGGGCGATGCCGTGTTCGGCAGTCGTCTCGTTGCGGGATCCGGATTTGATCCACACCCCAAGAGCAACGCTTTCGAGATGCGGCATTTTTTCCGTGACAACGGTCAACCCGGACGAAAGCCGGGTCACATTAACTCTCATACTCAACGTCTTTCCGCGTCTCTATTTGCCGGCGCGTGCATGGCTGCCGATGAAGGTTTCCACGGCTTTCAGCTCTGCATCCAGAATGTCGAAACGCTCCTCCCGGTTCATAATGTCAGCTAACCATACTGGAAGCGCAGGCTCGATTGCGCAAGCGGATTTTACAGCGGCCGGGAATTTAGCCGGGTGAGCGGTCGACAGGACAACCATCGGGCTTCCCGCTTTTTCGTGCTTTTCCGCCACGAAAACACCGGTCGCCGTATGCGGATCGATGAGGTAGCCGGTTTTCTCAAGCGTGTCGCGGATCGTCGCCGCCACCTGCTTTTCGGTGGCGCGGCCGGCGCGGAAATCCTTCTTGATGAATTTCAGGGCATGGGGCGGAATTTCAAATGCGCCGGACTGCTTCAGCCCGTCCATCGATGCCTTCACTGCGGCGGAATCACGGCCATAGGCTTCAAACAGCAGCCGCTCGAAATTCGAGGAAATCTGGATGTCCATCGAAGGCGAGGTGGTGGGCTTGACGCCGCGCATCTCGTAACGGCCGGTCTTCAGCGTGCGCGCCAGAATGTCGTTGTCATTGGTGGCGATGACGAGCTTGTCGATCGGCAGGCCCATCTTCTTGGCGACGTAACCCGCGAAAATATCACCGAAATTGCCTGTTGGGACGGTGAAGGAAACCTTCCTGTCGGGACCGCCGAGCGAAAGCGATGCGGTGAAGTAATAAACCACCTGCGCCATGATGCGCGCCCAGTTGATGGAATTGACGCCGGAAAGCTTCACGCCGTCACGGAACTTCACGTCGTTGAACATTTCTTTGACCAGCGTCTGGCAATCGTCGAAATTGCCATTGATCGCCAGCGCATGCACGTTGGAGGCGGTGGAGGTCGTCATCTGGCGCTGCTGCACCGGAGAGACCTTGCCGTTCGGGAAAAGAATGAAGATGTCGGTGCGCTCACGCCCGGCAAAGGCGTCGATTGCCGCACCGCCCGTGTCGCCTGATGTGGCGCCGACAATGGTGGCGCGCTCGCCGCGTTCGGAAAGCGTATAATCCATCAGGCGGGCGAGAAGCTGCATCGCCACATCCTTGAAGGCGAGCGTGGTGCCGTGGAAAAGCTCCAGCACGAAGGTGTTCGGGCCGGTCTGCGTCAGCGGCACGACGGCCGGATGGCGGAAGGTCGCATAGGCGTCGTCGATCATCGCCCTGAACTTGTCGGCCGGAATTTCACCGCCGGTGAAACGGTAGAGAACCTCGAAGGCGACATCCTGATAGGACTTGCCGCGCAGGTTGCGGATTTCCTTCTTCGACATGGAAGGCCATTTGCGCGGAACATAAAGCCCGCCGTCACGGCCAAGGCCCGCCAGAAGCGCGTCGCAAAAACCAAGCGAAGGGGCCGCACCCCTGGTCGATACATATTCCACGAGATAGTCCCTTATCCGTTACCGATTGATCGGCATCTTTTCCGCAGCGTCTTACCGGAATGAGGCGGTTGGGCAGCTAATGAAGGGCTTTTTTGAAAATTCAAGCAAAACCGAACATGCCAATCGATTTTTTCCGGCGTCGCTGCTATAGACCATCGCCAACCTGCGTGAAAGGTCAATAAACAGCGTCTCCGGTTCTGTTCCGGGACAATGGAGAGGGAATTAGAAGAGTGTCAGGGAATTTCTTGCGTTTGTCCGCCGCGATGTCGCTTCTGGCCGTCGTTGCAGGATGCAATTCCTCCAACCCGTCGGACTCGCTTGCCGTCAACCCGCCGGCCGCGCAGGCCAATGCGGTCACCCCGGTGGTGCAGGCCAACTGCCCGACGGTCACGGTTCTAGACGCCAACGCCGTGCACCGCGTCTATGCCGGCGGCGCCAAGGATGACCCGCAGAAACTCGCCTATCAGGTCTCGCTGTCAGACACGACGCGCTCCTGCACCGCCAATGAGTCGACGCTGACGGTGAACGTGCTGGCCCAGGGCCGCCTGGTTCCCGGCCCGATGGCCAAGCCCGGTCGTGTCACCGTGCCGATCCGCGTGACGGTGAAGGACGGCGACGGCGAGATTTTCGGCGAAACGACCAACTTCGCCATCGATCTGCCCGCAGGCGGGGCCGGCACCCAGTTCATCTTCAACAACGACCATGTCGCCATCCCCAACGGACCGGGCGGCGCGCCGCGGTCTGTCAGTGTTTATATCGGCTTTGCCGAGCAGGGCGCGAAGGCCAAGACCAAGCGCCGGTGATCTGACGGGCGAAATGTAAAAACCGGAGGCTGCTCTGCCGTCTCCGGTTTCTTGTTGCATGGCAACGAGTTCAAATGCCTGCGGCCTTCCGCAAAGCATCATTGATGCGGCTCTGCCACCCTTTGCCACCCTCGCGGAAACGTTCCACGACATCCTCATCAAGGCGCAACGTTACCTGTTTCTTAGGCTTATCTACCGGTGGGCGGCCACGCGTCTTTCTGTATTCATTAATTGCTTCGAAAAAAGCAGGTGGCAAAACGTCTCGGACGGGGCGCGCATTTTCGAGTTCTTGATCCGTCATTTCCGGGAAATCAACGGCGTTCCAGTCCGCTTCGGTGTAGCCGCGTCCGGGTTTGAATTTTTTTAGTTTTGCAGCTTTGGCCATGGCAACCTCCTTCTTTCCTTGGAACTCGCCCTTCGGAAAATGGATATCGCTTCTGTTCCGACAGTCGCAAAAACGATAGCCATCGTTTCGTCCCGAAAATATCCGATCGCTTTGAAGCGCGAATTTCCCGGTCCGGTCAAGCTTTTCTCGATGATGGCGTTCTCCCAGTCGGAGCCATCAATATCCGCGAAGTCGAAGCCGTGCTTCTCGATATTGGCGAGCCGCTTGGGCTCGTCCCATATGATTTTCATGAATTAATGTAGCTACATTTATTAAAATATCAATGCTGCCACTCAGATCACGAAAGAAGTCCCATCACAACTTAAAAAGCGCCTTCCCACTCCGCCATTGCCGCAATCACGGCCGGCAGGTCCTGCATGCGCGAAATCACCGTTTCGGCACCCGCATCCGTCAGCCGGTCGGCGTGGCTCGGATAGGTGTGGGATGCGCCGGTAAAGCCCACGACCCGCATGCCGGCCGCTCTTGCGCCATGGATGCCGTGCACGGAATCCTCGACCACGACCACGCGGTCAGGGGAAACGCCGAACTGGGCCGCGCCATGCAGGAAGATATCCGGTTTCGGCTTCACGCGGTCGGCCCCGAGGTCCTTGGCGGAATAGATATGCGGCGCGAAATAGGGCTTGAGGCCCACCTTCGTCAGCATCATGTCGAGGCGGTGGCTGGAGGAGTTCGAGCAGATGCAGCGCGGCGTGGTCAGGCGGGACAGCGCGAATTTCACGCCCTCGATGATCTTCACGTCGCGTTCCAGACGCATGTCGAGCAGCTTTTCGGACTTGTCGAGCAGCGAGGCGGAGAGCGGAATGCTGGCTTCGCTTTCCACCTGCAGAAGAATGTTCTTCCAGGTCATGCCGGCGAAACGCTCGCCCATTTCCTCGACGGAGATCGGATAACCGGCCTCGGTCAAAAGGCGGGATTCCACCTGCGCCGCGATGATTTCGGAATCGACCAGAACGCCGTCGCAGTCGAAAATAATGAGGTCGAAGCCGCTCATGGGCGCTCCCTGTATCGGATTTGCTGGAAGAAAATGATGCCGGGCTTTTAGACCATGTCTGCGCCAAGCTCAACCGGTTCACCCGCAAGGGTCGGTCCCATCAGGCTCATGGCTGGCAGGGATGCGGCAAGTGAGCGGCTTCGAATATTCGGCGTTGCGCCATGTGATGGCGCAAAAACCGCTACACACGGCCGCGCCATATGCGTTATGGGATGTTATGCCCAAGACAGTGAAAAACGCGCCCGAAGACACCATTGCAGCACGCATCAGCCGCACGCTTGCCGACCGTATCGTTCGCGGGGAGCTGTCGCCGGGCGAACGCCTGAGGCAGGATCACATCGCAGCCGAATTCGGTGCATCGCATGTGCCGGTGCGCGAGGCGTTCCGCCGGCTGGAGGCGCAGGGGCTGGCGGCCAGCATCCCGCGCCGGGGTGTCCGGGTAGCGGATTTCGGCCTTGACGATGTGCGAGAAGTGGCGGAAATGCGCGCCGCCCTTGAAGTTCTGGCGCTACGCCACGCCATTCCAAACATGACGCCTGCCATTCTCGATCAGGCGGAGGCCGCAACGCTCGAAGGCGATAGCGCCGTCGATGTGCAGCATTGGGAGGAGGCCAATCGCCGCTTCCATCGCCTCATCACCGCGCCCTGCAACATGCCGCGCCTGATGGAGGCGATCGACGGCCTGCATGCGGCAAGCGCCCGCTTCCTGTTTTCCGCCTGGCGCGCCGGCTGGGAGCGCCGCACCGATACCGATCACCGGGCGATCATCGATGCGCTGCGCGGCGGCCGCGCCGAGGAGGCGGTGCGTATTCTGGACGGACATGTGCAATGGATCGGCCGCAAGGCGATCCGCACCTCGTCCGGCTCGGTGCGCGACGCCTTCGCCATCGTCGGATAGGGTGGCCCCTTGACCGTCCGTCTCCGGCCCCACCACCTTCTCTGCATGCTCACTTATGTGGGCAAGGGCTATACGTCAGGCTTCGTCGAGAATTACGACCGCGTCGCCGTCCGCCTGAATGCCGGCGAGGAAGATATCGAGCTGGTGGATGGCCCGGACGATATCTGTGAGGGCCTGCTCTGTGAAAGCCATGCCCACTGTTTCAACGAAGGCGTGGTGCAGCGGGATGAGATGGCCCGCCTTTCGGTTTCAGCACTTTTGGGCGAGACGCTGACCGCCGGCAAGCGGCTGCAGGCGACACCGGACTTTCTTGTAAAGATGCGTGTGGCTTTCGCTGCCGGCGAGATCAGGCAGGCCTGTCGCGGCTGCCAGTGGATAAGGCTGTGCGACCGCATCGCGGCGTCAGGCTTTGCGGGTGTGAAAATCGGCGAGCCGTTACCAACCGTGGCGAAGGATGCGGCGCGTTTTTCGAAGCATCCGATGCTCAGGCCCAAATATGGGTCGTCTGGCCGGAAACACTGATGACGTTTTCTCCATCCTCATTCCTGTGCTTGTCACAGGAATCCAGCCAGCCCAAGTCTTTGGACTGAAAGAACTCTTCCCGTCGCGCAGACGCGCGTCGGCTGGATCCCTGTGACAAGCACAGGGATGAGGGAGGGAGGGAGGCAAGCGGAATGAGGAGAGGGGCCGCGCCGTGCCGATTACTCTGGCACACTCGTCTCGGTTCTCTCGGCGGCCTTGACCGTCGCCTTGATCTCCTTTGGCTCGCGGCCGGATTTCTTGTCGTAGCTCACCTTCACCGAATATTCGCCGGGATGCAGGGTTTCCTGATGCTGCGTGCCGTAACGGCCGGAAATTTCCTTCTGCGTGCCCTGAAGATCCCTGGTCGTTTCGACGATATCGATCCGTTCGGCACCGGGGGCCTTGATTGCGAGAACACCCGCATCGAGATCGATTGTAATTTCGGTTCGTTTTCCGGCCGTCACGGTGAATGGCTGTTCCACCGTCACCTTGCCGAGACGGGCACGCATGACGAAATCACCAGCCGGCATTTCCATCATCTTGCCGGTGCCGTAAATGCCGTTGATCGTCTCACGCGTGCCATCCAGCGTTTCCTTGGCTGACATGGCTTCGAAACGGATATCATCCGTTTCCACCGCCCTGCCGCCTTCCGCATAAACGGCCTTGGCGATCACCACGCCGCTCGGAATGACCAGCTCGTGGCTGATCTTCTCGCCTGCCTTGATGGCCAGTTTCTCCTCAGCCCGCGCCGGGCCGATGCGGCCGGTGAGGAGGACTTCGCCCGCGGGCACGAAGACAGTGTTCTGGCCGTAGACGCTATCCTTGAAATCATCCCTGGTGATTTCGGTTTTCGCCTGTGTTTCCACATCGCCGCCGGGGCTGCGTTTCGGCACGACCGTCAATTCCGCCGCATCGAAATTCACCTTCGGCCTCGCAACGTTTCCATCCTTTACCTCGAAGGGCACTTCGCGGGTCACATTGCCCAGCGCCGCCACGCCGACATATTTGCCCGCCGGCAGCTTCGCCTCGAAGGTGGCGTCATAGGAGCCGCCGGCATTGTCGTCGGTGCGCCCGCCGGCGCGGTCGGCCTTGTAGAAATCCCACCGCACCCGGTCGCTGTTGCCGAGCGAGGGGCCGCCATCGAACAAAACCGCGTCGGTGATGACGTTATATTGCGGGGCCGGTTGCTGCGCCTGCGACGGCGCCGGCAGCGCCGTTGCGAAAAGCGCGGCGCAAACGACATTCATGGAAAAAGAAGCCATTTTCATCACGGACCCCATTGCGGATTACCCCCTGCCAGAATGGCTCTTCCTGCCGCGCCCATATGCCGCGACAGGAGAACCCGTTGTGCACAACGTTTTTGCCGGACTTCGGGTTCCCCGCCGTCCGCCGCAAATCGCGCCTGCGCGCCGCAACAGCCATTTATTTCGCATTTTCCGTGACTTGTTCAGGCTTTGATAACCATCTTCGGTAACCATAAGCGTCAGTAGAGAGTAAGCGTATGGAGCGAGTACCAATGGCAGCAGTTTTTCCGCTGGCCGATTTTCGGCGTGCCGGTTTTGATCGTGCGGGCGAGAGTGACGCCTGGAAAGACAGCATCATCAAAGGTGATTGTGTCGCTGCCTTGGATGCCCTCCCGAGCCAGTCGGTGGATGCGATTTTCGCCGACCCGCCCTATAATCTCCAGCTTGGCGGCACGCTGCATCGTCCCGATCAGTCGCTGGTCGATGCCGTCGATGACGAGTGGGATCAGTTCGCCTCCTTCGAGGCCTATGACGCCTTCACCCGCGCCTGGCTGCTCGCCTGCCGTCGCGTGCTGAAACCGAACGGCACCATCTGGGTCATCGGCTCCTACCACAACATCTTCCGCGTCGGCTCGATGCTCCAGAACCTCGATTTCTGGATCCTCAACGATATCGTCTGGCGCAAGACCAACCCCATGCCCAATTTCAAGGGCCGCCGGTTCCAGAACGCCCATGAGACCATGATCTGGGCCAGCCGCGATCCGAAAGCCAAGAACTACACCTTCAACTACGATGCGCTGAAGGCCTCCAATGACGACGTGCAGATGCGCTCCGACTGGCTGTTCCCGATCTGCAGCGGCCATGAGCGCCTGAAGGGTGACGACGGCAAGAAGGTGCATCCGACCCAGAAGCCGGAAGCCCTGCTGGCGCGCATCATCATGGCCTCCACCAAGCCGGGTGATATCGTGCTCGACCCGTTCTTCGGTTCCGGCACCACGGGTGCCGTTGCAAAACGCCTCGGCCGTCACTTCGTCGGCATTGAGCGCGAACAGGATTACATCGACGCGGCATCGGCCCGCATCGCCGCCGTCGAGCCGCTCGGCAAGGCGGAACTGACTGTCATGACCGGCAAGAAGGCCGAGCCGCGCGTTGCCTTCAACACGCTGGTGGAAAGCGGTCTCGTCCGTCCCGGCCAGGTGCTGACCGATGCAAAGCGCCGTTATAGCGCCATTATTCGTGCCGATGGTACGATTGCATCCGGCGGGACGGCCGGCTCCATTCACCGCCTCGGCGCGAAGGTGCAGGGTCTCGACGCATGCAACGGATGGACGTTCTGGCATTTCGAGGACGGCGACGCGCTGAAGCCGATCGACGATCTCCGGACGATCATCCGCAGTGAAATGGCAAAGGCCGAATAGTCGAAAGCCCAAAAAGCCGAAGACGGACGATCCACCGCCCGCCCTTGTCAGAATACGTCTCTGTCCGGTTTAGTACCTTCAGTCCCGGATGGAGAACGACCAACGCCCGGCACTTCGGTGTCGGGCGTTGGTATTTTCGAGTATCTTATTTTAGCCAGACAAGTTTCGCGCAAGAGACGAGCAATACTGTCTCAAATCAGAGCAGTGGTTGTGAAAATCCAGTCAGGACAAATCACAAAAAACATTGCGTCCGATGCCGCTTGCGGCAGGACTGGCGCAGGCCGGAGACCGCCATTTCCGCCTGCGCCAATTTCTTTTCCCGATATGTTTTGACAAACTTTGCCAAATTCTTCACTCTCCCATCAAAGGGAGATGAATATGGCGACCATGAACATATCGCTGCCTGCACCCATGAAAGAATGGGTCGAGGCCCAATCCAGGACAGGCCGTTATTCCAATGCGAGCGACTACGTGCGAGACCTGATCCGCAAGGATCAGGAGCGAGGCGAAAAAATCGCGGCGATGCAGCATTTTGTGGATGAGGGATTGCAGAGCGGTGCCGGGCATCGCTCGCAACAGGCCTTGTTCGCCGAGGCTGAAGCCCGTTCCATGAAACGCAAGATCGGTTGATCGTGGGCTTTCGCCTGTCTCTGCTCGCGGAAGAAGACGTCATTCGCATAGCCGAAGAAGGCATCGCGATATTCGGGCTGGCGCAGGCGCAAAAATATCACCGGGAACTCTATGAGATATTTGAGCTGATATCTCTCAACCCACGCATGGCACGCGAGCGGCACGAGTTGTTACCGCCGCTGCGTATCCATCGGTTCAGGGCACACCTGGTTGTTTATGGCGTGGGAGCGGACGATGTGTCTTGATCGTCCGCGTCCGTCACGCACATGAGGACTGGGTCAACGAGTCGTAGCAGGCGGGGCACGCACGTCACCATTTTGCACGGCAGCTCCCTTACGCTTCCACCCCATAAGCCCGCAAATCCTGCCTCAGCTTTTCCGCACCGGTGAAGTGCACGGCCTGCCAGCCGGCTGCTTTCGCGCCTTCGACATTGGCGAGTGTATCGTCGATGAAGATGCTTGCGGCGGGGTTGAGGCCGAATTCTTTGGCGTGCAGATCGTAGATTGCCACATCAGGCTTCAACAGCTTCACATCACCGGAAACGGTGACGCCGCGCGGCAGGGTGAGGAAGGGGAACATTTTCTGCGCCTCGCGGAAGGTGTCGGAGGCGAAGTTGGTCAGCATCGTCACGTCGTGGCCGCCGTCGATCAGGGCAACCATGATCGCGACGCTGTCATCGTAGGAATGCGAGACCATTTCGTGCCAGAACTTACGGAAGGCGCGAATGTGTTCTTCCCGCTCGGGGAAGCGTTCCACCAGCAGCGCCTCGGCATCCTCCCAGCGGCGGCCGCGATCCTGTTCGAGGTTCCAGTCATGGGTGCAGACATTCTCGAAGAACCATTGGCGCTCGTCGGCATCAGGAATGAGACGGCTATAGGGAATATGCGGATCGTAATGGATCAGCACCTTGCCGATGTCGAATACGATATGCTCAATCTTGGTCATCGAAATTTCCTGCGTTCATCGAATGCGGATGGAATAGCTTGGGCGATGACTTTTTTCATCACCGTTGGCAGCGCCTGCGCGTCAAGATTTGTAACCGGCTCCCACCATCCGTCATCCGGGCGGGTTTGAAGGCCGT
Source organism: Agrobacterium sp. CCNWLW32 (assembly GCF_037083425.1). Taxonomy (NCBI): domain Bacteria; kingdom Pseudomonadati; phylum Pseudomonadota; class Alphaproteobacteria; order Hyphomicrobiales; family Rhizobiaceae; genus Agrobacterium; species Agrobacterium sp. CCNWLW32. The sequence continues at coordinate 14,464 of NZ_JBAOJM010000001.1, forward strand.
CCGGCGCCTGCGCGCGATAGACGGTGAGCCGCAGTTCGAAATGGGTGAAGACATGCACGATGACGCCCGCCGCCTGCCAGCCGGCGGCAAAGGGCGCATGGCTCGCCTCCGTGCCGCCATCCATGCGCGCGGTCCACGCCGTTGTCGGCACCTCGGTCATGCCGCCGAGAAGCCCGCTTTCGATGCGCCGCCGGAGCAGGATTTCGCCGCTCGCATTCACCGCGACGAAGGCGGCCCCGAGCCGCACCGGCTTTGCCTTCTTTGCGGCCTTGACCGGAAACCGCTCCGGCTCGTCATGGGCAAGCGCAAGACAGTGGCCGTTGAACGGACAGAGCGCGCAGGCCGGCCGTTTCGGCGTGCAGATCGTCGCGCCAAGGTCCATCATCGCCTGGGCAAAATCGCCGGGCCGATCAGGGGGCGTAAGCTCGGCCACCTTCGCTTTCATCGCCGGTTTGGAGCCGGGCAGGGGAGCATCGATGGCGAAAAGGCGGGAGATGACGCGCTCGACATTGCCGTCCATGACAGCCGCCTGCCGGTTAAACGCGATGGCAGCGACAGCCGCGGAGGTATAATCGCCGATGCCGGGAAGCTTCTTCAGGCCTTCTTCCGTATCCGGAAAGACGCCGCCATGTTCATTCGCCACGGCTTCCGCGCATTTTTTAAGGTTGCGGGCGCGGGCATAATAACCGAGCCCGGCCCATGCCGCCATGACATCCTCGACCGGCGCTGCCGCCAGATCGCTGACGCTTGGCCAGGCGGAGAGGAATTTCAGGAAATAGGGTTTTACCGCCTGCACCGTCGTCTGCTGCAGCATGACCTCGGACAGCCAGACATGATAGGGATCGGCGCGGTTTCCCTGTCTCGCCTTGGCGGGAGACGTGCGCCAGGGGAGCTCGCGATGGTGCCGGTCATACCATGCGAGAAGTTGTTCCGCTGTCGGACGTGATATTTGTTGCCGCGTATGTGTGTTCATCGCCGCTGAACATAGACACGGTACGGCAATCTGCAACAGGAGACCCGTTGCTGTGACGTGGAAAACCGTGTCTGGTGACGAACGCCCGACATCGAAACCCATGATCCGATTTTGGAGGAAGAGCCCCATGCCGAATGCGCTGCTGGATAATATACCCCAACCGCTCCTGTACGTTATCGGCGTTCTGTTGGCCCTGTGCCTGATTGGAAGCCTGCTGAATCATATTGGCCGGCTGTGTTTCGGGCGGCAAAACAGCGTGGCCTTTGTGGTTTCCCGCCTCATCGGCGAAGTCCGTGAACTGGAGAAGATGAGAGGCAAGCCCTCGCGCCGCTTTCGAATTATCGAATCCGGTTTCTGGGCAATTTTCTGCCATGGCCTGTGGATATACCTCTCCGTCATCCTGACCTGCATGTTGGTGATTGCCGTTATCTCGGATAAGCCGGGAGTACCACATCTGAAGTTTTTGGCTGGGGCTTATTTCCTCTTTGGATGTTTGGTGGCGGGAGTGATACGCTTGGGCGCCTGCCGGGACTGGCGACGATTCCGCGCATTGTTGCGCGGAGAAGAAGATGACGATGGCGCGACCGCTTGAGGTCGCTTGGCCTCTGTCGAGGAGAGTATGAAGAAACCCGCAGATTCATTCCGCAAAGGCGTCGTGCAGATCGCCGAAGTCGCCAATGGCATCATGGACCCCGTGTTATCGAAACGGGCGGGTATCAACACCGCGCTGCTCGGTTCCTGGGACGAGATCGCCGGTGAGGATTTTGCCGATTGCACGCGGCCGGAAAAGATCACCTGGCCGCGCCGCGACGAGGGCCCGGATCGCGGCGGTTATCAGCCGGGCGTGCTGACCATCGCCTGCGAAGGCGCGCGCGCTTTGTTCCTCACCCATGCGCAGGGCGAACTTATTGCCCGCATCAACGGCTTTTTCGGCTTTCCGGCGGTGCGCCAGATCAGGATCGTACAGAAACCGGTCTCCCAAACCATTCACCGTCGGGGCAAACCGCAGCCCCTGCGCGGCGATGCGGCAAAACGTCTCGACGACATGATGGAGGGTATCGAGAGTGAGGCGCTTCGCAAGGCGGTGGAGAGGCTCGGCACGGCGGTCTTGCAGAAGAAGCCGAGGGGCCGGGCGATTTGATCGGTCCGGTTGTCCTTGACTGGTCACAATTCTTTGACAAGAAGAGTCCAAAACCCCGCTTGTGATGAACAGGCCGTCGCTATATCGGAATCAACGGACAATAGAGTCTATTACCAACAGGTGCTTTCATGCATTTTCCCGAACTGACCATTTCCCGTCGCAGCCTTCTCGGCGGCGTTGCCCTTGCTGCCGTTGCCACGGCCCTGCCGTTTGCCTTCATGCCCGGTATCGCCGAGGCGCAGGAATTGCCTGAATCCACCGGTGACGTGGATATGGCTGCGGTGATGAAGCCCGGCCCGCTGCCGGAAGCCGCACTCGGCGATGCCAACGCACCCGTCAAGATCGTCGAATATATGTCGATGACCTGCCCGCACTGCGCCAACTTCCACAACAAGACCTTCGAAGAGATCAAGAAGAAGTACATCGATACCGGCAAGGTTTATTTCGTGCTGCGCGAATTCCCGTTCGATCCGCGCGCCGCTGCCGCCTTCATGCTGGCGCGCTGCGCACCGGAAGGACAGTATTTCCCCTTCGTTTCCATGCTGTTCAAGCAGCAGCAGAGCTGGGCTGTCGCGCAGGATGCACGCGCCGCCCTGCTGCAAATGTCGAAAATGGCCGGTTTCTCACAGGAGTCTTTCGAGGCCTGCTTGACGAACCAGAAACTTCTGGATGATGTGAACGCAACGATGCAACGCGGTGCGACGGAATTCGGCGTCAACTCCACGCCGACTTTCATCATCAACGGCAAGAAATACGCAGGAGACATGTCGGTTGAATCCATGTCGGCTGTCATCGACAAGCTGCTCTGATCGCCGAAGCCTTAAAGGAACGGGCGGCGGATATTTCCGTTCGCCCGTTTTTTATTGCCGTTTTTCTGTCTGGAGCATGGCGGCATGAAGTTTAACAAGCTCCGCGTCGTCGGTTTCAAGTCCTTCGTCGAACCCTCCGAATTCATCATCGAGCCGGGCCTGACCGGCGTTGTCGGTCCCAACGGCTGCGGCAAGTCCAATCTGGTCGAAGCGCTGCGCTGGGTGATGGGCGAAAACTCCTACAAAAACATGCGCGCATCCGGCATGGATGATGTCATTTTCTCCGGTTCCGGCAACCGCCCGGCCCGCAACACCGCCGAAGTCGGCCTCTATCTCGACAATTCCGACCGTACCGCGCCTGCCGCCTTCAACGATGCCGATGAAATTCAGGTGACGCGCCGCATCGAGCGCGAAAACGGCTCGGTCTACCGCATCAATGGCAAGGAGGCCCGTGCTAAGGACGTGCAGCTTTTGTTTGCTGATGCCTCCACCGGCGCGCGCTCGCCCTCCATGGTGGGGCAGGGGCGTATCGGCGAGCTCATCAACGCCAAACCGCAGGCCCGCCGCCAGCTTCTGGAAGAGGCGGCCGGCATCTCCGGCCTGCATTCGCGCCGCCACGAGGCCGAGCTCCGCCTGCGCGCCGCCGAGACCAATCTGGAGCGGCTGGAGGATGTGACCGCCCAGCTGGAAAGCCAGATCGAAAGCCTGAAACGGCAGGCGCGGCAGGCCAACCGCTTCAAGATGCTGTCAGCGGATATCCGCGCCCGCGAAGCGACCCTGTTGCATATTCGCTGGGTAGAGGCGAAGGAAGCCGAGGGCGAGGCGGAAAGCGCGCTTAATCAGGCGACCAACATCGTCGCCGAAAAGGCTCAAGGCCAGATGGAAGCGGCCAAGCAGCAAGGCATCGCCAGCCTGAAGCTGCCGGAACTGCGCGAAGATGAAGCGCGGGTGGCCGCCGCCCTGCAACGCCTGCAGATTGCCCGCACCCAGCTGGATGACGAGGCGAACCGCCTGCTGCGCCGCCGCGACGAGCTGGCGCGCCGTCTCTCGCAGCTTGGCGAGGATATCGTCCGCGAGGAACGTCTTGTTTCGGACAATGCGCAAATCCTTGCACGGCTCGATGAGGAAGAGGCCGAACTCCTCGAAATCCTCTCCGATTCCGGCCGCCATGCCGAGGAGATGCGCGAAGCTTTCGAAACCGCCGCTATCAAACTGGCGGAAAGCGAAGCCGTCTTTACTGCAATCACCGCCGAGCGAGCCGAAGCGTTCGCCGCGCGTCAGCAATTGGAGCGGACGATCCGCGATCTTTCCGATCGTAAGCTGAGGCTGGAACGGCAGTCGCAGGAGGCCTCCGCCGAGATCGAGGCCATCGATGAAAAACTCTCCGGCCTTCCCGATCCTTCGGAACGGCGGGAAGCTGTCGAGGCGGCAGAGATTGCGGTCGAGGATGCCCTGATCGTCGCTGACGAAGCCGAGGCCGCTGTCGCCGAGGCGCGTTCCGCCGAAGCGCTGGCGCGCGGGCCTCTGGAAACGGCGAAAAACCGGCTGAACGCGCTCGATACGGAAGCACGCACCATCACCAAAATCCTTGCCTCCAGCGCCGCCGCCAATGGCAGCTTCACGCCGGTGGCGGAAGAAATGACGGTGGAGCGTGGCTTTGAAGCGGCGTTGGGTGCCGCCCTCGGCGACGATCTCGAAAGCCCGCTTGATGCCGCCGCCCCCGCCTATTGGGCCGGCAATGGCGACGGGGCAGGTGATCCCGCCTTGCCGCAGGGCGTGACGCCGCTGCTCGATTACGCTCAGGCGCCAGCGGCTCTCCGGCGCGCGCTTGCACAGATCGGCGTCGTCTCCGGCACGGCGGAAGCCCAGAGACTACTGCCATCACTCAAGGTCGGCCAGCGGCTGGTGACGCGCGAAGGCGCGCTGTTCCGCTGGGACGGCCATATCGCCAGCGCCGATGCGCCGGGTGCTGCAGCACTTCGCCTGTCGCAGAAGAACCGTCTCGCGGAAATCGAAGCTGAACTGGATGAGGCCCGCTCCATTCTGGAAGAGGCCGAAGACCAGCTTGCCGCCAGAACCGAGGACATAAGAAGCAGCGAGTTGCGGCTTTCGGAAGTGCGTGACGGAAGCCGGCTTGCGACCCGCCAGCTTGCCGAGGCGCGCGAGGCGCTGACATCAGCCGAAAGGGCTTCCGGCGATCTTCTGCGCCGCCGGGATATCGTCTCGGAAGCGCTGAACCAGATCGGCGCGCAGATCGACGAGATCGCCGTTCAGGAAGAAAACGCCCGCATCGAAATGGAGAACGCGCCTGATCTTTCCGTGCTCGATCTCCGTCTGCGCGAAAGCCAGCTGGAAGTCGCGACCGACCGCGGCCTTCTGGCGGAAGCCCGTGCCCGCCACGAAGGCGTGAGCCGCGAGGCGGAAAGCCGTCAGCGCAGAATTCAGGCGATAGGGCAGGAGCGTTCCACCTGGCAGTCGCGTGCGGCAAGCGCCGCCGACCATATCGCCACGCTGCGCGAGCGCGAGGAAGAGGCGCGCGAGGAAATCGCCGAGCTGGACATAGCGCCCGAGGAATTCGACGAGAAACGCCGCAACCTCCTCAACGAATTGCAGAAGACGGAAGACGCCCGCCGCGAGGCTGCCGATCGGCTCGCCGAGGCGGAAAACCTGCAGCGCGCCGCCGACCGGGTGGCTGCAACGGCGCTTTCGGAACTGGCCGAAGCCCGCGAAAAGCGTGGCCGTGCCGAGGAGCGGCTGGTCTCCGCCCGCGAGAAGCGGCAGGAAACCGAACACCGCATCCGTGAAACGCTGAATACCGAGCCGCATATGGCGTTTCGCCTGACGGGCCTTGGTCCTGACCAGCCGAAGCCTGACATTCGTGATGTCGAACGCGATCTCGACCGGCTGAAGATCGAACGCGAGCGGCTGGGCGCCGTCAACCTGCGCGCCGAGGAAGAGCAGGCCGAGCTCTCGGCCAAGCTTGCGGCGCTGATCAAGGAACGGGACGACATCATCGATGCCGTTCGCAAGCTGCGCGCCGGCATCCAGAACCTCAACCGAGAAGGCCGCGAACGGCTGATCGCCGCCTTCGATGTGGTCAATTCGCAGTTCCAGCGGCTGTTCACCCATCTTTTCGGCGGCGGCACGGCGGAATTGCAGCTGATCGAATCCGATGATCCGCTGGAAGCGGGGCTGGAAATCCTCGCCCGTCCGCCCGGCAAGAAACCGCAGACCATGACGCTACTGTCAGGCGGCGAACAGGCGCTGACGGCGATGGCGCTGATCTTCGCGGTCTTCCTCACCAATCCCGCGCCCATCTGCGTGCTGGACGAAGTGGATGCGCCGCTCGACGACCACAATGTCGAGCGTTACTGCAACCTGATGGACGAGATGGTGGCTTCCACGGAAACCCGCTTCGTCATCATCACCCACAATCCCATCACCATGGCGCGCATGAACCGCCTGTTCGGCGTCACCATGGCCGAACAGGGCGTGTCCCAACTGGTGTCTGTTGATTTGCAGACTGCCGAACAGCTGCGCGAAGCCGTCTGAGGCGGCTTTTCCGGGAGCCAGCCCCGACTTTTGCTCAATGTGAATTTATCTTGCCGTATCACCCATTCGGGTGAGCGACATCACGCAGCATTTTGATATGTTTTCCCCAAGAGCCAAAGGGTTCTCTCCAGACCCCACCATCCGGTTTCCTGTACCGGATGGAATGCCTTGCGAGGCCGCTGCCGTGGCCTCGCAAGGCTTTCTTTTCCGGGTTCACAGAGTGAGATGGCTGTATGGCGGTAATCGTTTCCGGGGAACAAACCTCCTCCGTCATACCGGCCTTGAGCCGGTATCTAGCCAGCCCAAGTCCTTGGGCTGAAAAGACTCTTCCCGTTGCGCAGACGCATGTCGGCTGGATTCCGGCTCAGGGCCGGAATAACGGAAGGAGGAGACGCAGCGAATCCCTGTAAACACTTGGCCTGCTGCAACCGCCAATGGCGCAGTTTGCGAATTTCTCCACGCATGATGCACGGAGGCCTACCATCACTCACCCCGGCACCAGCCGCAGCCGCGTGCCCCAGGGGTCGATCGCTTCCACGACATTGTTCTCCATCTCCACCAGCACGTAACCGGCGGCCCGCAGCCGCGTTTTCTGCGCCTCGAGATCGGCGGGATTGCGAATGGTGAGAGAAAACCAGTCGAGGCCGGTTTCCATGGCGTTGCGTTCCTTCGCGCCGCGGCTGTTCCATGTATTCACCGCCAGATGATGGTGATAGCCGCCGGAAGAGAGGAAAGACGCGTCCGAGCGCGCATCCTGCGTCGGTCGCAGGCCGATGGCCTCTTCGTAGAAGGCGCGGGCGGTGGCGATTTCGCCGACCCGCAGGTGAACGTGTCCGATGCGCATCCCCGCTGGGGCTGTCTCATAATCGCTTCTTTTGGTGTCGGTCAGCTTCACGAGATCATCAATATCGAGTTGTTCGGTGCCCATTTTCACCACGCTGCCGCTCCAGACCCAGGTGTCCTTCGGCCGGTCGCTGTAAACCTCGATGCCGTTGCCTTCGGGATCGTTGAGATAGATCGCCTCACTGACATTGTGATCGGCAAAACCTGACAGCGGCACCTGCTTCAGCGCCGCATGCACCAGCCAGCGCGCCAGATCCTTGCGGGAGGGCATCAGATAGGCGATGTGGAACAGGCCGGCGGAGGTGGGGCTTTCGAAATCCGCGGCCGGCTTGTGGACGAGATCGAGCAGCGGAACAGTGCCAACGCCGAGCGTCACGCCTCTGGCCGTGCGTTCCACCTCGTTCATGCCGAGAACCGAACGGTAATAATCGATCATTGGATCGAGTTCGCGCACCCGAATTGCGGCCTGGCCGATATGCATCGGCGTCGTCAGCGCAAAGGGAAGGGCAGAGGCGGCCCCTGTGACGGGTACTGCGCCTTCGGCTCTGAGCGCCCCGGCAAGCGCGCTGGCGGCGCAGGAAATTCCGGCAAATTTAAGCGTATGGCGGCGGGTAAATTGCATGAATAATCTCTTTGTCGGCGATTTGAATGGCTTAGGCAACACTCCGTTTCAGCGCACTACACGAATGCGTCAATCATGGCGTTATTCGGCCTTTGCGGCAATTCTGGCGCGCAATTTGCCGCAATTATGCTGCACTGCGATGTAAACTGCACGTTGCGGCGTTCCCAACATGCCGGCAATGCTGTAGATGATAGAAAAATGACAACGCTTCTGGGTGGAGAGCGTGGAATGAAAAAATGGGTTTATACCTTCGGCAACGGTGCTGCCGAAGGCAGGGCAGGTGACGTTGCGATATTGGGCGGCAAGGGCGCGAACCTTGCCGAAATGGCAAGTCTCGGCCTTCCCGTCCCCCCCGGCCTCACCATCATAACCGATGCCTGCGCCCTTTATCACAAGAATGGCCACGATCTTCCCGAGGACCTGAAGCTGCAGGTCATGGCCGGCCTGCACGGCATGGAAACCGTGACCGGCAAGACCTTCGGCGGCAGCCAGTCGCCGCTGCTCATCTCCGTCCGTTCCGGCGCGCGCGCTTCAATGCCCGGCATGATGGATACGGTTCTCAATCTCGGTCTCAACGACCGCACCGTCGAGGCGCTGGGCCATGATGCGGGCGACGCCCGTTTTGCCTGGGATAGCTACCGCCGCTTCATCCAGATGTATGGCGATGTCGTCATGGGCCTCGACCATGAAATGTTCGAGGAAATTCTCGAAGACGAAAAAGGCCGCCTCGGCCATGAATATGATACCGACATGTCGGCGGTCGAATGGCAGCACGTCGTTTCGCTCTACAAAAAGCTGATCGAGGATGAGCTGGGCGAAGCCTTCCCGCAGGACTGTCACGTCCAGCTATGGGGCGCGATCGGCGCGGTTTTCGCCAGCTGGACCAACCACCGCGCCGTGACCTACCGGCACCTGCACAATATTCCGGGCGACTGGGGCACGGCCGTCAACGTTCAGGCCATGGTCTTCGGCAATCTCGGCTCGTCCTCGGCAACGGGCGTCGCCTTCACCCGCAACCCTTCGACGGGCGAGGCGGAGCTTTACGGCGAATTCCTCGTCAATGCTCAAGGGGAGGACGTGGTGGCGGGCATCCGCACGCCGCAATCCATCACCGAAGCCGCACGTCTTGCCTCCGGCTCCGACAAGCCTTCGATGGAAAAGCTGATGCCGGAGGCTTTCGGCGAATTCCTGGCGATCTGCAAGCGGCTGGAAAACCACTATCGCGACATGCAGGATCTGGAATTCACCATCGAGCGCGGCAAGCTCTGGATGCTGCAGACCCGTTCCGGCAAGCGTACCACCCGTGCCGCCATGAAGATCGCCGTCGATATGGTCGAAGAAGGGTCGATCTCGCAGGAGGAAGCCGTCTGCCGCATCGAGCCCTCATCGCTCGACCAGCTGCTTCACCCCACCATCGATCCCGGCACGTCCCGCCCCATCATTGGCTCCGGCCTGCCGGCCTCGCCGGGGGCGGCGACGGGTGAGATCGTCTTCACCGCGGAAGAGGCGGTTGCAGCGGAGGCGGAAGGTCGCCGCGTCATTCTGGTGCGCATCGAAACCAGCCCGGAAGATATTCACGGCATGCACGCCGCCGAAGGCATTCTGACGACGCGCGGCGGCATGACCAGCCACGCCGCCGTGGTGGCGCGCGGCATGGGCATTCCCTGCGTCACCGGCGCCGGCTCCATGCGCGTCGACATGCGCAACAAGGTGCTGATCGGCGTCGGCTGCATGCTGAAACGCGGCGATGTCATCACCATCGACGGTTCGTCAGGCCGGGTGCTGAAGGGCGAGGTGCCGATGACGCAGCCGGAACTCTCAGGTGATTTCGGCAAGCTGATGCAATGGGCCGATGGCCTGCGCCGCATGACGGTGCGCACCAATGCCGATACGCCGGCTGACGCCCGCGCCGCCCGCGCCTTTGGCGCTGAGGGTATTGGGCTGTGCCGCACCGAACATATGTTCTTCGAGGGCGACCGCATCCATGTGATGCGTGAGATGATCCTTGCGGAAAGTGAAAAGGGCAGACGGGCAGCGCTCGACCAGCTTTTGCCGATGCAGCGTTCGGATTTCACCGAACTGTTCCAGATCATGCACGGCTTGCCGGTGACGATCCGCCTGCTCGATCCGCCGCTGCACGAATTCCTGCCGAAGACCGATGGCGAGATCGTCGAGGTGGCCGCCGCCATGGGCATGCCGCAGACGGTGTTCCGCCAGCGGCTGGATGCGCTGCACGAATTCAACCCCATGCTCGGCCATCGCGGCTGCCGGTTGGCGATTTCCTATCCCGAAATCGCTGAAATGCAGGCGCGCGCCATTTTCGAGGCCGCCGTTGCGGCGGCGCGCATCACCGGGGCTCCTGTTGTGCCAGAGATCATGGTGCCGCTGGTCGGCCTCCGGTCAGAGCTTGATTACGTCAAGGCCGTCATCGACACGGTGGCGGCCGAGGTGGCGGAAGAGACCGGCATGACGCTGGAATATCTGACCGGCACGATGATCGAGCTGCCGCGTGCGGCCCTGCGCGCCCATGTCATTGCGGAAGCCGCGGAGTTCTTCTCCTTCGGCACCAACGACCTGACGCAGACGACCTTCGGCATTTCCCGCGATGACGCGGCGCGCTTCATCAATACCTATCAGCGCAAAGGCATCATCGAACGAGACCCGTTCATCTCGCTCGATTTCGACGGTGTGGGCGAACTGATCCGCATTGCCGCCGAACGCGGCCGCCAGACGCGGCCGGAGCTGAAGCTAGGCATTTGCGGTGAACATGGCGGCGACCCGGCCTCGATCCATTTCTGCGAGGATGCGGATCTTGACTACGTCTCCTGCTCGCCTTTCCGCGTGCCCATCGCGCGCCTTGCGGCGGCGCAGGCGACGCTGGCCGCAAGGTCGAAGCAGGGGGAAACCCCAAGCAATGTCGCCTTCATTCCCGTCAGGGGTTCTGTTGGACGATGATGCGCCGCTCCACCACCACCGGCCGGTAGAACATGTCGCGGTTCATTTGCGCCTGCCAGGCGCGGTTGTCGGCGCGGCGGTCCATTTCCAGATCGAGAAGGCAGCCTGCCATCGGGTCCGTGCCGGGGCGGAACCCATACCCCCGGCATGTCGCCTCATCCCGCGCCCGACGCTCTTCCGGCGTCAGCGTCTGGCAAGCGGTGAGCACCAGCATAGTGGCAAGCGCACCGAAGACGATGGAAACGCGCATTTTGTTTCTCCCTTAACATGACAGCCGTACGGCACTTTTATTGCCGCGATTGATACGCCTGTTTTGATATGGGGAAAAGCCGCGTTGGGGTGGAAAGTTGCATCGGGGCGAGCCATCAGGCTCGCTTGGAGCGCTCCATTTCGGCGCGCATCCAGCTTGAGTCTCCCCAGGTCGATAGCCAGATCATCAAGTCGGTGAGAAAGCCGATAATCGGTAGAAGCAGCCTGTGGCCCATGCCGCGCGTCATCTGGTTTTTCTCGGCCTCCCGCAGATGAGCCAATTCCTGTTCTTGAATAGAAGCAATCAGCTGATGAAGCTCAGGGTCTCTCGTCTGCAAAAAGGCCAATTGCTCTTCTAGATGGCGGTGAACAGTGCCTTCCACGGCCTCAGTGCAAATCCAGACCATGTTGCGTCCGCCAAGCGCGGTCAAAAAGCCGAGCAGATAACCTCCGAGGCTCCAAAACGCCATCACGCGACAGGGCTTGGCATGTCTTGAAGGCATGGCTTCCCGGAACAGGCGGCAATGATCGATTTCGTCTTCCCGCATTTCATGAAGAGCGGACACGATGTCCGGAAACAGCCGACGAGCCATCCATATCTGTGCTCCATAGATGCGGATGGCGCCAAACTCGCCGGCATGATTGACTTTGAGAATGCGGCGAACGGTAAGAGCCGGATCGTGTTTGCCACTATCGGACATATGAAACATTATCGGAGTGTTTTCCCGTTCGGTTGTGCCTGCCGTTTGGATTGGCTTCCAGTGTCTCCGACAAAACTAAATGAATTGCACAACCGTCTTCCAACAATAACGCCAGACACGATTGCAGCCGCTCAGCTTTTTATTGCTGGCGGCTGCTCTCATCGTGACATCGCTACGATGAATGAAATCATCGCTGGCGTTGATCGTGGCAGCAGGAAAGTGGCGTACAGGTAAGCAGCCACCAATTGCTTCACTCAGGCCGCCACGACTTCCCGGTCATCGAGTGCATCGATGTCCTTGGCGTTGTTATAGACGGCCTCGTTGAGGATGCCCTCGCGCTTGGCGACGATGGTGGGCACCAGCGCCTGACCGGCGACGTTGACCGCCGTGCGGCCCATGTCGAGGATAGGGTCGATGGCGAGCAGCAGCCCCACACCTTCCAGCGGCAGGCCGAGGGTGGAGAGTGTCAGCGTCAGCATCACCACAGCACCTGTCAGACCCGCCGTTGCGGCAGAGCCGAGCACCGAGACGAAGACGATCAGCACATATTCCTGAATGCCGAGCGGCACCTGGAAGAACTGCGCAATGAAGATCGCCGAAATCGCCGGATAGATCGCAGCGCAGCCGTCCATCTTGGTGGTGGCGCCGAGCGGCACGGAGAAGGCGGCATATTCGCGCGGCACGCCGAGGCTCTTTTCCGTCACGGTTTCGGTGACGGGAAGCGTGCCGATGGAGGAGCGCGAAACGAAGGCGAGCTGGATGGCCGGCCATGCGCCAGCAAAGAAGCGAGACGGCTTCAGGCCATGGGCGATCAGCAGGGCCGGATAGACCACGAACAGCACCAGCGCCAGACCGATATAGACGGCGGCCGCATACCAGCCGAGCTGCGAAAGCGTCGTCCAGCCATATTGGTCAACCGCACGGCCAAGCAGGCCGATGGTTCCGATGGGGGTGAGGCGGATGACCCACCACAGGATTTTGCGCACGATGGCAAGCAGCGACTGGTTGAAGGCGAGGAACGGCTCCGCCGCCTTGCCCGCTTTCAGCGCGGCAACGCCGAAGGCGATCGACACCACGAGAAGCTGCAGCACGTTGAAGTTCAGCGAGGTGCTGCCGGCGCCGTTGTTGATTTTGGTCGAGGCTTCGAGGCCGAAGACGTTGGCCGGGACGAGGCCCTTCAGGAAGTCGAGCCAGGAGCCGGTGGAGGAGGGTGCCGCCGCTGCCGTATTGGCAATCGCCGTATTGACGCCCGGCTGGATGACGAGGCCGAGCACGATGCCGATGACCACGGCAATCAGCGCGGTGATGGCAAACCACAAAAGCGTCTGCCAGACGAGCTTTGCCGCATTGGAGAGGTTCTTGAGATTGGCGATGGAGGCGACGATGGCCGTGAAGATCAGCGGCGGAACGAGAGCGCGCAAAAGCTGTACGAAAATGCTGCCGATGGTCTGCAGCGTCACCGAAAGCCAGTTCGGACTGCCGGCGGCATCGGGACCGATGTTGCGCGCGACGAGCCCGAGCAGCAGGCCGATGACCATGGCGATCAGAACCTGAAAGCCGAAATTGCGATAAAAGGGTTTAGGCCCGGAGGGGCCGGCGGACGTCGTTGCCTGTGACATGACATGTCTCTTTATTGTGCAAGAAAACGAGAATGTTGCACTTTTTACACGCATTCTCGAGGGAGATCGCCGAGGATACGCCGATTTCCTCAGCAATTAAGGGATGAACGTGCGTATTTGTTGCGTTGTCGGGGAATTATTCTCGCAAATGGCGAATTCTCAGAAAAATGTTTCGCCCCATCGCGCTTCCGTTCCCGGCCCCTGACGTGAGGTTTTCGCATTTTGGCTTGCGGATCAAACCCGTCCTTTGTTTTCCTCGCCGTAAATCCGGTCTATGACATCATATGCAGGTGATTCCCTGCCAGAATTCGGGTGCAACGCTTTTTAGCCAATGCGATCTAACGGATATCCGCTTTCATGACTGTGCGTTTCGTCCGGCCTTTTTCGGTTGCAGCCTATCTTTCCCGGTATCTGGGCCTTGCGGCGCTTGTGCTGTTTCTCATCGCCGCCGGCATCCATCGTTTCGGGCCGCTGACGACGCCTGATCTCACCGGTCTGCTCGTCATTGCCGCCGGCATCGCTCTTGCGGCCGTACTTCTGGCGCTGATCGGCCTAGAGCGGCTGTGGACCAAGGGTGCGCGCGGCGGCCTTTCGGCGCTGGCGGCGTTGCTTCTTTCTGCCCTGCCGCTCGGCGTGGTCGGTTATGGCTCCTATCTTTATTGGCAGCAGCCGAAGATTTACGACATTTCCACCGACCTGAGCGATGTGCCGGAATGGCTGGTGACGCCCACGGCCAATCAGCAATGGCTGGTGCGGCCCGCTGTCATCACCAAGGCCGACCGCGATGCGCAGATGGAGGCCTATGCCAGCCTCGCCGGCCGCCGTTATGAAGGCGCGATCGACCGCATCTATGCCGCCGCCAAAAAAATGGCCGCCGCCCAGACTATTCGCATCACCCACACGAAGGGGGTGATCGGGGCGGAAGATGCGCCCTCTGCCGGCATTCCCGAGCAGGACAGGACGCAGCCCGCGGAAGAGGGGCCAGTGGAAGACCTGCCCTCCATCGTGCCGGTGCCCATGGCCCGCCCGACTGACGCGCCGCAGCCCACCTTCTTTAATGGCAGCGGTGTTGTGCTGATGCAGGGTGAAACCCGCACCCGCATCTGGGGCCTGCGTTTCGATATCCTCATCCGCCTGAAAGAAGAGGCGGAAACCACCATCGTCGATGTCCGCGTCGCTTCCCGCTACGGCCCGCACGATCTCGGCATGGGGGCGGCGATTGCGGAAGCCTATCTTGATGCGCTGGATGCGGAGATGCAGGGGCTGAACGACAACTGAGGCTATTTGTCTTGTCGTGGCACCCGCTCGTTCCCCGTCGAACGGGCGGCGAGCGACGAAAGCATCGTGAGAATTCGCGCGTCAAAACCTCATCACGCCGGAAAATATTCGCCCAGCAGCGAAGGCGCACCATCTGTCCGCACTTCGCCCTTTTCGATCAGGTCCTCTATATGCGCCAGCACGGAAAGGGCGGCCGCGCCGTGCAGGCGCTTGTCGGTGCTGGCATAGATCACCTTCACCATATCGGCGATCAGCCGGTCGCCTTCGCGGATGCGCTTCAGAACCGCCTTTTCCCGCATACGTCGATGAGCGCGTAGCCCGCGCATGAAGGCCGAGGGATCGGTGACCGGGCCGCCGTGGCCGGGCAGGAACAGCCGGTCGTCGCGGGTGAGCAGCCTCTCCAGCGAGGCCATGTAATCGCTCATCGCCCCGTCAGGAGGTGCGACGATGGTGGTAGCCCAGGCCATCACATGATCGGCGGAAAAGACGATGCCACTGCCCTCAAGCGCGAAGGCGGTGTGGTTGGCCGTGTGCCCCGGTGTATGCAGCGCGGTCAGCGTCCAGCCGTCGCCGGAAAGGCTCTGCCCATCGCCAAGCGCGATATCGGGCACAAAAGCCGTATCGGAACTTTCAGCAAAGGGATTGGTCTCGCCCACATGCAGCGGCCGGGCGGCGCGATGCGGACCTTCCGCCACCGTCAGCGCGCCGGTTGCCGCCTTCAGTCGCCGGGCGAGCGGCGAGTGATCACGATGGGTGTGGCTGACGAAGATATGGGTGACCTCGCGGCCATCAAGCGCCGCCATCAGCGCCTGAAAATGCGCCTCATCCTCCGGGCCGGGATCGATGACGGCAACGGAGCGGTCGCCGACGATGTAGCTGTTGGTGCCGTGAAAGGTGAAGGCGGAAGGATTGTTGACGGTGATGCGCTGGATGAGCGGGGCGACAGGAACCGCCTCGCCATAGGCCGGCCTGAAATCGAGATCGAATGCCGGGTCCGCCATCGAGACCTCCTGAAAAATGCCATGCCAGCTTGAGCCACGGCCTCAACCGCGCCGCTGCCCAAGCCCTAACATGCGAACTTCGCCACGGCACCCAAAAAGCTTGGGTTTTGTGAAAAAATTGGTCGCCGGGTCATTGCCGGGCCGGGCAGGCTTTGATAATCAGGCCCGGTTCGGGCAGCGGCGTTTCGCTTCACTGCCCTGTTGGGGCGTCGCCAAGCGGTAAGGCACCGGTTTTTGGTACCGGCATTCCCAGGTTCGAATCCTGGCGCCCCAGCCATCTATTCCAAGTCAGAACAACGTTCGCAGGTCCCGGCGACCATCGATCACGCGAACGATTTCCACGGAATATATTTCGCCGCCATCGGTATCCGGTACGGTTTCGTAGAGAACGACATAAGGTGTCTCGACGAGCATACGGGCGGGCGGAAAAATTTCCGTATGACGCTCGCCAAGGTGAGGATGGTCGACCAAGCGCTCCGCTTTGGCGCGGAACCGAGCGAAATATCGCTCTGCGGCAAGAGGCTGTGATTTGCCGATGTCGATATAGATTTTCTTCACATCGCTACGTGCGCGGGGCGTCCAGACAAGCTTAGTGGTCACGATTTTTCAACGAGGCCAGTTCTGCACGCGCTTCATTGAGCGCCTCGTTGAAATCCACTTCGGTTGAACCGCCACTGGCTTTGCCCTCAGCCCACAATGCGCGCAGCTTGGCGATGTCGTCGCGTCGCTGAATCCATTTTGCCGACCAGTCTCGCATCGCTTCACGGATGACTTCGCTGCTGCTGGCATAAGCACCGCTTTCCACGGCGTCACGCAAGATTTCGGCGTGCTGGGGCGTCATCGAAACGCTGATCTTTTCAACGTTGGCCATGTCATTTCTCCATGGATGTTGGTAGGAATTATTACCACCAACCGGTTTTTGGCGCGAGATATTTTTTCGACGCCCTAGTGGCAATGCACCGGAGGATGCTAGTGCGGGTGGAGAAGCCATCTTCAACAAAAACGCCGCGCATCCGGAGACACGCGGCGTCCAATCCTAAATCGCACCTAAGCCTTAGAGCGCGATATCCGGCACCTTCTTCACCGGCGCACTCGCAGGCGCCGCACCGGCGCCCTTCAGCGCCTCAAGGTCGATCTGCGGCGGCGTCGGCAGCTGCAGGTGTTCGGCGGTGTAAGCCCATTCCTGCTGCACCTTTTCCGGGTCGTCATTGAGCTTGGTGCCGTAGCTCGGCACGATCTGGCGAAGCTTCGTCTGCCATTCCGGCGTTGCCACCTTGTCCTTGAAGACCTTTTCGAGAACGCTGAGCATGATCGGTGCTGCGGTGGAAGCGCCCGGCGAAGCGCCGAGCAGGCCGGCGATGCTGCCATCCCCTGCGGCGACGACTTCGGTGCCGAGCCTCAGCACGCCGCCCTTTTCTTCGTCGCGTTTGATGATCTGCACGCGCTGGCCGGCCTGCCACAGGCGCCATTCGCCCTGCTTGGCATTCGGGAAATATTCCTTCAGCGCGGCAAAACGGTCGTCATCCGACATCATCAGCTGGCCGGCGAGATACTCCACCAGCGGATATTCGTCGATGCCCACCCGCACCATCGGCCAGGCATTGCTTGTGGTGACCGAGGAGACGAGGTCGAAATAGGAGCCTTCCTTCAGGAACTTGGTGGAGAAGGTGGCGAAAGGTCCGAACAGGATAACGCGCTTGCCACCCAGCACACGGGTATCGAGATGCGGCACCGACATGGGCGGCGAGCCGACCGAAGCCTTGCCATAGGCCTTGGCCAGATGCTGCATCGTCACGTCAGGGTTTTCGTTGATGAGGAACGAGCCGCCCACCGGGAAACCGGCATAATCGTCCGCTTCGGGAATGCCGGACATCTGCAACAGATGCAGCGCACCGCCGCCAGCGCCGATGAATACGAATTTCGCGTCCACCACCTGTTCGGCGTCGGTCTTGGTGTTGGTATAGGTCACGCGCCAGCTGCCATCGGCATTGCGCTGAATGTCGGAAACCTCGCTATTGACCTGAAGGTCGAAATTCTGGTCGCTCTGCAGATGCGATACGAACTGGCGGGTGATTTCGCCGAATTCCATGTCGGTGCCGAGCGGCGACCAGGTCGCGCCGATCTTCTGGGAAGGATCGCGGCCTTCCATCATCAGCGGCACCCACTTCTTGATCTGCTCGGGATCGGTGGAGAATTCCATACCGGCGAAAAGCGGGCTGGCTTTGAGAGCCTGATAGCGCTTTTCCAGATAGGCGACGTTCTCGTCACCCCAGACAAAGCTCATATGCGGCGTGTGGTTGATGAAGGAGCGCGGGTTCTTCAAGACGCCGTTGCGCACCTGCCAGGCCCAGAACTGCCGGGAAATCTGGAAGGATTCGTTGATGTTGACGGCCTGGGTGATCTTGATGTTGCCGTTGTCGTCTTCCGGCGTGTAGTTGAGCTCGGCAAGCGCGGAGTGGCCGGTGCCGGCATTGTTCCAGCCGTTCGAGCTTTCAAGCGCCACGCCGTCCAGCCGTTCCAGCATCTGCATCGACCAGGTGGGCTCCAGTTCGCGCAGCCAAACACCGAGCGTCGCGCTCATGATGCCGCCGCCGATCAAAAGCACATCGACCTTCTTGGCGGCCGTATTGGCGAGAAGCGGAGAAGAGGGCAGCGCCGCTGCGGCAATTCCGGCGAGCGCACCGCCCAGAACCTGTCGGCGGTTCAGCGGAAATGCATTGGAGAGATCAGTGAGCTGGGATTTGTCTTGATCGATGGGAGTCACGGCCATACCTGATTCTTGTTTTGTGTTAAAAACATTCCTCCCGATCGCCCCGTTACAGCAAAGCGCAAATCGGCACAACCCGGACTCATTCACTCCAGTTCAAGCGTTTTTGCAGGGATCTGGCCGGGACATATGGTCGCGCCGGCGAATTTTGCACATTTGCGGATCGTCATTTTTAGGGCGGTGAAGATTAGGCGATGCTTTCAAACGGTTGAAAGGGTTCTCTGCGCCCGATATCGCAAAAAGCCCGCCCGGCTGCACCTTGCCGGCCATCACGGCTGGCGCAATGCCGCTGCGGGCCGAATTTTTTTTCAGAAAAATGACAGAAATCCCGAAAAAGTGAAAAGGCCCGCCGGTTCGGGCGGGCCTTGGTGCGTTCGGTTTATGACCGAAGATCAGTTTGCGGCGAGGAATTCCGCGCAATAGCTTGGGCCGTTGACGCCGGGGCGGTCGGAGACGGTGCGCACGGCGGTGATCTTGTAGTCGCTGGAAACGACGAGCTGCACGGTGCAGGAGAGCGACGCGGTGCGGGCCGGCGAGATCTGACGACCCTTCTTGCCATCCTTGCCCTCTTCGAACCTGGCCGGAATGGTGGCCTTCTTGTAGCCGCCGCGCCAGTTATAGACCGTGGAGCTGCCGGTTTCCGTGTCGCTCAGCGGTGGGCCGAATTTTGCGAAGAAAATACCTGCGGACTGGCCGACCCAGCGGGTCTCAACGGGGCTCTTCTGGGTGAAGGAGGGAGTGGAGCCGCCCGTGGAGGTGGTGCAGGCCGAGAGCGCAATGGCAAACGCTGCGAGCGTTACGCTGCGAGATAGCATGGTGAAATGTCCTTTGTGCCGTGTCCGGCTTCCCGCCGGTCATTCCGTTCCCCTAGCAGATTTGGCGACGGGGGGCAGGGGAGGTGGGCGGCTTGACGAAAATTTCCTGCCACAATTGCTTTTTTGTAACGTTTTGAGGCCTTCCAGCCGGTGCCGCAGGCGCTTGGCAGGGCTGTTTCAACGGATGGGAAAAACTTGTCATAAAAAATGCAATAAGCCGCTTGTCGAATGCCGGAGGCTGGTCTATAGAAGCGCCGCTGGTCACGGAGTGTAGCGCAGTCTGGTAGCGCACGTCGTTCGGGACGACGGGGTCGGAGGTTCGAATCCTCTCACTCCGACCAGCTTGAAGCCCAATAGATACAGCGGCTTGCAACTCATCCCGATACTTCCTGAAAATCTCAAGGTCAAAGCCTTGCACCGAAACCGTCGCTGTTAAATCAGAACCGGTTGGAATGCATCCGTCGCTCTTGCCTGAAAATCAGGGCACAGATGCGGATAGGCGCCTTCAAACTCCCGTTCTTCAATTGGTGTCTGCTTAGGGGCGGAGAGCGTTTCCTGCTCGCAGATGTGAAACCGCACCGTCGCCTCAGCCGCGCGCCCGAACAAAAGAGGCCCGTCGCTCCGCCAAGCGCCAGGCCTCAATGTCGCGGCCTTGTTTCAGGGGACGCGCGACACGGACCGTCTTAGAAGCGTCAATTCTCGTCCACAATCCAAGAAGTTATCCATGACAGTCACAAGCCCTGAATTTCGGGGCCATCGACATGATCAACTTATCGCGATCAAAAAAGAGGCCCGCTGTTTTTTCAAACAACGAGCCTCTGTTGGGCCGCTTGGCGGAGCGACCGCACGCAAATTCGCTTTTTGCGCATGAACGTCGAATGAACAAACGGGTTTCTGTGCGGACGAGAAACAACCCGTAAAAATCAGGATAGCAACATGGATCGGAAAGCCGCCTCAGCCGTTATCTAACCATACAACAATGGAGGATAACATGCTGAAGGGTATTGCACTGTGGGCTATGGGCGTTCCGGTCGTGGTGATTATTCTGCTTTATATGTTCGTGTTTTAAACTGATCCCAAGTCTTTTACACGGAAGAACCTCTTAAACTAAAAAGGCGACCGTTCTGACGGTCGCCTTTTTGTTTGTCCATGCCCGTGCCTGTCAGCTGAGGTCGCCGATCAGCCGCGAGGCTGTGGCAGCGTCCGTGCGGCGGATGTCGATTTCGTCGCGGTGTCTTGCCAGGAGTTCGCTCGCCAGCAGCTTTTCCGCGAGATCGGCGGGCAGCGAGAGAATCACGCGGTCACCCTGTTCTTCCGTCGCGCCGACGCTCCGCTTGCCGGCAATCATGCCGCCCGCCACCGTGTTGTTGGTGTCGGGGTCGATCAGGATGAACGAGCCGGTTGAGCGGTTCTGTTCGTAGGCATCGAAGATCGCCGTCTCGTCGAAGGAAAGCCGCACCTTGCCGATGGCGTTCATCGGCAGCGAGGTCTCATGCGCCTGCCATTCGCCTTCCTTGAGGTTGAGCTGGCTGACGGGCTGGACGCTGACACGCTGGCGGCGGCTGCCGCTTTTCAGCCAGTAGCGCTTGCCCGCTTCGATGCCGCCCGGCTGCAACGCCACGATCTGCGCGTCGAAGGCAAGGCCCGTCTGCGGCTGCGCCTCGATGGAGACGATCATGTCGCCGCGCGACACGTCCACCTGACGGTCGAGAACCAGCGTGACGGCGTCACCGGCGACGGCCGCATTGCGCACCAGATCGAAAGTCACGATCTGCTTGACGTTCGCGACCATGCCTGACGGCAGGATGACGACGCTGTCGCCCGGCTTCACCGAGCCGCCGGCAACCGTGCCCTGATAACCGCGGAAGCTCTCGCCGGGGCGCGACACGCGCTGTACGGGCAGACGGAAGCCGCCCGACTGCGCGGAGCGAACGGTTGCAAGTTCCAGCGTCTCCACCAGCGTCGGGCCTTCATACCAGGGCATGGCGGCCTTGCCTGACAGAACGACATTTTCGCCCTTCAGCGCTGACATCGGTATCGCCGTGATCTGCTTGATACCGAGGTTGGAGGCGAACTCGCGGAATTCGTGGGCGATCAGCTCGAAACCGGCCTTGTCGTAATGTGTCAGGTCGATCTTGTTGACGGCCAGCACGAACTGCCGGATGCCCATCAGCGCCGCAATGGTGGCGTGGCGGCGTGTCTGTTCCAGAATGCCGGTGCGCGCATCGACCAGCAGCACGGCGAGATCGGCCGTGGAAGCGCCGGTTGCCATGTTGCGGGTATATTGCTCGTGGCCGGGCGTGTCGGCCACGATGAAGGCGCGCCGGTCGGTGGCGAAATAACGATAGGCGACATCGATGGTGATGCCCTGTTCGCGCTCCGCCTGAAGACCGTCCAGCAGCAGCGCGAAATCGGGCAGGCCGAGATCGTTCTGCTTGCCGCTGTCGCGGTGCAGGGTGGCGGCCTGATCTTCCTTGACGGCCTTGGTGTCCCAGAGAAGACGGCCGATCAGGGTCGACTTGCCGTCATCCACGCTGCCGCAGGTGATGAGCCGCAGCGGGCGCGTATCGCGCGCCGCCTTCGAATGTTCTGCAAAGGGCAGGATGGTAGCGGAAGAGGAGGGGGTGTTGGCGGCTGCGGCGCTCATCAGAAATACCCCTCGCGCTTCTTTTTCTCCATGGAACCGGACTGGTCGCGGTCGATCGCGCGGCCCTGCCGTTCGGAAACCGTGGCGATTTCCAGCTCGGCGATAACCTCCTGAAGCGTTGCGGCTTCGGAACGGATCGCGCCGGTCAGCGGGAAGCAGCCGAGCGTGCGGAAGCGGATCGAGCCGTGCTGAACCTCTTCGCCGGGCAGCAGTTCAAGGCGCTCGTCTTCGGCGAGGATCATCATGCCGTCGCGCTCGATGTAAGGACGCTCGGCAGCGTAATAGAGCGGCACCAGCGGAATGTTTTCCGCTTCGATGTAACGCCAGATATCGACCTCGGTCCAGTTGGAGAGCGGGAAGGCGCGAACGCTCTCGCCCTTGCGGACCATGCCGTTATAGATGTTCCACAGTTCCGGGCGCTGGTTGCGCGGGTCCCATTTGTGGTCGGGCGTGCGGAAGGAATAGATGCGCTCCTTGGCGCGGCTTGCTTCCTCGTCGCGGCGTGCGCCACCGAAGGCCGCGTCGAACTGGCCGGCATCGAGTGCCTGACGCAGCGCTTCGGTCTTCATGATGTCGGTGTAGAGCGCCGATCCGTGGGAGAAGGGCGTCACGTTTTCCGTCTCGCCGCGCGGATTGGTGTAGGAGATCAGGTCGAGATCATATTCCTTGACGATCTTGTCGCGGAATTCGATCATTTCCTTGAACTTCCAGCCCGTATTGACGTGCAGCAGCGGGAAGGGCACGCGGCCGGGGAAGAAGGCCTTGCGCGCTAAGTGCAGCAGCACGGATGAATCCTTGCCGATGGAATACAGCATCACGGGATTGTCGAATTCGGCGGCAACTTCGCGGAAGATGTGAATGGCTTCGTTTTCAAGCGCCTTCAGATGGGGATCGAGCGGCGGCTTGGATGCGACAGTATTCTTGCTGTCCGTCTCGTGGACTGCGTTGGACATTGTGAACTCCGGAAAATGTACTGAATGATTATCGTTGCGGGATGGCGGAAACGGCGGGTGTCTGTTCCGCACCGGCGACGTGAAGACCGCATTCGCGCTTCTCGTCGTTTTCCCACCACCATCGACCGGCGCGCTCAGGCTCACCGGGCTTGATGGCGCGTGTACACGGCTCGCAGCCGATGGAGGGGTAACCACGCGCATGCAACGGATTGACGGGAATGTTTTCGGACGCGACATAGGCGTTAATCTGGTCGATGTCCCAGTCCGCCAACGCATTGATCTTGATGAGATTACGCTCGGCGTCGAACTCGGCGAAAGGCGTGGTCGCACGGTTGCCCGACTGGCCGCGCCTGAGACCGGTGATCCAGAAGGCAGCGCCATCAAGCGCCTTGCCAAGCGGGATCAGCTTTCTGACATGACAGCAGGCGTGACGCGCCTCGATGCTTTCGTAAAAGCCATTGAGACCGTATTTCGCGGCATAGGCGTCGATATCGTCCTGCTCGGGCCGGAAGCGACGGATTTCAATGCCGAAACGTTCCTCGGTTTCATCGATGAGATCGACGGTTTCCTTGAACAGACGGCCGGTTTCCAACGTCACGACATCGATCGGCAACCGGTGTGTACCGATGGCGGCGGTGATGACCTGATCTTCGATGCCGAGGCTGGTGGTAAAGACCGCACGGCCGCCGAGACCAGCGATGAAGGAAAGTCGTCCCGCAAGATCGAGCCCGGCAAGCGTGGCGTCGAGGGATGCGGTATCGGCAGAGGCATTTGCTGAATTGATCGTCATTGTCACGTCCGGGATTTCCATGGCCGATTATTGTTGAAATCAGGCCTCCGGAACAGAAATGACAGTCTTTGTGCGCTGCACTTGAGAGCAAAAATGCCTCACGCGCGCTTTGTATGAGCAAAAGATGCCCGTTCACCTTCTTTGCAGCTTGGATTTGAATTGTGACAACTTCTGCGCTAAGCCGGAATTGCCGGGTTTCCGGGCTTGTGGTCTACTGGTTTTACGATGATTTCGCAGAAGGCAAAATATGCGCTGAGGGCGCTTCTCTCGCTGGCAAAGGCCGACGGCGGCTGTCCTGTGCAAATTTCCGATATTGCCCGCGAACAGGCCATTCCGAAAAAATTCCTGGAACAGATCCTTCTCGAAATGAAGAAGGAACGCATCGTCGAAAGCAGACGTGGCAAGCAGGGCGGTTATCTCCTGGCACGCCCGGCCTCTGATATCACCTTCGGCGAGGTGCTGCGCCTGATCGACGGGCCGCTTGCCCCCTTGCCCTGCCTCTCGCAGACCGCCTATCGCCGCTGCGAGGATTGCGATGGCGAGAAGCAGTGCGAGATACGCCACGTCTTCGCCCGTGTGGCCGATGCCACCCGCAACATCCTGTTCAACACCACTGTCGCCGATGCCGTGGCCGGTGTTGAAGTGCCCGAGCTTTTGACGGCTTAGCCATCGGCGCAATAGGTGTGCAGTACGGTCCCTCCACCCTCATTCCTGTGACAAGCACAGGAATGAGGGTGGAGGGGTGCGTCGCGACCGCCGGGAGCTTGAGCCTGCCATGCCGATGGACTGGTGGACGCTGCATGTCCCCCCCCCATCCCCTCATACCGCTCAGACGAAAAAATCGTCTAAAACCCTATAATATTTTTCGCTATCGCGGCAAAAAATCGTCAAAAATGTGAAATGCTTTTGCATTCAGAAAAGTTTTACACGACGCTTGTTGCGCCTTTCGCTTATGCTGCGCTGTATTTGTTGCCCGGGGAAACGCTCTCGGGAAACACTTTTTCGATCGTATTCGGCCTCATTGACCAACTCTACTCAACCGGTAGAGTTAAGCCATCGCAATCAGGAGGGAATACCGATGTCCAAGCTTCTGTCCGGTTTGAGCGTTGTTGCGCTTAGCCTTTCACTGGCACTTGGCGGCGCTGGCTCGGCCGCCGCGCAGACCAAGCTGCTCAACGTGTCCTACGACCCGACCCGTGAACTCTACAAGGATTTCAACGAAGCCTTCGCCAAGAAGTGGAAAGCGGATACGGGTGAGGACGTCACCATCCAGCAGTCGCATGGTGGTTCCGGCAAGCAGGCGCGCTCGGTTATCGACGGCCTTGAGGCCGACGTGGTGACGCTGGCGCTGCAGAGCGATATCGACGCCATCGTCCAGAACTCCGGCAAGATCAACAAGGACTGGCGCACCCGCCTGCCGCATAATTCCTCGCCTTATACCTCGACCATCGTGTTCCTGGTGCGCAAGGGAAACCCCAAAGGCATTCATAACTGGGGCGATCTGGTGAAGGGCGACATCCAGATCGTCACGCCGAACCCGAAGACCTCGGGCGGCGCGCGCTGGAACTATCTCGCAGCCTGGGCCTGGGCCAATGAGGAATTCAAGGGCGACAAGGACAAGATCAAGGCCTATGTCGGTGAGCTCTACAAGCGCGCTCCCGTTCTCGATACCGGCGCCCGCGGCTCCACGGTGACCTTCGCACAGCGCCAGATCGGTGACGTGCTGCTGGCCTGGGAAAACGAAGCCTATCTTGCCGGCCAGGAATTCGGCGCTGACGCATTCGATATCGTCGTGCCGCCGATCTCGATCCTTGCCGAACCGCCGGTCGCCGTGGTTGACGCCAATGTCGACGCCAAGGGAACACGCAAGGCGGCGGAAGCCTATCTGCAATATCTCTATTCCGACGAGGGCCAGAATATTGCGGCGAAACACTTCTACCGTCCGTCCAACCCCGCCGTGGTCTCCAAGGATCTGCTGAAGCAGCTGCCCGACATCAAGCTCGTCACCATTGACGACCCGCAGTTTGGCGGTTGGGCCAAGGCGCAGCCGGAACATTTCGGTGACGGCGGCATCTTCGACCAGATTTACAAGCCCGCAAAGTAAGCGGATGATGGGCTGACGAGAAACAGCCCGCCCGCAAGGGACGTTGAAAAACAGCAGCTGGATCGACCGGACACCGTGCCGGTCGATCCTTTATAATAAACGCCGGGGAACACCGGCTCCCAGAGAGCATTTCCAGGAAAAGTGGACCCCGGTTTTCTCTCCGGAAATGCGCCAAAACAAAGATTATCCGGAGCCTTGATGAGCAATAATACATCCGGAAACAGGTGGAAATGGCGGCAGTCGAGCGTCATACCGGGCTTCGGCCTGACGCTTGGTTACACAGTGACCTATCTGTTTCTCATCATTCTTATTCCGCTGGGCGGCCTTATCTGGTCCACGGCGAAACTGGGTTTTTCAGATTTCATTGCGATTGCCACCGATAGCCGCACGCTGAATGCACTGCGCGTCAGCTTCGGTACGGCGTTTCTGGCGGCACTGGTCAACGCGGTTTTCGGCGTCATCGTCGCCTGGGTCCTGACCCGTTACCGTTTTCCCGGCCGCCGATTTGTCGATGCCATCGTCGATCTGCCCTTTGCCCTGCCGACGGCAGTGGCCGGTATCGCGCTCACCACGCTTTATGCCAATCGCGGCTGGGTCGGTTCGCTGTTCGAACCCTTCGGCATCAAGATCGCCTTTACGCCGACCGGCATCGTCATTGCGCTGATCTTCATCGGCCTGCCTTTCGTGGTCCGCACCGTGCAGCCGGTCATGGAAGAGATCGACCGTCAGGTGGAGGAAGTGGCGGCCACGCTTGGCGCCAACCGTTTCCAGACCATTACCCGCGTTCTGCTGCCGAGCCTCACGCCCGCGATCCTTACGGGTTTTGCGCTCGCCTTCGCGCGCGGTGTCGGGGAATATGGTTCGGTCATCTTCATCGCCGGCAATATTCCTTACGTGTCGGAAATCGCGCCGCTCCTCATTGTCATCCGGCTGGAGGAGTTCAATTATGCGGCCGCGACCGGCATCGCCACCATCATGCTGATCATCTCGTTTGCCATGCTGTTCCTCATCAATCTCATTCAGGCCTGGAGCCGCAAGAGGTACGGTTATGTCTGAGACCGCTCCCCGCACGTCCCCCCGGCCGTTCCGCGACCCCGCCAGCGAGAGTTTTCCCGCCCGGCTGGCATTGATTGCGATAGCCTTTGTGTTCCTCGCTGCATTTCTGGTCCTGCCGCTGATATCGGTATTCTTCGAAGCCTTCCGCAAGGGCGCGGAAAGCTTCTGGGAGGCGATCGTCGAACCGGATGCGCTCTCCGCCATCCGCCTGACACTGCTCGTCGCCGCCATTTCGGTGCCGCTCAACCTGATCTTCGGGGTTGCCGCCGCCTGGGCGATTGCGAAATTCGAATTCAAGGGCAAGGCGTTCCTGATCACGCTCATCGACCTGCCGTTTTCGATCTCGCCGGTCATATCGGGCCTTGTCTATGTCATCCTGTTTTCCTCGCACAGCGTGCTGGGGCCATGGCTGAAGAGTTACGGCATCGAAATCCTCTTTGCGGTGCCGGGCATCGTGCTGGCCACCATCTTCGTCACCTTTCCTTTCGTCGCGCGCGAATTGATCCCGCTGATGCAGGAGCAGGGCAATGGCGACGAGGAGGCGGCGATTTCGCTCGGCGCAACCGGCTGGCAGACCTTCTGGTATGTCACGCTGCCGAACATGAAATGGGGCCTGCTCTACGGGGTGCTGCTCTGCAACGCCCGCGCCATGGGCGAGTTCGGCGCCGTCTCGGTGGTATCGGGCCATATTCGCGGCGAGACCAACACCATGCCGCTGCATGTCGAGATACTCTATAATGAGTACAATATGGGTGCGGCCTTTGCGGTGGCGACGCTGCTGGCTGGTCTGGCGCTCGTGACGCTCGTTCTCAAAACCATTCTCGAAATACGCTTTGGCGCGGGCAACGCAGCCGGCAAGCATTGAAAGGCATATTCATGGAAGTGAAAGTTTCCGGCATCACCAAGCAGTTCGATCGCTTTCCCGCACTGAACGACGTGTCGCTCGATATTCGTTCCGGCGAGCTGATCGCTCTGCTCGGTCCCTCCGGTTCCGGCAAGACGACGCTGCTGCGTCTCATCGCTGGCCTGGAGCAGCCGACCAAAGGCCACATCTTCTTCGGGGATGAGGACGCCTCGCACCGCACGGTGCAGGAGCGTAATGTCGGTTTCGTCTTTCAGCATTACGCGCTGTTCCGCCATATGACGGTGGCGGAGAACATCGCCTTCGGCCTGAAGGTGCGTCCTTCCGCCAAGCGCCCGCCGAAAGCGGAAATCCGCAGGCGCGTGTCCGAGCTTCTCGATATGGTGCATCTCTCCGGTCTCGAAAAACGTTACCCCACCCAGCTTTCCGGCGGTCAGCGCCAGCGCGTGGCGCTTGCCCGCGCCGTCGCCATCGAGCCGAAGGTCCTGCTTCTCGATGAACCTTTCGGCGCGCTCGACGCCAAGGTTCGCAAGGAGCTGCGCCGCTGGCTGCGTGAATTCCACGACCGCACCGGCCACACCACCGTTTTCGTGACCCACGATCAGGAAGAGGCGCTGGAACTGGCCGACCGCGTCGTCGTCATGAGCCAGGGCAAGATCGAACAGGTCGGCACGGCGGACGATGTTTATGACACGCCCAATTCCCCCTTCGTCTTCTCCTTCATCGGCGAATCCTCCAGCCTGCCGATTACGATCCGCGACGGCCATGTACTGTTTCAGGGAGAGAGCATCGGCATCGATGAGAGCGGCACGGGCGAGGGTGAGCTTTTCTTCCGTCCGGAAGATGTGGTGCTGACGCAGGAGAAGGACGCGCTTTACGGCAAGGTCACCACCTGTCGCCGCCTCGCCGGCACCCGCATCGCCGAAATCGACATCGCCAATAACGGCCACGAACCCTATCACCTCGAAATCGAGGTGCCGCTCAACGCCGCCGTGGCCGTGGGCGCGGAACTGCGCTTCCGTCCGACGCGGTGGAAGGTGTTCGGGAAGAAGTAAGGAAAGCGGCGGCTCCCGGTATTTCTAATTCTGCTGTGTACCGGCCTCGATCCGGTATACAGCTAGCCACGTCCTCTTCTGGGCGCTTTCCTGTTGTTGACCTGCCAAAGGGCCACCATTCGCGTGAAACTTTCGCCAATCAAGAGAGTTGAACAGCGTACTGGGAATTTCTGCAGCGTGAGGATTGATTTGACGCCTCAGATTTTTTCTTCAATTTTGGGCGGCAGGCGATCGAGCAATAGGGCAGTTATGCCATCCTTATCCTTTAGTTCGCACTCCCATACGGTCGCAACAATCCAGCCGAGCGTCGTCAACTCCGCCTCAGTTTTCGTATCTCGCGCTACATTACGTGCTACCTTTGTCACCCAGTAGTCGGTGTTGGTCTTCGGCTTACGCGCCCCTCGAGAACAGCCATGGCCATGCCAGAAGCACCCTTGGACACGCATCACCGTTTTCGTTCCAGGCATCACGATATCCGGCGTCCCTGGTAAATCCTTTCGGTGCAATCGGAACCTGATCCCCAGAGCGTGAAGCGCTCGGCGAACCATCAACTCGGGGGTCGTATTCTTCGACCGAACTAACGCCATTTCGGCGCTCTTCTTTGCTGTGGGCAAGCGGTTGCTGGTCATCGTTGAACCGTGCTAGAGTAGGAACAAATCAGAAACCAATTTAGTTCATCGTTCGGTGAACACAATGCGCGGTGTGAGGATTTTATGTCCACGACCTTTTCATTTTACGAGTTTTTTGCCGGTGGTGGAATGGCGAGAGCCGGTCTTGGTTCCGATTGGGAGTGCCTCTTCGCGAATGATTTTGACGGCAAAAAGGGGCTGACATATCAAGACAATTGGGGAACCGGCGGCGAGCTTTTTGTTGGCGACGTTCGCAAGGTGACCGCCGATATGCTTTCGAACACCGCTGATCTTGCTTGGGGTTCATTCCCCTGCCAGGATTTATCTCTGGCTGGTGGCGGGGCTGGCCTCCAAGGTGAACGGTCTGGGACATTTTATCCGTTCTGGGACGTAATGCGCGGTCTGATCAGTAACGAACGTGGCCCCAAAGTGATCGCGCTTGAGAACGTCTGCGGCACCCTAACCTCGCATCGTGGGGGCGACTTCCGGGCGATCTGCCAGACATTTTCGGACGCTGGCTACCGCTACGGAGCGCTGGTTATTGATGCAGAGCTGTTTTTGCCACACTCTCGTCCGCGCTTGTTCGTGGTAGGCGTTCGCAAGGACATTGAGATTGATCCTTGCCTATTGTCTCCCGGCGCAACAATACCATTCCACACTCGCGGTCTTCAAAATGCGTATGCGCGCATCAGTGAGAGTGCGAAGGCTGATTGGGTTTGGTGGAACCTACCTTCTCCGCCACTCCGTACCACGACATTTTCGGACATTGTCGAAGATCACCCCGCTGACGTGAAGTGGCATACTTCTGTTGAAACCAACAGACTTCTAGCCTCGATGTCGCCCGTCAATATTGCAAAAGTCGAAGCTGCCAAACGAGCCGAACGACGTGTTGTCGGTGGTGTGTACAAGCGTACGAGACCTGATGCCAATGGGCGTGTTGTTCGCGCTGAGGTCCGTTTTGATGATATCGCCGGATGCCTTCGTACGCCGAATGGCGGATCTTCGAGGCAGACGATTTTGGTGGTTGAGGGTGAACGTGTCCGGTCGCGATTGATTTCTGCCCGTGAGACTGCTCGATTAATGGGCCTTGCTGAAAGCTACCGTCTACCAAAAAAATACAACGAGGCTTATCACCTAACGGGGGACGGCGTGGCGGTCCCTGTTGTTCGGTTTCTCTCTCATTATCTCTTCGAGCCTCTGGCTATTGGGAGATGCGTGGCAGAGACAGGTAGCGGCAAAGTGACATCCGTTGGCCGTTAATTTTGCTTTCCGAAAGAGTGCAGTACGATCGCTCACTAACCGAATCGGCGTCTATGTCCTTGCTGACCTAGACAACGTGCCAATCTATGTTGGTCAATCAAAAGACGGCATTCGCTCGCGAGTGGCCCGTCATTTGACGTCCGCCCGCTCAGACATCATCGCTAATCGTCAGATCGACGTCTGGGAGATAGCGTTTGTTTGGGCTTTTCCGGTTGAGGACAAGGGGGAAATTAATAGCCTCGAGGCGGTGCTGTTCCATCACCTCGATCCGTGTTCTCAGTTGATGAATGGTACTCTGCCCAAGAGGCCTGTCGAGCTTCCTGAAATGCCCAAGCCATTCCAGATCGTCCAAGTGATGTCGGACGAGGAAATCACGGATCGGAAGCAACCTGAACAGCGACTTCCCAGACAGGCAAGCCATTACGCCCAAATCGTTGGCCATTTTGTCGCCGTCAAAAATTCCTCTCAGGTCGCTCGCGCGATGAACGCACACTTTGAACGCTTGAAGCGGTATCATCGACTGCTGCTCGGCAAGGCGGAGGAGATGCCGGACGATAAGGACGAGTAACGTTTGCGGTCGGGTTGATTGGGTACAAATTGAATTGCCAGCTAAAAGGCTGAGTTTCCCAGTTAGAAATCCCATAACTTAGGAGAAACTCGAGGCGACACCTTCCACCTCCGGGCTGAACCTATTCACACTCAGCTATCGGTAGCAGGAAAGGTAGCCAGAAACGGAAAAGGGCCGCCGAAGCGACCCTTCCATGAGCTTGGTCCTGTTTACAGACCCGGGACTGTTTCTCAACGTTCCGAAGGCAAGATGTTTTACGCCGAGGGCTGCCCCGTCGAAAACACACCCTTTCCATTGCCTGCACCAGAGACCGAAATCTCATTAGACATTGGATCACCTCCTTCCGATACGTTGAACATAACTAGAAGGTAGTACGATTCGTCAGTAATGCAAGAGGGGTTACTTATAACGGGCGCCCGGGCATTACGACACCCGCATCACGATCTTGCCGATATGATTGCTGCTTTCCATCAGCCGATGCGCTTCCACAACCTCGTCCAGCGTGAAGACCCGGTTGATAACAGGCGCGACCTGACCGCGCTCGATGAGCGGCCAGACCTCTGCGATAAGGTCGTCGCGGATGGCGCGTTTTTCGTCCGCCGTGCGGGGACGCATGGTGGAGCCGGTGACGGTGAGGCGTTTGACCATGATCGGGGTTAGATTGACCTTCTCGGCCATGGCACCACCCAGAAAGGCGATGATCGACAGGCAGCCATCCTTGGCGAGTGCCGCAAGGTTCTTTTCGAAATAGGCTGCGCCGATCATGTCGAGAACGACATCGACGCCCTTGCCGCCGGTTTCGGATTTAACGATCTCGGCGAAATCCTCCTCGCGGTAATTGATCGCGCGCTTGGCGCCGAGCTTCACGCAGGCCTCGCATTTTTCCGCCGAGCCCGCCGTGGCATAGACTTCGGCGCCAAAGGCTTTCGCAAGCTGGATGGCAGTCGTGCCGATACCGCTGGTGCCGCCGTGGATGAGCACGCTTTCCCCTTCGGTAAGGCCTGCCATCTGGAAGAGATTGGCCCAGACAGTGAAGAAGGTTTCCGGCAATGCGGCCGCTTTGACGGCGTCGTAACCTTTGGGGAAGGGCAGGGCCTGCCCGGCGGGCACGGTGCAATATTCGGCATAAGCGCCGCCATTGGCGAGCGCGCAGACCTTGTCGCCCAGCGCAAATTCATCGACGCCTTCACCGAGAGCGACCACCTCGCCGGCGATTTCGAGGCCGAGGATCGGGCTTGCATCCTTCGGCGGCGGATAGGTGCCCTGCCGCTGCGCGACATCGGGGCGGTTGACGCCCGCCGCCTCGACCTTCACCAGAATTTCGCCTTTTGCGGGTTTCGGTAAAGGCGCTTGCGAAAGGCGCATCACCTCCGGGCCGCCGTGGGAGGGAAGGTCGATGAAGCGCATTTTTTCGGGCAGGGTCATAGTGTTGGGCATGGCCAGGGGCAACTCCTCACTTGTCGGCGTCGCCTGAAGATGTAGGTCAGATGCGCCGTCGAGGGAAGGTGGCCCTTTGCCGCTGATGTCAATTTGTCTCGCCGAACACCCGGACGACGAAGCCGCTTTCATTTTCCTTCGCAGCGGCCTTCACACCTGCGATCTCGCTGCCGATACGCTCGGGATTGGCGATGATCAGCCCCTTCGGCAGGGTGAGGACACCGATCGAGCAGCGCAGCAGCGCGAAGTCACGCTCGTTGCCGTGGCGGTCCTGGCCTTTCATGCAGCCGGCGGCGCGGTCTTCGTCCGAATAGAGTTCGGCGACATCGTCGTGAAAATCGCTGAGCAGCCGCTCTAGGATTTCCGTCAGTTCTCCTACCGACCAGTCACGCACGCCGATGAAGAAGTCGTCGCCGCCGATATGGCCGAGGAAACAATCACCGGCAAAAAAGTAGCGGCGCATCAGAGCCGAAAACAGGGTGATGGCGTGGTCACCGGCGTTGAAGCCGTATTTGTCGTTGAAGGGTTTGAAATTATCGAAGTCGCAATAGCAGAAGAAACGCGACTCGTCGCCGTCGCTGCAGCGGTCGGCAATGAAGCCGCCAATCGCGCGGTTGCCGGGCAGCGCCGTCAGCGGGTTCTGGTCCTGCGCCATCTTCAGCTGTTTTTCGTTGATGACCTTGATGAGCGAGGCCGCGGAAACAATGCCGGCGTAACGCATGTTTTCGGTGAGGATGATGCAGGCGCTGCCGCCCATGCTGGCGAACATGTTCATCAGCTGGTCGGCATCCGCATCGAGGCCGACGATCGGCGCGGGATCGACGAAATGGGAAATGGTGCGCTCATAGATCTTGTTCTTGAGCAGGTCGCGGCCGAAGGGTCGGTAGATATATTCCTTGAGGTGATATTCGTTGATGACGCCGCGCGGTTCGCCATTGGCGTTGAGAACCGGGAAGAAGGCCTGCTGCGGATTTCTGCGGAACAGTTCGAAGACGCTGTCGACGCTGTCATGCTCGAAGACGGTGGGAAGGCGCTCTATTTCCCGGCGGATGAGAATTTCATCCAGCGTCTGGCTGCTGCGTCGCGCCACGCCGATGCGGTTGATGTGGGGAAAGCTTTCAGGCAATTCGCTGGTGAAGACAGTTGGCCTGGCGATCAGCCAGCCCTGCACCAGATCGACGCCGAATTCGCGGCAGGTCAGAAATTCCGCTTCGGTCTCGATGCCTTCCGCAATGACCCTGACGCCGAGAACATGGGCGATGTTGACGATGTTGCGCACAAGGTGCTGCTTGCGCGGCAATTGGTCGACGCCGGTGATGAAATGCCGGTCGATCTTCAGGTAATCCAGCGGGAAGTCGCAGAGCAGCTTCATCTCGCCGTGACCGGCGCCGAAATCGTCGATTGCCAGCTTGAAGCCTTCCTTGCGCATACGGGCGATCAGCGCCGTGAACTCCGGCACGCTGGTATTATCGAAGCGTTCGGAAAGTTCAAAGCAGATGGAGGAGGCCGGAATGCCCGCCCGCGCCAGATGGCCGACGAGCTTGTCCAGAATGGCGTCGCCATGCGGGATCAGCCGTACATCGAGATTGAGGAACAGGGTGGCGGAGGAAAAATCGGGCAGGGTGGAGAATTTTGCGAGCGCCCGGCTTGCCAGCATCTGCTCGAAGGCCTTCAGCTCGCCATCTGCAGCAGCCTGGTCGAGAAGCGCCAGCGGATTGGAAAAACCGAGCCGATCATGGCCGCGCATCAGCGATTCATAACCGAAGATCGTGCCCGTCGTCGCCTCGACAATCGGCTGGAACGCCGTTTCGAGCACCAGCTTGGCCATGGGAAACATGTGCCCGGAGGCAAAACGCCTGATGACATCGTTCTCCAGCGTGACGGCCTGCATTTTATTCTCCGCTGTTGCCGGTCCCCATGTGGCTAACGTAAGGGGAGCCTGTCTCTTTTGCGGCGAACAATCGCAGATTACAGGTCAACAAAAGCTTTCACGACTGTGAAGCTTTGATGAACGTTTTGTTACAACCCCATAAGCATGTGGGCCCATGAGCATGTGGGGTTGTTGCGTCGGGCCTCATGCGCGGCGGACGTGCCCGGTGTGAGCGGCGTAGAGATCCGCGACGTTCATGCGCTCCCGGTCTGCCTCGACAGACTCTGCGGACTCGGTGCCGACGCCATGTTCAGCGGAGGCCGCCCATAGTCTCAGCGCTGCCCTGACGACCTCGCTGCCGGATGCGTAAGCGCCGCAATTCACGGCCTCGCGCATTCTTGCTGCCTGTTCCGGGGAAATCGATACTGTTACCATTGGCATGATATCACTCCCTTCTTTAAACGCTGCGAGCGGTCCTTCGATGTCCGGTTTGCGGATCGGGCGCCGTCGTGGTCTAGGCGGGCGTTTTTATCGTCTTTCGTCTGGCGCCGCTTCCAGCGAAATTTGTATCATCAGCGATATTAGCACGAAACGCGTTCCATTCCCAATTCGCAGTATATCACGGTTTAGTTTTTCCCCCGTGAACCGGGCGGCAGCATGGGGTTCGCCGCGCTGGCCGATGCCTGCGAAACTATCACTGTCCGGCGGCGGAAAATATGATCCATCGCAAATCAGCGACATAAAATGGCGCGTTTTTTATTGATTGATTGATCAATCAAGAATAATTTGCCATCCGTCAAGGAGACCCCTATGCCCAAGATCGGAATGGAGCCTTTGCGCCGCAAGGCGCTTGTGGATGCGGCGCTTCGCACCATAGGCCACCATGGTTCGCTGAATGTGACAATGTCTGATATCGCCCGGGAAGCGGGCGTGTCGGCCGCGCTCGCGCATCATTATTTCGGCAGCAAGCAGCAGCTTCTTCTGGAAACCATCCGCAGTCTGCTGCGTGACTTGAGGCGCGATGCCGTGGCGGCGCTGACCCGCGCTTCCGGCCCGCGTGAAAGGCTGAGCGCCATCGTGCATGTCTCCTTCCAGAGCGACCAGTTCACGCCCGAAACGGTGGCGGCATGGCTCGCCTTTTATGTCGAGGCGCAGCGTTCGGAAGAAACCCGCCGCCTGCTGGTGCTTTATTCCCGCCGCCTGCGCTCAAACCTCATGGCGAGCCTCAACCGGCTTTGCCCGCCGGACGATGCCGCGCGCATCGCGGAAGGGGCGGCGGCTCTGATCGACGGGCTTTATATCAGGCACAGCCTGCGTTCCGCCCCGCTTGGCCTCGCCTCCGCGCCGGCGCTGGTCGAGGATTATTTCGACATGCAGCTTAAATCTTTTCCCGATGGACAGCGCCCGAAGCCGTCCATCCGCGTTCTCAAGGAGACTTCGACATGACCATCGCCACGCCGCTCAAGGCGCAGCCGAAAGCCTCGCATTTCATCGACGGGGACTATGTCGAGGATAATACCGGCACACCGTTCGAGAGCATCTTCCCGGCCACCGGCGAAGTGATCGCAAGGCTGCATGCGGCGACACCTGCCATCGTCGAGCGCGCCATCGCCTCGGCCAAACGCGCGCAGAAGGAATGGGCGGCGATGAGCCCGATGGCGCGCGGCCGCATCCTCAAACGCGCCGCCGATATCATGCGCGAACGCAACGATGCGCTTTCCACGCTGGAAACGCTGGATACGGGCAAGCCCATTCAGGAAACCATCGTCGCCGACCCAACCTCCGGCGCCGATGCTTTCGAATTCTTCGGCGGCATCGCGCCGTCCGCCCTGAATGGCGATTATATCCCGCTCGGCGGTGATTTTGCCTATACCAAGCGTGTGCCGCTCGGCGTCTGCGTCGGCATCGGCGCCTGGAACTATCCGCAGCAGATCGCCTGCTGGAAGGCCGCGCCCGCGCTGGTCGCCGGCAATGCCATGGTCTTCAAGCCCTCGGAAAACACGCCGCTCGGCGCGTTGAAGATTGCCGAAATCCTCATCGAAGCCGGCTTGCCAAAGGGCCTGTTCAACGTCATCCAGGGCGACCGCGACACCGGCCCGCTTCTGGTCAACCACCCCGAAGTGGCCAAGGTCTCGCTCACCGGCTCCGTGCCGACCGGCCGCAAGGTGGCCGCCGCCGCCGCCGGGCATCTGAAGCATGTGACCATGGAACTCGGCGGCAAGTCGCCGATGATTGTCTTCGACGATGCCGATATCGAAAGCGCCGTCGGCGGCGCGATGCTCGGCAACTTCTATTCCTCCGGCCAGGTCTGCTCGAACGGCACGCGCGTTTTCGTGCAGAAAAAGGCGAAGGAGCGTTTCCTCGACAACCTGAAAAGCCGCACCGAGGCGATGATCCTCGGCGATCCCCTCGATTACGCCACCCATCTCGGCCCGCTGGTCTCCAAGGCCCAGCAGGAGAAGGTTCTTTCCTATATCGAAAAGGGTAAGGCGGAAGGAGCGACGCTCATCACCGGCGGCGGCATTCCCAACAATGTCTCGGGCGAGGGCGCTTATGTGCAACCGACCGTGTTCGCCGATGTGACCGACGATATGACCATCGCCCGCGAGGAAATCTTCGGGCCGGTCATGTGCGTGCTGGATTTCGACGATGAGGACGAGGTTATCGCCCGCGCCAACGCAACCGAATTCGGGCTGGCCGGCGGCGTCTTCACCGCCGATCTCGCCCGCGCCCACCGTGTGGTGGATCAGCTGGAGGCGGGCACGCTGTGGATCAATACCTATAATCTCTGCCCGGTGGAAATACCCTTCGGCGGCTCCAAGCAGTCCGGGTTCGGGCGGGAGAATTCGGCGGCGGCGCTGGAGCATTATAGCGAGCTGAAGACGGTTTATGTGAGCACGGGGAAGGTGGACGCGCCTTATTAAGGCAGCGTTGCGGATTGGGGCTTACCCCCCTCTGTCCGGCAGGACGAGCCGTATCACTTCACCCTCGAAATTTGAGAAGGGCGAAACCTGGCCTCAGATCGATCTCCCCCCTTGAGGGGGAGATGTCCGGCAGGACAGAGGGGGGTAACCCCACCCGCACATGAGCCATTGAGAGAGAGCACAAATCATGCAGGCAGATTACGTCATCGTCGGTTCGGGCTCCGCAGGCTCCGCCATCGCCTATCGCCTGTCGGAAGACGGTCGTTATTCTGTCATCGTCATCGAGGCAGGCGGTTCCGATTTCGGCCCCTTTATCCAGATGCCCGCCGCACTCGCGTGGCCGATGAGCATGAAGCGCTACAATTGGGGTTATCTCTCCGAGCCCGAACCCAATCTCGACAACCGCCGCATCACCGCCCCGCGCGGCAAGGTCATCGGCGGCTCGTCCTCCATCAACGGCCTCGTTTACGTGCGCGGCCACGCGGAGGATTTCAACCGCTGGGAAGAGCTTGGCGCGCATGGCTGGGCCTATGCGGATGTGCTGCCTTACTTCAAGCGCATGGAGCACAGCCATGGCGGCGAGGAAGGCTGGCGCGGCACGGATGGGCCGCTGCATGTGCAGCGTGGCCCCGTCAGCAATCCGCTGTTCCACGCCTTCATTCAGGCGGGCGCGCAGGCGGGCTTTGAACTGACGGACGATTATAACGGCTCCAAGCAGGAGGGTTTCGGCCTGATGGAGCAGACCATCCACAATGGCCGCCGCTGGTCCGCCGCCAATGCCTATCTGAAGCCGGCGCTGAAGCGCGGCAACGTCACGCTGGTCAATGGTTTCGCCCGCAAGATCGTCATCGAGAACGGCCGCGCCGTGGGTGTCGAGATCGAACGCAAGGGCGTGGTGGAAACCATCACGGCCAATCGCGAGGTCATCCTTTCGGCCTCCTCGTTCAACTCGCCGAAACTGCTGATGCTTTCGGGCGTCGGTCCTGCTGCGCATCTGGAAGACATGGGCATCGAAGTGAAGGCGGATCGTCCGGGCGTCGGCGCAAATCTTCAGGACCATATGGAGTTTTATTTCCAGCAGGTCTCCACCAAGCCGGTCTCGCTTTACTCCTGGCTTCCATGGTTTTGGCAGGGCGTGGCGGGCGCGCAATGGCTGCTGTCGAAAGGCGGGCTTGGCGCCTCCAACCAGTTCGAGGCCTGCGCCTTCCTGCGCTCCGCGCCCGGTCTGAAACAGCCCGATATCCAGTATCATTTCCTGCCCGTGGCCATTTCCTATGACGGCAAGGCGGCCGCAAAAAGCCATGGTTTTCAGGTGCATGTCGGCTACAACCTGTCGAAATCGCGCGGCGACGTCACCCTGCGCTCCGCCGATCCGCATGACGACCCGGTCATCCGCTTCAACTATATGAGCCATCAGGAAGACTGGGAAAAATTCCGCCATTGCGTGCGCCTGACGCGCGAAATCTTCAGCCAGAAAGCCTTTGACGATTTTCGCGGGCCCGAAATCCAGCCGGGCGAAAATGTCGGGACGGATGAGGAAATTGACGCCTTTTTGCGGGAGCATCTGGAAAGCGCCTATCACCCCTGCGGCACCTGCCGGATGGGCGACAAGGACGACCCGATGGCCGTCGTCGATCCCGAATGCCGGGTCATCGGAGTGGAGGGCCTGAGGGTTGCCGACAGCTCCATCTTCCCGCATGTGACCTATGGTAACCTGAACGGCCCGTCGATCATGACCGGCGAAAAGGCGGCGGACCACATTCTCGGCAAGACCCCGCTGCCGCGTTCCAATCAGGAACCATGGGTGAACCCGCGCGCGGCCGTCAGCGACCGGTGAGGATCAATGGTAGTCGTCCTCGCGCTGGTGGCGGACGGCGGCAATGGTGACGGTTTCCGGGCCATCAATGCGGAACAGCACGATATAGCCTGATGAACCGAAGGGCAGGAGGAGCTCGCGTATGAGGCTGTTTTCGGCAGATGCCTTGCGGCAACTGAAAGGAAAATCGCCGAGAATCTCCAGTCCTGCTCTTATGGCGCGGATTGCTTTCTCAGCCACATCGATGTCGTAGGCGATCAGAAAATCATAGATGCGATCAAAATCGGCCAAGGCTTCTTTGGTATAGCGAAGCTCATACGTCATTTCCGCTTCGCGGCTTTCGCAGCATCAAGTTTCTTTTGCATCATCGAAAGAACATCGTCGGTGCTATAATAAATGCCGGTGCGCTCCGCTTCTTCGAGTGACGCCAGCCCGCGCGCAATGAATTCCGCCTGCGATTTACGGATTTGCACCTGCCTGCGCACGGACTCTTCAACGAAGGAAGAAAGCGTCTCGCCTTCCTTCAGCACGCTTTCAGCAGCCTCGCGAAAATCCGCCGTCACCCGCAGCGAAGGGATCGTTGCCGTTTTCATGTCTACGTCTCCGTGCGTTGCAATTGCGACGCAAAGAATGCGCCGATGGGGGCGACCTGTCAAATGCAAAACCTTGCAATCACGTCCGGGGAGGCAGATAAACGGGCATCCCGCCCGAGAAACAATACCGAAATCACAGATCTGGACCGCCATGCCCGTCGACTACAAAAAGCTGAAGATGCTCCGCCGTTCCCGTGTCGTGTGGGGTTCATGGCGGGTGTGGAGGCCGAGGGCGGTTTTCTGGATTGGCGCGATCGCTGTCGGCCTTATCAGCGTCGGCTTTGCATGGCTTGCGGATCGGGCCCAGCACCTTTTCTTCGCGGCGACATCATCGGGTGAATGGGCGTTTCTGCTGCCGCTCATAATCACGCCGCTCGGCTTCACCCTGTGCGCATGGCTTGCGATCACGGTCTTTCCCAATGCCGGCGGTAGCGGCATTCCCCAGGCCATCGCCGCCCGGCACCTGCGGGATGATGCGGACCGTTCGCGGCTTCTGTCGCTGAAACTCGCTTTCGGTAAGGTGGTACTGACGGTTGCCGGCCTACTCTCCGGCGCCTCCATCGGCCGAGAGGGGCCGACGGTGCAGGTCGGGGCTTCGATCATGCTACAGGCGGCGCGCTGGGGCGGCATGGCGCAGGCAAAGGGTCTCATCCTCGCGGGATCGGCGGCGGGCATCGCGGCGGCGTTCAACACGCCGCTGGCCGGCATCGTCTTTGCCATCGAGGAGATGAGCAAGACCTATGAATCCCGCGCCAACGGCCTTGTGCTGACCGCCGTCATCCTGTCGGGCCTCGCCTCGCTGGCGCTGGTCGGCAGCTATACCTATTTCGGCACCAGCTCCGTCATGGCGAAAACGACGATGGACTGGCTGCTGGTGTTGATCTGCGGTGTCGGCGGCGGCGCATTTGGTGCGCTGTTCAGCGCCGCGGCCCTGCGACTGTCCGCCCGTATCAGGCGTTTTGCCCAGACCATGCCGCTGAAGCGGATGCTGGCCGTGGCGGCAGCCTGCGGCCTTGCCTCTGCGGCAATCGGAATAGCGTCTGGAGGCGCGACATTCGGAACCGGCTATGAACAGGCACGCGCCACAATCGAGGGTGAGGCCGCACCGGCATTCTTCTTCATCGAAAAACTGGCGGCGACCTTTCTGGCAATGATGTCAGGCATCCCGGGCGGCATCTTTGCGCCCTCGCTGTCGGTGGGCGCGGGTTTCGGCAGCACCATGGCCACCTTGCTCGGCACCAGCATCGGCCTTGGCGCGATCGTCGGCATGGCGGGTTATTTTGCCGGCGTGGTGCAGGCGCCGATGACGGCCTTTGTCATCATTCTTGAAATGACCGGTAATCATGAAGGCGTCATGCCCATCATGGCTGCATCGATGCTGGGATATCTGACATCGCGGCTTTTCTCCCGCGAGCCGCTTTATCATGGCCTGTCGCGGGTCTTCATCGCCCAGAGCATCCGCGCCAGACGCGCCGCTCAGGCCAGCGAAATGTAACGGCTTAGGCGCGGATGCCCGCCACGCCGAAATAACCGAGCCCTGGTATCTTCACGCCGGGGCGGCCAAAATCGATGCCGGCGACAAGACCGAGAAAATTGACCTCAAAACCGCTGCGGGTGCCTGCCGAAATGCCGAACAACCCGCCCAGCGAAACGCTCGCATCCTTCCAGTCGTCGGCGATGTGGTAAAACGCACCGTCCGGCAGGTAGTCGCGCCCCACCGCGTCCGGCGGCAGCACGACGCCCAGTTTCGGCACGCTGCGCAGCACATGGGCGACGAAGGTGTTGGAGTTGGGGCCGGGATAGATGCGATAGCCGCCCGGCCGACCATAGGGGTAATCGGCAATCGCCTTTTCGATTTTCGGGATCAGCTTTTCCGCTTCCGCGCCGTGAATGGCCACCACCTGACGCGGCATGTTTGAATACCAGTAGGCGTTCGCCGCATAACCATTATGGCGGATCGGCGTGCCCCAGCCCACCTTGTCGTAACGGTCATAGCTCGTAGCACGCGGCTTTTTCAGCACGACCCAGGCGTGGCTGGCGACGGGGCCCTTGAAGCCACCGGTCATGGCGGAAAAGACGTAGACCGCGGCTTCTCCATCGCTCGACGCCACCGGCAGCATGCCGGAGGACGACCATCTTGCGGCGTTCCAGCCGCGCGGATGGTCCTTCATGGCCCATAGCCCCGCCGATGCCAGTGCCGGCAGCAGATAGATAATGGCAATCGCCAGCAGCAGACGTTTTGCAAATTTCACTGACAGCCCCGTGCATCGAAAAATCAATTGCGGTATCAACGACATAAAATCAGAATTTTTTGAGGCTGAGAGAATGAACAATTCCGTTACCGTCGAAGTCACCAGGGGCAATCTCGTCGAAAGCCGCCATCAGGGTCTTGTCGTGGTGGTGGATGGCGATGGCGGCGTGCTGTTTTCGTCTGGTGATATCGAGCGCGGCATCTTCCCGCGTTCCGCCTGCAAGGCCATGCAGGCGCTGCCGCTGGTGGAAAGTGGTGCTGCGGATGCCTATGGTTTCGGTAACCGCGAACTCGCATTCGCCTGTTCGTCCCATTCCGGGGAGGACGCGCATGTGGAACTCGCCGCTTCGATGCTTGCGAAGGCGGGCAGGGATGTGGATACGCTGGAATGTGGCGCACACTGGTCTTCGGACCAGAAAACCATCATCCACCAGGCTCGCACACTGGAAAAGCCGACAGCGCTGCATAATAATTGCTCCGGCAAACATTCCGGTTTCATCTGCGCCTGTTGCCACACCGGCACCGATCCCAGGGGCTATGTCGGTTACGATCACCCGCTGCAGCGGGAAATCCGCGCCACGATGGAAAGCCTGACGGGTGCTGCTCTCGGCCAGGACAATTGCGGCGTGGATGGCTGCTCCATCCCCACCTATGCCGTACCGCTCAAAGGGCTGGCGCATGGTTTCGCGAAGATGGCGACGGGCAGGGGGCTGGAAGCGGGTCGTGCGACAGCGTCGCGTCGTCTCATTGAGGCCTGCATGGCGGAACCCTTTTATGTGGCGGGCACCGGCCGCGCCTGCACGAGGCTGATGCAGATCGCGCCGGGAAAAATCTTCGCAAAGACCGGCGCGGAGGGCGTTTTCGTCGCCGCCCTGCCGGAAAAGGGTATCGCCATGGCGGTGAAATGCGAAGACGGTACGACACGCGCGGCCGAAGCCGTGGTATCCGCACTGCTCGCCCGCTATTTCGATGAAGGCAGCGCCGAGCAGCAGGCGCTGAGCAGCATGGCGAACCGGCAGATGCGCAACTGGAACGGCATCCACGTCGGCGATGTCAGAGTCGTCGGGCTCTAAATAACCTTTGACGCGGCCGGTTGCCGGCACGATGATGACGTGCCCTGTATGTGACGGCCATCCCATGGCCGCCGCGGGCCGGCGTCCGCATGAGGAAGAAACGGGCGCTTCATTGCTTTGGAGGTCGCATATCCATGTTCACACTGTTCTTCTCCCCCGGTTCCTGCTCCCGCGCCAGCCATATCGTGCTTGAGGAATCCGGCCTGCCTTACAAGGCCCATCGCGTCAATTTCGCGGAGGGCGAGCAACGCTCCGAGGCATTTTTAAAGATCAATCCCAAGGGCCGCGTGCCGGCGCTGGCCACCGCAAGCGGCGTGCTGACGGAGACGCCCGCCATTCTCGCCTTTATCGCCCAGATGGCGCCTGAAAAGAAGCTCGCGCCGCTCGATGATCCCTTCGAATTCGCGTTGATGCAGTCCTTCAACGCCTTCATTTCTTCGACCGTGCATGTCGCCCATGCGCATGGCCGGCGCGGCAGCCGCTGGGCGAATGAGGATAGCTCGCTGGCCGATATGAAGGCGAAAGTGCCGCAGACCATGGGCGAGTGCTTCGAACTGATCGAGCACGGCATGCTGCACGGCCCATGGGTTCTTGGTACGGCCTATTCGGTTGCCGATCCCTATCTTTTCGTCATGTCCGGCTGGCTGGAAAGCGATGGCGTGGATATTGCCCGTTTCCCGAAGGTGCATGACCACTTCCGCCGCATGAACGACCGCCCGGCGGTGCAGCGGGCGCTTGCGGGGGAGAGGGGCTGAGAGGCCCCAGCTCGGTCTTGTGGTTGCTCCCTCATTTCTGTGACAAGCACAGGAATGAGGGCAGAGAGACACGCTGGCGGAGTGTTCTCCCGCTCAGGCCGCCTCGGCCGCGC
Organism: Agrobacterium sp. CCNWLW32; assembly: GCF_037083425.1. NCBI lineage: Bacteria > Pseudomonadati > Pseudomonadota > Alphaproteobacteria > Hyphomicrobiales > Rhizobiaceae > Agrobacterium > Agrobacterium sp. CCNWLW32. The sequence goes on from NZ_JBAOJM010000001.1 coordinate 58,545, forward strand.
GGGTATCCCACATCGTCTTGAACGCCGTGCGGGTCTGGCAGCGGTCCAGCCAGGCTTTCAGCGCCGGATGGGCATCGAACAGCGGCTTGTGGCCCTGTGCGTAACGAACGATTTCCGCGGCGTTGAGATCGGCCACGGTGAAACGGTCGCCCACCAGGTATTCGTGGCTGGAAAGGTGCTGCTCCAGCACCCGGAAGGGACGCTTCAGCAGGCGGGCGGCAACATCGATCACCGCCTTGCCGCTATCGCTTTCCGACAGGCCTTCGGCGATCGCGGAGGAAATCTTCAGCGAATTGGTTTCGATTTCGGTGGCGGCAAAGAAGGACCATTGCAGCATCGCCGCATCTTCTTTCAAATCGACCGGCGCAAGCGGTCCGCCATATTTGCGGGCGAGATAGAGGTTGATGGCCATGGATTCGTAAAGCACCATGCCGTCATCCTCGATGCAGGGAATGGTGCCCATCGGGTTGACGGCCAGAAAATCCGGGGACAGCGTGTTGAGCGGCGCATCCGCAGCCAGCGGATCGGCAAGACGGCGGGCCTGTATGACCGGCACATGTTTGAATTCTATGCCAAGTTCCCCTGCCAGCCACAACGTGCGCGTGGCGCGGGAACGGTAGACACCGTAAATCGTCAACATCGAAATTACCCCTTCAACCTGTCAGATGGCGGCACGTTACGGTCTAGCCCTTTTAAAGTGAAGCTGCGGATCGCAGGGTCAACTATGATTTTTTCTGATCCGTCAGGAGGTCCGTGTCCGGCGACAGCCGGCATTCGAAACGGTCGATGAACCGCTCGAACAGGCGGGCGAAAGTCTCCACATCCTCCGCCGGCCAGCCATCCATTACATCCTCGATGACGCTCATCTTGGTCCGGCGCATTTCCTGCAAAAGACTGGTGCCGAGCGGCGTGATCTCGACAATGCTGCGGCGGCCGTCTTCTTGGGAAACGCCGCGTCTCAGCAGGCCGCGCCCCACCATATCCGCCACCACACGGCTGCCCCGCGAGGGATCGATGCGCATGCCCTCGGCAATCGCACCCACGGTAACGTCGCCTTCCGCCCGGCGCAGAATGTCGAGCACGTCGATATGGGAAAGTTCCAGACCCGGAGCGAGCTTGGCAAGCGCCATGCGGCCGATGATGCGGCGGCCGATCATGATGCGCATGCGCGTCATCGTATTGCCGATCCGCTTGATGTCCTCGGGCAGATCCTCGTTCCAGTTTTCTTCAGTCGTCACGCTTCATCGTCCCTTTCGATGCAATTTCCCGATCACATTTAGCGGCATTAGCATAGATGTCAAAAACTTGCCATTGACATATATATGCTGATAGCACACAAATTGCCGCAGTAAAACCGCCGTAAGCCAACGAGATTTTTCATGGATATGTCCACCGCCCCCGTGGCGCCGCTTGTGTCGGATCATCGGCGCAGGCTCATCGTCTTTCTGTTTCTGATGCTGGCCATGTTCATGGCGACCCTCGACAACCAGATCGTATCGACAGCACTGCCCACCATCGTCGGTGAATTCGGCGCGCTGGAGCGTTTCGGCTGGATCGGCTCGGCCTATCTTCTGGCGACCAGCGCGGTCATGCCGGTTTATGGCAAGCTCGGTGATCTGTTCGGCCGCAAATATGTGATGATCGCAGCGGTTGTCATCTTCACGCTTGGCTCGCTGGCCTGCGGGCTGGCCTGGTCGATGGATTCGCTGATTGCGGCCCGCGTGCTGCAGGGGCTTGGCGGCGGCGGCATTATGGTATCGATCTTTTCCGTCAATGCGGATCTGTTCGAACCGCGCGAGCGCGCCCGTTACCAGAGCTATTCCAGCCTCACCATCATGGCGTCTGGCAGTGTCGGCCCGATCCTCGGCGGCACGATGAGCGACCTGTTCGGTTGGCGGTCGATCTTCCTCATCAACCTGCCGCTCGGCATTATCGTCATTGCAGGTCTGGCGCTGATGCTGCCCTATCGCCGTCCGGCCCGCCAGCCGAAGATCGATTATCTCGGCGCGGTCCTCTTGGCGGCCACCATTGCCAGTGTGGTCTTCTGGGCAGACAGCAGCGAATTGTTCGGCTCGCTGATCGCAGGCCCCAGTCTCGGCATCATCGCTTTCGCCGTCATCGCCGCTTTCCTCTGGGTGCAGGTGGAACGCCGCGCGCCGGAACCCGTCGTGCCGCTCAGGCTCTTCAAGGACAGCACCTTTCCGCTCTTGATGATCGTTTCGCTGACCAGCGGCGGCATCGGTATCGGCATGGTCAATTATTACGCCCTGTTCCTGCAGACCACGACCGGGCTTTCGCCTTCCCATGCCGGCCTGTTCTTCATCGCCGTCACCGGCGGTATCGTCATGGGTTCGCTTTCAGCCGGGCGGCTGATTTCGATCACCGGCGTCTACAAGCCCTTCTCGGTGGCGGGTCTCACCATCAACCTCATCGCCATGCTGCTCTTCACGCAGATGCATGCAGGAACGCCGCTTCCCCTGATCGCCGCGTTGATGCTGGTGCAGGGTTTCGCCGTTGGCCTCGGCCAGCAGGCGCCGATCATCGGCGTGCAGAATTCCGCGCCCAAGGCGGATATAGGTGCGGCGAGCGGCGCGGTGACGCTGACCCGCATGGGCGGCGCGGCCATCGCCATCTCGGTCTATGGCGCCATCGTATCATCGAGCCTCAGGGGCGTGGCCGTCGATATTCCCGGTGTCGGCAAGATCGAGGAGCTGACGCCGAAAATCCTCTCCGAACTTCCCGCCGCCTCACAGGCCGCAGTCGCCTCGCTTTATTCGGATGCCTTCACTCCACTCTTTTTCGCCGCGGCCGCCACCGCCGCCATCGGCCTTGCGGCGGCGCTGATGTTGAAGCCGGTGCGGTTGCCAGCAGCGGTGCAGGCAAAGCCGGCGGAAGAGGCGGCGGAGTAGGCAGGTAGGCAGTTGTGAACGCTGGTTTTGTGCTGAAACCTCTCCTCCGTCATACCGGCCTTGTGCCGGTATCCAGTCAGCCCAAGTCCTTGGGCTGAGAGCTCTTCCCGCCGCGCAGACGCGCGGCTGCTAGATTCCGGCTCAAGGCCGGAATGACGGGAGATGCTTGCTAAACAAAAACACCGCCACTGGAAATTTAACGCCCGTTTCGCGTTATTCTCGCAGCACTTTACATTCGCGCGGGCGGCCCTATCTCAATGAATATGAAGCCGGAACAGCTGTTGAACTCCACGCCCAAGGGTCTTTATTGCCCGGCGGGCGATTTTTACATCGATCCCGTCCGCCCGGTGGCGCGGGCGCTTATCACCCATGGCCATTCCGATCACGCCCGCGCCGGCCATGGCGCGGTGCTGGCCACGCGCCAGACGCTCGATATCATGCGCATCCGTTATGGCGAGGATTTCTGCGGCAGCGAGCAGGCGGTCGCTTTCGGTGAAACGGTGGATGTCAATGGCGTGACGGTGGGTTTCCATCCGGCGGGCCATGTTCTCGGCTCCGCACAGATCTCCGTGGAAATGAACGGCCTGCGCATCGTCGCCTCGGGCGATTACAAGCGCGGCATCGACCCTACCTGCGCGCCCTTCGAGACGGTGCCATGCGATGTCTTCATCACAGAGGCCACCTTCGGCCTGCCGGTGTTCCATCATCCGCTGCCGCGGGTGGAAATCGGCAAGCTGCTCACCTCCATCAAACAATTTCCCGAACGCACCCATCTGGTCGGGGCTTATTCGCTGGGCAAGGCGCAGCGCGTCATTCGGCTGCTCCGCGACAACGGTTATTCCGATCCCATCTATATTCACGGCGCGCTGGCCAGACTTTGCGATTATTATGTCTCTGAGGGTATCGATCTCGGCGATCTGCGCCCCGCGACGCTCGAAAAAAGCGATCCTTCCGCCTTCAAGGGCGCGATTGTCGTCGGTCCGCCCTCGGCGTTTCAGGAACGCTGGGCGCGCCGTTTCAACGAGCCGCTGATTGCCTTTGCGTCCGGCTGGATGATGGTGCGGCAGAGGGCAAAGCAGGGCGGTGTGGAACTGCCGCTGGTCATATCAGACCATTGCGACTGGCCGGAACTTCTAGAGACGATCAAGGAAATTTCCCCGCAAGCCGTCTGGGTCACCCATGGCCGTGAGGAGGCGCTGGTGCGCTGGTGCGAATTGCAGGGCATTGCCGCCAAGCCGCTGCATCTTGTCGGTTACGAGGATGAGGGGGATTGAAATGAAAGCCTTCGCCACGCTTCTCGATCGCCTCGTTCTCACCCCGTCGCGCAACGGCAAGCTGAAGCTGCTGACCGATTATTTCCGCGATACGCCCGATCCCGACCGAGGTTACGGACTGGCGGCAATTGCCGGTACGCTCGACCTCAAAAGCGTCAAACCGGCCCTGCTGCGTGAGCTGGTGCTGGAGCGGATGGATGAAGTGCTGTTCCGCTATTCCTATGATTATGTGGGCGATCTTGCCGAGACCATATCGCTGGTCTGGGGCAATATCGGCGGCGCTGATGACGCCGAGGCTCAGGACCCGCGTCTCGGCGAAGTCGTCACACTGATGAATTCACTCGGCCGCACGGAGGTGCGCGGCGCGGTGCGCGATCTGCTCGACCGGCTCGATACGTCCTCGCGTTTCGCTTTCCTCAAACTTGCAACCGGCAGCCTGCGCATCGGCGTTTCGGCGCGGCTGGCGCGTCAGGCGCTGGCGGATTTTGCGGGGAAAGACATCACCGAGATCGAGACCCTCTGGCACGGTCTGACGCCGCCCTATACGTCGCTTTTTGCGTGGCTTGAGGGCAAGTGGGACCGGCCGGTGCTGGCGACACCAGCCATCTTCCACTCGGTGATGCTGGCGACGCCGGTGGCCGATGGCGACCTCGATGCGCTGGACCCTGCCGACTATGCCGCGGAATGGAAATGGGACGGCATTCGCGTGCAGCTGTCCCGCGCCGGTGGGACACGAAAACTCTATTCCCGTTCCGGCGACGATATTTCCGGGGCCTTTCCCGATGTTCTGGAGGCGATCGATTTCGAAGGCGTGATGGATGGCGAGTTGCTGATCGGCGGCACGGCGCGGTCCAACAATCTCACCCGCACCTTTTCCGACCTGCAACAGCGGCTGAACCGCAAGACGGTGACGGCAAAGATGCTGGACGACTATCCCGCCTTCATCCGCGCCTATGACCTGCTGTTCGATGGCGAGAGCGATATCCGCGCGCAGACCTATCTGGAGCGCCGCGGCAGGCTTTCTGACATCATCGAACATGCGCCGCATGACCGTTTCGACCTATCGCCGCTGATCGGCTTTTCCAGCTGGACGGAGCTCGACACGCTGCGTGCCGCGCCGCCTGATCCTGTCATCGAGGGTGTGATGATCAAGCGCCGCGACAGCACCTATCAGGCAGGCCGCGCCAAGGGGCCGTGGTTCAAGTGGAAACGCGATCCCTATAATATCGACGCTGTCATGATGTATGCCCAGCGCGGCCACGGCAAAAGGTCGAGCTATTATTCCGATTTCACCTTCGGTGTCTGGGCAGAAGGTGAGGACGGCGAACAGCTCGTGCCCGTCGGAAAGGCCTATTTCGGCTTCACCGATGCGGAGCTGGAGGTGCTGGACAAGTTCGTGCGTGACAATACGGTCGAGCGTTTCGGCCCGGTGCGGGCGGTGCGCGCCACGCCGGATTTCGGTTTTGTGCTTGAAGTGGCCTTCGAAGGTATCAACCGCTCCACCCGCCACAAATCCGGCGTCGCCATGCGTTTCCCGCGCATTGCGCGGCTGCGCGCCGACAAGCTGCCGGCGGAAGCGGACAGGCTTTCGACGTTGGTCGCGATGATCGATGGTGCGGAGGGGTAGGGGGCTGCGCCGCTTCCCTCATTCCCGTGACTAGTGCAGGAGCAAGGAAAGTGTTTTGTCCAGAAATTGCCATGATGGCTGCGAATACATTGTTGTCATTCGCGAATCCGTGATTGGACAGCCTCCCGCCGCAGTGTTGAACTGCTGTTACAAGCATCCTCGTCAGGTGAACATATGGCAGACAAACGCTTTCTTTCCTCACCCTTCGGACAGGAAGAGAGCGGCCCGATCTCGCCGGGCATGACGCGGCGCAGAGTGCTGGCCGGCGCCATGGGGCTGTCAGCGGCGGTTATCCTGCCGCCCGCCGTGAAAGCGGGCATTCCCACACCCGAAGTTCTGCCGCTGGAAAGGCAGGATTATGCGGAGGCCCGCCGACGTTTCCACACGCATCTGCTGCGCAAGATGGCCGCGCCGGAAAAATCCTCGGTGCTTGGCACGCCGCCCGGGGCGGAGCGTGTCACCTATCCCGGCGGGCCGGATGGTTCCATCGAACTGGTCGCCTGGCTCTCCCATTATCAGCCGTCAAAAACGCTGAAACCCGCTGTGCTTTTCCTCCACGGCGGCAACGCCACCGGTGACGGCCACTGGGCGCTGATGAAGCCCTATTGGGAAGCGGGCTTCGTTGTGCTGCTTCCGTCCTTTCGCGGCGAAAACGGCCAGAATGGCAATTATTCCGGCTTCTACGACGAAACGGCGGATGCGCTGGCGGCGGCGGCCTATCTGGAAAATCTTCCCGGCATCGACAGAAAGCGGTTTTTCATCGCCGGCCATTCCAATGGCGGCACGCTGACGCTTCTGGCCGCCATGAGCCGCAAATTCCGCGCCGCCGCGCCCATATCCGCCGGTGTCAATTCATGGCGTTATTTCAACCGCTATAGCGACGAGATCTGTTTCGACGAAACCGACGAACGCGAATTCATCATGCGTTCTTCCGTCTGTTTCGGCCCCAGCCTCAAATGCCCGGCCTTGCTTTTGCGTGGCACGGAGGAGCGGCCCTTCGACGGCGATCACCAGCTTTTCGTGGATCGCGCCCTGACATCCGGCTTCAAGGTCGACAAAAAACTGCTGCCCGGCAACCATAATGGCGTGGTTCCGGGCGCGGTGGAAGAAAGCATCCGCTTTTTCAACGGTTTCGTCTAAACGCGATATTGCGCCGCTGCACGCGGGCGCATGGCGTCCTAGTTCTTGACGATGGACGTCTTGGCCTGCTCGGCCCACCATGCGCCGTCTTTTTTGTCGGCATATTGCGCGCGCTTGTTGGTGAATTGCCCCTGGGTGCACATCTCGCGGTAATTGCGAACCGGCAGCCCGAGTTCCTTGACGACGGCATGCACCACCGTCGGGCCGGTCATGTCATAGACGCTGACGAGCGTTCCCTCTTCAATATTCTGGGCAATACGATCGGCTATCAGCCTGAGCGCCGGGTGGCCGGGTTTTGATGCCATGAAGTAATTTGTGATTTCGCCGCTTTTCATGGCAATGAAAACGGCTTCTTCATCCGTGCCGATCACATCTTCCGGGCGCGCCGCAAAATTGGAATCGATATCCAGATAGATGCCGCCTTCCTGCAGAAGAACCAGAATACGCCAGAAATCCGCTTTGGCGGCGCCAACCTGCAATCGCCGGAAGGCATCGGCATAACGCCCGGGAAAATGCCGGTCGATATAGGCCTGGCACGCCTCGTCATCATGGTAGCGATATTCGAATTCCGGCGTCAGCCAGCGGTTGAACAGGAAATTCGCATAGATCGGCGTCGTTACCCGGTTGGAGTAATTCGTCTGCCAGATGATGCGCGGAATGGCTTTTTCCGATTTCGGGCTGCGTCTGGCAGGCTGATACTCCGGAAGCGTCTTTCTTCTGCCGGGCCGGATGAAGAGATCGATGGAGAAAATAACCTTGACGATGTTGCCGCCGATCTTGATCGCGCGGTACGCAATGCGGTTATAGCCAGTCTTAGCCAAGTTCAGCGCTCCTGCGCGTGGAATCGTTTGTCACGCGCGTGGGAAACGGCGGTACGCGGTATTTATTGGACGCAATTAGTTTGTCAATACGCTGAAAATGAGACCGGCCGAGCCCGGATTAACGAGGCTCGGCCGGTTTGGGAGAGGGCTGCGATCAGGCTTTGTTGCGGTTGAAATATCCAAGCAGCCGCATGGCGTTGGCGGTGACCAGAACCGTAGCACCTGTATCGGCGAAAACGGCGAGCCACAGGCCGGAAAGGCCGGTGACGGTCGTGACCAGAAATACCGCCTTCAGGCCGAGCGCGATCGTCACGTTCTGACGGATATTGCTCATGGTGGCGCGTGACAGGCCGATGAGGCGGGCGGCATCGCCGACATTGTTGCGCATCAGCGCCGCATCCGCCGCTTCCATCGCCACATCGGTGCCCGAGCCGATGGCGACACCGACGCTGGCCGCCGCAAGGGCAGGCGCATCGTTGATGCCGTCACCCACCATCACCACGGTCTTCTTTTCGGCAAGCTTGCGGATTTCCTCGACCTTGTTCTGCGGCAGGAGTTCGCCGCGCGCCTCAAGGCCCAGCTTGTTGCCGATGGCCTTTGCCGTGCGGGCATTGTCACCCGACAGCATCAGCGAAGAAATGCCCATCTCCTTCAGCGCTTTCACGCCTTCGGCAGCATCCTTGCGCGGTTCGTCGCGCATGGCGAAGAGGCCGCTTGCCGCCCCGCCGGCCATGACGACGGCCACCGTCTTGCCTTCGCTTTCCAGTGCGGAAATGCGGTCGGCGAGGTCCTTCGAAAGGGTGCCGACCTCCGTTGCAAAGCGCGGTGCCCCGATGAACAGGTCTTTTCCGCCGACATTGCCCTGCATGCCGCGACCGGAAATCGCCTTGATGTTGGAACCGGGCAGGGGCTTCACGCCCAGCTTTTCGGCGTGATTGACGATGGCGCGGGCGAGCGGATGGCTCGATTCATGCTCGATGGTTGCGGCTTGCGCAATCAGGTTGGCCTCGTTGCCGTCGAGCGCCACCACGTCGGTCACGACGGGTTCGCCGAGCGTCAGCGTGCCGGTCTTGTCGAAGGCGACGGTTTCGGTGCGCGCCAGCATTTCGATGACCGCGCCGCCCTTCACCAGCATGCCGTGACGTGCCGCAGCCGAAAGGCTGGAGGCTATCGCCGCGGGAACGGAGATGACCAGCGCGCAGGGGCAACCGATCAGCAGCAGAGCGAGACCGCGATAGATCCACGTATCCCAGTCGCCGAGGCCGGCGAGCGGCGGCACGATGATGGTGAGCACGGAGATCGCCACGATCAGCGGCATGTAATAACGCGAGAAGCTCTGGATGAAGCGCTCGGTCGGGGCACGCGCATCCTGCGCTTCTTCGACAAGCGTGATGATGCGGGCAATGGTGTTGTCTTCCGGCGCGCGGTCGACGCGGATGCGCAGCGAGCCGTCATGGTTGATCGAGCCGGCAAAGACGCGTGCGCCCTTTTCCTTGGCGACGGGAATGCTCTCTCCGGTCATCGGCGATTCGTCGACGCTGGACTGGCCTTCCATGACAACGCCATCGGCGGCGATACGGTCGCCAGGACGCGCCACGACCACCTGGCCGATGCGCACCTGATCGGCGGCAACCTGCCGAAGCGCGCCGTTTTCTTCCACCAGCGCCGTCTTCGGCAAGAGCGAACCGAGCGCCTTGATGCCGGAACGTGCGCGGGCGGCGGCGAAGCCTTCCAGCAATTCACCGACGGAGAAGAGCAGCACGACAATGGCCGCCTCTTCCGCCTCGCCGATGATGATCGCGCCGATGGCGGCAATCGTCATCAGCATCTCGATGGTGAAGACCGCGCCGAAACGGGCGGCATTGAAGGCGTTCTTCGCGATCGGGAAAAGCGTGACCAGCGTGGCGATGATGAAGGCATAACCGCCCCATGCGGGGAAGGTCAGTTCCGCCGCATAGGCAATGGCGACCAGAATGGTGCCGGTGAAGGTGTTGCGCGCCTTTGCTGTGCGCCACCAGACACCTTTTTCATCCGCGCCATGGGCATGGCCCACTTCCGCGCCCTGCGCTGAAGCCGCCGGAGCGGAACCATGCGAATGGCCCGCATGGTCGTGGCCGGAATGATCGTGGCCAGAATGGTCATGCTTGGAGTGGTCATGATCATGCCCGCTGCAGGACGCGTGATCGTGCCCGGAATGGTCATGATCTGAATGGTCGTGGTCGTGGTGATGCCCGCCGCACGACCCGTGGTCATGGTCGTGATCCGCCACTTTTTCGCGCGCGGACTTTTCCTGCGGCAGCAGGGCCGGTTTAAATCCGAGCTTGCGCAGCGTGTCCTCGATTTTTTCGACCGGGGTTTTGTCCTCGGCCAGCGAAAGGTTCAGCCGTTCGCGGGCAACCGAGACCTTGACGTCGCCAACGCCGGGCAGGCGGGAAAGCGCGGTTTCGATCTTCGCGGCGCAGCTGCCGCAATCCATGCCGCCGACCGAAAAAGTCAGCGCATTGTTCTTTTCAGCGGCCGTTTCGGCCTCGTCATGGTGGTGACCGCCGCAGGAGGAATGGTCGTGATGATCGGCCTCGACCTTTGCCTGGGGAGCCTTTTCGCGCGGCAGCAAAGCGGGTTTGAAGCCAAGCTTGCGCAGCGTATCCTCGATCTTGTCGACCGAGGTTTTCTGTTCGGCCACCGAGAGGTTCAGCCTTTCGCGGGCAACCGACACCTTGACGTCGGCAACGCCGGGCAGGCGGGAAAGCGCGGTTTCAATCTTCGCCGCGCAGCTGCCGCAATCCATCCCGCCGACCGTGAAGGTCAGTTCCTCCGATTCCCCGTTCAAACTGCCGCGTGTCGAAATATTCATGGTTTCGCTCCTGAATTCCAGTCGACAGTCAATCTGGCACCTCTAGCAACTAGAGCTTCAAGAGGAAAAATGCAGTTTTTCGATTTTTTTTGAAAAGCCGACGCCAGCTTCGCGCCAGCCGCACGGTTCATCATGCCGGTAGATTGGATTCCATGAAGCGGTTCAGATGATAGCACTCCTTTTGAAAAATGGTCGCCGGGCGGCCTCTCTGGTCGGGCTTGCGCTGCTGCCTCTAATGAGCGGCTGCCTTTTCGTGACGGATACGACCCGGATGGACCCTGACGTCTTCGTCAGGGAAACAGCGCCGGTGTTCAACTTCAATTCTGTCAGCTCCAATCGCCAGCCGGAACTGCCGCCGCAGCCGGGCCAGCTTTCGACGCGCCCGCCGGATCTGTTCAGAACCCGCTTCCATCAGGAATACGGCCCGCCGGTGCGCGGGCAGGGGCTTAATGCGCCGCAGGTGCAGGGTTTTAACGCGCAGCAGCCGCAGGGCCAGACGATGGCCTATGGCCTGCCCGTCTCCAACCCGCTGCATCGGGTCATGTATGGCCCTATCCGCGACGAGGACCGCTCGCTGCCCGCCATTCCCTATGGTCGCATCGATTCGCGTTATCTCCGGCAGGAAGTCAGTTACCAGACGGCGGAAGCGCCGGGCACCATCGTTGTCGATACAAGGCAGCATTTCCTTTACCTCGTGCAGTCCGGCGGCAAGGCGATCCGTTACGGTGTTGGCCTCGGGCGTGACGGTTATGCCTGGTCGGGCCGCGGCAAGATCCAGTGGAAGGCGAAATGGCCGCGCTGGACGCCGCCCGATGAAATGGTCAAGCGCCAGCCGGAACTCGCCTCCATCTCCGCCGCCAATGGCGGCATGACGCCTGGTCTCAACAACCCGCTCGGTGCGCGCGCGCTTTATATTTTCAAGGACGGCAAGGACACGCTTTACCGCGTGCATGGCACGCCGGACTGGCAGTCCGTCGGCAAGGCAACGTCCTCCGGCTGCGTGCGCATGCTCAATCAGGATGTGATCGATCTTTACGAGCGCGTGCCCCAAGGGGCGCAGATTGTGGTTATCTGAACACGTTCTAAAAGAAAGAGATATGGGACCCATTCCGCCAGCACCTTGTGACTGGCTTTTAGCGGTCGGTTAACTATTTTCGCAATACGCATGACACGGAACAAATGACGTACAACGGCGATATAGCCGTTCGAAATGTGGGACAAACCGGCCTTATGACAAGCACCGACACAGATCTTTCCAGACGCACCTTCCTTTCCCTTCTCGGCCTTTCCTCCGCTTCGCTTCTCGCAGGCTGCGCCTCATCGGGCACGGGAGACGCCATCCGCCAGCAGGCGAGCACCATCGGCAGCGATTTCCGGCAGATGTTTTCGCCGGGCGTCAGCGATGCGGAACTGGCCGTCATGTACGGCTCGGTTGAAGATGGCGGTTACGTCATTCCCGCCGTACCCTATCAGAAAATCGACCGGCGTTATTACCGCCAGCGGGTTGTCGATCCGACCGGCGAGCGCCCCGGCACGGTTGTTGTCGATACACGCTCGCGCTTCCTTTATGTCGTGGAGCAGGGCGGCAGCGCCATGCGTTACGGCGTCGGCATCGGCCGCGATGGTTTCGCCTGGTCGGGCGAGGGCGTCATCCAGTGGCGTCAGAAATGGCCGAAATGGACCCCGCCGGATGAGATGGTCGCCCGCCAGCCGGAACTGGTCAAATATTCTTCCAAGAATGGCGGCATGCCGCCGGGCCTGAAGAACCCGCTTGGCGCGCGCGCCCTTTATATCTTCCAGAACGGCAAGGACACGCTCTACCGTCTGCACGGCTCGCCGGAATGGAACTCCATCGGCAAGGCCGTTTCTTCCGGTTGCGTGCGCCTGATGAACCAGGACGTCATCGACCTCTACGACCGCGTGCCTCAAAAGGCCCGTGTGGTGGTCTGGCAATAAGCCGAAAACGCTTCGAATAAAAAGGCGGCCCTGTGCCGCCTTTTTCTTTTTTGGGTTAGGGCCGGGTGAGGCTGTCCTTCAGCGCATTCACCCGGTCGCGAATCTGCACCAGTTCCTCCAGCCCGCAGCCGGTGGCGCTGCCGATCGCCGCCATGATCTTCACGCCCTCTTTTTTGAGGTTCGCGCCCTTGGGCGTCAGGGCCACCAGCACCTGCCGCTCATCCATGGTGCCGCGCTTGCGGGTGATCAGCCCGGCATGTTCCAGCCTTTTCAGCAATGGCGACAGCGTGCCGGAATCAAGACCCAGCATTTCGCCAAGCGCCTTGACGGTGGACGTCTCCTTTTCCCATAGCGCCATCATGACCAGATATTGCGGATAGGTCAGCCCGATCGGGTCGAGCAGCGGCTTATAGGCGCGTGTGAAGGCGTGTGCCGCGCCATAAAGGGCAAAACATATCTGCTGGTCCAGCCTCAACAGGCTTTCCATCTTCTTCTCGTCGCCCTCTGCGTCCATTTTCGTGCTCCAAAATCAACCGGGGAGGGAACAATCAGCCCCCGCTTTCGGTTCCTGCCGCATGGATGCGCGGCGAAATTTCGTGAAAATTATCGCAAAAAACGATTTCGTATTCAATGTGCAAAATTATATTGCGCACAATTCAATTGTTCGCTATAAGAACTCAACACCAACCCGAAGGAGTAAATGTCATGCCCATTCTCTACACGACCAAAGCATCTGCCACCGGTGGCCGCGCCGGCAACGCCAAGTCGGAAGACGGCGTTCTCGACGTTACGCTGACCGTTCCGAAGGAACTGGGCGGCGATGGCGCCCGTGGCACCAATCCGGAACAGCTTTTCGCAGCCGGTTATTCCGCCTGCTTCCTGGGCGCGCTGAAATTTGTCGCCGGCAAGGAAAAGGTAAAGATTCCTGAAGACACGACTGTGACGGCAACCGTCGGTATCGGCCCGCGCGAAGATGGCGGCGGTTTCGGCATCGAAGTGTCGCTGAAGGCAAATATTCCGGGCGTCGAGCGCGAAGTCGCTGAAAAGCTGGTTGCTGCCGCTCACATCGTCTGCCCCTACAGCCACGCCATGCGCACCTCCACGGAAGTGCCGGTCTCGGTGGCCTGATCCAATCCGCGTAAGCTATTCCATGTAAGCAATGAGGCCGGGTTCATCCCGGCCTTCTTGTTTGTGGAAAGAAATATGCTATATTCTTTCCAAGGAAAGGATGTGCGCCATGAATATTCACGCCAAGACCGCCATGGATCCTGCTTCGCAGGGCAGGGTCGTCACCAAGGCCGTTATGACCGCTGCCGAGCGGCTGGGTCTGAATGCTGCCCGCACGGCGGATATTCTCGGTGTTTCCGCGCCGACGGTGTCACGCATGAAGCGGCTCGATTTCCTGCTGGAGCCGGGCGCCAAGTCCTTCGAGCTTGCGGTGTTGCTGATCCGGGTCTTTCGCTCGCTGGACGCGATTACCGGCGGCGACGAGGCGGTGGCCAAAAACTGGTTGCGCAATCATAATACGGCGCTTGATGCCGTGCCTGCCGAGAGGCTCACCACCATTACCGGATTGATCGATGTCCTCTCCTATCTGGACGCCCGACGCGCTCCTGTCTGAAAAACGTGCCGCGTCGGGAAAATACTGGCGGCTGGTGGAAGCGCAGCATCAGGTTTCCACGATGAAACTGGTGGATACGGTGGAGGAGCAATCGCTGCTGGAAGATATTCTGGAGGCGAGCAAACGGCCCTTTCCGCCGGAATGCGCCGGTTTCGATTATCTTCTCGCCACGCCCTTCCGTTACGGCGCCGCCTATCCGCACGGCTCGCGGTTCCGCCGGGCGGGCTTTACCGAGGGCGTTTATTACGCCGCCGCGAAGGTGGAAACCGCACTCGCCGAAATGGCCTTCTACCGGCTGCTGTTTTATGCGGAATCCCCCGGCACGCCGCTGCCCGCCAATCCCGCCGATTATTCCGCCTTTGCCGCCCGTATCGCCACCGATGCGGCGCTGGACCTGACGAAACCGGAACTGAGCCGGGACGAGGCGCTGTGGACCGATCTGCAAAATTACGAGCCATGCCAGGCGCTGGCCGAGCAGGCGCGTCTGGCGAAGATCGAGGCGATCCTTTACCGCTCGGTGCGCGATCCCCAGGGCGGCCTCAATATTGCGGTCCTGTCACCCAAAGCCTTTGCCGAAAAAGCGCCGGTGGAACGGATGAGCTGGCGCATCCGCCTGTCGAAGACGGGCGTGCAGGCGCTGTGCGAATTTCCGATGCGCAGAACGGGGTTTGCTGTTGCGGATTTCGCTGGCGATCCACGCCTCGCCAGCCTTTTGGGCTGACGGGCGTTTGCTTGTTTTACCTCGGCCCTCAAGGACCATCAGGCCGAAGCGAAAAACGCTTCGGGATCGTCGACTTCCACAAGTTTGCGCTTGTCGATCAGCCAGAAACGGGTTCCGACCGCCCGCACGAAACTTCTGTCGTGCGAGACGAACACGCAGCTGGCCTCACGGCTGATGATTTCCGCCTCCAGCGCTTCCTGCCCGTCTATATCCAGATGGTTGGTGGGCTCGTCCAGCAGGTAGAAATTCGGCTCCGCCAGCCGCAGCGCCAGCATGGCAAGCCGCGCCTTCTGCCCGCCGGAAAGCGTTGCGATACGGCGTTTCTGCATTTCCATGTCGATGCCGGCGCCGGCAAGCAGGCCATGAATGCGCTGATCGCCAATATCGAAGCGGCGGGTCATGAACGCCGCCGGCGTGCTGTCGTCGTCGATTTCGGCAAGCGACTGATCGACATATCCGGCCACCAGCGAGGGCGTGGCCTTGACGCCCTCCAGTATCTGGCCCGCGTCCGATACCGCCGCCTGCAGAAGCGACATCAGCCGCGTCTTGCCGACGCCGTTGCGGCCGAGAATGACGATGCGGTCACCCTGGCGGACAAATTGCCGGCCGGTGCGGAACAGCAATGTTCCGTCCGGCGTCGAAACGGGCACATCTTCCAGCGTCACCAGAACCTTGGCATGGGTACCGCGATTGGCGAGCTGGATCTTGCCGGCGGAGCGCTCGGCATGGGCGGGTCGCGCCTTCTCCTCCAGCTTTTCGGCACGCTGGCGCAATTGCTTGGTCTTGACGGTCAGAAGATCGCTGCCAGAATTGATGCCGATGTTGTTGAGCTTGGCGGCCTGTCGGCGCAATTGCTGCGCGGTTTTCATGTCGCGCTGGAAACGCCGCTCATCGGCGGCATCCTCCTCTTCCAGTGCTAACCGCGCATGGCCGTAGGGCAAGCGGAACAGTGCCGAATTTTCCGGCCGCAGGAACAGCGTGGTCTTCGTGACATTGTCGAGAAAGGCGCGATCATGGCTGACGATGATAACTGCGGTATCGCGCGGCAATTCAGCGAGCCAGTTTTCCAGCACGTTGATTTTTTCAAGGTCGAGATGGTTGGTCGGTTCATCGAGCAGGAGGACGTCAGGCTCGGTGATCCATGCCCGCGCCAGCATGGCCAGCCTCTGCCAGCCGCCGCTCAGCTCTTTCAGGCGGCGCTCGCGGAACGGCTCCGGCACCAGCATCGCGTCGAAAATAATGTCGGCGCGCCAGCTTTCACTGTCGATCGTATCCGCCGGCAGGGCGGAAAGCACGGCATCCCGCATCGTCTGTTCCATAAGCCGGGAGGGCAGGTGCTGGTGGACGATGGACTGCGTCAGCCCGCGCAGCCGGGTGATATCGCCGCTGGTGGCGTCCAGCTCACCGGCAAGGCAATTGAGCAGGGTGGATTTGCCGCAGCCATTGGCGGCGACGATGCCGATGCGATCCCCTGCATTCACGGTGAGGCTGAGATTGGAAAAAAGCGGCTTGCCCAGAATGATTCCGAGGTTTCGAAGCGTGATGATGGTCATAATTTGTCTCTGGCGAAACGGACCCGCGACGAACCGTGGTCTGCGGCAATGCAGTACGGGGTTTCGGTTCGGGATGATCCGTCGTGAAAACATGCGCAACGGCAGACAAGCTGCATTCTGCGCGGCCTTTTGGGCAAACCAGAGTTTTGGTGTTCCGGTCAGCCCTGCAAACGCGTCTGCAGGGCAAAAAGGTGGCAGAGCTGACGATTGCGCCAGAAGCAGGAAATATCCATGCGAAGCCTCCTTTCTTGAAACGGGTTGAACCGCTCCACCATTAACAGCGGTGGTTGTTCGAGGCAATGGTTTTTGGAGTAGGACGCCGTGCGGGAGAATGCGGCAGGCCCGCACTCTCCCGTTTCAATCAGCTCTCGACCTTGAGCGGCTTTTACTGCTTCGCGACACGCGCGCGCAGCTCTTCGACATGGGCGGCGATTTCAGGCGTTACGACATCGCCGAAATCCTCCATTTCGAACATCGGGCGGATTTCGATCTCGCTGCGCTCCAGCATCGGGTTCGGGCAGCGTTTCACCCATTCCACGGCCTCGTCCATGTCCTTCACCGTCCAGATCCAGAAACCGGCGACCAGCTCGTTGGTATGCGGGAAGGGGCCATTGACGACAGTGCGGCTGTCGCCGTCAAAAATGACCCTCTTGCCCTTGGACGAGGGGTGCAGGCCGTCGCCGGATTGCATGATGCCGGCGTGGACCAGTTCCTCGTTGAATTTTCCCATTGCCTCCATGAGTTCGGTCGTGGGCATGACGCCATCTTCGCTGCTCTTGGTGGCTTTTACAAAAACGATTGCACGCATGATCTTTCCTCCTTGATCGCGTTGTCCGTGTAGTTTCGCTCCCCGGCACGACGGCCGGATGACATTCTCGCCGACAAAAGTGGCGCTATGCCGTCATCCCGTCAGCCGAGATCGATAAGGTCGCGGCGCAGCCGGTCAGGATCGCCGCTGCCGATGCGGGCTTCGATTTCGGCATGGGTCTGCTCCCAGATGGGGAAGGCGGCGGCGAGCACGGCCATACCATCAACTGTGAGCCGCAGCCGCTTGCCGCGCTTGTCCTTCGGATCCTGCTCGATGCTGACCAGCCCGCGCCGTTCCAAAGGCTTCAGCGCCGCCGTCAGAGTCGTGCGGTCCATGGCCAGAAGATTGGCGACCGGCCCCATCGGCGGCGGCTCCGGCCGGTTGAGCGACATCAGCAGCGAGAACTGCCCATTGGTGATGCCGACCGGCTTCAGCGCATTGTCGAAAAGCCGCGCCAAAGCCCGCGCCGCACGCTGCGCATGCAGGCAGAGACAGGCGTCCCGCACGAAAAGAATTGTCGAAAAAGGAATCACGCTGGCGTTTGACATGGGATAAATATGTTGATATCAACCTAATTAGTCAAGCGGAACTTGATGCTCCGCAGACTGTTAATTGCCTTTCAGCACAGAAATAGGCGGTGCCCTCCGTAAAAGCGGAGCGGCGCCGTGGTGAAAGACGGATCCAAGGAGGAAAGATCATGTCTCATCCCGTCGTTTCGAAGGAGGAGTGGCTTGCGGCCCGCCGCGATCTGCTGGTGAAGGAAAAGGAACTGACCCGAGCCCGTGACAGGCTGAACGAAGCCCGCCGCTCGCTGCCCTGGGAAGAGGTGACGAAGGACTACATCTTCGACGCGCCTTCCGGCCCCAAATCGCTACAGGAACTGTTCGGCACCTGCAGCCAGCTGATCGTCTACCACTTCATGCTGGCGCCGGACTGGGAGGAGGGCTGTGTCGGCTGCTCTTTCTTTGCCGATCACGTCGATGGTGCGCTGATCCACCTCAAGCATGGCGATGCGGGTTTCGTCGCGGTGTCGCGCGCGCCGCTTGAAAAGATCGAAAGCTACAAAAACCGCATGGGCTGGAAATTCCCGTGGGTTTCAGCCGAAGGCAGCGATTTCAACTATGATTATCAGGCCTCGTTCCGCGACGAGGATATGACCAAAGGCGAAATCACCTATAATTACCGTGACATGGCGCCCTATGGCGACCTGAAGGACCTGCACGGCATCAGCGTTTTCGCCAAGGGCGATGACGGCAAGATCTACCACACCTACTCCACTTACGCCCGCGGCGCGGAGCAGACGCTCGGTACGCTGATGCTTCTCGATCTGGTGCCAAAAGGCCGTAATGAAGAGGAGGTAATGGATTGGGTGCGCCGTCACGACCAGTATGAGGACGCACCGAAGGCCGCTTCCTGCTGCCACTGAAAACTGACGGACGAGGAGGAAACGAAAATGGAAATGGAAATCGCCAAGCCGCAGAAGGAACATGAATTCCTGAAGAGGATCGTCGGAGACTGGGTCATGACCTCCAGTTCCGGTCATGAGGACTACAATGCCGACGACCCGTCGCAGCAATTCACCGAGACCGTCCGCTCCGTCGGCGGTTTGTGGATCATCGGCAACGGCACCGGCAAGATGCCTGACGGCACGGATATGACAGCCGTGATCACGGTTGGTTTCGATCCGGCCAAGGGCAATTTCGTCGGCACCTGGGTGGGGTCGATGACGACCAATCTCTGGGTCTACAAGGGCTGGCTGGAAGAGGACGGCAAGACCCTGACGCTGGAAGCGGAAGGCCCCGCCTTCGACGGCTCCGGCAGCACCGCTACCTATCACGACGTGCTGGTGCTGCATGATGATAATCACCGCAGCTTTTCCGGCAGCGTCAAGCAGCCGGACGGCACATTCAAGACCTTCATGACATCGGAATTCCGACGCAAGGCCTGAAGCCCTGCCGGAATTTCACCTGAGCACCAGCGCCGCCGCGTCCTGCGGCGGGCAATGGCCGACACACACCCGCCAAAACCTCCATAGGAGACGACAATGTCCGATACACATGGAAAATTCATCTGGGTCGAGCTGATGACGCCCGACATGGAAGCGGCAGCCCGCTTTTATGGTCATGTCGTCGGCTGGCAGACCAAGGATTTCGGCTCGCCGGAAATGCCCTATCTGGTGCTGGAGGCCGATGGCAAAGGCATGGGCGGCGTCATGGAACTGACCGACGAGCACAAGGGCCAGGGCATTCCCCCGAACTGGACCGCCTATGTCGATGTCGACGATGTGGACGCCACGGCGAAACAATTCGCCGAAAAGGGCGGCGCGATCAGACGCCCCCCGCAGGATATTCCCGAAATCGGCCGCTTTGCCGTGGTCGCCGATCCCTTTGGTGCGGTGCTCTGTATCATGACGCCGCTGCCGATGGAAACCGGCGGTTTTCCCGAGGATATGCAGGAAAAGCAGGGCCATGTCGGCTGGCATGAACTCTTCACCGATAATGTTGATGAGGCCATGGCCTTTTACGGCGATGTATTCGGCTGGACCAAGGACCATGATTTCGACATGGGCGACATGGGCCCGTACCGCATCTTCGCCTACAAGGGCAAAGCCGTCGGCGGCATAATGAAACGCATGCCGCAGGTCCCTGTCTGTCATTGGGGTTATTACTTCAATGTGGATGGCATCGATGAAGCCATCACCCGCGTCAGCACCGGCGGCGGCAAGGTCGTCAACGGCCCGATGGAGGTTCCCGGCGGAAGCTGGATCGTCAATTGCGTCGACCCGCAGGGCGCCTATTTCTCGCTGGTTTCGCAGAAGAAATAGTCCTGTTTTCTGATGATCTGCCGGGGCTTTCTCCGGCAGATCACCGCTCTCTCGACAGGCGGACGTGATCGATAAAGGCGCGCAGCTTCGGCGCAAGGTTACGACGGCTGGGGTAATAGAGATAAAATCCCGCAAAGGTCGGGGAATGGTCCTCCAGCATGGAAACGAGTTGCCCGCTCTCCAGATAGGGGCGGAACGTTTCTTCCATGCCGAAGGTGATGCCCGCGCCGGCGCAGGCCAGCTTGATCATCAGCTGCATGTCGTTGGTGGTGAAATCAGGCTCCACCGCCACCGCAAATTCGCGGCCGTTTTCGGAAAATTCCCACCTGTATGGCGCCACACCCGGACGGGGGCGCCAGCCGATACACCTGTGCTGGATCAACTCGCGGGGCTGCACTGGCAGGCCGAAGCGGTCCCGATAGCCAGGGGAGCAGACGGCGAGCTGCCGCTGCGGAGCGGAAACCGGAACGGCAATCATGTCCTGCGCGATCAGTTCTCCAAGACGCACGCCGGCATCGTAATGTTCGGCGACGATATCGAATTCCTCGTCCGTCACGACGATATCAAGCTGCACCTCGGGGTGCATGTCCGCAAAGCTTGCAAGCAATGGCCCGGATAAAAAACGCTCGGCAATCGAGGAAACGGCAAGGCGCAACTGCCCGCGCACGGCGCCGCTCAGGGACGACGCAGCATTGGCTGCCTGGACGAGATTGCCGATGGATGGCGACACATCCGCATAAAGCTGCTGCCCCGCTTCCGTCAGGCTGACGCTGCGCGTCGTGCGCTGTACCAGCGCTATTCCCATTGTCTCTTCAAGCTTGCGGATGGTCTGGCTCACGGCGGACCGGGTTATGCCGAGCCTGTCCGCGACAGCCCGGAAGTTGCGCTCGTCGGCAACCATGCAGAATGTGGAAAGCGCGTTGAGATCGATGTTCATTGGTTAGAAATTCTATCCATTGAGGTTATGATTGAGGCGGTTATCACGACAATGCCCAAGCTTTATCTTGTCCGCAACGGTCGCTTTCAGAAAAAGCCGACCGTAACACCAAGGAGAAAGCCATGACATTGAACAAAGTCGTTCTCATCACAGGTGCATCGAGCGGGATCGGTGAGGGTATCGCAAGGGAACTGGCGGCCGCCGGGGCGAGGCTGGTGCTGGGCGCGCGCCGCATGGACCGCTTGCAGGTGCTGGCCGAAGAATTGCGCGGGAAGGGTGCCGAGGTCGTCGCCCATCCGCTTGATGTTACGGACAGACAGAGCGTCGAGGCTTTTGCGGAGGCCGGACGCAAGGCTTTCGGGCAGGTCGACGTCATCGTCAACAATGCCGGTATCATGCCGCTATCGCTGATGTCGTCGCTCAAGGTCGATGAATGGGACCGGATGATCGACGTCAACATCAAGGGCGTGCTTTATGGCGTCGCCGCCGTTCTGCCCGAGATGACCGCCCGCGCATCCGGCCATATCATCAACATCGCTTCCATCGGTGCGCTCGCCGTTTCACCCACGGCGGCCGTTTATTGCGCGACGAAATTTGCGGTGCGGGCGATTTCGGACGGGCTGCGGCAGGAAAACCGCGACCTGCGCGTCACCTGCATTCACCCCGGCGTGGTGGAAAGCGAACTTGCCCACACCATTACCGATCCGGCCGCTGCGGAGCTGATGCAGACCTATCGGGCCATCGCCTTGAAACCCGACGCCATCGGCCGCGCGGTGCGCTACGCCATCGAGCAGCCAGATGATGTCGACGTCAATGAAATCGTCATCCGACCCACCGCTGCCTGAGGAGGCCGACATGAAAGCGATTTTTCCAACCGTGCTTGCGATTACAATGCTTGCGGGAAGTGCCGCCGCCATCGCCAATCCGCCGCGTCTGGATGACAGGCTGCGGCGTGGTGACGACGTCATCCGCAGCCTCAACAATGGTCGGCCCCAGGCCAATCTGGAACGTTTGCGGCAGGAGTTTCCTTTCCTCGCTGAAGCGACCGAAGGTTACGCCCTGGGGGAGGTGTGGTCGCGGCCGGGACTGGATAACCGGACCCGCCAGCTGGCCGCCGTTGCGGTCATGGCGGCCCTTGGCGAGCGGGATCTGATGAAGGTCCACGCCGGTTATGCACTCAATGTGGGCGCAACCGACGAGGAGCTGAAGGAAATGATCTATCTGATCACGGTTCCCGCAGGTTTTCCCAAAGCCATCGCCGCATCCCGGACGCTGGCTGAGCTGTTCGAGGAGCGCCGCGATAACGCCGCATCGGGAGGGCAAAGGCAATGAACATTGTTTCGACATCCGTCGCGCTTCTGCTCGCAACGGCGTCCGCCGATACGGGTTCCCGCAAAACGAGTAACGCCATGGACGTGAACATGACCGAAACGGCTCAAATCCAGAACCACCCTTATATCGGCATGTGGGTCACCGGTGATGGCCATGTTCGTCAGGAGCTTTTGCCCGATGGTCGTTATGACGAGGCGCGGGGCAACCGCAAAAGCGCCTATCAGGGGCGATATGAGGTGAAGGGAAACCATATCGACTATTGGGACGATACCGGTTTTACGGCCGACGGCGAATTCGTCGACGACATTCTCTATCACGGCGGCATGATCTTCTATCGCCAGAAGTAACCGCTGTGCCAATCAAGCGCCGCCCGCCCCATCGGGAGCGGGCGGCGTGCCTGTTTCTATCGCTTCAAACTACCCAAAATCCCGCGCACGATGGCGCGGCCGACGGATGTGGCGACCGAACGGGCGGCACTTTTCATCGCCGCCTCGATTACCGTTTCGCGCTGGTAACCCGTGCGGCGGGCGCCGCCATTGCGCGAGCCGGTGGATGCCGGTGCGGCTTCTTCATCGCCGAAGCCGGGCAGACGCCAGCGGCCGGAAGCGCTTTCGGACTGGCTGGAGGCGTTTTCCTCCTCCGCGCGCTTGGCGGCTTCCGCGTCCGATGCCTTCTGGGCACGGGCAGCGAGGATTTCGAAGGCCGATTCCCGGTCGATATCCTTGTCATATTGGCCGGCGACGGGGCTGACATCGATCAGCGACCTGCGCTCAGCATCCGTCAGCGGTCCGACACGGCCGGAAGGCGGGCGCACGAGGGTGCGCTCGACGATGGAGGGTGCGCCCTTGTCATGCAGGGTCGAGATCAGCGCCTCACCGGTGCCGAGCGTGGTGATGGTGTAGGCGGTGTTGAAGGCCGGGTTCTGGCGGAAGGTGTCGGCGGCGGTGCGCACCGCTTTCTGCTCGCGCGGCGTATAGGCGCGAAGCGCATGCTGCACGCGGTTGCCGAGCTGGGCAAGAACGGTTTCCGGCACGTCGAGCGGGTTCTGCGTCACGAAATAGACGCCGACGCCCTTGGAGCGGATAAGGCGCACGACCTGTTCCACGCGTTCCACCAACACCCGTGGCGCATCGTTGAAGAGCAGATGCGCCTCATCGAAGAAGAACACCAGGCGCGGCTTTTCCGGGTCGCCCACCTCAGGCAGTTCTTCGAAGAGTTCCGAGAGCATCCAGAGCAGGAAGGTGGCGTAAAGGCGCGGGTTCATCATCAGCCGGTCGGCGGCGAGAACCGAAATGGTGCCGCGCCCGTCCGTACCCACGCGCATGATGTCGGCGATCTTCAGCGCCGGTTCGCCAAAGAAATTGGCCGCGCCCTGCTGTTCGAGAACCAGCAGCCCGCGCTGCAGCGAACCGACCGAGGATTTGGAAATCAGGCCGAACTGGTTGGAAAGCTCCGATGCGTTTTCGCCCATATAGTTCAGGAGCGATTGCAGGTCTTTGAGATCGAGCAGCGGCAGCCCGCCCTGATCGGCGATCTTGAAGGCGATGTTGAGCACACCTTCCTGCGCTTCCGAGGCATCCATCAGCCGGGCAAGCAGCAGCGGCCCCATTTCGGCGATGGTGGCGCGCACGCGATGGCCTTTTTCGCCGTAGAGATCCCAGAAGATGACGGAGGATTTACCGTAGGAAAAATCGGTGAAGCCGATCTGTTCGACGCGTTTCTGCACCCAGTCCTTGGCTTCGCCTTCCGCCGCGATGCCGGAAAGGTCGCCCTTGATGTCGGCGCAGAAGACCGGCACGCCGGCCTTGGAGAAACCTTCGGCAAGAACCTGCAACGTCACGGTCTTGCCCGTTCCCGTCGCGCCGGTGATCAGGCCGTGGCGGTTGCCGAATTTCAGTTCCAGATATTCGCCCTTGTTCAGGCTGTCGTCCGGATTGCGGCTGGTCCCGATATAGAGCTGTCCGTCCTGCAACATCGACCATTTTCTCCTGCGGCTGATGCATGACCCTTAAAATCGCGCCGGATTTTGTAAAAGTCATGTCCGAATTAAAAGCGTAGCTGGCATGCGGTGACCGTTCCTCGCGAAAGCGGCCTTTTCATAGTTTGGTTGTGATGATCTTATAAGGACAGTTTCAAGGCGCAACAACTGCTTGATGCCGATGAGGAAAAACCGCTTGATGAAAGTTGCCGCACCTGTTCGTGGCCGCTTGAATGCAGCATAAGATTGTTTTACGTTGACGTTAACGTCAGTTATTCGATGTTGGCGTCGTTTTTCAACAGGAGGCAAGAATGAACGAAGTCGTGGATCAGATCGCCGTAAAGGCGGGGATCGACCCTGAACTGGCTGAAAAGGCCGTTGGCATGATTCTCGGTTTTCTCCAGCGCGAGGCCGCAGACGGCCCGATCGCGCGGATGATCGAAGCCATTCCCGGCGCCAGCGATCTGGTGGCGCAGTATAATGGCGAGGGTGCCGGCGGCGGCGGCGGTCTGCTCGGCGGCCTGATGAGCGCCATCGGCGGCGGCGGCATCATGGGTCTCGGCCAGCAGCTGATGAGTCAGGGCCTCGGCATGAGCGAGATTTCCACGCTCGCCAAGGAAACCATCTCCGTTGCCCGCCAGCATGCGGGCGATGAGGTTGTCGATCAGGTGATCGCCTCGGTTCCGGGTCTCAGCCAGTTCGCCTGAGGCGAAGCTACTCCATCGCGGGGCGCGGCGGCTGTTCATTGAACAGGCGGCGCGCCTCTTCTATTTCGGCATGGTGCGTTTCCGCCCATATCCAAACGCCGCAAAAGGCGCTGCCCAGCGTGCGGCCGAGGTTCGTCAGAGCATAATCCACATGCGGCGGAATGACGGGGTGCACGGTGCGGCGCACCAGCCCGTCGCTTTCCATCTGCCGCAGTGTTTTCGTCAACATCTTCTGGCTGATATTGCCCACCAGCCTGCCGATTTGCGTGAAGCGCAGCGTGCCGTGCTCTTCCAGCACTTCCAGAATGAGCATCGTCCATTTGTCAGCCACTTTCGCAATGATGTCCTGAACCAGCGCCTCTATCGCCGGATCGGTATCCGTGGGCGGCGGAACCTTGCGCCGGTTCTCGATGGCCGGGTCGGCCGCGTGCCGTTTCATCTTACACTCTCCATTAGGTAAGTATAAATCTTTTAGGTGCCTACTTTCGATTGGAGAGTATCATAGCTAACTTCCTTTCAGCCAACAAGCAAAGGATGTTCCAATGAAAATCACGGGCAATACCATTCTCATCACCGGCGGTGGTTCGGGCATCGGCCGGGCGCTGGCGGAAGCGTTTCATCAGGCAGGCAACAGGGTCATCATTTCCGGCCGCCGCCAGGCTGTGCTCGACGAGGTGACGGCCGCCAACCCGGGCATGGCCTCGATGGTGATGGATGCGGCGGACGCCGCGGGCATTCGCGCATTTGCCGACGCGCTGGTGAAGGCCCATCCCACCCTCAACGCCGTCATCAACAATGCCGGCATCATGCGGCCGGAAGACATTGCCGCCGCACCGGATTATCTTGATACGGCCGAAGAAACCATCGCCACCAATCTCCTCGCGCCCATCCGCCTGACGGCTGCGCTTTTGCCGCATTTCCTAAAGCAGCCCGCCGCCACGGTGCTGACTGTCTCGTCGGGCCTCGCCTTCGTGCCCATGGTGCTGACCCCCACCTACAGCGCCACCAAATCCGCCATCCATGCCTATTCGGTTGCGCTGCGCGAGCAGCTGAAGGAGACACCGGTGGAAGTCATCGAAATCGTACCGCCCTATGTGCAGACGACGCTGATGGGCGAGGGGCAGGCGAGCGACGAAAGGGCGATGCCGCTCGACGCCTTCATTTCCGAGGTGATGGATATTCTTGAAAATCGTCCGGACGAGAATGAAGTGGTGGTGGAACGCTGCAAGCCGCTGCGTTTTGCCGCGCAGAACGGCAATTTCGATCAGGTCTTCGCGATGATCAACCATATGCATCCGTAAGCGGCAGCGTCTGTCGCATGGGGACACCCTGTGATAGCGTCGCGTTCTTTTCTGCGGAGCGCGCGCTTTCATGGGCCAAGGCCAGTTCCTGATGCCGAAAACCAGCATGCCCGGCGTCGTCGCCGTGGTGGCGGACAGCGATCGTTCTTTCCCGCGCCACATGCATGATCAGTTTGGCATCGGCCTCATCGAACGCGGCGCGCAGAAATCGCTCTCCGGTCGTGGCATGGTGGAGGCCGGCGCCGGCCATGTCATCACCGTCAATCCGGGCGAGGTGCATGACGGCATTCCGCTCGGGGCGGGCGGTCGCGCCTGGCGGATGCTTTATCTCGACATCGATATCGTCCGCGACGCCATTGCCGATGTCTGCGAGAAGGATCGAGGTTCTTTCGAATTCGCCTATCCCGTTGATGCAAGGCCTTTGGCTGATCGGTTCTGCGCTGTCTTTTCGGCGATGACCGCAAGGCAGCGGCCGGGCGAGACCCTGCATGGCGACGAGGCCCTGCTGATGCTTCTGGCGGGTGCGATGGAGGTGGCTGCCAAACCGCGCGAAACTACCGCACTCGACAGCATAAAACGGGCGAAAAGCATCATCGATGACGATCCCGCCCGGCCGTTCCGCCTCGCCGATCTGGCGAGCGAGGCCGGCATGAGCCTGTTCCGTTTCCTGCGGGCTTTCGCCAAGGCGACAGGCCTGACGCCGCACAGCTATCTTCTCCAGCGGCGCGTGCATCTGGCCCGGCATGCGCTGGCCAGCGGTACGCCGCCTGCCGAGGCGGCCTTTGCCGCCGGTTTTACTGACCAGAGCCATCTGAACCGGTTTTTTGTGCGGCAATTCGGCGTGACGCCGGCGGTTTATCGGGCGGCGTTCTCGTAGATGCTTTCTCCACCCTCATTCCTGTGACAAGCACAGGAATGAGGGTGAGTGGGTTGGCCCAGCCCCTCAGCCTGCTATTACCGCGCGAGTCTCCGAGCATCAGCTCTGCAATTTCGTCCAAGACACCCACCCCACGCGCCATCATGCTCCTGTCCTCCACCCACAGGACATACCCGCACCATGACACCCGAATTCCTCATCACATCCTTCATCGTCGCCGCTTCTCCGGGAACCGGCGTGGTCTACACGCTGGCCGCCGGTCTCTCGCAGGGGGCGAGGGCGAGCGTGATTGCGGCCTTCGGCTGCACGCTCGGCATCGTGCCGCATCTGCTCGCCGCCATCACCGGCCTTGCCGCCATTCTGCACACCAGCGCGCTGGCCTTCGGCATCGTCAAATATCTGGGGGTCGCCTACCTCATCTACATGGCGTGGAATACGCTGCGGGAAGACGGTGCGCTGAAGATCGATGATGCCGGGGAGCCGCAGAAGGCCGCCCGCGTCATCGGCGAGGCGATCCTCATCAATCTCCTGAACCCGAAACTGTCGATCTTCTTTTTTGCCTTCCTGCCGCAGTTCATCGCGCCGGATGAGGTTTTGCCGACATGGCGCATGATCGATCTCGGGCTGATCTTCATGGCCATGACGTTTCTGGTCTTTGCGCTTTACGGCTGTTTTGCCGCCTCGGTCCGGCGGCAGGTGATGTCACGCCCGGCGGTTCTCGCCTGGCTGCGGCGCAGCTTCGCCGCCGCCTTTGTGGCGCTGGGTGCGAAGCTGGCCCTGACCGAGCGATGAAACCGAACCGGACTGCCCCGCCGGCTTAGTCGTCCCAATCGGGTGCGAGGTGGCCGGGGCTGACGATGCGGCCGTTCGGTTTGGCCAGCGCGTGGATGGCCTGCATTTCCTCTTCCGTCAGCGCGAAATCGAAAATGTCGAAATTCTCCTTGAGGCGGCTTTCAGTCGCCGTCTTGGAAAGCGCCACGATATCCGGCTGCTGCACGGCCCAGCGCAGGGTCACCTGCGCGGCGGTCTTGCCATGCTTTGCGCCGATGTCCTGCAGCACGGGATCGTTCGGCACCCTGCCATCGGCCATCAGATAATAGGCCGTCACCGACATCCCGTGTTTGCGCGCGGCCGAAATCACCTTCGTCTGGTCGAGATAGGGGTGATATTCGATCTGGTTGGTGGCAAGCGGCGTGTCGGAAAGTTTCACTGCTTCTTCGGTCAGCGCCACGTTGAAGTTGGAAATGCCGATATTGCGCACCTTTCCGGCCTTGCGCACCGCGTTCAGCGCGCCCATGCGCTCGGCAAGCGGCACATCGCTCTTCGGCCAGTGCAGCAGCAGGAGATCAACATAGTCAGTCTTCAGTTTTGCAAGGCTTTCATCGACGGAGGCGAGAAAATCGTCGTGACGAAAGCGATCCACCCAGACCTTGGTGGTGAGAAATATATCGTGGCGGGAAATGCCTGACTGAGCGAGGACCTCGCCGACGGCACCCTCGTTCTTGTAGATCTGCGCGGTATCGACATGGCGGAAACCGAGTTTCAGCGCCTCCGGCAGAATGCGCCTGACATCGTCTTCCGGAATGCGGAAGGTGCCGAAACCGAGGGCGGGAATATTCGCGCCATTGGCGTTGACGTGATACATGGATGTCTCTCCTGTTTGCTGAAAACATGGTCGGCGGCAGATGCCGGGCGGGGAAGCCGTCTTTCATTAACTGGTGTCCGCGCGATCGGTTTCAACCCGGCGGCGACGATATCACATCAGCACATAATCCACCGGGCGCGGGTCGGCCGGCAGATCGGTCTCGCCCATCGCCTCGCGCAGATTGATCTCGATGGTGGTGGCAAGCGCATTGATCGGCAGGGCATTGAGGCCGGTGCCGAATGGGTCTTCCAGCTCGTCGGACAACGCGTCGAGACCGAAAAACGTATAGGCGATCAGCGTGCTGGTAAAAGGCGTGGCCCAGCCGAGCAGATCCGTGAAACCGAACGGCAGCAACAGGCAGAAGAGATGCGCGGTGCGGTGAAGCAGCAGCGAATAACCGAAGGGAACCGGCGTCTGGCGGATGCGCTCGCACGAAGCCTGCGAGGCCCCCATCTGCTGCACGGTGGCGTCCAGCATCTGCAGCTGGATATCGCTGATCTGCCCCTTGCCATGAGCGGAGACGACAGCGGCGGATATTTCGCGCAGCAGCATGTCCGGTTTGTTGCGGCTGCGGGCATAGGTCTCCGAAAGGTCATCCGGAATGAGGCGGGATGCGGTGGCGGTCGCATCCCCGGGGCGCAGGTGCGAGACCAGCGCGTGGCAGAAGGCGATTACAAGATCGGTGATCCGCCTGCGGGTTACGGGATCGGCTACATCCTGCCGGCCTTCCAGCATGGCGGTCTGTCGCGAAAGCGTGCGGGCGACGGTGATCAGCGCGCCCCATTGCTTGCGGGCTTCCCACCAGCGGTCGTAACAGGCATTGGCGCGAAAGCCGAGGAACACCGAAAGCGCGATGCCGAGCAGCGAAAAGGGCGCGCCGTTCAACGCCTGTACCAGATCCGGCCGGTCCTTGTGCGCCCAGACAACCAGCGTCGACAGCAGGAACACCGCAAGCACCTGCGGAAAGATGCGGACGATGATGGAACCGCGCACGATGAGGAAAAGCTGCAGCAGGTTCGGTTTTGGACGAACGATCATGGCGGAAACTCGAAATGCCTGTGGCGGGTGAGGGGGCGTGAATATCACTGGCCATATCTACATGATGGCGGCGCGGCCTTGTCCACCCTTTTTTGCATGGTTGCACCGGGCGGCTGGCGGCGTTACGCGTCTATCGCCGGGATCGTCAACGGTACGATCCGACTATGCGGGTGGAAGGAAATGTCGCATGTCACGCTCACAACGGCTTCTTGATCTGTTGCAGATCCTGCGCTCCCACCGCATGCCGGTCAGCGGTACGGCCCTTGCCGCGCAGACCGGCGTCAGCCTGCGCACGCTTTACCGCGATATAGCAACGCTTCAGGCGCAGGGTGCTGACATCGAGGGCGAAGCGGGGGTGGGTTATGTGCTGCGACCCGGTTTCCTGTTGCCGCCGCTGATGTTTTCGCAGCAGGAGATCGAGGCGCTGGTGCTCGGCTCGCGCTGGGTGGCGGGCCGCGCCGATGCCGGGCTGGCCGAGGCCGCCCGCGCCGCACTCGTCAAGATCGGCGCCGTGCTTCCCGATGCCCTGCGCGAGGAACTCGATAATTCCACCCTGCTTGTCGGGCCGGGGCAGGGCCTCGCCGCCATCCATGTCGATCTGGCGGCCATTCGCGATACGATCCGCAAGGAAAGCAAGGTCGTCATCACCTATCGCGATGAAAAGGGAGACGTGACGGAGCGGGTGATCTGGCCCTTCGCACTCGCTTTTTTCGATCTGGTGCGGGTGGTGCTGGGCTGGTGCGAGACGCGGCAGGACTACCGCAGTTTCCGGGCCGACCGCATCGAAGATT
Source organism: Agrobacterium sp. CCNWLW32 (assembly GCF_037083425.1). Classification (NCBI taxonomy): domain Bacteria; kingdom Pseudomonadati; phylum Pseudomonadota; class Alphaproteobacteria; order Hyphomicrobiales; family Rhizobiaceae; genus Agrobacterium; species Agrobacterium sp. CCNWLW32. The sequence goes on from NZ_JBAOJM010000001.1 coordinate 89,259, forward strand.
TCCGTCCCCTGGACAGCCGTTATGCGCGCCGCCGCCAGGCCCTGTTGAAAGAATGGCGCGAACGGGAAAAACAGCGGCGGCGGCATCATGCTGACAAAAACTGACAGTAGCGGGGTCTAGAAACCGTTCATCCGCAACACAGGAGAACAGCCATGAGCCACCCCGATTTCACCATCCTCTACGTCGATAACCCGCCGGCCAGCACGGAATTTTACAAGGCCCTGCTGGGTGCGGAGCCGGTGGAATCCTCACCGACATTTTCGCTGTTCGTGCTTCAAAACGGCATGAAGCTCGGCCTGTGGTCGCAACATACCGTGGAGCCGAAGGCATCGGTCGCGGGCGGCGGCGGAGAGCTCGCTTTCCGTGTCGAAAACGACGCAGAGGTGGATGAGACTTTCGCCAGCTGGAAGGCAAGGGGCGTCGCCATGCTGCAGCAGCCCGCCAAAATGGAGTTCGGCTACACCTTTACCGCTGCCGACCCCGACAACCACCGCCTCCGGGTCTATGCCTTTGCAGGTTAAACATTGGCGTTTAGGCCGGTTGGCAAGATAAGCCAGGGGCCGTCCACGCTTTCTGCATTCCGCGCTCTCCTCATCCCTGTGACAAACACAGGAATGAGGGCGGTGGGGGATGCGTCCACCTGCGACAATCTCACGTCCTTACTTCTTCACCGCCACCACAAAAAGCCGGGGAAAACGCAGCAGCAACCGGCCGTCCGCCATCGGCGGATAGGCCTCCTTGATGCGCCGCGTGTAGTCGGCGAGGAAGGCTTCGCGGTTTTCCTCGCCGGCGGCGGCGAGATAGGGGCGCAGGCCCGTGCCCTTGACCCATTCGACGATGCTTTCCGCATCCTTCATCGGATGATTATAGACGGTGTGCCACACATCCACCCGCGCGGATTTCGGCGTCAGCGCATCGAAATAGTCAGAAGGTGCGGGCAGGGGTTTGCGGCGCAGCCTGCCATCTGCAAAGCTGTCCTTCCAGGCACCGTTCGCGCCGGTCTCCTCCATGGCGCGATGCGTCGGCTCCTGCAGATTGTCAGGCATCTGCACGGCCAGAACGCCGCCGCTTTCCAGCTGGTCCATCAGTTGCGAAAGAACGACGAGATGATCCGGCACCCACTGAAAAACGGCATTGGCGTAAAGCAGGTCTGCCTTCTGCGCCGGCTTCCATTTTGCAAGGTCGGCCTTGCCGAAGCGGGTGGTCGGCAGCCGGTCCGCCGCCTTTTCCAGCATGTCGTCGTCACTGTCGATGCCGGTAATGACGTTGACGCCGTAACGGTCAGTCAGAAGCTCGGTGGAATTGCCGGGGCCACAGCCAAGGTCATAGCCATTCAGCACCCGCTCCAGCGGCACATGGGCCAGGAGATCCCGGGCGGGGCGTGTCCGTTCGTCTTCGAATTTCAGATATTGGTGGGCGGACCATGCCATGGTTTTCCTCCTGCGGACTGCCGTCAGATCGTCAGCATCGCATGGGTGAAATCGCCCCGCCATCATCGGATCGATGAATTATTGTGATGAATCTATTCATCAACCTTTTGTTTCACCTCATAAAACATCTTTGTCGGGCCGTCGCTTTGTTATTTTCCATCAAAATCAGAAATCGCGGCAATTAAAACTTGACCTCGTCAGGGGAGAGGCATTCACTCCGGCCGATTTCCAGCACATCCCAGGTTGAGCGCGCGTAGCGTTCCTCATCCGGAAATGCATCAGAACAAAAAGACGGAGCGTTTTCGTTTAACGGAAACGCTTGAGACAGGAGACCATCATGAGCGTCGATACCGCACCCCGATCAACCACCTGGACTTATGTTGACGGTCAATGGCTGCCCGGCAATCCGCCGCTCATCGGCCCGACCTCGCACGCCATGTGGCTGGCGTCGACGGTGTTTGACGGCGCGCGCTGGTTTGATGGCGTCGCTCCCGATCTCGATCTGCACTGCCAGCGCGTCAACCGCTCTGCCGCCAATATGGGCATGAAGCCGACGATGACGGCGGAAGAGATCGAGGCGCTGGCGCTGGAAGGCGTCAACAGGTTCGACGGCAAGACGGCGATCTATATCAAACCGATGTACTGGGCCGAACACGGCATGCCCGGCAGCGTTGTCGCGCCGGATGCCGGTTCCACCCGTTTTGCGCTGTGCCTTTTCGAAGCGCCGATGGATGCCGGCAAGCCGCTGACGCTCACCGTCTCGCCGCTGCGCCGTCCTTCGCCGGAAACCGCAATGACGGACGCCAAGGCCGGCAGCCTTTACCCCAATAGCGGCCGCGCCATTCTGGAAGCCCGCTCGCGCGGCTTCGACAATGCCCTGATGCGTGACATGAACGGCAATGTCGCCGAATCCGCTTCGGCCAACATCTTCATGGTCAAGGACGGCGTCGTCTTCACCCCGGTTCCGAACCGCACCTTCCTGGCCGGCATCACCCGTTCGCGGGTGATCGGCCTTCTGCGTCAGGCCGGTTTCGATGTCCGTGAGGCGACGCTTTCGGTCGAAGATTTCCGCGAGGCCGATGAAATCTTCTGCTCGGGCAATTATTCCAAGGTTTCGCCTGTCGTGAAGCTGGATGATCGCGAGTTGCAGGCAGGCCCGGTCGCCCGCAAGGCGCTCGATCTTTACATGGACTGGGCGCGTCTCGGCGCAGACGTCTGAGATCGGCAATCATCTCGTAAAGAGGCCACGGCGGGCATTCGGCCTGCCGTGGCCATTGCTTTTCTGCGGTGCAATATTTTCCCCAAAAAGACGGGGGGAATTTAATCCAATTTTAGACAAACGAACTGTAGTTTGCGGCATCTTCACCTCCGGCTAACGAGGGCCGCCAGATGTCTTTCAGCATTCGTAATATACTTGTGGGATTTTTCCTTACCATCAGCCTTGCGCTGGCCGGTTTGGTCGGCAACGAATTGTGGCGCTCGGTCAATCGCGCCGGCACCTTTTCCGAGGTCGCGCAACTCGCCTCGCTCGACAAGCTTCTTTTCAATGCGCTTTTGAATTTCCGCAGTGAACGTGGCGACAGCGCCACGGCGTTGACGCTCGATCCGTCAAAGTCGGCCGGCAGCATCGCCAGCGTGCAGGCGGCACGCCAGAAGGTGGATGCCGCCATGACGGCGTTCCTCACACAGTCTTCATCGCTCGAAAACACGCAGCTGCAAGCGCCGCTCAAGCGTGTGAAAGATGTTTACGCGCAGTTCGTCGAGCTCAGAAAAAAGGTTGACGCCAATGTTTCGCAGCCGCTCGACCGGCGCGAAAGCGGGCTCGACAAGACGGTCATGACGCTCGGCGGCGATTTCCTCGCCTCGCTTGAAGCCGGTTCGACGGCACTTGAAGGCACTGTCCGCTCCCTCGATCAGGGTCAGACCGGTTTGATCCAGCTGCGCTCCTATGGCTGGTCCGCCCGCGCACTTGGCGGCAGCGCCACCGTCATTCTCAACGGCGCCGTCGCCCAGAACCGGCCGCTCACCGCGCAGGAAATGCAGCAGCTCGGCGCAGCCGATGCCGGTGCGGCTTTCGCGTGGAAAGCGACCGGCGATCTGGTCGCGCATGAATCGACGCCGCAGTCGCTCAAGGACATCTACGCCACCGCGGACAAGACCTATTTCAAGGGTGATTTCAGCACCCAGCGCACCAAGCTCATCGACGACCTGAACAACGGCCGCACGCCTGCCTTCACCATGGATAGCTGGCGCACCACCGTCACCGAAAATCTCGGCACGATTGCGAAAATCGCGTCCGCCGCCATGGATGTTCTGGATGCCAATGCCGAAAAGGCAAAACAGGGTGCCTTTATCGATGCGATGATCTATCTCGCCGTCTTCGTCGTCACGCTGGCGCTCTGTATTCTCTCGCTTGCTGTCATCGTCGGCCGCGTCACCCGGCCGATCAGCCGCCTGACCAACGCGATGATGGAGCTTTCGGGCGGTAATCTTGCAATCGATGTCGCCGGTGCAAAGCGTTCCGACGAGATCGGCGAGATGGCCCGCGCCGTGGAAATCTTCCGCGAGGCGGCAATCCGCAACAAGCAGCTGGAGGCGGAAGCCGTCGCCAACCGCGAGCGGGCCGAGCGGGACCGTATCGAGCTGCAGCAGCGTGCCGAGGCCGAGGCCGAAGAACGGCTCAATCAGGCCACGGGTTCGCTAGCGGGCGGCCTTCGCCGTCTTGCTTCCGGCGACATGGTCTGCGAGATCGCCACGCCGTTCGCTCCGCAATTCGAGGCGCTGCGCCACGATTTCAACAGCTCCGTGCATCAGCTGCGCGAAGCGCTCACAAGCGTCGGCCAGTCCGTACAGACAGTGAACGGCGGCGCGCATGAGGTGTCATCGGCATCCGACGATCTTTCCCGCCGCACCGAGCAGCAGGCCGCTTCTCTGGAAGAGACCGCCGCCGCGCTGGAAGAGATCACCGCCAATGTTTCTGCCACCTCCAAGCGAGCAGGCGAGGCGCGCGACACGGTGCGTGAAGCACGGTCAAAGGCCGATCTTTCCGGCAAGGTGGTGCGCGATGCCGTTTCCGCCATGGAGCGCATCGAACATTCCTCGCGCCAGATCGGCCAGATCATCGGCGTCGTCGACGAAATCGCCTTCCAGACCAACCTTCTGGCGCTGAATGCGGGCGTCGAGGCGGCGCGGGCGGGCGATGCGGGCAAGGGTTTTGCCGTCGTCGCACAGGAAGTGCGCGAACTGGCGCAGCGCTCCGCCAATGCCGCCAAGGAAATCAAGCAGCTCATCAACACATCTGCCGTTGCGGTGGGTGAGGGCGTGAAGCTGGTCGCCGACACCGGCGTCGGGCTTTCCGAAATCGAGCAGCTGGTGCTTTCCGTCAACACCCATATGGATGCCATCGCAACGGCGGCGCAGGAACAGTCGGCTGGCCTTTCCGAGGTCAACACCGCCGTCAACCACATGGATCAGGCCACGCAGCAGAACGCCGCCATGGTCGAGGAAATGAACGCGGCCGGTGCGGGTCTCGCGCAGGAATGTGCCAACCTCCACGCCCTGCTTGCGCAATTCCAGCTCGGCCAGCAGACCTCCGCATTGCGGGAGACGGCAAGGCACATGCAGCGGGCCGCAAGCCCCGCCCGTGCGCCTGCCGCACCCGTCGCTGCGCCTTCAAGGGCCCGCCCGGTTGCCGCCTCGCGTGGCAATGCGGCGCTGGCCGTGAAGGGCGACGACTGGACGGAGTTCTGAAGACAATCCAGGTTGGATATGGTGAGGAGCTAGCATCCGCACTCCGTCACCCCGGGCCCGATCCGGGGTCCAGGGCGATCAAGTCCTTGATCGCGAGAGACTCTACTCACGGCGCAGACGCGCCGTGGCTGGATGCCGGATCAAGTCCGGCATGACGGAAGAAAAGTGTCATAAAGCCCGCGCCCGAAACCGGCGCGGGCTTTATCGTTTCTGCAAGCTCGGCAGCGCAGCGGCAAGCGCCCGCAGCGGCGCGGTCATATGTTTGTCTCGCCGCATCGCCAGCGCGATCCGGCGCTCCAGCGGCGGCTCCAGCGAGCGCCATTCAAGCCCCGACGTTGCGCTTTCATGCTCCATCGCCATGCGCGGCACGATGGCGAGGCCAAGGCCCGCACCCGCGAGCTTCTTGATGGCCTCGACGCTGCCCAGTTCCATGGCGGGCTGCACGGTGCGGCCGCTCGCCGAAAACCATTGATCCACCAGCCTGCGCGTATTGCCGCCCTCGTAAAGCAGCAGCGGCCGCGTCGAAAGCGTTTCGGCGTTCAGTACCGTTCTGTCGGTGACGGCGCCATGCGGGAAAACTGCAACCAGTTCATCGAGATGGATGTCGCTGATATCGAGGCTGCGGCCACTGGCGGGCAGGGCCACCACCGCCGCATCGATCGTGTTGGCCTCCAGAAGCCGCAAAATATCGTGCGTATTGCCGGTCTGCACGACGATTTCGATACCCGGCATGGCCTGACGGATTTTGGCCAGCACGGGCGGCAGCAGATAGATGCAGGCAGTTGCGCCCGTGCCGATGCGCAGGCGTCCCGTCACCCCGCTGCGATGAGGTGCTACGGTATCGATCGCATGCGCCACTTCTTCCGCAATCCGCCTTGCATGGATGAGAAAATCCCGGCCCGCCGCCGTCGGCTGCGCGCGCCTGCCGACCCTTTCGATCAACCTAACGCCGAGTTGTTTTTCGAGAAGCCGGATATGCAGGCTGATGGCCGGCTGTGTCAGCCCCGCCTTGTCGGCGGCGGCGGAAAAGCTGCCGAGATCGGCGACATCCATGAAGCTGCGCACCTGCCGCAGATCGAGGTCCATCATCAAAGAAAACCTTATCGTTTGTATAAGACAGATAATCTTTATTTTGGCTGCGCCGCAATGCACAATGGGGCCGTGAATGACCACAGGACGAGATAATGACCCTTCTCACAGTATCCAGTTGCACCATCCGCCCTTGCGAGGAAGCGGATATTCCAGCCATTACCGAAATTTACCGGGATGCCGTGCTGAACGGCCGCGCCAGCTTCGAGATCGATCCGCCGGGCGTGGATATGATGCTTGAGCGCCGTCGCCTGTTGGTGGAGGGCAATTATTCCTATCTCGTCGCCGAAATCGACGGAAAGATAGCCGGATATGCCTATGCCGGGGCCTATCGTCCGCGCCCGGCCTATGGCGCGGCGGTTGAGAATTCCGTTTATGTCGATCCGGCCATGAAGGGCATGGGGATTGGCCGCAAACTACTCGATGCGCTGATTGAGGATGCGACCTCGCGCGGCTTCCGGCAGATGCTCGCCGTCATCGGCGATAGCGGCAACGCCGCCTCGATCGGCCTGCACCGTGCGGCCGGTTTCGAGCATGTCGGCACGTTCAAATCCATTGGCTGGAAACACGGCCAGTGGCTGGATACCGTCCTGATGCAGCGCGCGCTGGGCGAGGGCGACACAACGCCCCGTTTTTGATCAGCTGGAGCATTTCCTGAAAATCTGGAGCCCGGTTTTCCGTCTGGAAATGCGACAAAACAAAAAGTTTGAGCGGGATGGCGAAAACTGTGAGCGGTTTTCGCCATCCCGCTGTTTTTATATGATTTAGGGCTGGGTGGAGCCGGGAATTTCCACCTTCAGCGTATCCCCGGCAAGCTCGCTGCCCAGTTCCACCGCCTTGGTCTTCTTGTCGTAGACGCAGATATGGCTGACCGTCGCATCCGCGCCCTTGGCCTTGCCGGTCAGGATGGCGAGGCCGTAATTTTCGCTGCCGACGGGATCGACCACCGCCTTGGCGTCCTCGATCATGTCCTTGGCTCCGGCAAGGCAGGCCGTCTGCACATCCGCCACGAATTCTTTCCAGGCATCGTCCGAGGATGCGGCGGCGGGGAGTGCCAGCGATGATAGGGCGGTGAAGAGGAGGATGGAGCGGATCAAGGAGCGGGAGTTGGGGCGGGTCATGGAATTTCCTTCCTGCAATTTCATCAAAAGCGAACCGATAGGGTGGAAAACAGTACGCCAGGGTTGTGAAACAAATGTGGTGGCGGCTGGCTTGAGAGGAATTTTCTCTTTTGTCGGAACATTTTGATATTTCACAGGTTGCCCAAACAGAGGTTCGCTCCTATGGTCCGCTCACACGGTTTCTAGGAGCGGTAACCCGCTGCAAAAAGGAGTAAAAACCATGGCCTTCGAACTTCCTGAACTCCCCTACGACTACGACGCGCTTGCACCATACATGTCGCGCGAGACGCTCGAGTTCCATCACGACAAGCACCACAAGGCATATGTCGACAACGGCAACAAGCTGGCGGCGGAAGCCGGTCTTTCCGACCTTTCGCTTGAGGAAGTCGTGAAGAAGTCCTTTGGCACCAATGCTGGTCTCTTCAACAATGCCGCCCAGCATTACAACCACGTCCATTTCTGGAAGTGGCTGAAGAAGGACGGCGGCGGCAACAAGCTGCCGGGCAAGCTGGAACAGGCGTTCGCCTCCGATCTCGGCGGTTACGACAAGTTCAAGGCTGATTTCATCGCCGCCGGCACCACGCAGTTCGGCTCCGGCTGGGCGTGGGTTTCCGTCAAGAACGGCAAGCTCGAAATCTCCAAGACCCCGAACGGCGAAAACCCGCTGGTTCACGGTGCAGAGCCGATCCTCGGCGTCGACGTCTGGGAACACTCCTACTACATCGACTACCGCAACCTGCGTCCGAAGTACCTCGAAGCCTTCGTCGATAACCTCATCAACTGGGACTACGTCCTGGAGCGTTACGAAGCCGCCGCCAAGTAAGGCTTGCGGAACGGAATTTTCGAACACCCGGCCCTCGCGCCGGGTGTTCTGCTTTTGGGATGTCGTTCTCTGTCACAAGCCTGTCATCCGCCGGGTTTATCGCGGCGCATCATGACTGAAAAAACCACGTCTCTCTTCTCCTTCGGCATTGTCGCCGATCCCCAATATGCCGATGCCGATCCGCGCCCCGAGATGGGCCGATATTACGCTGAAAGCCCGAAAAAGCTCGCAGACGCGATCGACGCCTTCAACCGCGAAGATCTGGCCTTCGTGGTGACGCTGGGCGATATCATCGACCGCGGCTTTGAAAATTTCGATGCGATCCTTGCCGTTTACGACAAGCTTCGCCACCGGTCGGTCCTGCTGCCGGGCAATCACGATTTCGCCGTCGCCGCTGAGCATTTGCCCGATATCCATAACCGCCTCGGCATGTCCGCCCCCTGGCATGATTTTTCCATCGGCGACGTCCGCTTCGTCGTGCTTGACGGCAACGAGGTCAGCCTTTTCGCCCCGCCGCCCGGCGATCCGCGTCGCGCGCTTGCTGCAGAGCGGCTGAAGCGTCTGGCGGATGCGGGCGCAATCAATGCGCAGGACTGGAACGCCTCGTTCAGCGATGAACAGTTCGAATGGCTGCAGACGGTTCTGCAAAAGGCGGATGCGGCAGGCGAAAAAGTGATCGTTCTCTGCCACTACCCTGTCTATCCGGAAAACGCCCACAACATGTGGGACGCGCCGCGCATCCTCGAGCTTCTCGGCGCGCATCCTTCGGTCGTCGCGTGGTTCAACGGCCATAATCACGAGGGCAATTACGGCGCGCTGGGCCATACCCACTTCGTGAATTTCAAGGGCATGGTGGATACGCCCGACCAGAACACCTTTGCCATCGCCGATGTCTTTGCCGACCGAATCGCCATTCGCGGTTTCGGGCGCGAGGAGGATCGGGTACTGGAGTATTTGCTGCAAAACGCTGCCGTGGTTTAGGCCAGACTCCCCTCCGCCGCGCAAACGCGCGTCGACTGGATTCCTGTGACGAGCACAGGAATGAGGGTGGAGAGGGCTGCTCCGGCTCCGACAGAGAACAAAGGCTGCGAGCTGCACTATCTCGTGCTCGTCGCACAACGCCAGCTCAATCTGTCGCGCGTTCCGGAGTTCTGTTTCCCGGCTGGTTGCTCTGCCAGCCGCTCATCCACAATTGCCGCAGCTTCTCGCCTTCGAGCTTGAAGAAGCTGCCCGTGGTGTCGCAGCTCAGCACCCGGTCCGAGCGGAAATTGCGGATCGCCTGCCGTAGTTCGCACCAGGCGACGATATTCACCGTTTCGGAATAATAGATCACCGCAATCGGCCGAATCCGTCGTTGCGTTTCCGCGCCGGCTTCATCGCGATAGGTGATTTCCAGTTTCTCCTCGTCGCGCACCGCGCGCCTGACCGTGGCAAGATCGACGCCTGCTGGCACCGGCGCGATGCTGCCCCAGGCGTGCAGGGCATTGGCGGAGAGGGTTTTCGACAGGGGGTCGGGCAGGGAGGCGGCGATCTTGTCGCTGACCTGCCTGGCCGCCTGCCGCAATTCGGCATCGCCGGTGCGGGCGACCATGGCGAGCGCCAGCACGATCGCCTCCGTCTCTTCGATGGAAAACATCAGCGGCGGCAGGTTGAAGCCGGGACGCAGGATATAACCGACGCCGCGTTCCCCTTCGATCGGCACGCGCATGGTCTGAAGGGCGGCTATGTCGCGATAGACCGAGCGCACCGTCACCTCCAGCGCCTCGGCAATGGTCTGCGCGGTGACGGGCCTGCGCGCCACCCGCAGGATCTGGATGATTTCGAACAGTCTCGACGCCTTGCGCATTGCCGTTTTCCCGGGGATATTACGACGCAACTGACACAACGCTGTCAGTTGGCCTTTCCTATAAACGGAGAAACACATTGAGAAACATCGGCTTTCCCGAATGTGCCATGAACCGTTTTGGGAGATACTGACATGAGTTACGCCGAAAATCTCTGGCTTTTCTTTCTGGTCCTGTTCGGCATCATCATTCTGCCGGGCATGGACATGCTGTTTGTGCTGGCAAGTGCGCTGACGGGTGGCAAGAGAACCGGCCTTTCCGCCGCAAGCGGCATGAGCGCCGGCGGCATCGTGCATTCGCTTTACGGTGCGTTGGGCGTCGGCATGCTCGCCGCGTGGATGCCGTCGCTGTTCCTGCCGCTTCTGGTCTTTGGCGCCGCCTATATGATCTGGATCGGCATCGGCCTGATGCGCAGCGCGATTGTCGTGAACGGCGACGAGGCCCAGGCGAGCGCTTCGGTCAGAAAAGCCTTCTGGCGGGCGGTGCTGACCTGCCTTTCCAATCCGAAGGCCTATCTGTTCATGATGGCGATCTATCCGCAATTTCTCAAACCCGCCTATGGCCCGATCTGGATGCAGGGGCTGGTGATGGGCGCGATGGTGGCGGTGACGCAGTTCACCGTCTATGGCGCGCTGGCGCTGACGGCGGATAAAAGCCGGGCATGGCTTGTTTCCTCGCCCGCCGCCACGATCTTCATCGGTCGCGCCGCCGGTTTCATGCTGATTGCCGCAGCGCTTCTCACGCTCTGGGAGGCCTTGTCTTAGGCTTCTGTTTTCACGATGGAATTCACCGCAATGTGACTTCTTTTCGCCATCCGGAAAGGGCATCCTCGCGCCGTTCCATCTAGCGCCCGGTGTCCCAGCCGGAATCAAGGAGAGTGTGCATGAAACTGAAAACCATCACGGCGGCCATGCTTTTCGGCTGTCTTTGCGCCGGAGCGGTCTACGCTGCCGGCGAAGTCGAAAAACGTGAAGGCATGATGAAGCAGATCGGCGGCGCCATGGGTTCGCTCGCTGCCATCTCCAAGGGCGAGAAGCCCTTTGATGCTGATGTGGTCAAGGCTGCGGTGACGACCATCGGCACCAATGCCAAGGCTTTCCCGGACCAGTTCCCCGCCGGCACCGAAACCGGCAGCGCGGCTGCTCCCGCCATCTGGGAAAATTTCGAGGACTTCAAGGCCAAGGCCGCCAAGCTTGGCACGGATGCGGACATCGTTCTCGCCAATCTCCCCGGCGATCAGGCGGGCGTTGCCACCGCCATGAAGACGCTCGGCGCCGATTGCGGCACCTGCCACCAGACCTACCGTCTGAAGAAATAATCGAATGATTCTGGAAACGCCGCTTCCCGGCGGCGTTTTCTCACGCTCGAAAGGCATCTGACCGGGTCAGGTGAGAATGGGGAGAGGGGTATGTCCTCCATCTGGACGAAACTCGCTGGCGGGGCCGTGGTCGCGGCGATTGCCGGCTACGGCATATTCGCCTGGGTCACCGCGCCGGAACGTCAGGCGCCAAGCCATTGGGTCAGCCTTGGCGAACCGGATCTGGCCAATGGCGAAACGCTGTTCTGGGCGGGCGGCTGTGCAAGCTGTCATGCCGCACCCGATGCGAAGGGTGAGGCGCTGTTGACGCTTGCGGGCGGGCAGGCGCTGAAAAGCCCCTTCGGCACCTTTCATGTGCCCAATATTTCTTCCGATCCGCAGCATGGTATCGGCGGCTGGACGCTGGCGGAATTCGGCGATGCGATGACGCGTGGTGTGGGCAGGAACGGTGAGCACCTTTACCCGTCCTTTCCCTACGCCTCCTATGCCCGCATGACGCAGAAGGACATCAACGATCTCTTCGGTTATCTGAAAGCCCTGCCGGCCAGCCAGAACGATGCGCCGGATCACGAACTGCCGTTCCCGTTCAACCTGCGCATGGCGCTGGGCGGCTGGAAGTTCCTTTATTTCGACCCCTCCGCACCGCCGCGGGTCGAGCTTGCCAATGCCAATGCCGAATTGCTGCGCGGTCAATATCTGGTGGAAGGGCCGGGCCATTGCGGCGAGTGCCATACGCCGCGCAATGCGCTCGGCGGTTTCCTTGCCGATAAGTGGCTGGCCGGCGGCCCCAATCCGGAAGGCGAAGGCCGCATTCCTGACATCACCCCCGGCTCGCAAAGCATCGGAAGCTGGGCCAAGGCCGATATTGCCAGCTATCTGGAAACCGGCTTCACCCCGGAATTCGACAGCGTCGGCGGTTCCATGGTCAAGGTGCAGCAGAACATGGCGCATCTGACGGCGGATGACCGCGATGCGATCGCCGCCTATCTGAAGGCCATTCCGGCGCGGTAGGGTGCCCCTGGGCGCATGCGCGCCCATTGACTCCCGCCGCCACCCATCGGATAACAATCCTGTGATGGTTCCTTCCGGGCGTTCCGGAAGGTGAAAAGGGAACACGATAGGGAGAAATCCTCATTCGTGGCTGCCCCCGCAACTGTGAGCGGAGAGCCTGAAACGAAGTGCCACTGGCAAGCCATTTTCCGGGAACCGAGGTTTCCAGGGAGGGCGATGCCGGGAAGGTGTTTCAGGTTTTGACCCGTAAGCCAGGAGACCTGCCATCACGGAAATGTCCATGCCGGCGGGGTGTCCGGAAGAGCGGAATTTCAGGGTGGCGAGATCAATGCCTCCCTGTGTCAGTCTCGTATCCCCGTGGTGAAGTGTATCGCATGCGGTCTTGCGGCTCCCGCCGTTCGGCCGTGTCTAAAGGCGCGGGGTCGCGCCGGGAGAGGGGTCACCATGTCCATCCAGCAGAATACGGCCAATTCAGCCGTTTCCGCAAAAACGGGCAGCTTCGCGCAATCGCTGACGGCGATCGTGCTTGGCCTGTTCGTTGTCGGTTTTGTCGGCTTTTCCCATGTGGAAGCCGTTCACAATGCCGCGCATGACACGCGTCATGCCAATGCCTTCCCCTGCCATTGAGGGGAAACGGCATGTCATCTTTTCGCAATATCGTCTTTACCGCGGTTCTCGTCGGCATTCTCGGTGGTTTCGCCGTGTCTGCCATGCAGGCTTTCGGCACCACGCCGCTCATCCTTCAGGCGGAAACCTATGAGAGCGCCGGTGGCGAGGCGCCTCACAGCCATGATGCGACGGCGCCCGGTGCTGCGGTTCCCGCCCATGAGCACAATGACGAGGCCTGGGCTCCGGCCGATGGCTTCGAGCGCACCGCCTATACCGTTGCCGCCAATGTCCTGACCGCCATCGGTTATGCGCTTGTTCTGACCGGCCTTATTTCGCTGCGTGGCACGAATGGCGGCTGGCGCGAAGGCCTTCTCTGGGGCGTTGCCGGTTTTACCGCCGTCATGCTGGCCCCGATGATCGGCCTGCCGCCGGAACTGCCGGGCAGCCCGGCCGCCGCACTTGAGGCGCGGCAGATCTGGTGGCTTTCCACGGTTGCCGCAACCGCGGGCGGCATAGCGCTGATCGCATTCCGCCGCGAACCCTGGGCCATCGTTCTGGCGCTGGTGTTGATCGTCGCACCGCATGTGGTGGGCGCACCCCTGCCGCCGGAAGGTGAACATGCGCTGGCGCCGCTGCCGCTGGAGCGTCAGTTCATCGTCGCCGCCACCATCACGAGCTTCGTTTTCTGGGCTTTGCTCGGAACATTGAGCGCGTTTTTCCTGAAGCGCTTCCAGCAGGCGTAAATCCATGCAGGACGCAGCGGAATGGAGTGAGGAACTCGATGCGCTGCGTTTTGCCGTTCCCGGTCACGGCGCTTTCTGCGCCGTGCACCGCCTTGCCTTCAAGGCGGTGCTGGGGCCGAGCCCTACAGAAGAGGCGGCTCTTGCCTTTTTCCACGACCATGAAGCCGCCTTTGTGGCGGCGGCACTTGCCAAGATAAAACGTGCAAATTCACCTGCCGGCCGTAGCCTGCATTTGAACAGCCGCGATATTCGCCGGGCGATTGCCGGGGAGGGCGGCGATCACGCAGCACGTGTTTGCCGGGTGCTGGATCAGCGATAATCATCGCTGTTCTCACCTCCGTCATCCCGGCCTCGAGCCGGGATCCAGCCAGCCCAAGTCCTTGGGCTGAGAGGAGTCTTTCCGCCGCGCAGACGCGCGTCGGCTGGATTCCGGCCCAAGGCGGGAATGACGGGGAGTAGAGGGAGTGCAAACAACCGAGACGGCTGCGCCTCAGCGATGCTCCGCCGCAAAAACCTGAAGTTCCGCCTCGGCTTCCGGACCAAAGAGGCCGAGGTGTTTCAGGATTTCCACCGCAAAACTCACCGGCGCGCTGCCGGCGGCCGTGATGATGCCGCGATCGCTGACTGCTTTCGGCTGGTCGCGATAAAGCGCCTCGCCGCTATAGACGGGATAGGCCCTGTGCGATGCCAGCGAATTGCCGGTATGGGCGACATCGTTCAGAACGCCCGTGCCGCCGAGCGCGCTCGCCGCCGCACAGATGCCGGCCACCAGCCGGTCCCTGTCGCGAAACCGGTGCACCAGCCCGCCAAGATCGACAGCCGTTCCCTTTTCCCAGCTGAGACCGCCGGGAATGACAAGCGCATCGATGCCAACAGGATCAAGCGCGTCATAGGATGTGTCAGGCGTTACATTCAGCCCGCCCATGGACGTTACCGGCCGGCCATCAGGCGTGGCATAGATGATTTCGACGCCGAGATAGCCGCGCGCTGCGGCAGCAAGCAGCGCCGGTTCCCAGTCAGCAAAATCCTGCGCGAGCGCAATGGCGATCCGTGTCATGGTCGTCTCCGTTGATGCCAATCAGGCAATTGACTGCATGTAGCGCATGCCGGTAACCGGCCGGGGCGCGAAATCCATGTTTTCGTAGAAGCGATGCGCCGCGACATTGCCTGTTGTGGCGCTGACGGAAAGATAGTCGCAGCCGAGACGCTTGGCGATATCGCGGGCGCGGGAAACCAGATGCTGACCGGTGCCATGGCCGCGATGGCCGTCACGCACGAAGAGATGATGCAGCTCAAGCCCGCGCCGGCCTTCCTGCGCCCTGTAGAGCGGCAGAAGCAGGGCGTAACCGATCAGCGCGCCATCGGCTTCGGCCACGAGGCCATGCACCCAGGGCAGCGGGCCGAACAGGTCGCGTTCCAGTTTCGCCGGCGTGATCGCCGCCGCATCGCCGTGGTAGGAGGCAAGCAGCGTGATCATCTCGTTGAGTTCGGGCAAGTCCGTCTTGCGTGCGCCACGAATGATGACGACGGGCGGTCTTTCCAGTGTAAGGGAGCTATCTTCGGTCATTTTTTCGGTCCTTTGGTCTTATCGGTGCCGTCAGGACGCTTGAGAAACAACAAAGCCGCCTGACGGCGGCTTGTTGACAACATGATCTGTCGAGCCGCCCTTAGAGGTAGGCCCAAAAGTACGAGCAGGAGATGGGTGCGCGTTCGTTGATCATGGGAAATGCAATGCGCCCGAATCCGTAATCTGTCAAGCCCGGTTTTCCGATCAATGTTCACCCTCGCACATGTCATGATTGGAAAGCGCGCGGATGACGTAACAATCCTCGATCGAATGGCCGTGGCAGTGGGAGACGATGCGCTCCAGCTCGTGCTCCAGCTTCTTGAGGCTGGCGATCTTTTCTCGCACATGGGCGAGATGTTCGGCAGCGATGCGGTCCGCGCCCTCGCATGGCATCTGCCGGTGCTGGCTAAGTGCGATCAGTTCGCGGATGGCGTCGATGTTCAGCCCGAGATCACGCGCATGGCGGATGAAGGCCAGCCGGTCGAGGTCGGCCTTTTCGTAACGGCGCTGGTTGCCCTCCGAACGGTCGGCCTCGCGGATGAGGCCCATCTGCTCGTAATAGCGGATCGTCGGCACCTTGACGCCGGTACGTTTGGACAATTCACCGATGGACAGCATGACTTTCTCCATATCTCGGGCAAAGACGGGAGAACGGGGTGGCTCCGCCGTTCAGGGTCGATGCTCTAGTCTCTAGAGATATTGCTTTTCAGCCCGTCATTCAATGGGTCTCAGGCGGCGTCATCCACGCCAAGCGCCTGGGCGAGCGCTTTGAGGACATCATTCTCGATGCCGGATGCGGCTTCTGGCTGTGCCGATGCGGCCATGTCCAGGGCGGGCGTTGTCGTGGAGGTGCCGCTGTCGAGATTCCAGAGTGCTGTGGCGAGGCCGAAGGAAGCACTGGCGGCGGCCGGCGCGATGGCCGTGGCAGCGGTTTCGACGCTCGAAATGGTGCGATGCGCGGCGCGGGTCAGCTCCAGCAGGGCTTCGGTGGTGGAATGGGTTTCCTTGCCTCTCGCCGGCTCAAGGCTCCGGAGCTGAGTGGGATGATAGCTGCTGATGGTTGCTGCGATAGTCGTCATGACTGAGTCCCCTAAGTTTCATGGGGAGATTTTTTAAGGATCGAAACATTCGCGAAGATTGCGTCAAGCGGGGCTTGAACGGAAAATCTCGCTCATATAGTATACCCCCCTATAGTATATGAGGTCCCCATGTCCCATACGATCCGCAACAAGGAGAAGCTTCTCGCCCGCATCCGCCGCCTGAAAGGGCAGATGGAAGCGGTGGAGCGTGCGCTTGATGATGCCAAGCCCTGCGGCGAGGTGCTGCAATTGCTCGCTTCCGTGCGCGGCGCGCTTTCCGGACTGACGGGGGAGGTGATGCAGGAGCATCTGCATGAGCATGTGGTGCATGCCGAAAACGAAGACGAACGGGCCCGGGCGGCGGAAGAGCTGGCCCAGGTGCTGAAGACCTACATCCGGTGAAATCGAACGGGCCAGCAGATCAGACAGGCCAGTAGCAAACAGGATTGAGCGACATGACGACGACATCCGAACACCGCGCAGCAGCCGGTCATGACCATGTTTTCCTCGGCCAGAACCATGAGCGCAATGAGAGGCGCGTCTGGATGGTCATTGCGTTGACTGCGGCCATGATGGTGGCGGAAATCGTTGCCGGCCACTGGTACGGCTCCATGGCGCTGACGGCGGATGGCTGGCACATGTCCACCCATGCGGGCGCGATGCTGATTTCGGCCTTGGCCTATCTTTATGCCCGTCGTGAGGCGCGCAACCCGCGCTTCACCTTCGGCACCGGCAAGTTCGGCGATCTCGCGGGTTTTGCCAGCGCGATCGTGCTGGCGGTGGTGGCGCTGCTGATTGCCGTGGAAAGCGCTATGCGCCTATTCAATCCCGTCGAAATCGATTTCAACCAGGCTATCCTCGTCGCCGTCATCGGCCTTGCCGTCAATCTTCTCAGCGCCGTTCTGCTGAAGGATGATCATCACCACGATCATGGGCATGGCCACGCCCACGGCTCGCATGCCCATCACGGCCATGGCAGCCACGCCCATCATGATCATGGCTCGCATGCCGGTCACCATGCTGACCCCGGCGCAAAGGGCGGCAGGGACAATAATCTGCGCGCGGCCTATCTGCATGTGCTGGCGGATGCGCTGACCTCGGTTCTCGCCATCGTCGCGCTGCTGCTTGGCAAATGGAACGGATGGTCGTTCCTTGATCCGGCCATGGGTATCGTAGGCGGTCTGGTCATTGCCCGCTGGTCATGGGGGCTGATCCGCTCCACGGCGACGACCCTGCTTGATGCGCTGCCGCCGGCGGAGGATTTACCGCAGGAAATCCGTGAAAGCGTGGAGACGGAAGAGGATCGCATCACCGACCTGCATGTCTGGCAGGTGGGGCCGGGGCATCACGCCGCCATCGTGGCGATCCATTCGCAGGCGCCGAAGGCGCCGGCTTTCTACAAGCAGAAACTTGCCGCCATACATGAACTGTCCCATGTGACGGTGGAAGTGAGCCCGGCAAGGGCCTGATTGGAATCGTTTATTCGGTATATTCCGAATAGGCGCTGCGCACCCATTCCGCCTGTGCTTCCGCCTTGTCCTCGGCGGAAGCCGCGGCCGTATCCTGATAAGCGGGCGCGCTGCCATTGCCGACAGCCCACAGCACATTGGCCAGCGACTGGGAAAGAATGGTGCTGGAAACGGTCGGGTTGCCGGGGCTGCGTTTGACGGCCTGTTCTTCAGCCGCATTCTGCGCGCCGCCGGCTTTTTCAAGCTCGCGAACACGCCCCTGGTAATTATATCCGCCGATATTGCTTTCAATCTGCATGTCGGTGATTCCGCGTTCAAAAGTTAACGAATAGTTAACGGCGGGGACTTGTCCGAAACTTGCGCTTGCTGCGCTGCAGCGATCGCCGAGGGTTGACAGCCGGCGAAGTAGTGCTTCGTTTTTGCATGACTGAAGGCGGTACTGGGGTAGTTATCTCCTGATTTCGCACGGCGGCGAGGGAGAGCATGTGGGCGCTGGCGCCTGGGCTCAAGATTGGCCTTGAAATACGGCTTGCCTCCACTCCACGTCATCCTCTCCTCAAGGGCGAGGATGACGTGGAGTGTGGGGCAAGGCCAGTCAGCTCCCGGAATGCCGGATCAAGCCGTTTCTTTCTCCACCGGAACAACCGTTTCCCCAGGCTTCTCCGGCTCTTCCGCCGCTTCCACCTTAACCTCCGCCTCCTGCGGCGCAGGCGTCACCATCGCGGCCACAAGCGTGTCCAGACCGATGCTGCCGACCGGTTTGCCGTCCTCGTCCACCACATGGGCGGTCGTCTCATTGGCTTCCGACATGTCGCGGGCGATTGTTTCCAGCGTCGCGTTCTCCTGCACGGCCATGCCTTCGGGGCGGCTTTCGAGCGGTTCCATGACAGTGGTTGCCTGCAGCACGCGGCTGCGATTGACGTCACGCACGAAGTCGGTGACGTAGTCGTCCGCAGGCGAGAGGATGATGCTCTGGCCGTCGCCCTGCTGCACCACTTCGCCGTCTTTCAGGATGGCAATATGGTCGCCGAGCCGCAAAGCCTCGTCCAGATCGTGGGTAATGAACACCACGGTCTTTTTCAGCTCCTGCTGAAGGTCGAGCAGCATCGTCTGCATATCGACACGGATCAGCGGATCGAGCGCCGAATAGGCCTCGTCCATCAGCAAAATATCGGCATCATTGGCAAGCGCGCGGGCAAGGCCGACACGCTGCTGCATGCCGCCGGAAAGCTGGTTCGGGTAATAATCCTCATACCCGTCCAGACCGACGCGGTTCAGCCAATACCGGCCCTTTTCCTCGCTCTTGCTGCGTGGCATGCCCTGAATATCGAGCCCGTAGACGCTGTTTTCCAGCACGGTGCGATGCGGCAGGAGGCCGAATTTCTGGAACACCATCGCCGTTTTGTGACGGCGGAATTTCCGCAGCGCCGAAGTGCTCATGCCGCAAATGTCCTCGCCGTCGTAGAGAACCTCACCGGCAGTCGGGTCGATCAGCCGGTTGATGTGGCGGATCAGCGTCGACTTGCCGGAACCGGAAAGCCCCATGACCACGGTGATCTTGCCGCCCGGCATGGTGATGTTGATGTTGTTGAGGCCAAGCACATGGTTGTGTTTGTCGTTCAGCTCGACCTTGTCCATGCCTGATCGCACAGCTTCGAGATATTTCTCGGGATGCTTGCCGAAGATCTTGTAAAGATTCCTGATTTCGATGCTTTTAGCCATGGGAGACCTCGCGGTATTTCTGCAGGCGCTTGCCGAAGGCCTGGCTCGCCCGGTCGAACATGATGGCGATGGCGACCAGAGCGAAACCGTTCAGGAAGCCCACCGTGAAGAACTGGTTGTTGATGGCCTGAAGCACATTCTTGCCGAGCCCGCCGACACCGACCATGGAGGCGACAACGACCATGGCGAGCGCCATCATGATGGTCTGGTTGATGCCGGTCATGATGGTGGGCAACGCCAGCGGCAGCTGCACGTTGAACAGCTTCTGGCCATTGGAGGAGCCGAAGGCGTCGGCCGCCTCAAGTACTTCCCGATCCACGAGGCGAATGCCGAGGCTGGTGAGGCGGATGACGGGCGGAATGGCGTAGATCACCACTGCGATCAGGCCCGGAACCTTGCCGATGCCGAAAATCACCACCACGGGGATGAGATATACGAAGCTCGGCAGGGTCTGCATCACGTCGAGCACGGGATTGATGAGGCGTTGCAGGCGTTCCGAACGTCCCATCAGGATGCCGAGCGGCAGGCCGATGACGATGGCGATCAGCGTGGCGATGGCGACGATGGAGAGCGTCGTCATGGCGTCGCGCCAGAGGCCGACGGCGCCGATCATGAGCAGGGAAATGGCGGTGCCGCCGGTGATCTTCAGGCTGCGCCCGGCCAGATGCACGATGGCCAGAATGACCAGCATCGTGATGATCCACGGCGTTTGGATGAACAGCCGCTCTGAGGCATTGAGGAACAGCTGCAGCGGATGCACGACCACGTCGATCGCATCGCCGTAATTGCGCACGATGTCGCGAAAACCGTCATCGATGGTCTTGCGTGCCACACGCATCGTACTGTTGTCGATAGCCGGGAACTTGCAGAGCAGGTCCGGCAGGTAGTTGCAGAGGGCCATTATTGTTGTTTTCCCTTTGGGTTGGGGGGGGCGGCGGGCGGCGGCTGGGGCACCCCCCTCTGTCCTGCCGGACATCTCCCCCACAAGGGGGGAGATCGACCTGCGGTAAGGTCTCGCCCATGACACACGTTGCGGATTTGGGAGAAGGGTGCGCCCAGCCGATCTCCCTCCTTGTGGGGGAGATGTCCGGCAGGACAGAGGGGGGTAAAGCCACGGATAAAAACCGAAGCTTCCCCCATCAACCAATCACATCGAAGCCTTGATCTTCTCCGCCACCTCGGCCGGAACCCACTTCGTCCAGATGTCCTCATGGTTCTCGAGGAAATATTCCGCGCCGTCCTCGTTGGTGCCCTGGTTCTCATCCATCCAGGCAAGGATTTCGGCGACCGTTTTGTTGTCCCAGTTGCGGGCCTTGATGTAGTCCATCGTCACCCCGGCCTTGCCTTCGAAGTCCTTGGTGATGACCGTAAAGACATCCGCCACGGGATAGGCGTTGACTTTGGGATCGGCACAATCGACCTTCGCCGTGCATTCGTCGAAATGGGCGCGGTCGAGTTCGACGCCGTCGTCCAGCTTCACCATCTCGTATTTGCCGAGAATGGCGGTGGGCGACCAGTAATAGCCGAGCCAGCCCTGCTTCTTTTCAAAAGCGTTGGCGATAGAGCCGTCAAGACCGGCGGCCGAACCGGTGTCGACCAGCGTGAAGCCCTTTTTGTCGCCTTCGCGCGCCTTGTAGAGATTGGCGGTCGTCACCTGGCAGTTCCAGCCGGATGGGCAATTGTGCACGGCGCCTTTGCTGGCGTCTTCCGGGGCGGGGAAGAGTTCGGGGTGCTTTAGCGCGTCTTCGACGGTCTTGATGTCGGGGTGTGCGTCGGCGATGAATTTGGGGATCCACCAGCCTTCGATGCCGCCTTCGCTCAGGATTTTCGACGCTTCGATCATGCGGCCGTCCTTGACGGCGGCGCTGAGCGGTTCGCGCACGGCGTTCACCCATAATTCGGGGGCCATGTCCGGCTGGCCCTTTTCGTTCATGGAAGCGAAGGTCGGCATGGTGTCGCCGGTGACGACATTGACCGTGCAGTCATAGCCGTTTTCCATAATGAACTTGTCGACATAAGCCGCGACACCCGCGGATGCCCAGTTCATTTCGGCGATGGTGATGCTGCCGCAGCTATCGGCGGCATTGGCGGAATGTGCTGCACCGGCAGCGATGGTAAAGCCCGTTACGAGAATGGTCGAGGCCAGGAGTTTCTTCATAGGAGACCTCCAAGTCTGATGCAGTGTTTTCAGTTGGCAAAGCGGGAGCACTGCAAAGCCCGGATTGCCAAGGGCGAACTGACATGGCGCGTGGAAAAGCCGAAAAATTACGGCGAGAAGAATATCCGCAGAACACGCTGCGGCATTGCCGCAAGAAAAGCGGCGAAAAGGCGCATGAATATGTCAACGACCGGCATAATACGGCCAAAAAGTGATATTGCAACGCGAAATGACGCATCGCAGCCATGCATTCGATTTTTGGAACATTTCCCTATTTCGAATAATACATGAGAGTTATTATGATTTAAGTTGGATATATTATTAGTTGCAATAACTAGAAATAAAAATCCAATGATATGACAAGTGAAATTTAAAGAAAAGATACAATCGATATTTTCTGGAATAAATGTTCGAAAAGATGATTTTTGTGGGTATTTTTATCTCTCATGGGTCGGGCGGCGACGGAATCGCCGCCCGTTTTAATGTCAGGCCGTCACACGGCGTCCTTGCCGGCCACCTTCAGCGCGAAGGCGTATTCGAAGGCAATTTCTTCAAGCCGCTGGAAACGGCCCGATTTGCCGCCATGGCCGGCCGCCATGTTGGTCTTCAGCAGGATGGGCGCTTCTCCCGTTGTCCTTTCGCGCAGCTTCGCCACCCATTTGGTCGGCTCCCAATAGGTCACGCGCGGATCGGTAAGGCCGGAAAGCGCGAGGATCGGCGGATAGGCCTTGGCGCCGACATTGTCATAGGGGCTGTAGGCGGCGATCCAGCCGTATTCCTCTTCCGATTCCAGCGGATTGCCCCATTCCGGCCATTCCGGCGGGGTCAGGGGCAGCGTGTCATCGAGCATTGTCGTCAGCACGTCCACGAAGGGTACGGCGGCGATGATGCCGGCGAATTTCTCCGGCGCCATATTGGCGACAGCCCCCATGAGCATGCCGCCGGCCGAGCCGCCTTCGGCGATGATGCCCTCATAGGAGGTGAAACCTTCCTGAACCAGATGGTCAGCCGCTGCGATGAAGTCGTTGAAGGTGTTCTGCTTGGCTTCCATCTTGCCGGTTTCGTACCACTCGAAACCCTTGTCCTTGCCGCCGCGAATATGGGCGATGGCATAGATGAAACCACGGTCGGCCAAGGACAGCGTGGTGGTGGAGAAGGAGGCGGGGATGGTGATGCCGTAAGCGCCGTAGCCATAAAGCAGGCAGGGGGCGGAACCGTCGAGCGCCACATCCTTGCGATAGAGCAGGGAGACCGGCACCAACTCGCCATCATGCGCAGGCGCCATGATGCGGCGGGTGATGTAGTCATCCGGATTGTGGCCTGATGGTACTTCCTGCGTCTTCAGAAGCGTGCGCTCACGCGTCACCATGTCGTAATCGAACAGCTGGCTCGGCGTCGTCATCGAGGAATAGGAGAAACGGATGACGTCGGTGTCATATTCTGCCGCGCCATGCAGGCCGAGCGAATAGGCCTCTTCGGCAAAGGCGATGGAATGTTCCTCGCCGGTGCGGCGGTCGCGGATGACGATGCGCGGCAGGCCGTCGCGGCGTTCCAGCCAGATCAGGTGGCGGGCATAGGCGTCGACGGAGAGGATCAGGCGGCCCGGCTCGTGCGGAACCACCTCTTTCCAATTTTCCTTGCCGGGCGCGGTGACCGGCGCTTCCACGATGCGGAAATCCTTGGCGTCGCCGTCATTGGTAAGGATGAAGAAGACGTCGCCGCCTTCGCACATCGAATATTCGATGCCCTCTTCGCGCTCCGCCACGATAGCGGGCTCGGCCGTCAGGTCCTTGGTGGAGAGAATGCGGTATTCGCTGGTCTCGTGGTCGTGAATGTCGATGAAGATGAAATCGTCGAGCACCGACGCGCCGACGCCCATGAAGAAGCCGGGATCCTTTTCCTCATAAACCAGCCGGTCGGCCGATTGCGGCTCGCCGATGATATGGTGGAAAACTTTCGAGGGGCGATGGTTTTCGTCCTGCAGCGTATAGAAAAAGCTCTTGCCATCGGGCGCCCATGCGCCGCCGCCGCCGGTGTTCTCCACGACGTCGGCAAGGTCCTCGCCGCTTTCGAGATTGCGGATGCGCAGGGTGAAATATTCCGAACCCTTGTCGTCATAACCCCAGATGCCGTGACTGTGATCGGAGGACTGGTCGAGACCGGCGAGACGGAAATAATCCTTGCCTTCCGCTTCCTTGTCACCATCAAGCAGAACATGTTTTTCGCCGCCATCACGCGGGGTTCGGAAATAATGCGGCTGCTCGCCGCCGGTCACGAACAGCGTGCCATAGGCATAAGGCCCGTCATTAACGGGAACGGAGGAATCATCCTGCTTGATGCGGCCCTTCATTTCCTCGAACAGCTTTTCCTGAAGCGCCTTGGTGTCGCCCATGGCCGCTTCCATATAGGCGTTTTCCGCCTCCAGATGGGCGCGGATGGCCGGGTCGAGCAGGGTGGGGTCCTTGAACATGGCCTGCCAGTTATCGGCCCGGAACCATGCGTAATCGTCGGTGCGGGTAATGCCGTGATGCGTATCCTGGACGGGCCGTTTTTCGGCGGTCGGGGCAATGGGCAGGTTCTTGAAAATCGGCAAGGGAAACTCGCTTTCCTGTAAAAATTCTTGGGCGGCACCAAGATGTAGAGTGCGGCTTGCGGCCGATCAAGTTTCAAATCTCCACAGGCGGAATGCGGCTCGGGCACAATTTCGTCAGCTTTCGATCACATTTTGGCAATATCCGGCAAATCGGCGATGATGTGCGTCGGCCGTCCGGCCTGCCGCGATCGACAAGAACAAACGAAAAAACTGACAGGACCCCATGCGAAAGCTTCTTCCCGCTGCCCTCTCTGCCTTTTTCCTCAGCCTGCAGGCCTTCACCCCCGCTTTCGCGATCGATGCCAGCGTCATGCGGCAACTGAATGCGCTGGCCCCCGAAGAACGCCTGGAGCAGCGCTGCGATATAGAGGCGATGGAAAGGATAGCGACGGAACAGAAGGGCATGCGGCCGGACAAGGTCATCGCCTATACGTTCGGCGACCCGGAAGTGGGCAAGAACTCCATCAAGGCGCCGGGTGCGGTCTTCAGAAGCGCGGGCGAATGGTACAAGCTCAAATACAAGTGCCAGCTGAAGAGCGACAGCCTCAGCATCCAGTCCTTCGACTACCGTGTGGGGGACAAGATTCCCGAAGAGCAGTGGAAGAAGTTGTATCTTTATGACTGAGCACGGAATTTTTCGATTTCAGGCCAGCGTTTAGCCGCCGCTTTTGTTGCGGCCGCGCGGTCGGCTCTGTAACCCTGACTTCCGATCGAAGTGAGGGGCATAGACATGACGAGACGATTCAAGGGACTTTCGGCTTTTCCGATTACGCCGGCCGACGAGGCGGGGCGGGTCGATGTTGAAGCCTTCTCGGCCCTGATCGAGCGGCTGGATACGGCGGCGGTCGATTCCATCGGCATTCTCGGCAGCACCGGCATCTACATGTATCTCACGCGGGAACAGAGACGTTGCGCCATCGAGGCCGCCGCCGCCATCCTTAAGGGCAGGCGCATATTGATGGCGGGTGTCGGCGCTTTGCGCACCGATGAGGCCGTTGCGCTTGCCACGGATGCGGAAGCCGCCGGCGCCGATGCGCTGCTGCTGGCACCCGTGTCCTACACGCCGCTGACGCAGGAAGAGGCCTATCACCATTTCGCCGCCGTGGCTGGCGCGACGGCCCTGCCGCTCGCGATCTACAACAACCCGACGACCACCCGGTTCACCTTCAGCGACGAGCTTCTGGTGCGGCTCGCCTATATCCCGAATATCCGCGCCATCAAGATGCCGCTGCCGGCGGATTCCGATTATGCCGGCGAACTTGCGCGGCTGCGCCCCAAGCTGTCGGAGGATTTCGCCATCGGTTACAGCGGCGACTGGGGCTGTGCGGACGCCACACTTGCCGGCGGCGACACATGGTACAGCGTCGTTGCCGGCCTGCTGCCGGTTCCGGCCCTGCGGCTGATGCGGGCGGCTCAGGCCGGCAATGCGGAAGAGGTGAAACGGATCGATGCGGCCTTCCAGCCGCTCTGGGCGCTGTTCAGGGAATTCGGCAGCATCCGCGTTGTTTACGCCGCCGCCAATATCCTATCGCTGACGGTGAGTGAACCGCCGCGGCCGATCCTGCCGCTCACCAGTGCGGAACGCCAGCGAGTGGAAGAGGCGCTGGAAGCCCTGTCCGTGCTGGAAACCGCGCCATAATTCGGGCGCTTTGCAGGCGGATTGCCACCTCTTCACACTCCGGAATATAAAATGCTGCGTCGCCTCTTCATTGCCGCCCTGTTTCTCTCCGCCTCTTCAGCCGCTTTTGCGGGAACCGGCCTTGTCGAGCCGTCGCTGAAAATGACGCCGCAGCATGACGGCAGGGTGCGGGTGGCGATGACGCTGGATGCCTGCATGGGCAAGACCGATCACCGCATCCTCGATACGCTGGTGCGCGAGCGCATTCCCGCGACGATCTTCGTCACCGCCCGCTGGCTGAAACATAACAGCGAGGCGCTGGCCACGCTCATGGCGCATCCGGATCTGTTCGAGATCGAAAATCACGGCGAAAACCATGTGCCGGCGGTGGACAAGCCCGTTTCCATCTACGGCATTGCCGCCGCCGGTTCGCAAGCCGCGGTCGAGCAGGAAGTGGAGGGTGGCCGTCAGGCGATCGTCGCCGCTACCGGCATCCAGCCGCAATGGTTCCGGGGGGCGACGGCCAAATACACAGGCTCGTCCATGGCCACCATCAACCGGCTTGGCATGCGGGTCGCGGGTTATTCCGTCAATGGCGATGGCGGCTCGCTGCTGGGTGCGGCGGCGACGGCGAAACACATCGCTTCCGCCAAGGACGGCGATGTCATCATCTCCCACATCAACCAGCCCACCCATGAAGCGGGCGAGGGCGTGGTGAAAGGCCTGCTGGCGCTGAAGGCGCGGGGCGTGATTTTCACAAGGCTGGACGACCCGTCCTTTGCGCCGCCGGGGAATTGAAGGGGAAGCTCCTTCCTCATTCCTGTGACGAGCACAGGAAAGAGGGAGATGAGCCACATCCACGCCCGTTTTTCGGCGGCATGCCGCTTAAATTTGCGCTAGCATCCTCCCCATGATGCTGTTCAAACGCCCCGACACCGAAACCCTGTATTCAGCCCTTGTGAACAAGGACCCCGCCTATGAGGGCGTGGCCTATGTCTGCGTGACCTCGACGAAGATCTTCTGTCGTTTCACCTGCACGGCGCGCAAACCGAAGATCGAGAACTGCCGGTTCCGCGAGACCATCGCCGAATGCCTGGAGGCGGGTTTCCGCCCCTGCAAACGCTGCAAGCCGATGTTGTCCTACGGCACCGCCGATGAGACCGTCACCTCGCTGCTGACGGCGCTGGAAAACGAACCGGCGCGGCGCTGGCGCGAGGAGGATGTGGTGGCGCTCGGCCATGATCCTTCCACCGTGCGCCGCACTTTCAAGCGCCGTTTCGGCATGAGCTTCCTGGAAATCGCGAGATTGCGCCGGCTGGGCGATGCGGCGGAGAGCATTGCTGCCGGCGAAGCGGTGATCGGTGCACAGATCGATGCCGGTTACGATTCCGGCAGCGGTTTCCGCGCCGCCATCAACCAGTTCTTCGGCGCTTCACCCATGGCCATGAAGGGCAAGGGGTTCCTGAAGGGCGACTGGATCGATACGCCGATCGGCCCGATGCTCGTCGTCGCCGACGATCACGCCCTGCATCTCCTCGAATTCGCCGACCGGCCGGCGCTTCCCGCCGAGCTGAAGCGGCTGAAGACGCGTACCGGCGCGGATATGGTGCTCGGCCGTACGGCGGTGACCGGCCAGATCGAAGCGGAGCTCAAGGCTTATTTCGCCGGCCGCTCGGCCGCCTTCGAAACCCGGCTTGCCGGCCACGGCACGCCCTTCGAGCGCGATGTCTGGCGCAGCCTGCGGGAAATTCCGGCGGGGGAGATCGTCAGCTATTCCTCGCTTGCAACCACCATGGAAAGGCCGTCCGCCGTGCGCGCGGTGGCCCGCGCCAATGGCGCCAACCAGATCGCCATCGTCGTCCCGTGCCATCGGGTGCTGGGCGCGGATGGCAGCCTGACCGGTTATGGCGGCGGGCTGTGGCGCAAGAAATGGCTGATCGAGCACGAGCGCCGCATGGCAACCCGCGAAGGTATGCCGCTCGCTTCCTGAGCGGCCCTGATGCGCCTTTCGGAAAAGGCTAGGCAGGCAAGTTTGGCACAACCCGGCGCGAGGGGAATAGCTCCCGCGTCACCGTCATCGCGATCAGCGACAGCGGCAGGGCGAGCATGGCGCCGGCCGCCCCCCACATCCACGTCCAGAAGATGATCATCACGAAGACGAGGAAGGGGTTGATCTCCATGTTGCGGCCAACGACCGCCGGAAAGGCGAGGTTTTCCATCAGCAGGTGAATGGTGAAGAAGATCGCCGCCGGCAGAAGCGCCAGGACGATGTTGTCATGGGTGATGATGCCTGCCACCGTCAGCGAAATCGTCATGGCGGTGATGCCGAGAAACGGCACGAAGCTGGAGAGGAAGGCAAACAGCCCCCAGAGCAGCGGCATGGCCAGCCCGCCAAAATAGGCGATGACCACCATCGTCACGCCAAGCCCGGCATAGATCAGCGCCGCCGTGGCGAAATAGGTGCCGAGCACCTCTTCCACCGAGCCGATGATGCGGATGGTGCGAAGCCGCTGGTGGCGGGCCGGAAAGGCCATGATGATCGCCTTGCGCAGCCGCAGCCGGCTATAGAGAAACATCAGCAGCGCAGCGAGGAAGATCAGGCCCTGAATGACCGCGGGGGTGATGTTGGAGCCGAGCACGGAGATGATCTCGCCGCTGCGCGAAATCAGCGATTCCATCGACATTGACCCCATGCTGAAACTGGCCGCCGAAATATTCAGCCATCGCAGGCTTTGCAGATAGGGCAGGAAACGATCGATGCTGCGTTCAATCAGCGCCGGGCCTTCGGAAGCGAGGAGCGAGAGCGGCTCGGTCAGCGAATTGATGACGAAAAACATCACCGCCGCCACGAGGCTCGACAGGATAAGCGCAACGCCGAAACCGGGAATGCCGTAGGAGCCGAGTTTTTCAGCGGCGATGCCGAGGATCATGCCGACCACGATGGCCATCACCACCGGAATGAGGATGAGCGACAACTCGTGGATGACCGCCATCAGCATGATGAGGAAGATGCCGATCACCGACCAGGCGACGACCACATCCAGCGCTTCGCGGCCGAGTGGCTGCTGGCTGCGCGCGTCGTCACGGCGTGGGGCGGAAGCCGGTACTTCCAGCGGGTCCGCTCTAGTTGCCGGAATGCTTCCGGCGGTGGCGCCGGCGTTTGCCCCGGTGCTGACCAAGCTGCCGGTCTTCTCCGGCCTGGCATTTTCATTCATCGAACGGTCCCCCAATAAGGTGACAAACGTTCGAAAAATGTGGCGGTTCCGGGGCGGCAGAAATTTCTGCCGCCCCTTTTTGCTTTATGCGGAAAGCTTTAGCCCAATTCCCCAAGGGTCTCTGAGGACGATACCGTCGCTTTGCCTTTCGGTGGCGATTTCCAGCCGGTCGAGTGCGGCAACAGCCGTGTCGAGCGCCGCCTGCTCGTTGAATTTCAGCGAATAGCCGGAAAGGCCGGTCATGTTGTCCTTGCGGGCCACGGCACCGCGGCTGTTCCAGATATTGGCGGCCACATGGTGGTGGTAGGCCCCGGAGCCGAAGAAACTCGCACCCGGATACCGCGCCATGATCTTCAGCCCCAGCACATCCTGATAAAACTCATCCGCCTGCGGAATATTGCCGACCTGCAGATGGATATGGCCGATGGCGGTTCCCTCCGCCGCACCGGTGAATGCGGTCTTCGGCGCGCTGTCATAAAGCGCCTGCAGGTTGAGGCCGAGCGTGGCCATCTCAACGGTGCCATCAGGCTGGTAGGTCCATTCATCCGGCGAACGGTCGCGATAGACCTCGATGCCGTTGCCTTCCGGGTCGGCGAGATAGATCGCCTCGCTCACCAGATGGTCGGATGCGCCCTGAAACTGGATATTGTTATGGGCGGCATGCGCCAGCCAATGGGCCAGGTCGTTCCGGCTCGGCATCAGGAAGGCCGTGTGGAACAGGCCTGCGGCATTGCGCGGCGCGCGTTCCGCCATGCTGGAGGTGGAAAGCGTGAGAAGCGGCTGGCCGCCGACACCAAGCACTTCGCCGCTAGGGTTCTTTTCAAGAACGGAAAGGCCGATGATCTTCTGGTAGAAATCCGAAACGCGCGGCAGATCGTGAACGACGAGATGCGCCTGGCCGACATAGGCCGGCCGCGTCAGGGCGAATTGTTTGATTTCACTCATCATGATCTCCATATTGAATCCGAAGCGCCCCGGGGCGGATCGGTCGCCGAAATTATCGGCCGACGCCGCTTTGCGGCGTTTGTCGAAGGCGAATATGGGCTGGTTTCGTCGTTCAGCAAAGATCACCGTCTGGCGATTGACTGTCTACTATTCGTTGACAATGCCCCGTTCGGGCCCGGCTCCGGCTTTGACTTCGATCAAGGTGAAGGCTGCGCGGGCGGGGAAATATAAGTCTAGCCCGACACGCCAAACGGCGGATCAAGCCAAAGGAGACAGCCATGTACAAGAAGATCATCGTACCGGTAGACCTCAGCGCCACCGACAAGGGGGAAAAGATTCTCGAAAAGGCCAAGGCGCTGCTGGATCCGGACGGCGAGATCGTTCTCATCAACGTTGTCGAGGAACTGCCGGGCTATATGGCGATCGATCTGCCTGTCGACCTGATCGAAAACGCCATCAAGGACGCCAAGACCAAGCTTTCGGACCTCAAGACCAGGGCCGGTTTCAAGGGCAGCCAGGAAATCAGAAGCGGCGCACCCGCGCGCGAGATCATCGCCGCCGCCGAGGAACACAAGGCTGACCTCATCATCATCGCGTCGCACACGCCTGATTTCAGCAATTATTTCATCGGCGCCACCGCCGACCGCGTCGTGCGCCACGCCAAATGCTCGGTGCTGGTGGATCGATAAAGGCTTGACGTTTTTGGGTTGCGGGCGGGTTTTCCGCCCGCGCCGGCTGGAGGAAAAGACCATGAATGTCGAAACTTACGAGAAAATCCTGCGTGACCGCCAGCGCGAGCTTTATCGCCGCCTGCACAAGATTGAGGCCGATTTCGAAGAGCCTCGCAATCCCGATGACGAGGATCGCGCCAGTGAACGCAGCAATGACGAGGTGCTGGACGAGCTGGGGCAGGTGGGGCAGGACGAGTTGCGCGCCATCGACGCAGCACTCGACCGCATCGCGAGCGGCACCTTCGGCACCTGCGTCAAATGCGGCAAGAAGATTTCGGAGGATCGGCTGAAGGCGGTGCCCTATACGCCGTTTTGCCAGGAATGCGCCGCAGCTTTGTGAAATATTTTCGTGGTGACATGTTGCGTCCGCCCTTTCTCACCCTCATCCCTGTGCTTGTCACAGGGATCCAGCCAGACCAAGTCCTTGGGCTGAGAAGAGTCCTTTCGCCGCGCAGACACGCGTCGGCTGGATTCCTGTGAAAGCGCAGGAATGAGGGAAACGGCGGACCTCTCTTTTCGCAACAGTCTCGAACGCAATTTGATTGCCGTTAACCGGCCGCTGTCTTGTTCCTGTCTAATATTGGCTCCATGCTTTGATGAAAGCACGCAGACGGGAATGGACCATGAGCGAGATGTGGCGGTTCGGGCGCCAGTATGATTTTCACGAGATTGTCGCCGATGGCATCGTCCATGGGGTCGGCATCGTGTTTGCGCTTATCGGCGCGACGGCGCTGATTTTTTACGCGATGGCGTGGGGCAGCCTCAGCGCGATCGCCGCCGCGTGGATTTACGGTCTCGGCCTTGTCGCCTGTCTTTCCGTCTCCTTCACCTATAATATCTGGCCGCACTCCAGGGTGAAATGGTTCCTGCGCCGGCTGGATCATTCGGCGATCTTCATCCTCATCGCCGCCACCTATACGCCCTTTCTGATGCGCGGTATCGACGATCCGCTGATTGCCGTCATGCTGGGGTTGATCTGGCTTGCGGCACTCTGCGGCATCCTGCTC
The DNA here is from genome assembly GCF_037083425.1 of Agrobacterium sp. CCNWLW32. Classification (NCBI taxonomy): domain Bacteria; kingdom Pseudomonadati; phylum Pseudomonadota; class Alphaproteobacteria; order Hyphomicrobiales; family Rhizobiaceae; genus Agrobacterium; species Agrobacterium sp. CCNWLW32. The sequence continues at coordinate 121,101 of NZ_JBAOJM010000001.1, forward strand.
AAATGCCTGTTTCCCGGCCGTTACGACCGGGTCGCCATCGGCCTTTATCTCGCCATGGGCTGGAGCGGCATCATGGTGGTCGAGCCCCTGTCGACACACCTTTCGCCGGTCACGCTCTGGCTCATCGTTGCCGGCGGCGTCATCTATTCGCTCGGCGTCATCTTCCATGTCTGGGAAAAGTTGCGGTTCCAGAATGCCATCTGGCATGGTTTCGTGGTTTCCGCCGCCGCGGTTCACTATTTCGCCGTGGTCACCTCGTTCAGCCTCGTTCCGCTGGCATCCTGAAGCCCACGTTTTCGACAGGCGAGCGAGGCGCTGGACATTGCGCCACCTCATCGCTTAAGGGTCGTGGGGATCGCGTCAGGCAGTGACGCTTTCGGGAACGACGAGGGCGAAGGATAAAATGACGGTGGAACTGCGCGATGCGACGGTGGACGATCTCTCCGGCATCATGGAGATTTATAACGACGCGGTGCTGAATACGACGGCGATCTGGAATGACGTGCTGGTCGATCTGGAGAACCGCAAGGAATGGTTCGCCGCCCGCAAGTCGCGCGGCTTTCCCGTCATCGTCGCAATCCTCGACGGCAAGGTCGCAGGCTACGCCTCCTATGGCGACTGGCGCGCTTTCGACGGATATCGCCATACCCGCGAACATTCGGTCTATGTGCAAAAGGATGCGCGCGGCCACGGCATCGGCAAAAAGCTGATGCAGGCGTTGATCGATCATGCCGCGGGCAACGACGTGCATGTGCTGATCGCCGCCATCGAGGCGGAAAACATCGCCTCCATCCGCCTGCATGAAAGCCTTGGTTTCAGGGTCGTCGGCCGGTTTTCGGAAGTCGGCACCAAGTTCGGCCGCTGGCTGGACCTGACCTGCATGGAGCTGAAACTAGGCTAGCAGGCTAGGCGGTTTCCCTTCAGGCCGGACGCCGGGCGAAAGCGAGCATGACACCAAAGGCCATCATCATGGAACCGCTGATCTGGTTGACGCGCTTCAAGGCGCGCGCATTGCGCATGAGACCGGACAGTCGTGAACCGACAAAGGCATAAACGGCAATCGCCACCACCTCGAGCAGCAGGAAAATCACGCCAAGCGTGGCGAAACTCTGCCAATAGGCGTCCTGCTGGATGAATTGCGGGAAAAAGGCCGTGAAGATCAAAATAGCCTTGGGGTTGCCGGAGGCGACGAAAAACTCCTGCCGCAGATAGGTTTTGAGAACATTGCCGTTGCCCGAGGATACGTCAGGGGCGGTAACCTCAGCCTTTGAGCGGATGAGTTTGAAGCCGATCCACAGCAGATAAAGAACACCGATCCATTTGATCAGCGAGAACATCATCTCGGAGGCCATCAAAAGTGCGCCGAGGCCCAGTGCTGCAATCGCGATCATGCCCGCGAAAGCGACCAGCCTGCCGCTTGCCGCCATTACCGCCGTCGCCATGCCGTAGCGCGCACCCACTGTCATTGACAGCAGATTGTTCGGCCCGAAAGCCATGTTCAGGGCAAAACAGGCGGGAATGAAAATGAGGATGGTTTCGAGTGTCATGGCGGTGATCCGGAAGGAATGAGACGGCGATGATCTCACTCTCCGGTCCGGCTGTCGAGACAGCCTTTTCAGGGTGAAAGGCCGGCAAGGGCAGCCGGCCTTTCACCCTGAGCTTTATCAGACCGGCTCGAACACCATCGAATGGCCATTGATGCAATAACGCAGACCGGTGGGCGGCGGGCCGTCCGGGAAGACGTGGCCGAGGTGGCCGCCACAATTGGCGCAGCGGATTTCCGTGCGCACCATGCCGTGGCTCGCGTCGCGATGTTCCGTCACCGCGCCGGGCTTCACCGGCTCGAAATAGCTCGGCCAGCCGCAGCCGGCATCGAATTTCGTATCCGAGAGGAACAGCGGCTCGTCACAGGCCGCACAGCGGTAGAGGCCTTTCTGGAATGTATCCCAATAGGGACCGGTGAAGGCGCGCTCGGTGCCGTGTTCGCGCAGGATGCGATATTGCTCCGGCGTCAGCTGCTCACGCCACTCGGCATCGGTCTTGGTCAATTTGGGGGATGTCAGATCGCTCATGGAATGATCCTTTCTGTTCCCGCCTCAAATAATCATCACTGAGGCGGATTGAAAGGGGATGGGCGTCATAACGCGTTCGTTATGGGCCGGGCGTACCGATTTGGGTTGAGATGCCCGTGTCTATGCCTTAACTGAAAAGCCGATTTGAAAGAAGAACGCCATTCAGTGGCGCGCAGGGATGGGGGACATCCCGGGAGATGTGAATGACATCAGATGTCACGCCGCTGACATTCCTGTCGCTGTTTCTGCCGTTTCTGGCAGCGCTTGCCGCGCCGGCCCTGGTGAAAAGGTTCGGTCACAATGCGGCATGGGTTCTGGCGATCGCGCCGGCTCTCGCCTTCGTGCATTTTGCGCTGATGCTGCCCGAGATCGCGGCAGGCGGCGTGGTGACCGGCGGTTATGCCTGGGTGCCGAGCTTCAATCTCAGCTTCTCCTGGTTCATCGACGGCCTGTCGCTCACCTTTGCGCTGCTCATCACCGGCATCGGGCTGCTGATCGTGCTTTATGCGGGCGGTTATATGAAAGGCCATCCGCAGCAGGGCCGTTTCCTGTCCTTCCTGCTTCTGTTCATGGGAGCGATGCTCGGCGTCGTCGTTTCCGACAGCCTGCTGATGTTGTTCGTCTTCTGGGAACTCACCTCGATCACCTCCTTCCTGCTGATCGGCTTCGACCATGAGCGCGCAGCTTCGCGCCGTGCCGCGCTGCAGGCGCTGGTGGTGACGGGCGGTGGCGGCCTTCTGTTGCTCGCCGGGCTGATCTTCATCTGGGATATAAGCGGCATCACGCAATTGTCGATGCTGGTGCGCGGCGGCGATATATTGCGTGACAGCCCGTTTTATCTGGCCGCGCTGCTTCTGGTTCTCGGCGGCGCCTTTACCAAATCGGCGCAGTTTCCCTTCCATTTCTGGCTGCCCAACGCCATGGAAGCGCCAACTCCAGTCTCCGCCTATCTGCATTCGGCAACCATGGTGAAGGCCGGCGTCTATCTGCTGATGCGCCTCAATCCGGTGCTCGGTGATACCGCCGCCTGGCAGATCCTGCTGCCCTTCTTCGGCGGGCTGACCATGCTCACCGGCGCACTTCTCGCCGTGCGCCAGACCGATCTCAAGCTGATGCTTGCCTATACGACGGTGTCGTCGCTCGGCCTGCTGGTCATGCTGACGGGTTTTGGCTCTGACCATGCCATAGAGGCGGCCGCGCTTTATCTGGTGGCGCATTCGCTGTTTAAGGGCGCGCTCTTCATGGTCGCCGGCATCATCGACCATGAGACCGGCACCCGCGACATAACGAAGCTCGGCGGCTTGCGAAAAGCCATGCCCATCACCTTTGTGGCAGCGCTGGCGGCTGCGATTTCCATGGCCGGCCTGCCGCCCTTTTTCGGTTTTCTCGCCAAGGAGGAGATTTATTATGCGCTGGCGCATGGCAACCCGCGTGCCGTGCTGTTCACCGGCATCGCCATCCTCGGCAACGGGCTGATGTTCGCCGTCGCCTTTGCCGTGGGGCTGAAACCCTTCCTCGGCAAGCCGGTGAAAACGCCGAAACACGCGCATGAAGGTCCGCTGCTGCTGTGGCTCGGTCCGGCGCTGCTGGCTCTGAAGGGGCTGACGATCGCTCTCTTTTCCGGCATTGCGCATTTCTACATTTCGACACCCATGGCGAGCGCCATCGCCGGCGAGGCGCGCCCGGTGGAAATCTCGCTCATTCCCCATATGGGCGTGCCGCTCGGCCTGTCGCTGCTCACCATTGCGCTCGGTATCGTCCTCTATACGCAGCTTTCCGCTGTCCGCAGCCTGATGGCCCGCACCTTCACGGCGCTGGGGGCCGGGCCTGACAGGGGCTTTGACGTCTTCATCGAAATGCTGGTGAAAGTCTCGTTCCACGTTACCCGGCTCATTCAGCCCGGCCGGCTGGAGTTCTACGTCACCGCCACCTTCGCCGTCATCGCCGCCGTGCTGCTGGTGCCCCTGTTCCTCTATGGCGAATTGCCGTCCATGCCGTCATGGCCGCGTGACATGCCGGTCCATGAGCTGACCTTCATCGCCATCGCCGTGGCGGGCCTTGTCGCTGTCCTGACGGCGTCGAGCCGGCTGACTGCGATCATCGCGCTCGGCATTCAGGGCTTTGCGGTGGCGGTCATCTTCCTGCTGTTCGGCGCGCCCGATCTGTCGTTCACGCAATTCATGGTCGAGACGCTGTCGGTGGTCATTCTGACGCTGGTGATGACAAGGCTTCGCCTGTCACCGTCAGATCATCGCGGCCTTGGCCAGAAGCTGCTCGACAGCACCATCGCCATTGCCTGCGGAACCGGCTTTGCCCTGTTCCTGATGCGCGCGACGCAGGCGAGCTTCGACAACCGCCTGACGGACTTCTACAACACCTATTCCAAGGTCATCGCCCACGGCGCCAATGTGGTTAACGTCATCATCGTTGATTTCCGCGGCACGGATACGCTCGGCGAAATCGCTGTCGTGATGATAACGGGTCTTGCCATCCTCGCGCTGATCCGCATCCGTCCGGCCGCCGCGGTCAAGGGACCGGCCAAAACCGCGAAGAAGAAAGGAGCGCGGGCATGAACACGCTCATTCTGCGCACCGTCACTCCTGTCGTCACCAGCCTCATGGTGCTGTTTTCCATCTTCGTGCTGCTGCGCGGCCATAACGAGCCGGGCGGCGGTTTCATCGGCGGATTGATCGCGGTCTCGGCGCTGGCGATCTACGGCATCGCTTATGGCGTCACGGCAGTCAGGCGCGCCATCATGTTTCATCCCCTGTCGATTGCCGGGGCGGGGCTGCTGCTATCCATGCTTTCCGGCCTCGTCTCGATGGCCGCCGGCGTGCCGTTCATGACCGGGCTCTGGGTCTATCCGAGCCTGTTCGGTGTCGAAATGCCGCTCTCCACCGTCATGTCCTTCGATATCGGTGTCTATCTCGTGGTGGTCGGCGCCATCACCTCCATTGCGCTGGCGCTGGAAGAAAGGGAAAGCGACTGATGGAAGCGGTCTTCTCGATTCTCGTCGGCATCTTCTTTTCGGTGGCGATCTATCTCATGCTGTCGCGCCACAGCATCCGCATGCTGCTCGGCATCGCCATTCTCGGCAATGCGGTGAACCTCCTGCTGTTCACCGCCGGCCGGCTGACGCGCGAGGTGCCACCGATCATTCCGCCCGGCATGGACACGCTGCCCGCAGGGGCGGCCAATCCTTTGCCGCAGGCGCTCATTCTCACGGCAATCGTCATTTCCTTTTCCTTCTTCTGTTTCCTTCTGGTGCTGACCTGGCGTGCGTTTCAGGAACTGCAGACCGACGACACGGACGAGATGCGCACCGCAGAACCCGCAGGCGAGCCCTTGCCGCCGCTCGGTTATTGAGCGGCGAGGCTGAGACAACATGGCATCCACCACCACAACAGCAGTCACTGATCTCTCGGCAGCGCTCGTCACGACGCCTGTGCCTCTTGCCGACTGGCTGATCATTCTCCCCATCGCGCTCTGCATCGGCGCAGGCGCGGTGCTGATGATGATGCGCCATGCCATCCGCCATCACGCGACCGTTGCCATCGCGGCGCTTTTCCTGCTGGTCCTGCTCGATGCAGCACTTTTATGGAAGGTCGCCACTGAAGGCCCGTTCACAATGGTGATGGGCCGCTGGCTGCCGCCCTTCGGCATCGCCTTTACCGCCGACCTGACGGGGGCGCTGCTGTCGCTTGCGGCCGCCATCGTCGCATTGGCGGGCGCCATCCATGCCGGCGCGGATATCGACGCCGGCGGCAGGCGCTACGGTTTTTATCCCTTCCTGCTGCTGCTGATGGCCGGCGTCACCGGCGCGTTCCTGACCGGCGACATCTTTAACCTCTATGTCTGGTTCGAAGTGCTGCTGATCTCGTCCTTCGGCCTGATCGTGCTCGGTTCGACGCGCGAGCAGATCGACGGCGCGCTGAAATACGCCATTCTGAACCTCATCGGCACGACGCTGTTTTTGATCACGGTCGGGTATCTCTACGCCATCTTCGGCACGCTCAACATGGCCGATATCGCGCAGAAGGCGACAGCTCTGCGGGAGACCGCGCCGCTGATGACGCTTGCGAGCCTCTTTACGCTCGCCTTCGCCATGAAGGCCGCGGCCTTCCCGGTGAATTTCTGGCTGCCGGCCTCCTATCACACGCCGCGCATCGTCGTTTCCGCGCTTTTCGGCGGATTGCTCACCAAGGTCGGCATCTATTCGCTGCTGCGGGTCATGGTCATGCTGTTTCCGGTCGAGCGGGAAGAACTCAGCATCGTCATCGCCATCTCCGCCGCGCTCACCATGGTGCTTGGGGCCATGGGCGCGCTCGCCCAGAACGATATCCGCCGCATGCTCGGTTACATCGTCATATCAGGCATCGGTTACATGATGGCCGGCATCGCCATCGGCACGCCATCCGGTGTCACAGGCGCCATTTTCTACGCGCTGCATTCCATGGTGCTGATGACGGCGCTTTATCTCGCCGCCGGCCATGCCGCCCGTCTCGGCGGCAGCTTCAGCCTCACCTCACTCAGAGGCCTTTACCAGCAGGCTCCGTGGTTTTCGGCGCTGGCGCTGGCATTGTTTTTCGCCGGCTCCGGCCTGCCGCCCTTTTCCGGCTTCTGGCCGAAGGCGGTGCTGGTCAAGTCGGCGATCGATATCGGCGCATGGTGGCTCGCTGGCGCCATCCTCGCCTCCGGCTTCATCGCCACGATCGCCTTCGGGCGGATCTTCCTTTTGTGTTTCTGGCGTCCCGCTGCGGCATCCCCCGGTCAGCCTTCCTTCCCGCACGCGTCGCCGTCGGCGGCTCCGTCTTTCGCGCCGCTGGTGGGGCTGACCTTGCTCGTGGTATTCTTCGGCCTGTTTCCGGAAAGCCTGCTCAATCTCAGCCAGCAGGCGGCCGCAGGCCTCGGCAACCCGCAGGCCTATATCCAGTCGGTCTTTTCCGAAGGAGGCAAACCATGAGCCTCTATCTCGTGCAACTGCTGTTCGTTGCCGTATGGCTCGCCGTGACGGGCAGCGTCACCCTGGCGAACATCATCTTCGCCCTGATCGTTTCGACACTGGCGCTCGGCCTCATCCGCCACCAGCTTCCGGGCGGGCGTAACCACTGGCTGCGGCTTACCCGCGTCTTGTCGCTGGTGCTGCTGTTCTTCAAGGAGCTGGCGCTCTCGGCCTGGAAGGTCGCCGTGCTGGTGACGCGGCCCAAGCTCGACGTGCAGCCCGGCATTTTCGCCTATCCGCTGACGGTGACGACGGATTTCGAGATCACACTGCTCGCCAACCTCATCACGCTCACCCCCGGCACGCTCTCCGTCGATGTTTCCGCGGACAGGAAAACGCTTTACGTGCACGCGATCGACTGCAGCGATATCGAAGCCACGAAAAACGACATCAGAAATGGCTTCGAAAGAAAGATCATGGAGGCGTTTCAGATATGACGCCAGAACAGACAGTTTCATTTGCAACTATACTTGCATCGGTTGTTCTGTCGGCCGCCTTTTTGCTGACAGTATATCGCGTCGTCGTCGGCCCCACCTTGCCGGACCGCATCGTCGCGCTCGACATGCTGGTGGGCATCGCCATCGGCTTTATCGCTGTTATCGCCATCCGCACCGGCTTCAATCTTTACGTCGATATCGCCATTGCGCTCGGGCTGGTCGGGTTTCTGGCAACGGTGGCCTTTGCCCGCTTCGTCCTGTCGCGCGGCCCGGATGGACGGCGCAGGCCGACGGCGGTTCTCGATGGTGAGAGGGCATCTGAAGTCATTGAAAAAACAATGGAAACAGGTGCCGACGGCAAAAAAGGAAAGGGCAGGCGATGATGGCTTGGATCGTGGCTATTCTCGTTGCGGCGCTGACGATCTCAGGCGCCATCTTCTCGCTGATCGCGGCAATCGGGCTCAATAGACTGCCAGATGTCTATACACGCATGCATGCGGCCTCCAAGGCGGGAACGGTGGGCTCCGGCCTGCTGCTTCTCGCGGTCGGCATTCATTCCATGGAAATCCCGACGCTGGCGCGGGCGCTGGCCGGCTTTTTCTTTTTTGTCCTCACCGCGCCGGTCTCTGCACATCTTCTTGCCATGGCCGCTCACAAGGCAGGTTATCCGCTTGCCGTTAAATCGGTAGTTGATGACATCAAGAAAATTTGAAGTTGAAAATCCCCCTAATAAATGGGGGTATTCATTTTCAATTACTACTAGGCATAGTATTTTATTACCCGTAATTTTTTGTATTCCAATTAGACTGTTTTGAACTGAAAAATTGACACTAGGAATTTGACTTTTGCTGTTTTGCTGTTATCCAAATTAAGTGTAAAGTTGCTAATCGCGATTTGCATCTAGCCTCTTCATAGTCGGCATAGGCATTTTATTAATGTCTAATCTATGGCCCGTCGGACCATTGCTGCCCATGTCGCGGGCCATAAGTTGAATCTCGGACCAATTCGTTTCCGGTTTTCGCTCGAAATCTAGGGGTAGGTTTCATGTTGGTTTCAACAAGGCGAAGGTGGGGCGCCGGGTAACTTCACATCGCTCGATGCGGCGTTCGCCCGCTTCAGGGGATTAATAAACAGGAGATACTTAAATGACGGAAACTGCATACGGTAACGCCCAGGATCTGCTGGTCGAACTGACTGCGGATATTGTGGCTGCCTATGTTAGCAACCACGTCGTTCCGGTAACTGAGCTTCCCGGCCTTATTTCGGATGTTCACACGGCACTTAGCGGAACATCGGCACCGGCATCGGTGGCGGTCAATGTTGAAAAGCAGAAGCCTGCCGTCTCTGTCCGCAAGTCGGTTCAGGACGATCATATCGTCTGTTTGGAATGCGGCGGCTCGTTCAAGTCGCTGAAGCGGCATCTCACGACGCATCACAGCATGACGCCGGAAGAATATCGCGAAAAATGGGACCTGCCGGTCGATTATCCGATGGTTGCGCCCGCCTATGCCGAAGCCCGTTCGCGGCTCGCCAAGGAAATGGGTCTCGGCCAGCGCCGCAAGGCCAGCCGCTGATTGTAACGACGGGTCGGCGGGGCTTGTTCTTCCCTCGCCACTCAACCCGCTGCCGCACCTTCTCCCCACCCGGGAGAAGGCGGCAAGGCGAACTTGCCCGCTCCCTATGCTGCTCTGAAGCTTTTTCTACCTTCACATGAATGTTCAGCCGGTCCGCAGACCGGCTTTTTTATTGTCGCGTGCAATTTCAGTTGAGGAAAAAAATCCTTTATTGTGTTCGTCATTTCTGCAAATATATAGCCATATCAAACGCATATTCTTCTCCGCAAAATTTACGCTTCCCCATAGCTGTTCTCAGGTGTATGAATTAATTCCTATTCGTAGAGGAGTTGCATATGCCGTCGGATACTGTGTTTCTGTCTGCCGCCGCGCGGCCTTGCGTGCGGGTCGGTGATCGTCCTTTTCGTCGTTGGCCGTCTGCGGCCGGGCGGGATGAGATTCCCCGTCTTTGCCGTCTGGTGCGGCAGCTCACCGGTGAGATGGTGCAATTGACGGGTGACCGAGCGCTGGTGCGCCGCGACATCAGGCGCACGGAGTGCCATATCCGCCAGATCGCCATGTATGTGTGCCATGTGCAGCTCGGTATTCCCATGACTGATATCGGGCCCTGCTTCGGCCGGGACAGGACGACGGTGGGCCATGCCTGCCAGGTGGTGGAGGACCGGCGTGACGAACCGGCATTCGATGAGTTCATCGCCGCGCTCGAGCGGCTCACCGGCAGTATTTTCAACGTGATGAAAGGGGGCCGGGATGAATGAGGTGAAACGCGTCCCGGCTGCCTCTTCAAATCCTCACCTCCTGCGCTTGCTGCGTTGCATCGCTGCGGGCGCGGCCGAGATTTCGCAGGAGGGCGGCGATATTGTCGTGCACCGGGCGCGCGCTGGGCATCCCCCGCTGCGGTTTCCGGCGGCGACGGTGCGGCTTGCCGTTTCTTCCGGACTGGCGGAACAGCGGGAAAACACCCTTTTCGCCGCGCCGCCGCTCGCCTCTTATCTGAAACGCGCAATGGCAAAAGACCGCGATGAGGTTTTTCAGGAACAGCATCGGGATATGCAGACTGTTGTTGTGGATGTCGATGACGCGAAGCAACCGGCCCGTCGCAACCTCAACACCTCACCGCTGACCAGCCTTTCAAGGCTGAAGGAGCGGGATGGCACGGTGTTTTTCCCGGCAGATGCTTTGGCGGCAGGCGAGCGCCTCGCCGCCGATTTTCATCGCGGTCACCTCAATCCGAAGGTGACGGCGACATGGGAGCCGAAAGTAGCCAGCCGCACCAAGGGGGAGGCGGGGGGCCTGCTCAATCTTACCGAGGCGGCGATGGCGGCGCGGGTGCGGTTTTCCCGCGCGGCGGATGCGATGGGACCCGAACTGTCGGGCGTCGCCATCGATGTCTGCTGCTTCGAAAAGGGTCTGGAGACGGTGGAGCGGGAGAGGCAATGGCCGGCGCGCTCGGCAAAACTGCTGCTGCGCGCCGCACTGCTGGCGCTTGCCCGCCATTATGCGCCGCCAGCCGCTTGCGCCCGTGGCAACAATCACCATTGGGGCGATGCGGATTATCGCCCTTCGATGACAACGGCGGTGACGGCGGGATAGCGCTCAGGCGGCCAGCAGCCGGGCTTCCTCGCGGATACGCTTGATCATCGAGCGCAGGCCGTTGGCGCGCTGCGACGACAGATGCTCCACCAGCCCGATCTTGTCGAACACCTCGATGGCGTCGAGATCGGCGATGTGGGAGGCTTTTTTGCCGGAATAGACGGCGAGCACGATGGCGACGAGGCCGCGCACGATATGCGCATCCGAATCGCCCTCGAAGGTCAGCAGGGGGTCTTCCGCGCCGTCGCTATGGCTGACGAGCCAGACCTGGCTGGCGCAGCCATGCACCTTGTTTTCGGCCGTGCGCTTGTCCTCCGGCAGATCGGGCAGCGCCTTGCCGAGTTCGATGACATAACGATAGCGGTCCTCCCAGTCGTCGAGGAAAGCGAAATCGTCAAGGATCGTTTCGAGAGAGGCCATTTGTGCGCCGTATCATCCGTTATTGCAGGTCTTTGCTAGGATATAGGCGAAGTGCGGCCGGTTTTGAACCATGGGCCACGAAAAAGCCCACGGAAAACAGGTTTCCGCGGGCAAGTTTGGCAGGCAGTCGGCGGACGGAAATCTCCGTCCGCAAAAAAGTTGCGGCGCGGTGGCTTGCAAGATCAGGGGCTGGCAAGATCAGGGAGCAGGGCGCTTCTGCGGCAGGGGAATGACGGTGCCGGTCTTCAGCATGTCGGTATTGCCGGGAAATTCGACGCTGACGACAGGAGCGTCAGCCAGCTTTTCGATCTCCGCTGCGACTTCAGTGGCGGGAGCGGATTTTTCACCGGAGGCAAGCTGCTTGTCCAGCAGTTCATAGGCGACCTTCGCGCCTTCCTTTGCCCGTTCACCGAGCGCATGGAAGGTTTCGGCGCCCTTGACGCAGACATCGGGCTTTTCGATGCAGATGGCGCTGACATAACGATAGGCTTCACCGGCTGCCGAAACGGCGCTGGGAAGATCAAATGCCGAAGGTTCCTTGGTCGGATCGTTGCTGCTGCCGAAATAGGACAGCGCCACCAGCACCAGTGAAAACCAGAATGTTCCTTTGATCAGAAACCACATTGTCAGACTACCCTGCCAGATGATCTTTGTTTTCTAAAGCCCCGCCCGGTTCCGGGTCATCGGCCTTTGTCCCGTTTTTCGGGCTTGTGAAGAAGCTACACGCGACCGGCGAACAGCCGATTGCAAAAAGCGACGCAATTTAATTCAAATTGTATCTATTCTCCTCGTATCGGGACGCCCGCCATCAATTCATTCGCATTTTAACAGTCCATGTTAAGCATAATTGCGACAGAGGCCGCGCGTTCCGGGCGAAAGCTGTGGTCCGCCTTGCCACAAAAGTTAACATGATGGCAAAAATGAAGCGAAATCCGTCGCTTACCCGTCATTAACCATGATTGGCAAAGCTTGGAATAAATGCCCCGTAATGGGACTGCGACGCCTTTGGCAGGCCTTTGACGCCATTCTTTTTATCCATTCCTTAAGCCGCCGCCTTCTATTGTCGGAGCCGTTAGAACCGCCTCAGGGATTCGGTGTTGGTATTGCGTAATATGAGAGAAAAAGCGGTCGCATTGGTCGACCATGCCGCAGGCAGATGGCTTGCGCGCATGGAAGAGGACGCCGAAAGGCGCGCCGGAACCGTTGCGCGCCTGCGCCGGCTGATTGCCTTCAGCACTGTTGGTCTTTTCGTGGTGCCCGCCCTCTTCAGCCTCGTCATCAGCCCCGCCATCGCGCTGCCCATCGGCGCCGCTCTGGTGCTGGCGCTGTTTCTGGCCGCCGCAGCGCTGCTGATCGCCTTTTCCCGTCCCGCGCGCGGCGCGTCCTCCTTTTCCGCCTCGTCTGGCGATAACGACCTGATCGCCGCTACGCAGGTGCCGGGCCTCGTGCTCATGATCGGTGATACCGGCTTCGTCGAACACGTCTCCGGCCGCGATCTCGCGACCTTCCCGGCCGATCTACAGGCCAGCCAGGGCCATGCCCTCGTTGAATATGTCTATGTCTCCGACCGTATCGAGCTGATGCAGGCCTTCGACCTGCTGCGGCAGGGCGAGGACAGGGCAACCGCTGAACTCCGCTTCGAGACCGGTGCAAAGTCGCGTCAGGCGCAGTTCATGCATGCGCGTATAGAGATGACGGCGATCCGCAGCGCCAGCGGCCGGCTGCGCCGCATCGTCGCCCAGCTCTCCGATGTTACCGAGATGGAACGCCTGCGCCGCGATGTCGCCCGCAAGGCGGCGGAGGCGGAATCGGCCAATGACGCCAAGTCGCGTTTCCTTGCCGCCGTCAGCCACGAGCTGCGCACGCCGCTCAATGCCGTCCTCGGTTTTTCCGATATTCTCGCCGGCGAATATTTCGGCCGGCTGGAGAACGATCGCCAGCGGGAATATGTCGGCCTCATCCGCCAGTCCGGCGCCCATCTCCTGTCGGTCGTCAACACGATGCTTGACATGAGCAAGCTGGAAGCCGGCCGTTACGAGCTGATGATGGAAAGCTTCCCGATTGCCGAGACCATCTCTTCCTGCGAGGCCATGCTCGGCCTGCAGGCGAAGGAAAAAGGCCTGACTTTAACCAGCCGCATCCAGCGCGGCATTGGCGAAATCTCGGCCGATCAGCGCGCCATCCGGCAGGTTCTCATCAATCTCGCCGGCAACGCCATAAAATTCACCGATGCGGGTGGTGTGGTGTCGATCGACGCCGCGCGTGAGGGCGCGATGCTGAAACTGACGGTGAGCGATACCGGCATCGGCATCGCTTCCGACAAGATTGAACTCCTGGGCCAGCCCTTCATGCAGGTTCAGAATGAATATACCCGTCGCTATGAGGGCACGGGTCTGGGATTGTCCCTGGTCAAGGGGCTTGTGGCACTGCATGGCGGCACTTTCGCCATTACCAGCAAGCCCGGCGAGGGAACGGTCGTAACGATCACTTTGCCTGCCGACGGTTCCGGCATGGCGGGTGAGGGCCAAGGTGCCGAAGCCGAAAGCATGGTGGAATTTCCGCCGCGCATCCGGCAGCGCGGTGACATGGCCGCAATGATGAAAAAGGATGGTGACGATGGCCCCGCGAAAGCGAAAATCGCCTAAGAAAACAACGGCCCAGATTGGCGCCGGGATTGTTTCCTTGGTGGTTTCGGCCATCGGGCGCGAAATCCTGCGCCATCCGAAAATGGTCGGCAGCTGCGGCGCCTTCGCGGTCGTATTCGGTTTTGTCGCCGCCAATGCGCTCTGGTATCAGCCGGGCGTGCATCCGTCGCCTTTCCTGCGCACGCGCGATGCGGAAAACCCGAACGGCATTGCCGGTTATCGCCCGGCCGAGCCGCTCGGCACGCACGGCAACGTCACCACCTTTCGCATAGAACGACCGGCAGAGACGGAAACGGCGCAACAGCCAGCGGCCGAAACGCCGGCGCAACCCGCCGCCGAAAGCCAGAAACCGCAGCAGATCGTTGCCGATATTCAGGCCGAACTGAAGAAACGTGGGCTTTACGAAGGCGAGGCGGACGGCCGCATGGGTCCACGCACCGCCGCCGCCATCATGTTCTTCGAAGAAACGCTCGGCATGGAGCAGACCGGCGAGCCGACGACCCGCGTGCTGGCGGCACTCCGGATCGATGGCGCAACGGTTGCCGCGATCCCCAGGGATCGGCCCGCCGATAGCACCGGCGGCGTCGAGATCGACCCCGTCGCCGCCGCCATCCGCAAGGCGGAAGCGCCGCGCCCGAAGGCCGAACCGGCCTCCCTCAACAGTTCGGCCAATGCCGCCAAGCCAGCAAACCGCGAGCTGATCGCCAGGATCCAGCAGGGGCTGATCAATATCGCCTATGCCGATGTGAAGGTGGACGGCGTTGCCGGCCAGCAGACCCGCAATGCCATCCGCGCGTTTGAGAAACATTACCGCCTGCCGGAAACCGGCGAGCCGAGCGAGGTTGTGCTGAAGAAGCTGAAGTCGATCGGGGCGCTTTGAGGTTTTGACAGCAGCCGAGGGTGCGTGGGGCTTTACCCCCTCTGCCCTGCCGGGCATCTCCCCCACAAGGAGGGAGATCGGCAAGAGGCTCTTTCACTGCTCCATTCTCAAGCGTTGAGGTGGGCGAGCGCCTGCCGCGGATCGATCTTCCCCCCTTGAGGGGGAGATGCCCGGCAGGGCAGAGGGGGGTAAGCCCCACGCACCTTCGTCCGCGTAACCCAGCAGTGAGAGCCCCCACCGTTTCCATCGAAAGCACCCCATGCGCCTCAAATCCGAAATGTTCGTCTCAGCCCTCATCCGCCGCGTCTTCGCCGCCGGCGGATTTGCCGCCGTCGAAAAGAAGGGGGCGGAGGAGGCGGGGGCGATCTTTGTTCGCCAGCGTCTGCGCGATGGCCGCGAGAACCTCTATGGGCCCGCGCCGCAAAGTTTCGCCGATGATGAGGAAATCCGTGCCGAGCGCCGTTTCGAAACGCGTCTTGCGGGTGCGGATGGCGAGGAAAGTGCCGCTCTTCTGGAAAGGGAACGGCGTTTCGACAGCGACCTTTGGGTGGTGGAGATCGAAACCGACGAGATCGGAACTCTGCTGACGCTGGTGGACCAGCCCAAGGCCTAGAGGCAGGAAAAGCAGACCCGGCTTTCGGTCCGCGAAGGGCCTCGCGTCGCAAAAGACGCAAGGCCAGGCCTTGCTTACCCTTGCGTGCCAGTTCTCTGCACAGCCGGTGCGCTGCGGCTCGGCCGCTCGCGGCCATGCGTATAGCTGTCGGCACGCCGCCAGCTTTCCAGCCGCTCTTCGCATTCCACGATGTCGAGGCGATCGAGCAGGGCTTCGGCGCGGCTCATGTCGCCTTCGGCGGCGGCGAGATGCGGATAGAAGCATTGCAGCACGAAGGCCGCCTCGGAAAATTCCATGCCAAGACCGGTGAGCGTCGTCGCCAGCTGCGCGCCTGATATATCGAGCATGATGCGCTCCGACAGCCAGTAGCTGGAGGACAGCGAATCCGCCAGCGCCACCGCGAATTGCCGGGCGTTGCGCTCGCGGGCGAAACGCACCAGCAGCGCCTCCTGCACCTCGCTCAGGCGGCGAAGACCGAGGACGTCGCTTTCCGGGCGGTTGAGGTGATGCGCCATCTGCTTGATCCGCTGGCGCATTTCTTCTTCGAGTGCGGAAGCGGCGGCGATGTTGTCAGTCTTTTCTTCCGTTTTCGGTTCTTCTGGGCTTGCCGCCACCTGCGGTTCGGCGGGAGCTTTTTCCTCTTCCGGCCGTTTCAGATCTTCCGCGTGGCGCAGGCCGACAAGCGCGTCGATGACGGTGGGGGAGAGATCCTCGCGCCGAACGATGGCGCGCGCATGCGCCGCGCCTTGCGTGCGGGCAATGGTGATCAGCGTGTCGTCATCGAGGCATTTCGAGGAAATGAGAAAGGGCGCTGCAAGCGAAATCGGCTGGCAGGCGATGAAGAAGGCGACGGCTGACGGCACGCTCGGATGCTGCGAGAGTGCGGCGATCGCCTCTCGTTTGGCTTCGTCGGTGGAGGCGTTGAAAAGCGGCATGAAAAGTTCGGCGAACTGCCGAAGGTCCGTTTTTGACGGATGCGAAACAGTCTCGAAATTCGTCACGGTGGCCATCAGCACCACATCTTTCTTCCTCACGGCTCTTGGCCTCTCAAGTTCTCGAAACCGGTCGGTCAACGCACTACCCAACAAACGCAAACACAATATCGGTTCAAATTAGAGCAAATGCGTTGACGTCCTGTTAACTATGGGGGGTAGCAAGAGGGAATCTGCCTCTATCAACAAGGAAATTTTAAAACCTTCACAACGGACGAAATGCCGTGGAACTTTACCGCATGGCCTTTGTTTTCAAGGGGTGTGGCGCCGGGAGGAATAAGTGACGGCCCGGCAATTAGGGTTAACGGATCATTAACCTCTGTCTGTTTGTAATTTCATGGGAAGTATTAGGATTCCATGTTATTCTTATCGACGGAATAAATGCAAAAATGGCATGCGAAGCCTGAATCTGCGCACGATCCCCTTATAAGAATCTTTTTGGATTTTTGGATCGTGCGAAAACCAGTCTGTGGGCTGGCCTATGCGCAATGTGATGGTGATGAAATTCCCGACGCAAGATGAGGCTTGCGCGGTTCCCATGGGCAACATTGACAATCATGTCCCGAAGAGGAGATGAGCATGGCAGAGATTATTCCAATCAGCGACGCCCGACGAAGCCTGCGTCCCGCCGGCGTTGTCGGAAAGCTGATCGGCCCGGCGAAGGTCGTGCTGTTTACCGGCGTGCGTTATGAAAAACGTGATACCGAGCCGACCGGCAAAGTCGCGCGCAAGGGCAAATCCGCAGTGGAAACCGCCCTCAAATCCTGATTGCCGATGATGTCGGACGCTATTTCCACGGCGTCGGCTGGCATTTCGCCTCGTTCAGGAACCGTTCCGCCTCTTCGCCGAAACTCGGCTGCGGCACCATGGTCCGCAAAACCACATATCCTTCCGTCTGATCCGATTCCGCCAGAATGGCCTGCGAAAGCGAGGGCGGCTGCGCCTTGCGGATGGCGGCTATCTGCACCGCATCAGCCACCAGAATATCCATCACCCCGGCGGCGGATGTGCGGTCATTCATGCTGAACACCTCATTCGAGGCCTTGTCGTAAACCGCGACCGACCAGAAGGGTACCGCACCGACGGCGGTCAAGCGGATCGGCTGTTCCTCGATGTTAAAGGTGCAGACGGCCACCCGCATGAAGGGATCGCCGCTACCAAGCGTCTTTTTCTCCGTCGTCTCCTCGAGAAGATGAAACAGATGCGGTTTTCCTTCCGCAACCGCGCGCGTATTGGCGTCGCGATTGCTGAAATGCGGGATCGCGAGAAGGATGATGACGTGCAGCACGGCTGCGCCGACGAGACCGGTGAGGATGGCGAGCAGGACCCTAAGCATTGCCACACCCCAGCTTGCGGATTTGCGGCATGGATATGTCGATCAGGCCGGAACTGCCGGCAACCGGTGTGTCGAGCAGGGTCATGACGAGCTTGAAGGTCTGGCCCTGCGGTACCGACAGCCAGTTATAGGTCTGGGCGTCAGGGGCGATGGTGATGTCGATGCCGCCATCGGCGCTGCGCAGAAGCGTGCGGGAATTCAGCGCGAAGGGCCGCCCGGCATCTTCAGCCAGAACATTTCCCTGCTGGTCGGCGGTGTAAATCGTCCAGAAACGGGCGGGCGGCACGGCGCCGGCCAGCCGGTACCGGCACTCGCCGCTCAGGCGTTGTCCATCGCTGTCGACGGAGGCGGTGAAGGCCAGCCCCTCGGCCGTTCCGTAAAGCAGCTTGCCGGCATCGGCGCGGTGCGATTTGGCGTAAGGGTCGGCCTCGATCGTCTGCGCTTCGGGAAAGGCATCCCACGAGCCGATGCGGATCGATCCAAAGCCGGATGTCGCCTCAAGTGCTGCGAGTGTTGCGGCAATACCGCCGCCAAAGGCGATCAGAAGGGCGATGCCGACAAGGAATGGAACTCGGAACACGCTGTTTTCCCGTTTTGAACAGGTCGAGGACTATCACTGATTCCCCGTTTGGAAAATGGCGCGGCCTGTTTAGTCCTCGTGAAAGTGACTGGAGCGCGAAATTCCTTGCCTATGCGCCCATGACGAGCTTGAAGGCGATGGCCCACATGGTAACGGCGATGATGCCTTCGAGAATACGCCATGCGGAGGGTTTTTCGAAAATCGGCCGCAGCCAGCGCGCGCCATAACCCAGCGAAAAGAAGAATACCAGCGAGCCGGTGGCCGCGCCCGCCGCAAAGGTTTTCTCAAAGCCGGGGAACTGCGTGGAAATGGTGCCGAGCAGCACGACGGTATCGAGATAGACATGCGGATTGAGGAAGGTCAGCGCCAGACAGATGGCGAGCGTCTGCCACAGGCTCGCCTCCTGCCGCTCGGTCACCGACAGCGTCTCGGAGGAACGCAGCGCCGAATGCAGGCTTTTTGCGCCATACCAGATGAGGAAGGCGGCCCCCGCATAACGCATGATGGGATCGAGCGCCGGCATGATGGCGCTGATCCGCTGGAAGCCAAACACGCCGACGGTGATGAGCAGCGCATCTGATATCGCGCAGGTGGCGCAGACGGCAAACACATGCGAGCGCGCCAGACCCTGCTTCAGGACGAAGGCATTCTGCGCGCCGATGGCGACGATGAGGCTGAGGCCCATCGTCAGGCCGGTGAAGAAGATCTGGATGTCCATGCGCGTCGTGGCCCCTGCCTCTGTCCATGTGGAATGGCCGAAGGCGTTGCATCCGGACCGAGTGCTTGGATATTTCCGCCAGATGATTTAATCCAGTTAAATAAACTCAACTCGGATAAGCTCAGCTAATGGCGCACTTCTCTCTTCAACCTTTCGATTTTCCACGACGTTGCCATCTCTCAACCCTCATTCCTGTGCTTGTCACAGGAATCCAGCCAGCCCAAGTCCTTGGGTTGAAAAGACTCTCCCGCCGCGCAGACGCGCGTCGACTGGATTCCCGTGACAAGCACAGGAATGAGGGCGGGAGAGGGTGTCGCCCATCGCCTCGAAGAGCCTCGTGCCACCCCCACCACCCCCTACATCAGGTGCCATAATGCTCGACTACCCTGCCATGCGCGCCGTGGCGCTCGTTGCCCAGACCGGCAGTTTCGAAAAGGCGGCGCAGGTGCTGTGTGTCACACCTTCGGCCGTCTCCCAGCGCATCAAGCAGCTGGAGGAGCGGCTGGGTGTGGTGCTGATCGTGCGCGGTAACCCCTGTGTGGCGACGGAAAAGGGGGAGTGGCTTTGCCGGCACATGGATCATGTCGGCATGCTGGAAAGCGAATTGTTCCGCCAGCTTCCGGCATTGGCGGAAGCGGGATCGGCACAGGAACGCGTGACGCTCAATATCGCCACCAATGCCGACAGCCTCGGCACATGGTTTCTGGATGCGGTTTCAAGATTCACCGGCGGCAGCGATTATCTCGTCAACATCGCAGTGGACGATCAGGATCATACGGTGGAATGGCTGCGCGCGGGCAGGGTGCTTGCCGCCGTGACCGCCCACGCCAAGCCGGTGCAGGGCTGTCGGGTAACGCCGCTCGGCGTGCTCCGCTATCACGCCACCGCCAGCCCGGATTTCATGGCCCGCCATTTCGCGGATGGCGTGACGCCCGTAACACTTGGCCGGGCGCCGGGGCTGACCTTTAACCAGAAGGACCGGCTGCAGGCGAGCTGGATCAGGGAGGCGCTGGGCGAGGATGTCTCCTATCCCACCCACTGGCTGCCTTCGACGGACGGTTTCGTGAAGGCAAGCCTTGCCGGCATGGGCTGGGGGCTCAATCCCGTGCAGCTTGTGGGGGAGCATCTTGAGGCGGGGAGGCTGGTGGAGGTCGTTCCCGGCACGCCGCTTGATATTCCGCTTTATTGGCAGGTGAACAGGCTTGCGGCGGAGCGTCTCGGTGCGCTGACATCACATATGGTGGAAACGGCGAGGGCGGTGTTGTTGCGGTGAGATGACTGACGCCGGATTTGGAGAGACGGGAGCCGTAGAGTGAGTGGCTTACCCCCCTCTGCCCTGCCGGGCATCTCCCCCTCAAGGGGGGAGATCGGCGAGCGGTGCTACCACCACTTCATTCGCTAACGTTGAGACGGGCGAGACCTCGCCGCATATCGATCTCCCCCCTTGAGGGGGAGATGCCCGGCAGGGCAGAGGGGGGTGAGCGACACTCTCCGTCAGAAATCCTGGCCGGTTGCCCGCAACATCACCGCCGCGCCGCATCCTCCGCGCCGTCACGCAAAGACGCATCCGCCACCTTCTGCGTCGTCACACTCAAGGCCGAAGCATCCTTCATCTTCTTGGCGATGGAGCGAATGACGCGGGTGGCCTCGGCAGAGAGCGAGCGTGGGCGGGTGAGGGCCGGCAGGGCCGGGGTGCTGGTGGCTGCGGCTGCCACTTCCGCCGAAGGCTGCGGGCGCGCGCCTGTCGGCAACGGGTTCTGGATGCCGGGGATGGGGCGCAGCTCCATGCCCTGATGGGCGTAATCCATCAGCCGTTTGAAGGCCATGGCGGGCAGCGCGCCGCCGGTCATGTTGTTCATCGGTGTGAATTCGTCATTCCCGAACCAGACGGCGGTCGTATAATTGCCGGTGAAACCCACATACCAGGCGTCGCGGTAAGCCTGCGAGGTGCCGGTCTTGCCGCCGGAGACGATGCCATTGTCAAGCGCGCCGCGGCGGGCCGTGCCCATGACGGGAATGGTCACCAGCATCTGGTTCATTTTGGAATTGGCGTCTTCGGAGAGCACGCGCTTGGCAGGCGGCTCGTTGTGGCTGAAATCGTAGAGAACATTGCCCTCGTAATCCAGCACCTGCTCGATGCCATGGCGGCGTGACTGCATGCCATCGGCCGGGAACACGGCATAGGCGGTGGCCTGGTCGAGAACCGTCACTTCCGAAGTGCCGAGCGGAATGGTTTTGTCGCTGCGAAGCGGTGTTGCGACACCCATGGCCTTGGCCGTGTCGACGATGACCTGCGTGCCGAGCACATCCTTGGCGAGCCGGACCGGCACGGTATTGTAGGATTTGGCGAGCGCCATCTGCAGCGTCACCTTGCCGGCATAGGAGCGGCCATAATTCTGCGGCGACCAGCCGCGCCAGGTCACCGGCGCATCGGAAATCAGCGTCTCCGGCTTCATGCCCTTTTCCATGGCGGCCGAGTAGGTATAGACCTTGAAGGAGGAGCCGGGCTGGCGCAGCGCCGCCGTGGCGCGGTTGAACTGGCTTTCGCCATAATCACGCCCGCCGACCATGGCGCGCACGCCGCCACCATTTTCGATCATCACCATCGCGCCCTGCTTGACGCGGTAACCTTCGCCATATTCGCGCAGGCCCATTTCCATCGCCTGTTCGGCCGCCTGCTGCAGGCCGGTATCGATGGTCGTGCGCACGACCACCGTATGGTCCTTGAATTTACCTTCGGCGGCCAGCCGCTGCACTTCGTCGAAGGCCCAGTCGAGGAAATAATCCGGCGCCTTCACATCGGCGCGGTCGATGACGGTGGCCGGATTGCGCCGCGCGCCGATCACCTGGCCCTCGGTCATCAATCCGCTCTGTACGAGGTTGGAAAGCACGGTGTTGGCGCGAGCACGCGCGGCGGGCAGGTTGACGTGCGGCGCATATTTGGCCGGCGCCTTGAACAGGCCGGCCAGAATGGCGGATTCGGCCAGTGTCACATCGGTCAGGTTCTTGCCGAAATAAAACTGCGCCGCCGCCGCCGCCCCGAAGGTGCCGCCGCCCATATAGGCGCGGTCGAGATAAAGGCTGAGGATTTCCTTCTTCGACATGTTGGTCTCGAGCCACAGCGCGAGGAAGGCTTCCTTGATCTTGCGCTCCAGCGAGCGCTCATTGGTAAGGAACAGGTTCTTGGCGAGCTGCTGCGTCAGCGTCGAACCGCCCTGCACCACGCCGCCGGCGCGGGCGTTTTCGCTCATGGCGCGGGCAAGGCCGATGAAGTCGATGCCGAAATGGTTGAAGAAACGCCGGTCTTCGGTCGCCAGCACCGCCTTGATGAAATGGTCAGGCATCTGGTCGATCGGGACGGAATCTTCATGAATGATACCGCGATGGCCGATGGTGTTGCCGTAACGATCAAGGAAAGTGACGGCGAAATCGCCGCGGTAACGCCAGTCCTTCTTGGTTTCCTCGAAGGCGGGCATCGCGAGCGCCAGAAGCACGACGCAACCCGCCGTTCCGAAGGTCAGCGCGTCGCAGGTGAGGTTGACGAGAAGCTTCTTCCAGCCGCGCACATGCAATTTGCGCGAGGCGATGGTGACGTCTTCCCAGAAATCCACCAGCCTTGCCGCAGCCGTCCACAGGCCGGAGTCGATGAAGCTATCGATCCGGAGCAGGATGTGCCGTTTTTTACGGCCGTTCTTATCGTCTTTTTCTTCCTGCACGTGCCGATGTGTTCCTGTTCAACGCAACGCGATCGTCGATATTCTGCTGTTCAACCCATTCCCGACGCAAAACCGTGGCATGGTTATGTCGGAATTGCTTGACGTGGCGGCAGTTCGCGGGCCAATGACCCCTCTGCCGCCTGCCAATATGCTAAAATATCGTACAAACCAGCCCTTGGCGATACGATATAAAGGATTAGGGACCGGTTAAACACTCCTGTCCAAGTGATCAAAATGAAACGGAAATGTTAACGATGAATGACGCGCCGTTCTGGAAAACCAAATCGCTGACCGAGATGACCGGTGAGGAATGGGAAAGCCTGTGCGACGGCTGTGGCCTCTGCTGTCTCAACAAGCTGGAGGACTGGGACACCGGCGAAGTGGCGTTCACCTCGGTTCGCTGTGTGCTGCTCGATGGCGAGAGCTGTCGATGCTCCGACTACGAAAACCGCCGCGCCACCGTGCCGGACTGTATCCAGCTGGACCTCAAGAAGGTCCATGAGATCGGCTGGCTGCCGCCCACCTGCGCCTATGCGCTGGTGCGTGATGGCAAGGATCTCTACTGGTGGCACTATCTTGTTTCCGGCGATACGGAAACGGTGCATGAGGCGGGCATTTCCGCACGCGGCCGCACGGTCAGCGAGGCCGATGTGGATGTTGACGACTTCGAGGATTATGTGGTCGACTGGCCGCTGACGGTCGGCGAGAGGGCGGGCGAAAAGGAGCGGATGTGACGGAAAACGTCGATTTTCGTTTTGGTCCTATTCCTGCCCCATCAGTCTCCTAAAGGCATGTCGTCCGAAAGCGTGTCACGGTTTCGGGATCGACTTGTCTGAAATCAAAGACAGCTTCCGGCCATTCCGGCAAATGATCCGCAAAGCGGACGAGGGACATCAAAACGCATGCGCTACCGGCTGCCCGCCATCGTTCTTTCATGCCTTGCCCTTCCGGGGCTCCTGCCGTTTTCCGCTGATGCCCAGCAACAGCCCCAGGCCTTCGAATGCACGCTCGTCACCTCAATCGAGACCGGCGCGATCATCAACCAGCAGGGCGCCTGCGACCAGCGCGTGGCGCCGGCTTCCACCTTCAAGGTGCCGCTGGCGCTGATCGGTTACGATGCCGGCATTCTTCAGGATGAAAAGACGCCCGCCTGGGACTGGAAACCCGGCACGGAGGCGCGCGCCTCCGACCGCAAGACGGTCGATCCCTCGATATGGGAACAGGATTCGGTCCTGTGGTATTCGCGTGAAATCACCCGTCGCCTTGGACCGGATAAATTCGCCGCCTATGTGAAGCGTCTCGGTTACGGCAATGCCGATGTTTCCGGTGAGCCGGGCAAGAATAACGGCCTGACCCATTCCTGGCTCGGATCGTCGCTGACGGTTTCGCCGGTGGAGCAGGTCGGCTTCCTCCGCCGCCTCCTGGCCGGCAATCTGCCGGTCTCGCGTGATGCGCAGGCGAAGACAAGGGCAATCGTTCCGGTCTTTGATGCGCCGGAAAGCTGGGCCGTGCATGGCAAGACCGGCACCGGCTACATGCGTGACGAAAAGGGCAACCCCGACCGCAACCGTCCCTTCGGCTGGTTTGTCGGCTGGGCGGAGCGCGAAGGCCAGCACATCGTCTTCGCAAGGCTGCGCGTTTCCGACAAACCGTCCGACGAGCCGCTCGGCCCCGCCGTGCGCGATGCATTCCTGCGCGATATTCCGCGGCTGGCCGTGCACCGGTAGCGAGATCGTATCTTTCAGATCGCGTCTTTACCTGAAAAGCTCGGCGTGCGTTCCTGCGCAGGTGAAGATGAGAAGGTTCTGCTTCTCATCAAGTTTGTAGATCAACAGAAAGTCCCCGCTGACATGGCATTCGCGATGATCGTGCCATTCTCCGGTCAATTCATGGTCACGAAACTGCGCCGGTAATGGCGCTTCGTTGGAAATGAGAAGGAGCATGATCTCCTTCAGTTTCACCATGTCATAACGCCCGGAATTGTTCAGCCGTTGCCAGTCCTTGATAAATTGCCTGGTGAAATCCGAACTGCGCGGCAGCACCGTTCGCTTCGATGCCGCCTCTTTTCCGTGACCTTTCTTATCCGTCACCGCTTGTTACCATCAAGGGCGTCAAACAAGGCTTGCGCCGTGCCGAAACGATTGCGCCTGGCAGCCGCGATGGCGCGCGCTTCTTCAATCGCGGCGAGCGTTTCAGCGTTCGGTTGCGTCAGTTCTATCGGCAGTGCTTTTTCTCGGGCAATGCGCGTCAGCATCATTCGCATGACGTCGGAAACAGTCAGTCCCAGACTGTCGAGCACGGCAGTCGCGTCGTCCTTGAGTGCCTGATCGATGCGCGCTCTCACATAAGCATTTGCGGTCATGATCAATCTCCTTTTTAGAGATTTGTTTGTAGCTCAAATGAGCATCAAATTCAACGCGTGTATTGCCGCCCCCTCCATACTCTTTCTTGCCGAGCGGGCGGCGGCGATAAGCGTGGCTGCGCTCACGATTGTGTGTTCAACAAAAACTTTCCCTTCCCTTGACCTTCCCATCATGGGAATCTCTACATAGGGTCTCGAAAGGGGATTTCCCATGAACGAGACAGTCAAACACGCCCATCGAAATGAACCGGTTTCCATTCCCGTGGAGGGCATGACCTGCGCTTCCTGCGTGCGGCGGGTGGAAACGGCTGCCGCCAAGGTGCCCGGTGTCATGTCGAGTTCCGTGAACTTCGCCACGAAGAAGCTTACCGTCGAGCCCGCCGAGGGTTTTTCGGCGCGCACGCTTGGCGCCGCCATCAAGAAGGTCGGTTATGATATCGCGCCGGAGCGGCAGGAATTTACGGTGGAAGGCTTGCAGGGCGAGGCGCAGGCCGGGCGGCTGAAGGCCGTTCTGGAAGCGGTCGCCACCACAATCGCCGTCAAGGTAGACGCGGCTTCAGGCAAGGTCTCGGTGGAAACGATCGGCGGCCGGCGCGAACGGGACGCATTGGTGGAAACGGCAAAGCTTGCCGGGTTCGCGCTGAAGACACCGAAACCGCACGATCATTCCGCCCATCACAATCATAACCAGCACCAGGGACATCATCAGGGCCATGGTCAGATGGCGGGCGAAACCGGCGGCCATGACCACATGCAGCATGCGGGTGAGGAGGGCGCGCTGAAACGCGACCTGACGATTGCCGCGATCCTGACCGCGCCGCTTTTCGTGCTGGAAATGGGCGGCCATCTCTATGAGCCGATGCATCACTGGCTGATGGGCATCATCGAGACGCAGAACCTCTATTACATCTATTTCGTGCTGGCGACGGCGGTGATTTTCGGACCGGGCCTGCGCTTTCTCAAGACCGGTTTTCCCGCTTTGCTGCGCGGTGCGCCGGAAATGAATTCTCTTGTGGCGCTGGGCGTGACGGCGGCCTACGCCTATTCCGTCGTGGCGACCTTCGCGCCCGATCTACTGCCGGAAGAGGCGCAATTCGTCTATTATGAAGCGGCAACCGTCATCGTCACGCTGATCCTGACCGGGCGGCTTCTCGAAGCCCGCGCCAGCGGCCGCACCGGAGACGCCATCCGCAAGCTGATGAGCCTGCAGGCGAAGACCGCCCGTGTGGAGCGCGACGGCGCCACCATCGATATTTCCCCCGATGATCTGGTGGCCGGCGATATCGTCGTCATCCGTCCCGGCGAAAGGCTGGCGGTGGATGGCGAAGTCGTCGAAGGCTCGTCCTATGTCGATGAATCGATGATTTCAGGCGAGCCGGTGCCGGTGGAAAAGACGGTCGGCGCAACGGTCGTCGGCGGCACCATCAACAAGACTGGCGCCTTCAAGTTCAAGGCGACCAAGGTGGGCGCGGATACCATGCTGTCGCAGATCATCCGCATGGTGGAGGAGGCTCAAGGGTCCAAGCTGCCGATCCAGCTGCTGGTGGACCGCGTCACTGCGCTCTTCGTGCCCGTTGTCATTGCCATTGCGGTGCTGACCTTCATCGTCTGGGCGATATTCGGCCCGGAACCCGCCTATACATTCGCCCTGGTCAATGCGGTCGCGGTGCTCATCATCGCCTGCCCCTGCGCCATGGGTCTCGCCACGCCCACCTCTATCATGGTCGGCACCGGCCGGGCGGCGGAGCTGGGCGTGCTGTTCCGCAAGGGACAGGCCCTGCAGGAGCTGCGTTCGGCTGAAATCGTTGTGGTCGACAAGACCGGCACTGTGACCAAGGGCCGCCCGGAACTGACGGACCTCGTGGTGGCGGAAGGGTTTGCCGACAACGAGGTTCTGGCGCTCGTCGCCGCCGTCGAGGACCGCTCGGAGCATCCGATTGCCGAAGCCATCGTCCGGGCTGCGGAAGACCGGAGTGTGGTAGCGGGAGAGGGACTTGAACCCCCGACCGTTGAAAATTTCGAAAGCGTCACGGGTTACGGCATCGCCGCCACCGTCAATGGCCGCAGGGTCGAGGTCGGCGCGGATCGCTTCATGGCGAAACTTGGCCATTCCGTGGATATCTTCGCGGATGCGGCGGCAAGGCTGGGTGACGAGGGCAAGACGCCGCTTTATGCCGCCATCGACGGCAGGCTGGCGGCTGCGATCGCCGTCGCCGATCCGCTGAAACCATCGAGTGTCGCCGCCATCAGGGCGCTGCAGGCGATGGGCATCGAAGTGGCCATGGTGACGGGCGACAATGCCCGCACGGCCAATGCAATCGCCCGGCAGGTCGGCATTTCCCGCGTGGTGGCGGAAGTGCTGCCCGAGGGCAAGGTGAAGGCGATCCACGAGATGCGCGCAGGCGGCAAGGTGCTCGCCTTTGTCGGCGACGGCATCAACGATGCGCCGGCGCTGGCCGAGGCTGATATCGGTATCGCCGTCGGCACCGGTACGGATGTCGCCATCGAAAGCGCCGATGTGGTGCTGGTCGGCGGCGATCTCACGGGTGCGGTCAACGCCATCGAGATGAGTCGCGCAACCATCCGCAACATCAAGGAAAACCTGTTCTGGGCTTTCGGCTACAACGTGGCGCTGATACCGGTTGCGGCGGGCGTGCTTTATCCGGCCTTCGGCATCACGCTGTCGCCGATGATTGGCGCGGGGGCAATGGCGCTGTCCAGCGTCTTCGTTCTCGCCAATGCGCTGAGGTTGAAACGGGCGAAGGTGGCCCATCGGGAGGTGACATCGTGAATATCGGCCAGGCATCGGAAGCATCGGGCGTTTCCGCCAAGATGATCCGTTATTACGAGCAGATTGGCCTCATCACCCCCGCCGCCCGCACCGGCAATAATTACCGGGTCTATGGCGAGCAGGACGTGCACAATCTGCGCTTCATCAAGCGGGCGCGCACGCTCGGTTTCTCGCTGGAGGAGACCGAGACGCTGCTGAAACTCTGGCAGGACAAAAGCCGTGAGAGTTCGGCGGTGAAGGAAATTGCGCTCGTCCACATCGCTGATCTCGAACAGAAGATCGCCGAGATGAAGAGCATGGTGAAGACGCTGTCCCATCTCGCCCATTGCTGCGGCGGCGACCACCGGCCCGACTGCCCCATCCTCGATGATCTCGCCGGCGCTGAGAAGAGCGACGCCAGGCCTGTGCGAACCCACTGAACTTTATGACAACCGGCGCGAAAATATCGCTACCGGCCAGAAGGAGAAAACCATGGGTGCAACCACCTTCCTCATTCCAGACATGACCTGCGGCCATTGCGAAAAGACGCTGCGCGGCGCTCTCACTGAGGTGCTTCCCGATGCCGCCGTCAGCATCGATCTTTCCGCCCACCGGCTCACGGTAACGGGCGACGCCGCAACTGCGGAAGCGGCGATCCGCGAAGCCGGTTATTCGCCGGAAAGGGCGGGTTGAAGCATCTCGTTGCTGGAATGAACAGGAAAGATGTGCTACTGAGTAGCATGATCTGTCCTGTCGAGGGAGTGCCACAATGTCCGTCAAGGCGTCAGTTTCCATCTCCGATCAACAGGACAGCTTCGCGCGCAGGCTGGTGGAGGAAGGGCGTTACGCCAGCCTCAGTGCCGTCGTCCAGCGTGGGCTGGAACTGCTTCGGCAGGAGACCGAGTTGAGGGACGCCGAGCTTGCTGCGCTTCGCGACCTGCTGGCAGATCGTAAGCAGGACGACTTCGTCTCCGTTGAGGAAGGTAAACAAAGAACAGCAGCCATGATAGCGGCCAGAAAGGCCGGCTATGGCCTATAAGGTCCTGCGTTCAACACAGACAGATCAAGACCTCGGCCTCATTCTCGACCATCTCATCCAGTCCTATCTCGACCTCGGCGACGCCTTGCCAGCAGCTTTCACGCGCGCTGTACGACGCGTGGGGTCGATTGAAGCGGATATGGAAGCGCTTCATAAAGCGCCCTTCCAGGGAACATTGTTGCCCGAAATATTACCCGGCCTTCGCCGGGTAACGAAAAATCAGGCTGTCTTTTATTTCGATATCGATGAGGGTGAAAAGACCGTGCGTATTCTCGCGGTCTTTTTCGGCGGGCAGGATCATCTACGCTATATGCTCACGCGCCTCGTGTCCGGTCGCACCGTCAGTCTTCCCTAAACCTCGTCGAAAGCCCCGCCTTCCCGTGAGGGATTGCGGTTGATCACCCGTTCCTCGGCATCGTCGGGCAGGGCCTCGTCGCTTTCCTGATAGGGATCGTCCTCGCTCTCGGCCTCTTCTTCCTCGATTTCCTGTTCGATGGATTGCGGAATCTCTCCCTTGGCGGGAAGGGCGTCGATGTCGAGATCGAGCAGATCCTCGTTCATGGCGTCTTCGTTAAGGGGCAGGATTTTCTTGCGGTCCATGACGGTGTCCTTTCTGTCGGTTCTTCGGCAAACGGCCGGGCGCGCGGAGGGTTCCTGCCGCGCGAGAATTCCTTCAGAACAAATGACCTGAAAAAGCCGTCTTGACCTCAATGGCGCTTGAGGTTCTAGTTTGCCCGCCGTATCGCAAAAATGGAAAGGATACGGCTTTGTCGAGTATCGAAATGGCGGAGAAAAACGGCTGGAGCGAATTGCTGAGCGGGGCGAATCTCTCGCTTCTGACCGTCATCTCCTCCGGTATCGGCCTGCACGCTTTTAATCAGTTCGCTGTCGTGACGGCCTTGCCCGTGGCCGTGAACGAAATCGGCGGCGCGAGTTTTTACAGCTGGGCCTATAGTCTTTATTTCGTCGGTTCCGTGGCGGGCGGCGTGACTGCGGTGCTGTTTCGCGAACGTTTTGGCGCGCGCGCCGTCCTGCTTCTGTGCTGCCTGATCTTTTCCTTCGGTTCGGTTCTCTCGGCAATTGCAGGTGACTTTTTGTGGGTCGTCGTCGGCCGGGCCTTGCAGGGACTGGCGGACGGGCTGATCGTCGCCGTTTGCTACAGTCTCATTCCCGC
The DNA here is from genome assembly GCF_037083425.1 of Agrobacterium sp. CCNWLW32. NCBI lineage: Bacteria > Pseudomonadati > Pseudomonadota > Alphaproteobacteria > Hyphomicrobiales > Rhizobiaceae > Agrobacterium > Agrobacterium sp. CCNWLW32. The sequence goes on from NZ_JBAOJM010000001.1 coordinate 151,024, forward strand.
CGGTTTCCGCTCCGGCCTGTTGCCGAAGGTCTTCGCCATCGAGGCGGCGATCTGGGCGGTCGCCTCCTTCATCGGCCCGCTGACCGGCGGTTTTGCCACCGAACACATCTCCTGGCGCGCCACCTTCCTGCTGTCGGCGCCGCTGATCCTGCTGCTTCTGGCCTATACCACCATTGCCGTCTCCGCCGAGCGGCCGGTGGCGGCGACGCGCAAACCGCTGGTGCCGCTGGTTTTCTGCCTTGTCGGCGCATTGGCCTTTTCCGCTCCTTCCGCCTTCGAGGATGCGAGCCTGCGGGCGATTTCCCTGCTGGCGGGGGCGGCGCTGTTGTGGGCGTCGCTGCGGGCTGGCACACGGCCTTCCGTCGGATTGTTCCCGAAGAATTCCTTCCGGCTGAAGACGGTGCTCGGCAGCGGTTTCTGGGTGCTGTTCCTGATGTCCTATGCCCATGCGCTGGGCAGCGTCTATCTCGCTTATGTCGCTATCAATCTCTGGCAGCATGAGCCCACCTTTGCCGGTTTCATCGTGGTGACGATGCCGCTTGCCTGGAGCTTCGTGGCAATGCTGATCGGCAGCCTGCGCTCTAGCCGCCTGCGGGAACTGTGCCTGCATTACGGTCCCTACCAGATGGTGCCGGGCTGCGCCCTGCTGGGGCTGGGGCTGGCGACCGGCAACTGGGGAGAAATGCTGCTCGGGCAAATCCTGATCGGATCGGCCTTCGGCATGTCCTGGGCCGGCATCAGCCAGGCGGCCATGGAGGCCGCGCCGGAAGAGGAACGCAAGATGACGGGTGCGCTTTTGCCGACGGTCGCGACGCTCGGCTCTGCGGCCGGCGCTGGCGCAAGCGGCACTGTCGCCGCCGCCAGCGATCTCGTGGCGCAGATCGAGCGTGCGGATGTGACGATGCCGATGGTTTATCTTTATGGGCTGGGTGTGGTCGTATCGCTGCTGGCGATCATGACCGCCAGCGGGTTGCGGGGTGAAAGGCGCTAGAGCATTTCCAAAAAAAGTGGAACCGGGTTTTCCGTCCGGAAATGCGACCCAACAAAGTGAACGGCCCTTCGCGGCCTTGATCAGGACTGGGTGGCGGCGATGGTGATCGCCGCCAGATAAACGACGAAGGACATGATGGCGATTGCGCCGATAATGATGATGATGCCCTTGCCGGCGCGTTTCTTCTCTGCCTTGTTTTCATTGGCTTCGGTTGGAAACAGGATCGGATCGCTGGTGTCGCGGATTTTGGTCATGCCGTTTCTCCTTTCGGCGGATTGGGCGGTTTCGGTCTATCAACCGCCCAATCCGTCAAAAGGTTCCTCACGGTTTCAGCGCCCAGCTGGTGGCATGCACCACCGCGCCGGGGGCGGCCTTCAGCAGCGCCGAGCGCACGGGTTCGAAACCTTCGATGCGCTTGGTGCCCACATATCGCCCGCGATTGGCGAAGACCTCAATCGAGCCATAATCGAGAAAGATGCGGATGCGGGATGCCTTGGCTCCCCGGGCGATATAATGCGGCGAGGGGCCGTCGCGCCCGTCCTCATGGCAGATCCACAGCCCCGTTTCATCGGAAACGACGCCAAGCTTAACCGTCGGATGATCGAGCATCAGTTCGAAGGGCGCGCCGGGTGAGGCAAGCTCGAACAATATTTCCACCGCCCCGTTGATGAAGGTGACGCGTTCGCCGGCGGCAAGCCGCGTGCGGTCGAGAATATGGCTGCGCAGGCTTTCCGCCGCGCCGATGGGCGGGGTCAGAAGCTCGCCATTCACATAATGAATCCGGCGCGGCAGCGTCATGGAGGTGGGGAAATCGATCTCCGGATTGGCATCCGCCCAGTTTGCCAGCCAGCCCATGCCGATGATGCTGTCGCCATCGAGAAAGGCCTGGAAGGCGTAATTATCGGTGCCGAAATCCAGCTCCTGCCCGGATTCTTTGGTGAAGGCCTTGCCGTCAAACCAGCCGACATCGGCCATAGTCAGGTTCTTGCGGCCGGTCTCCGGGTCCTCCGAATGCATCAGCCCGTAGATCAACACCCAGCGGGTGGACCGGGCATTGACCGGGCCATCGAGCGGCAGCAGGCAGGGGCATTCGATGGCCGTTGTCTTGTAGCGTGTTTCCACCCAGAGTTTGCCGACATAGGTCCAGCCCGATGCCGCCGTGGGGTCGAGCGTTTCGTAGAGCAGAATGACGCCGCCGCCATCGCTCTGGCTGCCAAGCACCATTTTCCACAGGCCATCCGGGCCACGAAAGACGTAAGGGTCGCGGAAATCCGGTGTCAGCCCCTGTCCGTCCGGCCGGGTGCCGAGAATGACCTCGGCCTGCCCAGCCATGATGAGATCGGACGAGGTGGCGGTCAGCTGTATCTGCTGCTCGGGAATGCGGTCCTGCACCTGCTCGGTGAAGAAGACGCGGATGCCGGTGCCTTCCACCAGCGGAATCGTCGAGCCGGAATAGGCGCCGCCGCGCTTGTCCGGCCGCGTCGTCAGATCCTCTGAAGGGAAGAGGAAGATCGGCAGGTGCCGCCAGCGAAGGTAATCGGAGGAGACGGCATGGCCCCAATGCATGGTGTTCCAGCGCAGCCCGTGAGAATAATGCTGATAAAACAGATGCGGGCGGCCCTCGAAGCGGCCAAAGCCGTTCGGGTCGTTCATCCAGCCAAAGGGCGGACGGAAGTGATAGCTGCCGGGAAGTTCGGGTGCGGCATTATCAGGCTTGGTATGGACAACGGTGATGCCGGTCTCGAGCACATCCGACGCGGTGAACCAGTAGATGACGGAAACGGCTGTGGTCACCGTGTCGTAACTCAGCTCCACATGGCCGCCGCCAAAGACCTGATAGATTCGAAAACCGAACTCTTCCGTGTTGACGCTTGAAACTTCAGCGAATTTTCCATTCTGATTGGAAAAGGAGACGGCGCCGGGCTCGGCATCTTTTTTCGCCTTCAGCCAGACATGGAAGGTGGCGTTGACAGGCAGTTCGGTGTGGAGGGTGCGGATGGCGCTTTCCGGTTCGGCTGCGGCTTCAACAACGGTCATTGCTTTTCCTTTCCGTTCGGCATTCTGCTGGTCAAGAATAGGAACGATGATGGCGCGGGAAAGTTCATTGCGCAAAATTGAATGAGGCGATGGAGGAGGCGCGGCATTTATCGCTCGCATCCGCCGCCTTCCGGCCCCATATAGGGGCAAAGCAGGGAGTTTATCCGTGATGAAATTCGACAATTCCTATGCCCGACTGCCGGAACGCTTCAGCGCCGCCGTGCTGCCGACGCCGGTGAAGGCGCCGCGCCTCATCGCTTTCAATCGCGGGCTGGCCGACGAACTCCTTCTCGATGTGGCCGGCCTTGATGATGAAAGGCTGGCGGCGATCTTTTCCGGTAATGTCTTGCCGCAGGGGGCCGAGCCGCTGGCCATGGCCTATGCCGGCCACCAGTTCGGCGGCTTCGTGCCGCAGCTGGGCGATGGCCGCGCCATTCTACTTGGTGAAGTGATCGACATTAACGGCAAACGCCGCGATATCCAGCTCAAGGGCTCCGGCCCGACGCCGTTTTCACGCAGGGGAGACGGCCGTGCGGCCCTTGGCCCGGTGCTGCGCGAATATATCGTGTCGGAAGCGATGTTTGCGCTTGGCATTCCCGCCACGCGGGCGCTGGCGGCCGTCCTCTCCGGCGAAAGGGTGCAGCGCGAAGTCGGCCTGCCGGGCGGCGTCTTCACCCGCGTTGCGGCAAGCCATATCCGTGTCGGCACGTTCCAGTTCTTCGCCGCGCGCGAGGATGACGAGGCGATCAAAAACCTCGCGGACTACGTGATCGACCGTCATTATCCCGAGGCGAAAGAGGCAGACAATCCTTACCTCGCCCTGCTGCGCGGCATCGCCGGGAGGCAATGCGAACTCATCGCCCGATGGATGATGGTGGGTTTCATCCATGGCGTGATGAATACCGACAATATGGCGGTCTCCGGCGAAACCATCGATTTCGGCCCCTGCGCTTTCCTCGATGAATATCACCCCAACAAGGTCTTCTCCTCCATCGATGCACAGGGCCGTTACGCCTTCAACAATCAGCCGGGCATCGCGCAATGGAACATCGCAAGGCTGGCGGAATGCCTGCTGCCGCTGCTCGATCCGCAGGTAGAAAAAGCCGCCGAACTCGCCAACGCCGTTCTCGCCGATTTCGCCGCCGCCTTTCCCCAACGCTGGCTTACCGGCATGCGCGAAAAGCTTGGCCTGACGACCGAGGAAGAGGGCGACATGGATCTGGTGCAGGCGCTGCTGGCGCTGATGCAGGCATCGGAAGCGGATTATACGCTGACCTTCCGGCGTCTTTCCCATGCGGCCAATGGCGACGCCGAGCCATTCCGCGGCATGTTCATCGATATCGCGGGGGCGGACGAATTTCTCACCCGTTGGCGGGAACGAGCCGGTCGTGAGGGGATTTCCGATTCCGAAAGGTCAGGCGCGATGCTCTCTGCCAATCCCGCCATCATCCCGCGCAACCACCGTATCGAGGAACTGATCGAAGCGGCGGTTGAAGAGGATGATTTCGAGCCCTTCCACGCCATGCTGAAGGCGATTGCGACGCCTTTCGAAGAGCGGCCGGATAATTTCGTCTATATGCAGCCGCCGATGAGCCATGAGCGGGTGTTCAGGACATTTTGCGGGACGTAATGGATTCGTCACCTTCGCCGTCATGCCGGACTTGATCCGGCATCCAGCCGCCGCGCGCCTGCGCGGCGAGAAGGGTTTTTCAGCCCAAGGACTTGAGCTGGCTGGATACCGGCTCGAGGCCGGTATGACGGAGGAATGGGAGGAGATATTTTCTCGCCCGGTTTATATTTCTCACCCAACCCGCGCCAGCGGCTCATGCGAGCCATAATACCGGCCAAACCGGTTTTCGAGGAACTTCGGCAGCGCCACTTCCTCCTGTCGCACGAAGCCCTTCTGCGGCAGGGCGCCTTCCGCGAGCAGGTCGAGAACCGTGCAGATGCCGGCGGCGGTAGTGATCTGGATGGCGCTCATCATGCGGCCGGAAACCGGGCCGGCATAGACCTTGTTGGCATAGGTTTCCTGCAGGAAGCGGCCGTTGCGGGTGCCGCAGACGGTGACGAAGACGATGACCACATCCTGCATGGTGCCGGGCAGGGCGTTTTCGAACAGGTCCTTCAGCACATCGCGGCGGTTGCGCAGGTTGAGGTCGTTCAAAAGCGCCTTCATGATCGCCACATGGCCGGGATAACGGATAGTGCGGTAGTTCATGGTCCGCACCTTGCCTTCCAGCGTCGCGCAAAGCGTACCGAGACCGCCCGAGGTGTTGAACGCCTCGTAGGTGATGCCATCGAGCGAGAACTCCTCGCGCTCCTCAAGGGCCGGAACGGCGGTGAGGCGGCCTTCGACGATCGCTTCGCAGGGCTCGATATATTCGTTGATCAGCCCGTCGGTGCTCCAGGTGAGGTTGTAGTTGAGCGCATTGGACGGATATTGCGGCAGAGCGCCGACGCGCATGCGCACGCTGTCCAGCTTGTCGAACTTGGCGGCGAGATCGGCAGCGACGATGGAGATGAAGCCGGGGGCGAGGCCGCATTGCGGAATGAGCGCGGTTTCGGCCGTTTCCGCCAGCGCCTTGACCTTGCGGGTGGATTCCACGTCTTCGGTGAGATCGAGATAATGCGTGCCGACGGCAACGGCCGCTTCGGCAATACCCGCCGTCAGGTGGAAGGGGGCGGCGGAGAGCACGGCGAATTTGCCTTTTAGCAGTGCTTCCAGAGCGGGACGGTCGGTAATGTCGACGATTTCGGTATCGACCCGTTCATGCGCCGGCACATTGGCCAGCTGATCGGCCGAACGGTCGGCGACGGTGATGCGATAATCGCCTGATGCGGCCAGCATCCAGGCGATTGCCGAACCGATATTGCCCGCGCCGATGACGACAATGTTTTTCATGTTTTTGTTCCCCGCAGTAAATTCGCATGTCTGCGCACCGGATGCGCTTTAAAGACAGAATGCCAGCTTTTTTTGACGATTCGCAGCTTCACTATGTGCGGATAGAGGGTTAATATTGAGCAATTAGACGACAGGATTGGTCACTATGACGATTGCCGACAAGGACCGGGCGCTGCTCGCCCTGCTTTCCGAAAATGCCCGCATGCCGGTGGCAGAACTGGCGCGCAAACTCGGCCTTTCGCGCACCACGGTGCAGGCCCGCATTGAGCGGCTGGAGGCGGACGGGGTGATTGCCGGTTATGGTCTGAGGCTTTCGGAAAGCTATCTTTCCGGGCTGGTGCGCGCCCATGTGCTGATCACCATTGCACCCAAGGCGCTGCCTGGCGTGACGGCGGCACTTGCCGCCATCAAGGAGGTGACGACGCTGCATTCGGTGAGCGGGACCTTCGATCTCATCGCCATTCTGGCCGCTCCTTCGATCCTTGACCTCGACCGGTTGATCGACAGGATCGGCGCGCTTGACGGCGTGGAGCGGACGTTGTCGTCGATCATTCTTTCGACGCGGATTTCACGGTAGGGATTTGGGGAGTGCGACAGGCGCAGCGCTGATGGTTATTCCGGACGCTCTCTCCTTCCTCATCCCTGTGCTTGTCACAGGGATCCACCAACGCGCGTCTGCGCGGCGGGAAGGGTCCTTTCAGCCCAAGGACTTGGGCTGGCTGGATTCCTGTGACAAGCACAGGAATGAGGGAGGTTAAGGACGGTGACCTTACCCTAAACCACCGCCCGCTCATCATAAGCCCTCTGCGCCGCCATCACCGCGTCGATATTGCCCTCCGCCCAATGGGCAAGCGCCGCCACCGTGTCGGTCAGCGTCCGCCCCAGCGGCGTCAGCGAATATTCGACCGTCACCGGCACAGTCGGAAAGACCTGCCTCGAAATCAGCCCGTCGCGTTCGAGCTTCTTGAGCGTCTGCGACAGGACCTTTTGCGAAATGCCCTTGATCTCCCGCCGCAGCAGGTTGAAACGCACCGCTTCCACCCGCAGCCGGTCGAGGATCAGCAGCGCCCATTTGTCGGCGATCCTGTCCAGCACCATGCGGGTGGGGCAGCGGTCTTCATAGACGTCATAGATACGTTCCATGGGTTTGTTCCGTTGTTTCAGGGCCATCCCGGTTTCTGCGAGGATACCAGATAACCGAAAAGTGCTCTCTTTTCATGATTTCGCAAACGCAGTACCTGTGTTTTCGAAACATGGTTTCCATTAGATACTACGGAGATTTGAGATGACAGGCAAGATACTCGTAATCGGTTCGACAGGCACCATCGGCACGCCGCTGGTGAAAGCGCTGCTTTCCAAAGGCGAAAGCGTTAAGGCGGCCTCGCGTAGCGGCAACGCCACGGGCGGCGCGGAAGGCGTGCGTTTCGATTATACCGACGCATCGACTTATGCGGATGCCTTCGATGGCGTTGACCGTCTGTTCCTCATCCTGGCTGGCGGTCGTCTGGATGCCATCGACGCGCTGACGCCCGTTGTCGAGGAGGCCGCGCGCCGCAAGGTGAAGATCGTGTTCCTCAGCGTCCTCGGCGTCGATGCCGATGATTCCATTCCCTATCGCCAGATCGAGCTGAAGATCATTGCGTCGGGCACGCCTTACGTCATCCTGCGCCCCAACTGGTTCGCCGATAATTTCCACAGCTACTGGAAGGCGGGCATCGACCATGGCCAGATCGCCGTTCCGGCAGGCGAGGGCAAGTCGAGCTTTATCGATGTTCGCGATATCGCCGACAGCGCCGCCGCCGCGCTGACCTCTGACGCCTTCAATGGCAAGGCTTTCAACCTGACGGGTCCGAAAGCCCTGGGTTACGGCGAAGCGGCCGCGCTGATTTCGCAGGCGATCGGCAAGCCGGTTTCTTACGCTGCCGTTTCGGATGAGGTCTTCATCGGCATTCTCACCGGCGCGGGCGTGCCGCAGGACTACGCCTCGTTCCTCGCCTCGATCTTTTATCCCGTGCGCGAAGGCTGGACGGCCGTGGTGACTGGCGATGTCGAAACGTTGACCGGCCATGCGCCGCGTTCACTGGAGACCTATATCGCCGACAATCTGGACCGGCTGAAGGGCTGAGGCTCCAGGCGAGCCCGCCGCGCTCACGCCGGATCGGTGGAACCGCGGCGGGCTTTGAAGAGCATCTTCAGCCGCTGGATTTCCTCAGGGCTCCAGCCACCCGGCGCGGTTACTTCCGTCCATGCATCGATATAATGTTCCGGCGCATAGACATGGCCGTAACCGATCGGTGCCGTGGTGGCGGCGGCGACATCGAGACCGAGCTGCAGCAGGGTGACGACCGGGAACCAGCGGAAGGATGTGGAAACGTCAGGCCCGTGATGCACCATCCATTGCGGCCGCCGGTAAAGTGAGGCGGCCTCGAAGAAGGTTATGGGGTCGCTGGCATATTGCAGATAGACGATCCGCATCGGCCCCCATTCCGCATCGGGCATATGGGCTGTCGTATATTGGTTGGCGAAGCGGATGACGGAGGAATCGCGGAAACGCGGCAGCCATTCCGGCGTGCCCTTCACCCGGCCATTGGTGGCCATGCGCCATGTCGGGCTGGAAAAGGGCGGACCGCTCCACAACGCGCCCTGGAAGGGGTCTGCCAGCACATCGTAGAGATCGGAAGATTTCTGCGAATTGAGCGAACCGAGGCTGAGGCCATGCAGGTAAAGCTTCGGCCGCGTTTCCTTCGGCAGCGTGGTCCAGTAGCCGTAGACGGCCTCGAACAAAGCGCGTGCCGTCTCGACACCGTAATCCGGCTCCGTCAGCAAGGCGATCCAGCTGGAAAGATAGGAATATTGCACGGCGACGCTGGCGATATCGCCGTCATGCAGATATTCGACCGTATCGAGTGCTTCCGGATCGATCCAGCCGGTGCCGGTGGGAATGACCACCACAAGCACCTTGCGTTCGAAACCGCCGACCCGTTTCAATTCCGCCAGCGCCAAGGCCGCTCTTTCTTCCGGCGTCGAAGCCGAGTTGAGGCCCGCATAGACCCTGAGCGGCTCCTTTGCCGGGCGATGGGTAAAGGCGGATATGTCTGCGCCATCAGGGCCTTCGGCGACGAATTCGCGGCCGCGTCGGCCGAGCGATTCCCACGCCATCAGCGAGGCGCTGCTGCCGGTCTTGAGCGGATCGGAAGGGCGCGGCACGTCAGGCTCGATCAGCGCATCCACCTGTTTCAGCGAAGAATCCGCAAATCTGAGACCGATATCGAAGATCAGCCCGTTCAGCAGCATCCATGAGAGGACGATTGCTGCCGCGATGCCGAGCACATTGGCAAGTCTGCGCGGCAGGAAATGACCGCTGCGCGCCGCAAAGAACCGGCGGATAAGCTGGAAAAGCCGGCCTGCGCCGATAAGTACGGCGGCGACCAGCACGGCAAGGCCGCCGGTCTTGGTGGGGTGGGCGCTGGGCAGCGGATCGAGCTCCATCAGAACGCGGATGGAATTCTGCCAGTCCTTCGCCTGCCATAAAAACGCGATTGCGGTGATGGCGGCGGCGAGCGCGATGAGAAAGCGAATGCCGCGCATATTGTGGCGCGAGGGCTCGGGCAGTTCGAGATAGGCCCAGACGGCATGCAGGGCGACACCGATCAAATAACCGATGGCAAAGGAAAAGCCGCACAGCACACCCTGCATCAGCCAGGTTCGCGGCAGGAGCGACGGGGTAAGTGAGGCGCAGAACAGAATAGCGCCAAAGACGATGCCGGTTGCCGAAAGGCCCGCAAACAACCGCCCAACCCATTGTTTCACCAACTTGACTCGCCCCTTCTGCTCACCATCCGGCGTCGAGTGTAATATGTGGCGGACGAGGGTGCAAATCCTGTGGTGAGGACAAAAATCACGATGATAGGAAAATAATCCTTTACAGCGTGACGGTGGTTTGATAGTGTTTGGCTACAGTCGGAGATTTGCGGCTGGGTCGCGGTTGGTTCAGAAATATCAGAGCGCTGGATTTTACGAATAACAAGGCTTTGCTCTCTTCCCTCATTCCTGTGCTTGTCACAGGAATCCAGCTAGCCCAAGTCCTTGGGCTGAAAAGCCTCCCTCCGCCGCGCGGACGCGCGTCGACTGGATTCCTGTGACAAGCACAGGAATGAGGGCTGTGGGGAGGCGCCACCCGCAAATGAACCGCGTCGCATGCCCATGTTCATCTCCATTTCCCTCCCAGGCCAATCCGATGACTAATGCTCATAATTGCGACCCGGCGCTCTACGGAGCCTGGCCGGACAGGCCTGCTTATGCGGATGAGGCCGCGCCTGAGATCAAATCGCGGGCAGACAGGCTGGCCGCCGAAGATGCGGCGCGCAACGGCAGTCTGCGGCAGTTGCTGAACGAGCTGACGGAGGAGATGCGCGATCAAGTCTGCATGTATCGCAATCTTCGGCAGTCGGGCGAGGCGGGGCTTTTGCCTGATGCCGACGACACGGAAGGCAAGCAGGCCCGTGCCGATGTGAAAGTTGCAACGGATCAGCTGTCGCTCATCGTCCGCACTCTGGAGCGGATCGACGCGCTGCAACGGGTGCTGGCGGAAGAGCGGCAAGCGCTGATGGGCGAGGATGAAAACGATACGCAGGATTATGAGGCGGCGGTGGCGCATTTCCTCAAACGCATCGACGAGCTGGCCGAGCAGAAATGCCGCGAGAGGCTGGAGGTGATGGCAGCGTCCGGCACTCCGGCGGGGTCTGATTGAGGCATGGCGGACGTTTTGACCGAAGTGAGCCTTCAGGCACAGGTCTTCAACCTCCTGCGCGACTGGCGCTTCATCGGCAACCTGCCGCAGCAGCCGCCGGAAGGCGACTGGCGGACATGGCTGCTGATCGGCGGGCGTGGTTCCGGCAAGACCCGAGCCGGGGCGGAATGGGTGCATCATGTCGCCTCCGCCGGCAAGCAGTCGGATTTGCGCATCGCGCTCGTCGCCGAGACGCTGGGCGACGCCCGCGAGGTGATGATCGACGGCATTTCCGGCATCTGCCGCATCGCCCGCCGCCATCGCCCCGCCTTCGAGGTGTCGCGCCGGCGGCTGCTCTGGCCGAATGGCGCGATGGCGCAGGTGTTTTCCTCGGAAGACCCGGAAAGCCTGCGTGGCCCGCAATTCCACATGGCCTGGGCGGATGAGTTCGGCAAATGGAAATATCCGCAGGAAACCTGGGACATGCTGCAATTCGGCCTGCGTCTGGGTGAGGTCCCCCGGCAATTGGTGACCACCACGCCGCGGCCCATTCCGCTGCTGAAGGCGCTTCTCGCCGATCCCTCGACACGGGTGGCGCGAATGCCGACGGCGATGAATGCGCGGAATCTCTCGCCCGGTTTTCTGAAAGCCATGCAGGACCGTTACGGCGGCACGCGGCTGGGGCGTCAGGAAATCGGCGGCGAATTGATCGATGAGCGCGAGGGCGCGCTGTGGAAACGCGCCGATCTGGAAGCGATCATCGATGCGGGACATGAACCGCTTGCGCGCATCGTCGTGGCGGTAGATCCGCCCGCAGGTGCCGGTGAACATTCCTGCTGCGGCATTGTCGTGGCGGGGCTCGGCATATCCGGGCGTCTTACGGTGCTGGCAGATTGTTCGGTGGAGGGTGAAACGCCGGCCGGCTGGGCCCGCGCCGTGGTCGCCGCCTTTCGCGGCCACGAGGCGGACCGGGTCGTTGCAGAAGTCAATCAGGGCGGAGAGATGGTTCGGGCCATGCTGCAGAGCGTGGACGCCAACCTGCCGCTGACACTGGTGCGGGCAAGCCGCGGCAAGTTCACCCGCGCCGAACCGGTTGCGGCACTCTACGAGCAGGGCAGGGTGTGCCACGCCGCACGGTTTGAAAAGCTCGAAGACCAGATGACGGATTTCGGGCCGGATGGTCTTTCTTCAGGACGCTCGCCGGACCGGCTGGATGCGCTCGTCTGGGCGATCACGGCGTTGACGACCATGGTGGTGAGTGAACCGAAGGTGCGGGGGATGTGAGGTCAGCGACGATTGGCTCCCGTGAATGAGAGCAATTACCGGTCGAGCGGATGCCGCCTGTTTCCTCTCCCCGGCGGGGAGAAGAAAAGCGGGGTACCGTCAACGCCCGAATTCGGGCGTCTGGCGGATATTACTTCTTCGGGGATTGTGCCGGTTTCGGCTGGGAGCCGGTTTCGCGCATCTGGCGCCACTCGTTTTCGAGCCGGTCATAAACGGTCTGGGGGATTGTCGCTGTCATGGCATTCCTCCTTGAATGGTTAACGCTGCAGGATTGCGCGGTGAATGGAGTTAGCGCGCTAAGGTTCCGGAATTCAAGGAATTTTTTACCCCAAAACCACGGGGCGCGGATTAAAATCGATTAAGGTTTTTTCAAATCGATTTAGTTCCGGCGACTGTCATGTGGAAAAACCCGGCGTCATATCGCCCATCATTTTCAGGAGCAGTCATGGCTTATGACGAGGCGCGATTCTTCGCGTCGGCGCGGATTTCTATTTTTCGCGGTCGCCTGCGCACCGCCCAGCTTGCCGGCACGAAAACGATGCTGGCAGGGTTCGAAAAGGCGATGCCGGGCGGCGATCCGCGCTGGCTCGCCTATATGCTGGCGACGGCCTTTCACGAGACGGCAGCGACCATGCAGCCCGTGCGCGAAACCCTGGCGGCAAGCGACGCGGAAGCGATGACAAGGCTCGACCGCGCCTTTGCGGCGGGCAGGTTGCCCATGGTGCGCAAGCCCTATTGGCGGCCGGACACCGAGGGTAAGAGCTGGCTGGGGCGCGGCTTCGTGCAGCTGACGCATCGGCGCAATTACGAGGCCATGTCGGCGCTGACTGGCGTTGACCTTCTGGAGCGGCCGGAGCGGGCCATGGAGGCGGAGGTGGCCACCACGATCCTGATTCACGGCATGTCGGGCGGCGGCTTCACCGGCCGCAGGCTCTCAGATTTCTTCAGCGACAGGTGCGAGGATTGGGATGGTGCCCGGGCCATCATCAATGGCAGCGACAGGGCGCGGCTTGTAGGCGGTTACGGGCGCGCATTTCATCACGCGCTTGTCGCTGCCCGGATTGAACCCGGGCGGGCCAGATGATAACCCGTTACCCGGTACCGAAAAGGCCGCCTTTTTAAGTTTGCATGACAGGTGACACCGTGATCCGCCATATCGTCTTTTTCACCGTTCCCGAGGAAAACCGCGACGCCGTGCGCAAGGGGCTTTCCGGCCTCACCGCGATACCGCATTCGCTGAAACTGGAAATCGGCGAGAACGTGAAGAAGGACCAATGGGGCAACTCGGTCGATTTCATCGTCTATGGCGAGTTCGAAAACGAGGCGGCGCTGGCGGCTTACAAGGCCGATCCCGCCTATGATCTTTCGACCCGCACGGTAAAGCCGCTGCGCGAGACCCGCGTTGCCGCAGATTTCGACAGCGATACGGCGGTGAAAGCGCCGATCCGGTAACGTCCGCTTCCGCCTGCGAAGGTGGCTCGCATCCGCACGTAGTCTACTGATAACGGGCGCAAATCTTTCCTTTGTCGTAGGGCTGAGGCCCCATCTCCCTCATTCCTGTGCTTGTCACAGGAATCCAGCCGACGCGCGTCTGCGCGGCGAAAGGACTCTTCCCAGCCCAAAGACTTGGGCTGGCTGGATCCCTGTGAAAGCACAGGGATGAGGGGCATCGGGACTTGAGCGGCCATCAAAACAAGGACAACTCCATGCGATTTCCCTTTTCCCTGCCGCGCAAGCGCCCGGCGGATGGCAGAGCCGTGCCTGAAAGCCGGAAAATGGCTGATGGCTTCATGGCGGTGGCGGTGCAGGGCGGGCAGGCCTTCTGGTCCGGCCGGTCCTATGCCGCACTTGCCCGCGAAGGTTTCATGAAAAACCCGGTGGCGCACCGCGCCGCCCGCATGGTGGCGGAAACATCCGCCTCGGTCAGCTGGCTGCTCTATGATGGCGAAGAGGAACTGGCCGATCATCCGCTGCTGGCGCTGCTTTTAAAACCGAGCGCCCATATGGGTGGGCCGGATTTTTTCGAGGCGCTTTATGGCCACCTCATGCTGGCCGGAAATGCCTATATCGAGCCGTTAACGGTGGGTGGGCAGTTGCGTGAACTGCATCTCCTGCGGCCCGACCGGGTGAGCATCGTCGAAGGATCGGACGGCTGGCCGGTGGCCTTTGATTACCGTGCCGAGGGCCGGGCATCCCGGCGCATCGCCGCCGAGCGCGACGGGCTAGGGCTGTTGCACCTGAAACTCTTTCATCCGCTGGATGATCGGGCGGGTTTTGCACCGCTCGCTTCCGCAGGGGCCGCGCTTGATCTGCACAATGCCGCAAGCCAGTGGAACAAGCGCCTGCTCGACAATTCCGCCCGGCCTTCCGGGGCGCTGGTCTACCAGCCGAAGGAAGGCGGCAATCTCTCCACCGAGCAATATGAGCGGCTGAAGCGTGAGCTGGAGGAAGGTTATCAGGGGGCGATGAATGCCGGCCGTCCGCTGTTGCTGGAAGGCGGGCTGGACTGGAAGGCCATGGGTCTTTCGCCGCGCGACATGGATTTTCTGGAGGCCCGCAACGGCGCGGCGCGCGATATCGCGCTCTCGCTCGGCGTGCCGCCGATGCTGATCGGCATTCCCGGCGACAATACCTATGCCAATTACCAGGAGGCGAACCGCGCCTTTTATCGTCTGACCGTCCTGCCGCTCGTTTATCGCACGGCGGCGAGGCTCTGCGGCTGGCTTTCTCCGGTCTTCGGCTCGGGGTTGAGGCTCGAACCTGATCTCGACCGGATTGCCGGGCTTGCCGGCGAGCGGGATGCGCTCTGGGCACGCATCGGCGCGGCCTCGTTCCTGAGTGACGAAGAAAAGCGCGAAGCCGTCGGTTATTGATCACCGACCCGGCGGGATCGAAGCCCCGGCCTCGTGTTCAATCATTTTCTGAAGAAGCGGAATCTCCCTGTGAGGTCTTCTGCCCAAGCGATTCCGAAGACTCACAAAATCACCCGGCGCAGGCGCGCAAAAAGCGCCTGCGTGCGACGCGGCGCGTCCGCCCGATAACAACATCCTAGAACGGAATGATTACCCATGTCTGAATTCGCCAATGAGGCCGGCATCTGGGCCGCCCGCATCACCGGCGCCGTGGCGGGCGCGGGTGTATCGCTCGTTTACCTCCTGCCGAAAAGCAAACGCGAGGCCGCAAGTCGTTTCATCACCGGCGTGTCCTGCGGCATGATCTTCGGCGGGCCGATCGGCCTGTGGATCGTGCAGCAGCTCGATATTGCCGGCGCGCTTTCGGGGCGGGAAATCATGGTGGCGGGGTCCGCCGCCGCCAGCATGGGGGCGTGGTGGGGGCTGGGCGTGCTGGTGCGCATCGCCGACCGTTACAGCGCCCGCCCGCGCGCCTGACACTTCCTTCACATCGCAGGAGTTTTCCATGCACGTTTATCGCGGGCCGCGTCCCGCCACGCGCAAATTCGCCAATCTGGAGCTGCGCGGCATTACCAGCGACGGCACCTTTTCCGGCTATGCCAGCGTCTTCGGCGAGATCGATCTCGGTCAGGATGTCATCGAGCGCGGGGCTTTCCGCCGCTCCATCGAGGAGCGTGGCGCGGCCGGCATCCGCATGCTCTATCAGCACGACCCTGCCGAGCCTATCGGCGCCTGGCGCACCATCCGCGAGGATGAGCGCGGCCTTTATGTGGAGGGCGTCCTCGCGCCCGGCGTCGCCCGCTCCCGCGAGGTGCATTCGCTGATGAAGACCGGCGCGCTGGACGGGCTGTCGATCGGCTTTCGCACCGTACGTTCGAGTAAAGAGGGGCGTTCCAGTAAGGATGGGCGCTCCGGCAAGGCGGCGGGCTCAGGCGTCCGGCGCATTCTGGAGGCCGATCTCTGGGAAATTTCGGTCGTGACCTTCCCGATGCTGCCGTCCGCGCGAGTTTCCGACGTCAAGCACGCCCGCTTCTTCCGCGACCGCGAGACCGAGCTGGTGCGCAACATGCGTCGCGCTGCCCGCTCGCTGTTCGACACGGCATTCAAACGCTGACTTCCGGACAATCACCCACAAGGAAACGACATGACAGAACAGATGACGAAACCGGCCCCGATGACTGTTGCACCGCAGGTGAAGGCCGTGCCCGATACGGTGACGGCCGCCTTCGATGAGTTCATGGAGGCCTTCGAGGCCTTCCGCGAAACCAACGACCAGCGGCTTGCCGATATCGAGCGCAAGATGGGGGCTGATGTCGTGACCCGCGACAAGCTCGACCGCATCGACAAGACGCTCGACGACAACCGCAGGATCATGGACGATCTGGCGCTCAGGAAAGCGCGCCCCGCACTTGGCCGCAAGGACGCGCTTTCCCACGATGCCGAGGAGCACAAGGCCGCTTTCGAGGCCTATATCCGCCGCGGTGAGGAAGGCGCGCTGCGCGATCTCGAGGCCAAGGCCTTTGCCGGCTCGACCGGAGCCGATGGCGGCTTCCTGCTGCCGAGCGAGACGGATGGCGAGATCGGCCGGCGCATGACGGCGATTTCGCCGATCCGCGCACTGGCAACCGTGCGGCAGGTTTCCGCCGCCGTGCTGAAGAAACCCTTCTCGCCCGGCGGCATGACGACCGGCTGGGTCTCCGAAACGGCGGCACGACCGCAGACGGCAACGCCGCAGCTTGCCGAGCTTTCCTTTCCAACGATGGAGCTTTACGCCATGCCGGCGGCCACGCAGGGCCTGCTGGATGACGCCGCAGTCGATATCGAGGCCTGGATTGCTTCCGAGGTGGACATCGCTTTCGCCGAACAGGAGGCCGCCGCTTTCATCGCCGGCGATGGCGCCAGCAAGCCCAAGGGTTTCCTCTCCTATACCACCGTCGCCAATGATAGCTGGAGCTGGGGTAACATCGGTTATGTCGCGACCGGCGTTTCGTCCGGCTTTGCTTCCGCCGGGCCGATGGATGTGCTGCTCGACGCCGTCTATGCGCTGAAGGCCGGCCATCGCCAGAACGGCACCTTCCTGATGAACCGCAAGACGCAAGGGGCGCTGCGCCGCTTCAAGGATACCAGCGGCGCCTATCTGTGGCACCCGCCCGCCGCCGCGGGCCAGCCGGCCTCGCTGATGGGCTTCCCGGTGACGGAAGCGGAGGACATGCCGAATGTGGCGGCCAATAGCTTTGCCATCGCCTTTGGCGATTTCCGCGCCGGCTATCTCGTCGTTGATCGCACGGGCGTGCGCATCCTGCGCGATCCCTATTCGGCCAAACCCTATGTGCTGTTCTACACCACTAAACGCGTGGGCGGCGGCGTGCAGAACTTCGAGGCGATCAAGCTGGTCAAATTCGGGGTGAATTGACCGCGGACCTTGGGGCCCTTTCTTCTCCCCGCCGGGGAGAAGATGCCCGAAGGGCAGATGAGGGGGCAACATTGCGGAATATCTCTACCGTCACCCCCTCATCCCGCTGCCGCGACCTTCTCCCCCTTGGGGAGAAGGCAACAAGCCGCCACCGCTCGCTCACTCTTTGATTGCCGTCCTTCCGGAGACCCCATGACCTATGCCCTCATTCATCCGCCGCAGACGGAGCCGCTGACGCTTGCCGAGGTCAAGGCGCATCTGCGCCTCGACAGCGACGACGAGGACGTGCTTCTTGCCGCGCTCATCCGCACCGCCCGCGAGCATCTGGAACGCACGAGCGGGCTTTGCCTCCTCCGCCAGACCTGGCGGCTTTATCTCGACCGGTGGCCGCAGACGGGCGTGATTCTGATTGGCAGGACACCGGTGCAAGCCATCGAAACGATTCTGGTTTTTGACGGTGAGGGGCATTCGGCGGATATCACCGTCGGGGAAAAATTGCTGGACGGTGCGGCGCGGCCGGCAAGGCTGTGGCTGCGCGCTCCGCCGGCTCCCGGCCGGGCGATGAACGGCATCGAGATCGATTTCATTACCGGTTACGGCGAAGCGGGAACGGATGTGCCCGACACGCTGAAACGCGCCATACTGATGCATGTGGCGCAGATGTTCGCCTTTCGCGGTGCTGTCGCCCCGGAAAACCAGCCCGCCGCCGTTCCCGCCGGCTACGAGCGGCTGGTTGCGCCCTTCTGCCGTGTGGGGCTTTGAGACATGAACCTTGTTTTTCTCGATCCCGGCAAGCTGACGGCGCGGCTGGAACTGGACGTGCGGACCGAAACGCCGGACGGGCAGGGTGGTGCTGCGGAAAGCTGGAATTTCCTGCGGTCGCTCTGGGCTGCGATCGAACCCGTTTCGGAGGCATCCCATGAACGGGCCTCGGCCGAGGGCGTGACGATCACCCACCGCGTCTGGCTGGCTTACCGCGATGACATCACCGTTGGCATGCGCTTTCGCAAGGGCCGTCGCATTCTGGCGATCCGGGCCGTGATGGACCCGGATGAGACATGTCGCTTTATCGTCTGCCGCTGCGAGGAGGAAAGCCGATGAGCGCCGCAAACCCGCTTCTTCAGGCGATTTTCGCACGGCTGACGGGCGATGCGGTGCTGACGGCGCTCATCCCCGGCGGCATTGTCGACCGGCTTCTGCCGCGCGCGGTTCTGCCATGCATCGTTATCGGCGATCTTGAAAGCAGGGATTATTCGACCGCCACGGAAAAGGCCGAGGAGCATTTCCTGTCGCTGCAGATCTGGAGCGATGCCAATGGCCGCAAGGGTGCGGGAGAGATCACCGCTCGTGTGACGAGCCTGCTCGACGATGCGGCGCTGCCGATTGCCGGGGTCTCTCTCGTCAATCTGCATCTTCTCTCCAGCCGCTCGCGCCGCGAGGCGAAGACCCGGAATTTCATCGTCGAGATGCGCTTCAGGGCGGTGACGGAGTAGTGCCGTTTCAGGCGTTCTGCCTGCGCACGGTTTTCCACAGGACGATCAGGAGCACAAACGAAATGGCGATCAGCACGGCGGCGACGCCAAGCATGGCCGCCACCCCGCCGCGGTCGAGCGCCAGCGTGAAAATAACAGGTGCAACGGCAATTGCGAGGTTCTGCGGCAGGGAGATACGCGCGGCCTGCAGCCCATATTCCTCCGGGGAAAATACCGCCAGCGGCAGCACGGCCCGGCTGACGGTGAGCACACCGGCGCCGAAACCGAAAAAAATGATGAAACCGATGAAAGCCGGCATGGCCGGGGCAAAGCCAAGCAACAGCAGCAGCGACAGCAGCAGAAGACAGAAGCCGATCATGGCGGTGAGGAAGGGGCTGCCGCGTTTCCCAAGCAGGAAATCCAGCCCGCGCGCCGTAATTGCCAGCAGGCTGCGCGCCGATGCCAGCTGGACGGCAAGCGATTGCGTTGCGCCCGCCTGAACGAGCAGCAGCGGCAGGAGCGGCGACAGGCCGAAGGTCGTAAAGGCGCTGATCGTCGTCGTGGCCGCCAGAAGCAGAAAAGCCCGGCGTGTATCGACTGGCGTGGATGAAAGCGCGTCGGCTTTCTGCCGCTTCGCTTCCTTGCGGGGCGGACGGTCGGGAAGGACAAAGAGATAGAGCGGCAGAAGCACGAAGAGCTGCAGACAGGCATAGAGCAGAAGTGTGCCGCGCCAGCCGAGATGTTGTTCCGCCAGCGCGGTGACGGGCAGGAAAACCGCGCCCGAAAGCCCGGTGAACAGCATCAGAAGCGTCAGCAGCCGGCCGCTTTCCGCGCCCACACGCTCCACCACGGCGGTATGGGCAGCCGTCGTCAAGCCGCAGGTTGCGGCCAGACCCATCACGCCCCAGCCGAAAAAATAGCTCGTGACACCGCCCGAAAAGGCGAGCACGGCAAAACCGGCGGCAAAGAGGACTGAGCCGGCCACCAGCACGGGCGCCGCGCCGCGACGGACGAGCATTCTTCCCAGCAGCGGGCCGCAAAGCGCGCTGATTAGCATCATGATGGTGAGGCCGGCAAAAACGATCTCGTTGCCGATCGCCAGTTCGCCGCCGATCCGTGGCGCCAGAATGGCCAGCATGTCGAAACCGCTGCCCCAGCTGATGATCTGCCCAAGCGCCAGCACGCCGATAAGGCGCACGCGGGACGTCATGGAGGCGGCGTCGGACATGGTGAGATCGCGGGGTGCGAGGTGCGGGAAACCATTTGGTAGCAGGCCCGCCGCACCCCCGCAACCGCAATTGAAACGAAAGGAAACAACATGGTGGCGCAGAAAGGCAAGGACCTGCTGCTGAAGATCGACAATGCCGGCGTCTTTGCGACCGTGGCGGGGCTGAGAACAAAACGGCTGGCCTTCAATGCGCAGGCCGTCGACGTGACGGATGCCGAAAGCGCCGGGCGCTGGCGCGAGCTTCTCGCCGGCGCTGGCGTGCAGCGGGCATCGCTCACGGCCTCCGGCATCTTCAAGGACCAGGCGAGCGATGCGCTGGTGCGCGGCGCATTTTTTGCAGGCGGCATTCCCGGCTGGCAGATCGTCATTCCCGATTTCGGCGCCATTGCCGGACCGTTCCAGATCGTCGCGCTCGAATATTCCGGCCGCCACGATGGCGAAGTGCAATTCGAGATCGCGCTGGAATCGGCCGGTCTTCTCACATTCGGAGTGCTATGATGCCTGAGCGTTTGCGTTACGGGCGGGCGAACCGCCATCGCGGCGAGATAGAAGCGCTGATAGACGGTGAAAGGCGCATCCTGTGCCTGACGCTCGGGGCTCTTGCCGAACTCGAAACCGCCTTTGAAGCCGATGACCTCACCGCGCTCGCCCAACGTTTCGCGAGCGGGCGCATGAAGGCGGCGGACATGATCCGGGTGATCGGCGCGGGACTGCGCGGCGCGGGCAACGTCTTTTCCGACGAGGATGTGGCCGCCGCCACGGTGGAAGGCGGCATTGCCGGCCATGCCGCGATCGTCGCCGATCTTTTGACCGCGACTTTCGGCGGTTTGAAAGGCGGGACGCCGCCGGACCCTTGAATGCCGCAGCAGGCGAAGCGACGTCGCGCCCATTCCCCTGGGACGCGGTGATCCATACCGGCCTGTTCCTGCTGCGGCTTTCCCCGGAAACCTTCTGGCTGATGACCCCGAGCGAATTTTTCGCGATGACGGGCGGCAACGCCGTTTCGCGCGGCCCTGACCGTCAGGCCATGGAGGGGATGATGCGGCAGTTTCCGGATGGGTGAGTTGATCTCAAAAACGAATGGCATTTCAAAATTTTGCGGCTCCGGTTTGAATCAGAAAGGCAAGCGCGATGACGGGCGAAAGATCGATTGCGGAGAACCGGGAAGAGGCGGAGGCGCTCTCGGAGGTGATGGGTGATCTCGAGCGGCGTTCCGAGCGGTTCGGTGCGGCCCTGACCTCGGCCCTGCAGGCGGCGGCGACCGGCGGCAAGGGGCTGGACGATGTGTTGCGCGGGCTTGGCCAACGGCTGTCCGGCATCGCGCTTTCGGCCGGGCTGAAACCGCTGGAGAGCATGATTGGCGATGCCGTCGGCGGGTTGTTGAACGGCGGCGGTTCGCTGTTCGCCTTTGCCGATGGCGGGGTGCCGGGGCGCAGCATCACGCCTTTTGCCGATGGCGGCGTGGTCTCCAGCCCCGCCTTTTTTCCGATGGGCGGCGGGCTTGGCCTGATGGGCGAGGCGGGGGCGGAAGCGATTTTGCCGCTGAAGCGCGGTTCGGATGGCGCCCTCGGTGTTGCCGCACCTGCGGGCGGCGGCGGGGCGCAGATCGTTTTTAACGTGACGGCGACGGATGCTGCGAGCTTCCGCAAAAGTGAAGGCCAGATCGCCGCCATGCTGGCGCGCAGCGTCGGGCGCGGCCAGCGCGGATTGTGACGCGCGCTCACTTTCCCAGACCATTGAAAAGAATCCAGGAACAACGACATGGCGGCATTTCATGAAGTGCGCTTTCCGCTGCGGCTCGCGCTCGGCGTCAGCGGCGGGCCGGTGAGGCGGACGGATATCGTCAACCTGTCCAATGGCCGGGAGAGTCGCAACCAGCGCTGGAGGAACGCCAGACGCAGCTATGACGCCGGATCCGGCATCCGCTCCGTCGCCGATCTCTATGAGGTGCTCGCCTTTTTTGAGGCGCGGCGCGGTGAGCTTTACGGCTTTCGTTTTCGCGATCCCGTGGATTTCAAATCCTGCCCGCCCGGAGAGACGCCTGCCTCGACCGATCAGAGGATTGGTACCGGCGATGGGGTGACGGCGGGTTTTCAGTTGCTGAAGACCTATGCCGATGCCGGCGGCTCCTTCACGCGGCGGATCGATAAACCCGCGGAGGGTTCGGTCATTGTTTCGGTCGAGGGGGTGAAGGCGGAAGCGGCCGATATTTCGGTCGATCACGCCACCGGCATGGTGCTCTTCCGGGCGGGGCGCGTGCCGCCCGCCGGCGCTGCAATCCGTGCCGGTTTTGAATTCGACGTGCCGGTTCGTTTCGCGATCGACCGTATCGACGTAAACCTGACCGCTTTCGAGGCGGGCCGCATTCCCTCCATTCCACTGATGGAAATCCTGCCATGAAAACCATTCCCGCCGCCCTTGCCGAGCATCTCAAGGGAGATGCGACGACCACATGCCATTGCTGGAAGGTGACACTGAAGGATGGCGTCACGATTGGTTTTACCGATCATGATGAGATGATCGTGTTCGGCGGCACCTCCTACCTTGCCGCCAGCGGCTTTGCGGCCAGCGACAGCGACAGCGAAACGGGGCTGGGCGCGAGTGCCGGGGAGGTGGCGGGCGGTTTTTCGAGCGAGGCGATTGCGGAAGACGATCTGGCCGCCGGGCGTTTCGATGGTGCGAGGGTGGAGCTTTTCCTCGTCAACTGGCAGGCGCCTGACCAGCATATGCTGCTGAACATGCGCGAGATTGGCGAGGTGACACGGGCTGGCGGGGCGTTTCGCGCCGAGCTGCGCAGCCTTGCCCATCGCCTCGGCCAGCCGCAGGGCAGGGTCTATGGGCGTCGCTGCGATGCCGCACTCGGGGACAGGCGTTGCGGTGTCGATCTCGAGCCGTTTACCGGCCATGGCAACGTTGTGGCGGTGGATGCCTCGGGCGGCCTGCTCGTGTCAGGGCTCGATGCCTTTGCCGATGGTTTTTTCAGCCGGGGAAAGCTCCGCTTTCTGGCCGGCCTGCTGGCGGCCAAGAGTTTCGACCTCGATGGCCACGAGCGGCGTGACGGCGGCGTGCATCTGTCCTTCTGGCTGCCGCCGGAACAGCTGCCTTCGCCGGGGGACACGTTTTCTGTCACCGCCGGCTGCGACAAGAGTTTCACCACTTGCCGGGCGAAATTCACCAATCATCTGAATTTCCGGGGCTTCCCGCATCTGCCGGGGGCGGATTTCGCCTATTCCTATGCGAGCGGCGGTGAGAGCCATGACGGTGGGGCGCTGTTTCCATGAGCGACACCGGCGAAAGAGTGCTGGCGCTCGCCGGAGGCTGGATCGGCACGCCCTATCGGCATCAGGCCTCGTTGAAGGGGGTCGGCTGCGACTGCCTCGGCCTCGTTCGCGGCATCTGGCGCGGAATTTACGGCCACGAACCGGAATTGCCGCCGCCCTATGCGCCTGATTGGGCTGAACGCGGCGGCGAGGACCGGTTGATGGCGGCGGCGGAACGCCATTTTCTGGCGGTTCCGCGCATGGAAGAGGCAAGGTCGGGAGACCTGCTGCTGTTTCGCTGGCGGGCCGATGCGGCGGCCAAACATCTCGGCATTCTGGCCGGGTCACAGCATTTCATCCATGCCTATGAACAGGCGGCGGTGGTGCGTTCGGCGCTGGTGCCGGGCTGGAGGCGGCGCATCGCCGGTATCTTTCGTTTTCCCGATCCCTGAGTTTTTCGAGGCGAGCATGGCGACAATCGTTTTTCAGGCGGCGGGTGCGGCGCTCGGCGGCATTTTCGGTCCTTTGGGCGCAATGATCGGCCGGGCGGCGGGGGCGCTGGCGGGTAATGCCATCGACCGCACACTGCTTTCGAACGGGCGGACGGTAACGGGCGCGCGGCTTTCGACGGCGCGCATTCCCGGGGCGGATGAGGGGGCGGCGATCAGCCGGCTTTATGGCACCGCAAGGATCGGCGGCACGCTGATCTGGGCGACGCGTTTTGAAGAAAGCATCGAGGTGGAGCGCCGCGGCGGCAAGGGCAACCGTGGCCCGAAGGTCGAAACCTTTCGCTATTTTGCCAATGTCGCCATCGGCCTGTGCGAAGGTGAGGCGGCCATGGTGCGGCGTGTCTGGGCCGATGGGCGGGAGTTGGACCTGAGCGCCATCGAGATGCGTTTTTATCCCGGCAGCGAGACGCAATTGCCCGATCCGTTGATCGAGGCGAAGCAGGGGGCGGGCAATGCGCCGGCCTTTCGCGGACTGGCCTATGTGGTGTTCGAACGCCTGCCGCTCGATAGTTATGGCAACCGTATCCCGCTGATGCAGTTCGAAGTGGTGCGGCCGGTCGGACGGCTGGAAAAAGCCATCCGCGCCATCACCGTCATCCCCGGCGCAACGGAACATGGTTACGCCACCGTGCAGGTTTCCGAACGAACGGGCATCGGCCAAAGCCGCATCATGAACCGCAATGGTTTGACCGCCGCGACGGATTGGCAGGCGGCAATCGACGAATTGCAGGCGCTCTGCCCCAATCTTGAGAGCGTGGCGCTGGTGGTGAGCTGGTTCGGCACGGATATGCGGGTGGGTGAATGCCGCATTCTGCCCGGCGTGGAGGTGGACGGCCGGGATGGGGAAACGATGCCATGGTCCGTCGCCGGTCTTTCGCGCGGCGAGGCGCATCTCGTCAGCCATCACGGCGGCGGTCCCGCCTATGGCGGTACACCCAACGACGAAAGCGTGTTGCAGGCCATCGCCGATCTCAAGGCGCGGGGTTTGCGAGTGTGCCTTTATCCCTTCGTGATGATGGATGTTCCCGTCGGTAACGGTCTTGCAGACCCCTATGGCAAAAGCGAGCAGGACGCCTATGCCTGGCGCGGGCGCATCACCTGCTTTCCCGCACCCGGCAGGGCCGGTTCTGCGGATCGCAGCGCTGGCGCACGGACGCAGGTTTCCGCCTTCTGCAATCGCCATGAAGGTTACCGGCGCATGGTGCTGCATTATGCGGCGCTGGCGGCTCGGGCGGGCGGGGTGGATGCCTTCCTGATCGGCTCGGAACTGCGCGGGCTGACGGCGCTGAGAGACGAGAATGATGCCTTTCCCTTTGTCGAGGAACTGGTGCGGTTGGCGGGCGACGTACGGGCCGTGATGGGGCCGGCGGTGAAGCTGACCTATGCGGCGGACTGGAGCGAATATTTCGGCCACCAGCCGGCAGACGGTTCGGGCGACGTGTTCTTCCACCTCGACCCGCTCTGGGCGAGCCCTGAGATCGATGCTGTTGGTATCGACAGTTACATGCCGCTCTCCGACTGGCGTGACGAGGATGCCGCGAACGGCAGTCCCGATGGCATGACCGGCCCGGATGATGCCGCCGCATTCCGTTATGCCATCACGGCAGGTGAGGGCTTCGACTGGTATTATTTCAGTGACGCAGACCGCGCAGCACGGCGGCGCACGCCGATTACGGACGGGCTGAAGGGCAAGCCTTGGGTGTTCCGCTACAAGGATATCAGGAACTGGTGGGGCAACCTCCATCACGACCGGGTGCGGGGAGTGGAGAAATCCACGCCGACCGCATGGGTGCCGGGCTCGAAGCCGATCTGGTTCACCGAACTCGGCTGCCCGGCGGTGGACAAGAGCGCGACACGCCCCAATGTCTTTCCCGATCCGAAATCGGCGGAAAACGCCTTTCCTTATTTCTCCCGCCGAAGCCGCGCCGACAGCCAGCAGCGGCGGTTTCTCGAGGCGCATCTCGACCATTGGCGTGAGGCCGCAGCGATGGTCGATGCAGACAGGGTCTATCTGTGGACCTGGGATGCACGGCCTTTTCCCGCCTTTCCGCGGAATGGCGCGGCATGGAGCGATGGGGCGAACTGGCGCACTGGCCACTGGCTGAATGGCCGGCTGGGAACGGCCATACTCGCCGATACCATCGCCGCCATCCTCACCGATCACGGCTTTTCCGCCTTCGACGTGTCCGCCGTCAGCGGTGATCTGACCGGTTATGTGCAGGGCGACGTGACCTCGGCCCGCAATCTCCTGGAGCCGCTGATGGCGGCTTTCCAGGTGGATGTGGCGGAAGATGGCGGAACCCTGCGCTTCCGCTCCCGCAACACTGCGGTTTTGCCGGTCCGCGATATTGCCGTGCTGGCCGATCTGGAGGACGAGCCGCTCTGGTCGGAAAGTCGCGGCCATGAAAGCGATTTTGCGGCAGAGGCCGTGCTGACGTCTTTCAACCCGGCGCTGGATTACGAGCAGGGGAGTGCAAGGTCCCGCCGCATCGACAATGCCGGTAGCCGGGTCATGCGGCTTGATCTCAACGCCGCCCTGCCTGCGGAAACTGCGGAGGCGGCGGTCGAGGCGCTGTTGCGCGACAACCGGCAGGCGCAGCGCAGCCTGCGCTTTGCCCTGCCGCCCTCCGAAATCACCCTCGAACCCGGCGATTGCATCCGCCTGCCGGAAGACGCCTTTCCGCAAGCGCCTTCCGGGCGGTTTCTGGTGAGCCGCATTGAGGACGGCGCGGTGCGGCAGGTGGAGGCGCGGGCCTTTTCCGCCGCCTTTTCGGTTTTCGCTGGTGGTGCGGAGGAACGGCGCAGCAACGCCGCAAGCGGTGCGGAAGGGTTCGCGCCCGAGGTACTGTTTCTTGATCTTCCCTGCCATGACGGCACCGCGCCGGAGGATTCGGCGCGGATTGCCGCCCTCGCAAAGCCCTGGCGGCCCATCATCATTTCCGCGTCGCCGGGCAGGGAAGGTTACCGGCAGCGCGTTCTGCTTGACCGGCCGGCGATGATCGGCGCGCTGGCAATGCCGCTGATATCAGGCCCTCCCGGCCGTTTCGACCGGAAAAACGCCATCCTCGTCGATCTGCCCTTCGGTGAAGTGTCGTCGGCCGCGGAGCTTTCGGTGCTGAACGGCGAGAACCGTCTCGCCATCAAGGCCGCAAACGGCGTGTGGGAAATCGTCGCTTTCGCAAAGGCCGAAGAAATCGCACCCTCACGTTGGCGGCTTTCCTCTCTCCTGCGGGGACTGGCTGGCACGGAAGACGCACTGGCCGCAGGCGCGCCAAAGGGTGCGCCGGTGGTGGTTCTGGATCAGGCGGTGCAGCCGCTGGGTCTTGCCGCGAGCGAGCGCGGACGACGCCTGAGCTGGATCGCGGAAGCTGCGGGAATGGCGGGCGCAATGAGCGGGCCTTTTGCCTTCGAGGGAGGCTTGCGGGCGCTGACGCCGCTCGCGCCGGTCCATCTTTCCGCCGAACGGCGCGGGGATGGCGTGCTGTTCAGGTGGAAACGTCGGGGCCGGGTGGAGGCCGACGGCTGGGATGCGAGCGAGATCCCGCTGGACGAGCCCTTCGAGCTTTATCGCGTCGAGGTGCTGGACGGCGAGACGGTGCGGCGAGTGGCGGAGGTTTCAGAACCCGTGTGGTTTTACCCCGCCGCAGACGAACTCACAGATTTCCCGGCCTTGCGGGATCACATTTCCGTGCGTGTCCGCCAGCTCGGCCGCGCGGTGCCCTCGGGCGTGGCGGCCAAGGCCGTTCTGCCGATCTGACATGTGTCTGAAAAACAACGCAAAGGATGAGATTATGGACAGTACCAAAGCGTGGTATCAATCGCGCACGATCTGGGGTGCTCTGGTCGCGGTTTTCGCGCCGCTTTTCAGCATTGCCGGCCTTGAGCTGCCCGCCGGTCTGCAAGGCGAACTTGCGGACGGGCTGGTGACGGTTGCGGGCGGAATTGGCGGCCTGATCGCACTTTACGGCCGCCTTTCGGCGACCAGCGCCATTCGCTGACAGCACATGCAAAGACGCCGCTCCCGCGTTACGCCCTTGCGGCGGGGGCGGCATTCATTTGCCATTCAGACGCTTTGCGCTACATATTCGGTCACAATACGGTTCGAGACGCACCCGGTTTTTTGGAAGTTTGTGCAATGGCATCACCTCTCATCATCGCGACGCTTGCAGCCGGGCTTTCCGGTTTCACGGCGCCCGAGGCTGATCTGCAGGGCCATTACATACTGGCGGCGAGCGACTGCGGCGCAGCCGTTGCCCGCGTCGTGCGCGAAACCGGTGGTCAGCTGCTTTCGGTCTATCCTTCCGGCGATGGTCAGTCCTGTGTCGTCACCGTTCTCGTCCAGGGTAATGGCGAGCGCCCGCGCAAGGTGACGATGCGCGTGCCGATGTAGCTTGCCCGCATCGCCGAAATATCGGAAAACAATCCGAAACATTTAGCATGACCGACCCCGCGCGCGGGCCGGGACGGAAGGAAAGGGCTGATAATGCGTATTCTCGTTGTTGAGGACGATGCCAATCTCAATCGGCAGCTGACCGACGCGCTGAAAGAAGCCGGTTATGTTGTCGATCAGGCATTTGACGGCGAGGAAGGGCATTATCTCGGCGATACCGAGCCCTATGACGCGATCGTTCTCGATATCGGCCTGCCGCAGCTGGATGGCATTACCGTCGTCGAAAAATGGCGTGCGGCCGGCAAGGCCATGCCTGTTCTCATCCTCACCGCCCGCGACCGGTGGAGCGACAAGGTCGCCGGCATTGACGCCGGAGCCGATGACTACGTCACCAAGCCTTTCCATGTCGAAGAGGTTCTCGCCCGTGTGCGCGCGCTCATCCGCCGCGCCGCCGGCCATGCCTCCTCCGAACTCGTCTGCGGCCCGGTCCGGCTCGACACCAAATCCTCCAAGGCGACCGTCAACGGTACGACGCTGAAGCTCACCTCGCATGAGTTCCGGCTGTTGTCCTATCTCATGCATCACATGGGCGAGGTCGTGTCGCGCACGGAGCTGGTCGAACATATGTACGATCAGGATTTCGACCGCGATTCCAATACGATCGAGGTGTTTGTCGGACGTTTGCGCAAGAAGCTCGGGGTTGATCTGATCGAGACGATCCGTGGTCTCGGTTACCGGATGCAAGCGCCGGCAGATGCGAAGTAATTCTCTCACCGCCCGCGTTCTGCTGCTCGCCTCGCTATGGTCGGCGCTGGCGCTGGTGGTGATCGCCGTCGTCATCTCGACGCTTTACCGGCAGGGGGTGGAGCGCAGCTTCACCGATCTTCTCAGGGCGCAGCTTTACAACGTCATCAATTCCGTGACGATTTCCAACGAGAATACGCTGGCCGGCAGCCCGCAGCTTGGCGACCTGCGTTTTTCGCAGCCCGATACCGGCTGGTACTGGGTTGTCGAGCCGCTTGGCAATTTCCAGACCGCGCCGCTGGTTTCCTCGTCGCTGGGCGTCTCCACCTTGCCGGTGCCGAGCATTCTCGATGCGCCCTTCGACAACCGCTATGAGCGCTTTTATGCCGTGACCGACGAGGCCGGCAATCAGGTGCGTGTGGCGGAAACCGAAGTCGTGCTGGATGGCGAGGGGCGTGCCGCGCGTTTCCGCGTTTCCGGCAATCTGAATGTCGTGGAAGACGATGTACGGGATTTCTCCAACAGCCTCTATCTGGCGCTCGCCGTTTTCGGTGTGGGCAGTCTGGTCGTCAATGGCCTCGCCATTCTCTACAGTCTGCGGCCGCTCGATCAGGCTCGCGTCGCGCTTGGCAAGATCAGGGGCGGGGAGGCGGAAAGCCTAGAAGGTGAATTCCCGCGCGAAATCCAGCCGTTGGCCAATGAGGTCAACGCGCTCATCGACAGCAATCGCCGCCTCGTGGAGCGCGCCCGCATGCAGGTGGGCAACCTCGCGCATTCGCTGAAGACGCCGATCGCCGTTCTTCTCAACGAAGCGCGCACGCTGGACCCGCAGCATGGCGATCTGGTGCGGGCGCAGGCCGATGCCATGCAGGCGCAGGTGCAATCCTATCTCTCCCGCGCCCGCATCGCCGCCCAGCGCGGTTCTATCCTTGCCCGCGTGGAAGCGGAACCGGCACTGGAACGGCTGGTGCGCGTCATGCGTCGCCTGAACCCCGACAAGCAGTTTGTCCTGAATTTCGAGCAGGCCGGCGCCGTGCTTGGCATGGAGCAGCAGGATCTGGAGGAGGTTGTCGGCAATCTTCTGGAAAATGCCGCGCGTTTTGCGCAGACGCGCGTGGTCATCACGCTTGCGACCGGCACGCACCCATCGTCCGACGCCGAAATCGCCCGTCGCTCCTGGGTGGAGCTGACTGTCGAGGATGACGGGCCGGGGCTGGAGCCGGGACAGATCAGCGAAGCGATGAAGCGCGGCAGGCGGCTGGACGAGAGCCGGCCGGGCACGGGTCTCGGATTGTCGATCGTTTCCGAGGTGGTGTCAGAGTACCATGGCCGCTTTTCGCTGTCGCGCAGCGCCATCGGCGGCCTTAAAGCCGATCTGATTTTGCCGGGCCTTTCGAAAGAGCTTGCGTGAGGCAAGAAAAAAGGCAAGAAATTCAATGCCGGTATATTAGGTGCAATGCGGTAGGAAAGAGGACAGGGTTTGGTTGACGTGTATGATGGCTGCCGCTCCGTGACAATGCGTTCGCTGGTGTCACGCCCGGCACTTCTCTCGATCCTGTGCGTATCGATGCTGAGCGCCTGCACCACTACGGGCACCCGCCCGGCGGGCGGCGGCCTGTTTGGCCGCTCTGCGCAGCCCTCGACGCCCTTTCTTGCCAATCTGGAAGGCGGCATTGTCGGGCGAAGCGGCGTTGAGCTTGACAGGGGTGACCAGACCAAGGCGCTGGAAGCCGAATATAAGGCGCTGGAAACAGCCCCGGTCGGCACGCCTGTCACCTGGACGGGCGATGACGCCAAGGGCCAGGTGGTCGCCAATGCGCCCTATCAGGTCGGCAATCAGAATTGCCGGCAATATTCGCATACCTTGACGGTCGACGGACGGGAAACCAGGGCGCGCGGTGCAGCCTGCCGCAATGCCGATGGAAGCTGGTCGCCGCTGACGTAACCAGTTTGACGTAAATCAAGGTCACGGGCCTTTTGCGATGACAAGAAGAGGCATAGCGGTGCAGCCGGGAGATGGCCTGCGGTGCGGCGTGATGTCTCAAATTCGCGTCATCCCCGCGCTTCATGTTTCCATGTGCCGCGCATTCGAGTAATTGAGCCTTATGTTCTGGATTGTCGTTGCGATATTGACGGCGGCTGTTGCCATCGTCCTGATGTACCCGCTGATGCGGAAGACCGAGGCGCCCGAGACGCGCCGCGACGGTGAGGTTGCCGTTTATCGCGACCAGCTGGCCGAGCTGGACCGCGAACGCGCCGCCGGCCTGATCGGGCAAACCGAAGCGGATTATGCCCGCGCCGAAATCGGCCGCCGGCTTCTCGCTGCCGCCGAGACGGAAGAGCAGCCCGGCAGAGAGGCGCGTCCGCTGCGGCACAATCTCGCCGCCAGCCTCATCACCATTCTCTTGCCCGCACTCGGCCTCTGTCTTTACATCTGGAACGGCAGTCCGGAGGTGCCGGACATGCCGCTCGAGGCACGTCTTGAAAAGCCCGGTAACGACATGAACCTGCTGGTCGCACGGGCCGAAAGGCATCTGGCGCAGAACCCGGATGACGGCGCGGGCTGGGACATTCTCGCGCCGATCTATTTCAAGACATTGCGGCTTGGCGACGCCGAGCTTGCCTATCGCAATGCGCTTCGTATTCTGGGCCCGAGCGCCGAACGATTGACGGGCCTTGGCGAAACGCTGGTTGCCGGCAATGACGGCATCGTCATCGAGGCCGCGCGCGATGCGTTTGCGCAGGCCGAACAGTTGAAACCCGGCAATCCGCGCGCCCGCTTCTATCTGGCGCTTTCGCTGGAGCAGGCTGGCAAGGCGGAGGAAGCACGCGCGGCCTTTGCAGCGCTGGCGGCCGATGCGCCGGCCGGCGCGCCGTGGCTGCCGCTGGTTCAAGAGCATATCGCCCGCACCGGCGGCGCGGCGAACCCTGCCGCGCCCGGCCCGAACGCTGAGGATATGGCGGCGGCCAACGATATGACGGCTTCCGACAGGCAGGCGATGATCGAAGGCATGGTGTCGAGCCTTGATGCCAAGCTCAAGGAAAACCCCGCCGATTTTGAAGGCTGGGTGCGGCTTGTACGCGCCTATTCGGTGCTGAAGAACGAAGCCAAGGCCGGAGAGGCCCTGCGGGCGGGGCTGAAGGCTTTCCCGCCGGAGGGTGAACAGGGCAGGCAGCTTCTGGCGCTGGCGAAGGAACTTGGCGTTTCCGCCGGGCCGATCCGTACGAACGGGCAACAGGATGCTGCGCCGCAGGGAGTGACGCAATGACCCGCAAACAGAAACGTCTCGCGATCATCGGCGGCGGCATGAGCTTCATCGTTGCAGCCGTGCTGCTCGTCATGTTCGCCTTTGGCCAGTCGATTGCCTATTTCTACATGCCCGCCGATCTGGAGAAGACGCCCGTCAACCCCGGCACCCGCATCCGCCTTGGCGGGCTGGTGGCGGAAGGCTCGATCAAGCGCGGCGAGGGCCGCACGGTGAGCTTTACGGTGACGGATGGCGAGGCCAATGTGCCGGTCAGCTATACCGGCATTCTGCCCGATCTCTTTCGCGAAGGGCAGGGCGTGGTGACCGAAGGCATGTTCGACGCCGCGACCCACGGCTTCGTGGCCGACAGCGTGCTGGCCAAGCACGACGAGAATTACATGCCGAAGGAAGTGGCAGACCGGCTGAAGGACAAGGGCCTGTGGCAGCATGGCGGAGAGGGTGAGGAACCCGCCGCCGCGACGCCGTCGGCCAGTGCGACGTCGCCCGACAAGACCGGAGCAACCAAATGATCAACGAGATCGGCCATTACGTTCTGGTGCTGGCGCTTGGGGTGGGGCTGATCGTCTCGACGCTGCCGGTTATCGGCGCGCGCCGCAACGACCGGGCGCTGATGGATGTCGCCTCGCTCGGCTCCGTCATGATGTTCCTGCTCGTTGGTTTTTCCTTCGCGGCGCTGACGCGGGCCTATGCCGTCTCGGATTTTTCCGTGCGCAACGTCTGGGAAAACTCCCATTCGCTGATGCCGATGATCTACAAGCTGACCGGCGTGTGGGGCAACCATGAAGGCTCCATGCTGCTGTGGCTGCTCATTCTGGTGTTTTTCAGCGCGCTCGTCGCCGCCTTCGGCCGCAACCTGCCGGAAACGCTGAAAGCCAATGTTCTTGCGGTGCAGGCATGGATTTCGGTCGCCTTCCTGCTGTTCATCCTGCTCACCTCCAATCCCTTCCTGCGGCTGGAGCCGGTGCCGGCCGAGGGGCAGGACCTCAATCCGATCCTTCAGGATTTCGGCCTCGCCATCCATCCGCCGCTGCTTTATCTCGGTTATGTCGGCTTTTCCGTCTGCTTTTCCTTCGCCGTCGCAGCGCTGCTGGAAGGGCGCATCGATGCCGCCTGGGCGCGATGGGTGAGGCCGTGGACACTCGCCGCATGGACCTTCCTGACCGCCGGCATTTCCATGGGTTCCTACTGGGCCTATTATGAACTCGGCTGGGGCGGCTGGTGGTTCTGGGATCCGGTGGAAAACGCCTCCTTCATGCCCTGGCTTGCCGGAACCGCGCTGCTTCATTCGGCGCTTGTCATGGAAAAGCGCGAGGCGCTGAAAATCTGGACCGTGCTTCTGGCGATCATGACCTTTTCGCTGTCGCTGCTCGGCACCTTCCTTGTCCGCTCCGGCGTTTTGACCTCCGTGCATGCTTTCGCCACCGATCCGAGCCGCGGCATCTTCATTCTTGGCATTCTGACCGTCTTCATCGGCGGCGCCTTCGCGCTCTTTGCATGGCGCGCGCCCTCGCTGAAGGCCGGGGGGCTGTTTGCGCCGATTTCGCGTGAGGGATCGCTGGTTCTCAACAACCTCATCCTCACGGTGTCCACGGCAACCGTGCTGATCGGCACGCTTTACCCGCTCATTCTCGAAACCCTGACGGGCGAAAAAATCTCGGTCGGCGCGCCTTTCTTCAACCTCACCTTCGGCCTCCTGATGATCCCGATCCTGATCGTCACGCCCTTTGGCCCGATGCTCGCCTGGAAGCGCGGCGATCTGCTCGGCGCATTCCAGCGGCTTTATGTGGCCGCGGCGCTTGCGGCTCTCGCGGGTCTGACGCTCTGGTACATCGAAAATGGCGGTCCGGTGCTGGCCGCACTCGGCATCGCTGCGGGCTTCTGGCTGATCTTCGGGGCGCTTGCCGATCTCTGGTATCGCGCCAATTTCGGCAAGCTGGCCTTCGGCATCGCATTTCGCCGCCTCAAAGGCCTGCCGCGTTCGGCCTTCGGCACGGCGCTGGCGCATATGGGGCTCGGCATCACCGTGCTCGGCATCGTCATTGTCACCACTTTCGAGACGGAAACGGTGCTTGAGATGAAGGAGGGCATGGTGGCGGAAGCGGGCGGCTACAGCCTCACCTTCGACGGTATCCGCCACGCCGTCGGTCCGAATTTCACCGAGGATCGCGGCCATTTCACCATCCGCAAGGCGGGTGTCGAAGTGGCCGATGTGTGGTCCTCCAAGCGGCTCTATACCGCGCGGCGCATGCCGACGACGGAAGCGGGTATCCTGACCTTCGGCCTCAGCCAGCTTTATGTCTCGCTTGGCGATCCCATGACCGATGGCGGCATGGTGGTGCGCATCTGGTGGAAACCCTTCATCCTGTGCATCTGGGGCGGCACGCTGTTCATGATGGCGGGCGGGTTCATCTCGCTCTCGGACCGGCGTTTGCGGGTCGGTGCGCCGAATCGCAAGGCGAAGCCGGTGCGAACGGCGATGCCGGAGGCGGCGGAATGAGGGAGTTTGTGGTAGCGCTCGGGCTTCTTCTCACCCTCATCTTCGCGGCAGCCTCTCCGGCCTTCGCGTTCAACCCCGACGAAGTCCTCAAAGACCCGGTGCTGGAACAGCGCGCCCGGAACCTGACGTCTCAGCTCCGCTGCATGGTCTGCCAGAACCAGTCGATCGACGACAGCAATGCCGAACTGGCGCGCGATCTGCGGGTCCTGGTGCGCGAGCGGCTGGTTCAAGGCGACAGCGACAAGGCTGTCATTGACTACGTCGTGTCGCGCTACGGCGAGTTCGTGCTCCTGAAACCGCGCCTCAGCCTTCGCACCGTGCTTCTGTGGGGCGCGCCCATTGGTCTCACCCTTGCGGGGATTTTCGCCGTCTTCGTGTTTTCCCGCCGCCGCGCAAGCCAGGAACAGCCACAGAAGCTGAGCGCGGACGAAGAAGAGCGAATCCGCAATCTCATTGAAAAATAACCGGTTTCCATTTCATTCCCCGGTACTTTTTCAACATTACGGATTTTTCATTCGTCAGACACTTCGCCGTAAGGTGTCGCCTCCTATATCTTCATCATCCACCGCTTCTCCCCCGGTCAAACGGGGCCCAGTCTGAATGAAGAAAGAAGGTACACCATGTCTCATTCGCAAAACGGCCATTCCTCGCTGAAGACGGCCTCGCTGAAGACGGCTCTGAAGGCCACGACCGTTGGCGGCCTTGCGGCGCTGATGCTTTCCACCGGCATCGCCGCCCCGATCCTCCACTCGTTCGCCGCTCCCGTCGAGGTGAATGCGCCGCAGGTTCCAAGCTTCGCCAATGTGGTCGATGCGGTATCGCCCGCCGTCGTCTCCGTTCGCGTACAGTCGAACGTGCAGCCCGCTTCCGATGACTCCAGCAATTTCTCCTTCAATTTTGGCGGCCGTGGCCTTGACCAGCTGCCTGATGACCATCCGCTGAAGCGCTTCTTCAAGGAATTCGGTGGTCCGAACCAGGATCGCTCCGAACGTGGTCCGAATCGCCACCGTGACGGCAAGGGTCCGCTTCGTCCCGTCGCTCAGGGCTCCGGCTTCTTCATCTCCGAAGATGGTTACATCGTCACCAACAACCATGTCGTCGATGATGGCTCCGCCTATACGATCGTCATGAACGACGGTACCGAACTCGAAGCCAAGCTCGTCGGCCGTGATCCGCGCACCGATCTTGCGCTCCTGAAGGTCGATGTGAACCGCAAGTTCACCTATGTGAAGTTTGCCGATGACAGCAAGATCCGCGTCGGTGACTGGGTCGTCGCCGTCGGTAACCCCTTCGGCCTCGGCGGCACGGTGACATCAGGCATTATTTCGGCCCGCGGCCGCGATATCGGCTCCGGCCCCTATGATGATTACCTGCAGATCGACGCCGCCGTGAACCGTGGCAACTCGGGTGGCCCGGCCTTCAACCTCAATGGCGAAGTGGTCGGCATCAATACCGCCATCTTCTCGCCGTCGGGCGGCAATGTCGGCATCGCCTTCGCCATTCCGGCATCCGTCGCCAAGGACGTGATTGCCGATCTGCAGAAGGACGGCAAGGTCGAACGCGGCTGGCTCGGCGTGCAGATCCAGCCGGTCAGCAAGGATATCGCCGAATCGCTTGGCCTCGCTGAAGCAAGCGGCGCGCTCGTCGTTTCGCCGCAGTCCGGCTCGCCGGGCGACAAGGCCGGCATCAAGCAGGGTGACATCATCACCGCCGTCAATGGCGAGCCCGTCAAGGATGCCCGCGACCTGTCGCGCCGCATCGGTGGCATGGCGCCCAACGCCAAGGTTGAAATCTCGCTGTGGCGCGGTGGCAAGTCGCAGTCGGTCACAGTGACGCTGGGTGATCTTACAAGCGACGACGCCTCCAAGGCGACGCCGACCCAGAACGACGACAAGGGCGACCAGTCTTCCAGCGAGAAGGTGCTGTCCAGTCTCGGCCTGACGGTTTCTCCCGCCGATGACGGCAATGGCCTTGCCATCACCGATGTCGACCCCGACAGCGATGCCGCTGCCCGTGGCCTGAAGACGGGTGAGAAGATCACCTCGGTGAACAACCAGCAGGTCGCTTCCGCCGCCGATATCGAGAAGATTCTCGAGCAGGCCAAGAAGGACGGACGCTCCAAGGCGCTGTTCCAGATCCAGACGGATGATGGCAGCCGCTTCATCGCTCTGGATATCGACCAGGGTTGATACGCTGAAACGCGATGCCGGCTTCTTTTGGGACCCGGCATCGCATCTCGCTCTTGAGACGGGGCGGTTGAGTATGGCAGGGCGCTATGGCCCTTTTCTTCTCCCCGCCGGGGAGAAGAAACAAGCGGCACCCGCCTGATCCATAGGCGATTGTTCAGCCTGGAAGCGCGATGGTGCTTAAGGCCCGATCTTCGGAGGAAATTCCATGGAAAACAAGGTTCAGGAAGTCTCTCCCGCATCTGTTTCCGGTTGTGCGGAAAAGGGCGAGGGCGCTATTGTCCCGCACATGAAGATTCTAGTCATTGAAGACGACCTAGAGGCTGCGGCCTATATGACCAAGGCGTTCCGCGAAGTCGGGATCGTCGCCGATCACGCGAGCGACGGTGAGAGCGGCCTGTTCATGGGCTGCGAGAATGCCTATGACGTGATGGTGATCGACCGCATGCTGCCGCGCCGCGACGGGCTTTCCGTCATCAGCGAGCTGCGCCGCCGCGGTATCGAGACGCCGGTTCTGATCCTTTCCGCGCTGGGGCAGGTGGATGACCGCGTGACCGGCCTGCGCGCCGGCGGCGATGATTATCTGCCGAAGCCTTACGCCTTTTCCGAATTGCTCGCCCGCATCGAGGTGCTGGGCCGCCGCAAGGGCAAGCCCGAGCAGGACATGATCTACCGGGTCGGCGATCTCGAACTCGACCGGCTGTCGCACGATGTGCGCCGCAACGGCAAGGAAATCCTGCTGCAGCCGCGCGAATTCCGCCTGCTGGAATATCTGATGAAGAATGCCGGCCAGGTGGTGACCCGCACCATGCTTCTCGAAAATGTCTGGGACTATCACTTCGATCCGCAGACCAATGTCATCGACGTGCATGTTTCCCGTCTGCGCTCGAAGATCGAGAAGGACTTCGAGAAGCCGCTTCTGAAGACCATCCGCGGCGCCGGTTACATGATGAAGGACGAGGGCTGATTGGCGAAAATGGCCCGCCTCAGAATAGTGTTCCGGTCGACAGCGGTGCGCCTTTCGGCGCTCTATATCCTGCTGTTCGCGCTCTGCGCCGCCTTCCTCGTCTTTTATGTCACCGCCCTTTCCGAAAGGCTGCTGAACCAGCAGACGCGTGATGCGGTGCTGCAGGAAGTCTCGGATGTGCAGCGGATATATAATCGCGGCGGCATCAACCCGCTTCTCAGGATGATGGAGCGCCGCGCCCGCCAGCCGGGTGCGAGCCTTTATGTCATCGCCGGGCCGAATGGTGAAATCCTTGCCGGCAACGTTGCCTCCGTTCAGCCCGGTGTCTTCGACAAGGAGGGCTGGACGGGCTTCCCGTTCCGCTACGAGCGTTATTCCGAAAGCGGCGACAGCGTGCAGCATCTCGCCACCGCCAATATCTTCATGCTGGACAACGGCCTGCGCATCCTGATCGGCCGCGATCTCGGCGAGCCGACCAAGTTCCGGGCGCTGGTGCGCAATGCGCTGATGGTGGCGCTCGCCATCATGGGCGGCGGCGCGCTGCTCATCTGGTTCGGTATCGGCCGCAATGCGTTGAAACGCATCGACCGCATGTCTGCGGCGACCAAGAAGATCATGGCCGGCGACCTTTCCCAGCGTCTGCCGCAGGGCCGATCCGGCGATGAATTCGACCGCCTGTCCGGCTCGCTGAACGCCATGCTCGGCCGCATCGAGAAGCTGAATGAAGGCCTGCGGCAGGTCTCCGACAATATCGCCCACGACCTGAAGACGCCGCTGACGCGGCTGCGCAACAAGGCGGCCGCCGCCCTTGACGACAATGACGAGACGAAACGGCGCGCGGCCCTTGAAGGCATCATCGCCGAGTCAGACCAGCTTATCCGCACCTTCAACGCGCTGTTGATGATTTCCCGCGTCGAGGCCGGTTCGATTGCCGCGGAAATGACCGATGTCGACGTCTCGGCGATTGCCGCCGACAGCGCCGAACTTTACGAGCCTGTAGCCGAGGATGCCGGGCTTGCTCTGGAAGCCGAAATAGAGGCTGACCTTTCGGTAAAGGGCAACCGCGAACTGATCGGCCAGGCGCTCTCCAACCTCATCGACAACGCCATGAAATATGCCTGCGAGGGCGAAGGTGACAAGAAACTCGTCGTCCGTCTGGCAAGAGAGCCGGAGGCCATCGTGCTCTCCGTCGCCGATAACGGTCCCGGCATTCCCGCCGACAAGCGCGGCGAGGTGCTGAAACGTTTCGTCAGGCTGGATGAAAGCCGCTCCAAGCCGGGAACCGGGCTCGGCCTGTCGCTGGTGGAGGCCGTCATGGAACTGCATGGCGGATCGCTGGTGCTATCCGACACGGATGCCTCGAATACGGCCTGCCCGGGGCTGACGGTTTCGATGGTGTTTCCCATTCCCAGGGCGTAAGCATCGCTGGCTGATGAAGCCAGTGGGTCTTCACACCGGTGAGTTCTGCGGATGAGCAAGGCTTGCCGGGAAATGACTGTTTTTCAAGATTATATTGAAAGATGATCTGGAGAATGGTTCGGTTGATCGACTGCAATGGCTCTGTTCGGAAATCGCGCGCGATGGACGAAAGGATGTGTGACGGGTGGCAGATACGGTTCCTCTGATCGACGACGGGCATGGCCCGATCATTCTGTTCGATGCGGAATGTGTCTTGTGTTCCGTGAATGCGCAATTCGTACTGCGGCATGACAGGGCCGGATATTTCCGCCTGGCCTCCATGCAGAGCGAGATCGGCGCTGAAATTTACCGTCGTTACGATATGGACCCGAAAGATCCCGTCAGCATGCTGGTCGTGGATGACGGCAGGGTGCGGCAGGACAGCGATGCTGTTCTGAGCATATATGAGGCGCTGGGCATGCCCTGGCGACTGGTTACCGTATTGCGCATCATTCCCGCATTTCTGCGCGATCCCGTTTATCGCTTTGTCGCCCGCAATCGCTACCGCTGGTTCGGAAAGCATGAAGAGTGCTGGGTGGCGCCGCCGGAATACAGCGACAGGATTCTTTGAACATGGCGGCCCAGTGAAACGCCTTGCGGCGTTTCACTGGATGAGGAGGCGTGAGGGCAGGGACGCCTTTCCTCATGGGGACGGGCGGGGGATGGACGTGTATTTCTCCCGCGCGGCTTAGAACGTGTAGGCCACGCCGATCATGGCGAAGGGCTGGATATCCTTTTTCACCACCGGGCTGTCCTTGGCGTCGCCCAGCAGGAAGCCGACGCCGCCGGTGCCGGTGATCATCCAGTTCTCCGTCATGAGATAGGAAACCGAGGCGCTGGCGTCGATGCGCTTGAAGCCTGCCTTGGCGTCATAACGGCGCAGGCCGGAGCGGGCGGATTGGGCCGAGGTGACACCGAAATAGGATTTCATGTGGTTGTCATCCGCCCAGGTGGCGGAGAGATCCGCACCGAAGATGAACTGGTCGACTTTGTGCGAGACGCTTGCGCCGACAGTGGCGGTGAGGCCTTCGCTGCCGCCGATGGTCTTGTCCACCTTGGCGTAGATTTCAAAGGGGTCGACGCCATAGGCGATGACGCCGCCGACCACGCCGCCGGCCTTGATGTCGCCCAGCCCGCGCAGGTTCTTCTTGTCATCCTTTTCCTTGCGGCCCGCTTCCCAGCCACCCTTGACGCCCAGCCGGAAGCCGTTCTGGTTCAGAAGATTGACGGTAACGCCGCTGAAATCGATGCTCAGGGTTTCTCCATACTGGACGGAAACCAGCGGGACGGCGCCCACTTCCAGCTTGTCCGAACCTTCATATTTCGGGGCATAGGCCGCACCTGCGCCGAGCGTGATCTTCCACTCGCTGGAACTGCTGTAGCGGGCATTGTCGAAATTGCCCTGCGGATCGGCCACCCTGTCCGATTTACCGATATCGGCGGCGAAGACCGGTGTGCAGATCGCCTGCGCAACAGGCAACGCTGTCAGGCAAAGGGCCATCGCGCGCAGGTTCTTTTGCCATTTTACTGTAAAAATCTGTTTCATGATCATATCCGTTGCAGCATCGAGCGTTGGAAAACCGGGGAGTCGGGTTTCGTTGAGGATGACGCTACGCGGGCACAATTGCGGAGACATTACGCGGTGCGGCGCTTTGGAAAACATCGCCACCGGCGGTTTTCTGATCGCAAAGCGGCCCGCATTTGTTACAACGCCACATGCATGCGCCGGGAGGCTTCGGCAAAGGTGCGGCGGCAGGAACGTTTCGGATGCGGTGCATCCGGTCCTGAAAGCCGGGCACGGTCGAAGAGCGGCGAGAGAATAGGCGGAAGAGGGAGAGAGACAGTGACGAAACGGGAAACCGCTGAAAGGCGGCTGAGCGAGGTTCTGCCGGGGATGATCCGCCCCTATACGCAGACGGAACTGAAATCCGTTCTTTCGACGCTGAAGGATATCGGCAAGGGTGAGCCGGCGGTGGCCGCGCTGCTTGCCGGTGAAAGCGCGCTCAAAGACTTTATCGCTGCGGCTTTCACGCTGTCTCCCTATCTGCGCGACATGGCGTCGGCGGATGAAGGGCTTTTGTCGCTGGCGATTTCGAAACCGCTTGAGCCGCTGCTGACCGGTCTCGTCCGCGAGGCGCGCGATTGCTGGAAGTCCGGGAACGAGGGCGGTATACCGAGCGAAAACGAGGTGATGTCGCGGCTGAGAGTAGCCAAGCGGCGGCTTTCCTTTATCGCCGCACTTGCCGATCTCGCCCGCATCTTCACCGCGCGTGATACGACCCGCTGGCTGAGCGACATGGCGGATGCAGCGCTCTCTGCCGCCATCGATCACCTGCTGCTGTCGGCCCATGAGAGCGGCAAGCTGAAACTGAAGGATGTCGCAGCCCCCAGCGAAGGATCGGGCCTCATCGTGCTCGGCATGGGCAAGCTCGGTGCGCGCGAACTCAACTATTCCTCCGACATCGACGCCGTGGTGTTCTTCGAACCCTCCGCCGGCATCATGGACGATCCCTATGATGCGACGGAGAATTTCGGACGCATGATGCGCCGTCTGGTGCGCATCATGCAGGAGCGCACGGCCGATGGTTATGTCTTCCGCACCGATCTCCGGCTGCGGCCCGACCCCGGCTCGACGCCGCTCGCCATTCCCGTGGAAGCGGCGCTGCTTTATTACGAGGGCAGGGGGCAGAACTGGGAACGCGCCGCCTATATCAAGGCGCGGCCGGTGGCCGGCGACATGAAGGCGGGCGAGAACTTCCTGCGCGAGCTGACGCCTTTCATCTTCCGCAAATATCTCGATTACGCGGCGATTGCCGATATCCACTCCATCAAGCGGCAGATCCACGCCCATAAGGGCCATGGCGCGATTGCGGTGAAGGGTCATAATGTCAAGCTCGGGCG
Organism: Agrobacterium sp. CCNWLW32; assembly: GCF_037083425.1. Taxonomy (NCBI): domain Bacteria; kingdom Pseudomonadati; phylum Pseudomonadota; class Alphaproteobacteria; order Hyphomicrobiales; family Rhizobiaceae; genus Agrobacterium; species Agrobacterium sp. CCNWLW32. The sequence continues at coordinate 193,173 of NZ_JBAOJM010000001.1, forward strand.
CGGCGGCATCCGCGAGATCGAGTTCTTCGCCCAGACGCAGCAGCTCATCGCCGGCGGTCGCATGCCGGCGCTCCGGGTGCGGGCAACGCAGGAGGCGCTTGCTGCACTGACCGAGGCGAAATGGATCGATGCCGAAACGCGCGACAGCCTGACCGACGCCTACTGGTTCCTGCGTGAGGTGGAGCATCGCATCCAGATGGTGCGCGATGAACAGACCCATGTGTTGCCCGATACCGAAGCCGAATTGAAGCGCATTGCCTTCATGCTCGGCTTTGACGACACCAAGGCTTTTTCGGAAAAGCTGGAAGAAGTGCTGCGGCTGGTGGAGCGGCGTTATTCCGCGCTGTTTGAGCAGGAAACGAAACTCTCCGGCGAGGCTGGCAATCTGGTCTTCACCGGCCAGAAGGACGATCCCGATACGCTGAAAACACTCTCCGCCCTCGGCTTCGAGCGGCCGGAGGATATCTCCCGCGTCATCCGCACCTGGCACAATGGCCGTTACCGGGCCACCCAATCGGTCGAGGCGCGCGAGCGGTTGACGGAGCTGACGCCGGACCTGCTGCGCGCCTTCGGTGAAAGCAAGCGGGCGGATGAGGCGCTCCTGCGTTTCGATAATTTCCTTTCCGGCCTGCCGGCCGGCATCCAGCTGTTTTCGCTGCTCGGCAACAATCCGGCGCTGCTCGACCTGCTGGTGACCATCATGTCATCAGCACCGCGCCTTGCCGAAATCATCGCCGCCCGCCCGCATGTCTTTGACGGCATGCTGGACCCGGCGCTGATGAGCGACATCCCGACACGCGATTATCTCGCCCACCGCATGGGCAATTTCCTCTCCAACGCCCGCCATTACGAGGATATTCTCGACCGGCTGCGTATCTTTGCCGCCGAACAGCGCTTCCTGATCGGTGTCAGGCTTCTGACCGGCGCAATCCGCGGCGAAGTCGCCGCCCGCGCTTTCACCCACCTGGCCGATCTGGTGATCGAGGCGGCGCTGAATGCGGTTCTGGCGGAGATGGAAGCGGCGCATGGGCTCTATCCTGGCGGCCGTGTCGCCGTCATGGGCATGGGCAAGCTCGGCTCCTTCGAGCTGACGGCTGGTTCGGATGTCGATCTCATCCTGCTTTACGATTATGACGATGCCGCCCATGAATCCACCGGTGCAAAGCCGCTCGATGTGGTGCGCTATTTCACTCGCGTTACCCAACGGCTGATTGCTGCCTTGTCGGCCCCGACGGCGGAAGGCGTGCTTTACGAGGTCGACATGCGGCTTCGCCCTTCCGGCAACAAGGGGCCGGTGGCGACGCGCATCTCCGCTTTCGAGAAATACCAGCGCGAGGAAGCCTGGACCTGGGAACACATGGCGCTCTCCCGCGCCCGCCTGATTTGCGGCGATGCCTCGCTGATGGAAGATGCGCGCCGCATCATCGCTTCCATCCTTTCGCAAAAGCGCGATGCGGCCAAGGTTTCCGTCGACGTGCTGGACATGCGCAACCTCATCGAGCAGGAAAAACCGCCGGAAAACAACTGGGACTTCAAGCTCATCAACGGTGGCCTGATCGACCTCGAATTCATCGCCCAATATCTGGCGCTGGTTGGGCCGGTGAAAGGGCTTGCTGCGCACGAACCGGGTCGCAATACGGCCGAGGCGTTTCAGGCGCTCGCCGCGCCTGTCATGGAGCCGCAGGCTTTCGATGACTGCATGGCGGCAATGGGGCTTTATACCGAAATCTCGCAGATCGTGCGGCTGTGCATTGATGGGACGTTCAATCCGAAAGAGGCGCCGGCGGGCCTGATCGACCTCGTGTGCCGGGCGGGGGATTGCCCGGATATCTCAACGCTTGAGGGAGAGGTGAAGCGGCTGGCGAAAGCAGTGCGCAAGGCGTTTGTGGCGGTGGTGAAGAATGGCGGCTGATCTCGGTGGGTGGGGCGATACGCCCCTCTGCCCTGCCGGGCATCTCCCCCTCAAGGAGGGAGATCAGCTGGGAGCTAACGCTCGCTCATTCGCAACGTTAAAGATGGGCTGAAGAGCGACGCGCATCGATCTCCCCCCCTTGAGGGGGAGATGCCCGGCAGGGTAGAGGGGGGTAAACCGCACCCTCCAGCGCAAATGGGCGCGCGCGAAACACACCAAGCTTCAATGCACCGTCCCACACACGCCCGCCGTATGCGGAATAATGATCGTCACCACCGTGCCGCGACCCTCACATGAGCGTATCTTCATCGTCCCGCCATGCAGCTTCACCAGTGAGCGGGAAATCGCCAGCCCAAGCCCGGAACCGCCCTGGCTCTTGGCATATTGGCTCTGCACCTGCTCGAAAGGCTGGCCGATCTTGTTGAGCGCCTGCGCGGGGATGCCGATGCCGGTATCGGCGATGGTGAGGATCATCGCGGCCTCATGCACATGGGTGCGCAGCGCGATACGGCCGCCGTCGCCGGTGAATTTGACCGCGTTGGAGAGCAGGTTGAGCATGATCTGCTTCATGGCGCGGCGGTCGCCCTGCATGGTCAGCCCGGCGCAGACCTTCTGCTGCACGGTGATGTTCTTCTGCTGGGCCTGAATGGCGGTCAGCCGCAGCGTCTCCTCGATCAGCGGCGCAAGATCGATCGTCTCGCGGTTGATGCGCATATGGCCCGCTTCAATCTTCGACATGTCGAGAATATCGTTGATGACGTTGAGCAGGTGTTTGCCGCTGTCATGGATATCGCGGGCATATTCGGAATATTTCGGCGAGCCGACCGGCCCGAACATCTCGTTTTGCAAGATTTCGGAAAAGCCGAGGATGGCGTTGAGCGGCGTGCGCAGCTCGTGGCTCATATTGGCGAGGAATTCGGATTTCGCCCGGTTGGCGGCCTGCGCACGCTCTTTTTCGGCGAGATAATTGGCGTTGGCGTCGGAAAGTTCCGTCTTCTGCCGTTCCAGCTTGTGCTGCGAGGCGGAGAGGTCGCCGATCGTTGCCATCAGCCGGCGTTCGGAATCGCGCAGCCGTTCCTGATGGCGCTTCAGAAGGGTGATATCGGTGCCGACGGAGACGAGGCCGCCGTCACGGGTGCGGCGCTCGTTGATCTGCAGCCAGCGGTCATCGGCAAGCTGCACTTCCATGGTGCGCGACAGGCCGGATTGGTCCGGATCGGCAACGCGGCGTTCAACCACGGGGCGGGCTGCTGCGGCATGGACCGTACTTTTTTCCGTGCCGGCCACCAGCACGCTGTCAGGCAGGCCATAGGCCTTCTGGTAGTGGGTGTTGCACATCACGAGGCGATCGTTCTTGTCCCACAGCACGAAGGCTTCCGAGGTGGATTCGATGGCGTCGGCAAGGCGCTGGTCCGCCTCGGCATAACGCTGGGCGAGGCGGTGCTGTTCGGTGACGTCCATGGCGATGCCGATGACGCGCGGGCCGTTATTGGTGCGGATGACCTGGGCGCGGGCGCGCAGCCAGACATAATGACCCTTGGAATGGCGCATGCGGAAAATCTGGTCGATCTGGCGCAGGTTGCCGCAGCCGACGGCGCGGGCAAGCTCGTAGAGATTGCCGTCTTCGGAATGCATCATGCGGGCCGCATCGGAAAAGGAGAGCGGTGCTGCCTTCGGCGGAAGCCCAAGAATTTCGTAAAGCGAACCGGACCAGAACATGCGCCGGCTGGAAAGATCGAAATCCCAGAGGCCACAGCGCCCGCGCGACAGCGCCGTCTCCACCCGCAGGTTGGATTCGGCGAAGATGTCGTCGGCGTCGCGGGCGCGCTTCACCTGCATGTAATAGGCGTAGAGCACAACGAGCAGGATGGAGGAGATGCCGGCAAACAGCGTGACGTTCATGGCGATTTCGCTGCGCCAGAAGGAGCGGATCGGCTGCAGCGAACGCGCCGCGATCACCATGGCGCCGTCATCACCGAAGGGGATCATCGTCGCATAATGCTGCTGGCCATCGATGTTGGTCTCGATGGTGCCGGGCGAGCCGGGGAAACGCTGCACGATGGCGATTTCTGGAAGCAGGGCGGGCAGTGAGGTGCCGATATAAAGCATCGCCTCCTTGCCGGCGCCCGCGAAGATGCGGCCATTGCTGCCTGACAGCAGCACCATCGTGCCATCGGCAAGGCTGCCCGACGGCAATGCGGCGACGAGGCTCGCCTCGGCGCGGGTCCGGTCCTGCGCGGTGAAAACGATACCGTTGTTAATAAGGGCCGCTTTCGCCGTCAGCGCCGTCAGCGCCGTGGAGTGGCGGGCGGCCTCTTCCATGCGGCTGTATTCGGCAACGATGCCAAGCATGCGCGAGGCAGCGACAACAACGAGGAAGGCGAGAATGAGAATGGGGATCAGACGTTTCAGCAGGGTTTCGACCTGCGGCGCCGGGCGGTCGGAGCCATTCATCAAACCCATCAGGTCGCTGGAAAGCCTTTCGCCCCAGGCCGCAAGATCAGAAAATTTGGCATACGGCCGCTCATCGCCCGCAGTCGCCCGCCGCACGTTCGTCATTGTCCCGCCTTTTAGATGTCCCCAGTGATTCGAAGCGCCGCCGCTCGAATATCTCTAATGAATCAAATGCGATTCGCCGTGTCCAGAGGCAAAAGTTAAAAGAATTTTAACCCCTTGAACCGACTCCGTATTTTTTCGGGACAATCTGCTCCCGCTTCGGGAAAAGCGGGATTCATGAAGAAAAACAGTGAGCGGCACTTCAATTCCGGCGGTTTCGAGATGCCGCGTGGAACGGGTTTCAGCCTCCATCGAAGGCATCGAGAGCAGGGCCAAGCGCGCTGATCACGCCATTGCCGGCGGCGGGAAGACCGGTCAGCACCGCGCTGATGATATCCTCCCGGCTTGCGCCGTGCGCCTTGGCTTCCGTCACATGAAAAGCGATGCCGCTTTCCAGACGCAGGGCGGCCAGAATACCGATATAGATCAGGCTCTGCGTCTTCACATCGAGTGTGGAGGCCGCGCCCAGGCCCTGCACGGCCTGAAGCCATGCCGCCTTGTGAGCCGGGGCGTCGGTCATGAAGCGTTGAAACGAGGCGCTGGTTCTGGACATGTCCGTCATCTGAAGTTCCCATCTGATCCCGAGCCAACGTCGGCCCTTCGCACACAAAGATGCTGCGCAATGCGCGACGCCGCCTTGATGGAAATCAAGACGGCGTCGCGGCATGGATCAGAATGGTGGAGCTTCGGCGGACGATCAGCCCTTGAGGATACGCCCGACGATGTCGCTTACATCCGTCGACAGGTCCTTCGCCTCGGCAATGGTTAAAAGCGCGGCTTTCGCATGTTCGGCACGGCTTGCCTCCAGCGATCGCCAGGAGCGCATGGAGGTCAAAATGCGGGCGGCCAGCTGCGGATTGCGCTTGTCGATGGCGATGATCTGTTCCGCAAGGAAACGATAGGCCGCGCCATCGGCTCGGTGGAAGCCGGTGGGGTTGGAGAAGGCAAGCGTGCCGACCAGCGAGCGCACCCGGTTCGGATTGGTGGCGATGAAATGTTTCGATTTCATCAGCCCCTTGATACGCTCCAGCGCGCCTTCGCCCGGAATGGCTGCCTGCAACGAGAACCATTTGTCGAGAACGAGTGCATTGTCGGCAAAGCGTTTTTCGAAGGCGGCAAGCGCTTCCTTTGTTTCCGTGCTTTCCGGGAAACGCTGGGTCAGGACGCTGAGCGCATGGGCGAGATCGGTCATGTTGGTGGCGTCGGCAAAGGCCTTCGCCGCCCGCTCCGGTGTTCCCTCGGCAAAGGCGAGGAAGCTCAGGGCGCCATTGCGCAGCGAACGGCGTCCGGCGCTGTCGGCGTCGGGGCTGTAAGCCTCGCCATCGGCAGCACTATCGGCAAGCTGCCGCAGCGTTTCTAGGCCGGACGTGGCAATCGCCTTGATCGTGGCATTGCGCGCCTTGTGGATGGCATCGGGATCGGTGTTGCCGCCGAGTTCGCGGGCGATATCCGTTTCGCTCGGCAAGGCGAGCGCCTGCGCCCGGAATGCCGGCTCAAGCGCGTCGTTGCCGATGATTTCGATGAGCGTGGCGGAGAGAGCCGCATCCGTCTGTATTTCTTCGCCCTTGTGCACCGCCTTGGTGGCGGCAATCAGCGCCGGCAGGGCGAGATCGGTCAGCGCCTGGAAACGGGCGAACATGTCAGTCTCGTGCCGGGCGATCTGCACCAGATCGGCCGCATTCTGCTCGAAATCCAGATTGATCGGTGCCGCGAAGCTGCGGTTGATAGACAGCACCGGCCTCGACGAGATGCCGGTGAAGGAGAAGGTTTGGTTGCGTTCGTTCAGATGCAGCACGCCATTGCGATACTCGCCGCCTTCGACGGCTTGCGGTTCGGCGATCTGGCCATTGTCGAGGATCAGCGCCAGCGACAGCGGAATATGGCGCGGCTGCTTCACCGGCTGGCCGGGCGTCGGCGCCACGGTCTGTTCCAGCGTCAGTCTGAAGGTGGCATTGCCCGCATCATAAGCCGATGAGACGGAGACGAGCGGTGTGCCCGCTTCCGTGTACCAGAGCGAAAATTGCGAGAGGTCGCGGCCGCTCGCATCGGCGAAGCTCTTGACGAAATCCTCGACGGTTGCGGCTTCGCCGTCATGGCGCTCGAAATAGAGGTCCATGCCCTTCTTGAAATCATCAGCGCCGAGGATCGTGGCGATCATCCTCGTGACTTCGGCACCTTTTTCATAAACGGTCGTTGTGTAGAAATTGTTGATTTCGCGATAGGTATCCGGGCGCGGTGGGTGCGCCAGCGGGCCGGAATCCTCGGGAAACTGCTCCGATTTCAGGTGGCGCACATCGGCGATGCGCTTGACCGGCCGCGAGCGCATGTCGGCGGAAAATTCCTGATCGCGATAGACCGTCAGGCCTTCTTTCAGGCAGAGCTGGAACCAGTCGCGGCAGGTAATGCGGTTGCCCGTCCAGTTGTGGAAATATTCATGGGCGATGATACGCTCGATATTGGCGTAGTCAGCATCGGAGGCGGTTTCCGGGTCGGCCAGTACGAATTTGTCGTTGAAGACGTTGAGACCCTTGTTCTCCATCGCGCCCATGTTGAAATCGGACACGGCGACGATCATGAAGATATCGAGATCGTATTCGCGGCCGAAACGCTCTTCGTCCCATTTCATCGAACGTTTCAGCGCATCCATGGCGTAGGCCGCGCGCGGCTCTTTGCCGTGCTCGACATAAATCTTCAGCGCCACTTCGCGGCCGGACATGGTGGTGAAGGTATCTTCCACCACGCCGAGATCGCCGGCGACAAGCGCGAAGAGATAGCTGGGTTTCGGATGTGGATCGAACCAGGCTGCGAAGTGACGGCCTTCATCGTAATTGCCGCCGCCGAGGAAATTGCCGTTCGAGAGCAGCAGCGGATTGCCTTCCTTCGCCGCGATGATCGTCACCGTATAGGGCGCCAGAACATCCGGCCGGTCGGGGAAATAGGTGATACGGCGGAAACCTTCCGCCTCGCATTGCGTGCAATAAACGCCATTGGTGCGGTAAAGCCCCATCAGCTGCGTATTGATCTGCGGATTGATGTAATTGGTGACGCAGATCTCGAAGGGAGATTCGGCCGGCAAATCGCGGATGGTCAGGCTGTCGGGCGTCGCCTCATATTGGCCGGCGGGAAGCTCCACCTGGTCGAGCAGCAGGCCGGAGAGCTTCAGCTCGTCGCCATCAAGGACGAGCGGCGCCTGCCGCTCAGCGCCTTCGCGCCGGTGAAAGATCAAACGGGCTTCGACCTTGGTATTCTTGGGGTCGAGTTCGAAGGTGAGATCCACCCGCTCCAGAACGAAATCGGTGGGGCGGTAATCTGCCAGGTGAACGATCTGGCCCGTGTCTGTTCGCATGACTGTCCCTGAATAACTTGGCGTGGTCTTCCCGGCATCATGTCGCCATAAGTCCCGGATGTAAAATGGGTAGAGTATTCGTCACGTTCATGTGCGCGTCGGAGGACGTTCTGTCCCGCGATGGAAAGCTTTGCCGGCCATGCAGACAATCCTCCCGCCGCCGGACCCGTGGACCATGGCAGCAAATGTTGAACGATTGCTGAAATTATATTTTATTTTCTTCAAATTTTAGCACGCGTCGCTTTTCGTCTGCGATCGTTCCCTGAGCCCATGATAACGAACCCCAGCCAGATCAACGGAATTCATGAGTGAATAACATTTTTTGTTGTAAAGCCCCGGAAGAATGCTCTAGCCTTGGGACATCCACTTCCCCTGCGTCGTCCTCTCCCGCATGAAAATCTCCCGATGGCGTGTTTGCGCAGCCGATATGAGTAACTGCCAATGAACGCCGAACCGATGAATCCCTTTCGCGGGATTAGCATGAAGCTGATTTCGGTCGGCTTTTTTCTTGTCATGCAGACCTGCATCAAGGCCGCAGGTGACGTGCCGGCCGGCCAGATCACCTTCTTCCGTTCCGCCTTCGCCATCATCCCGATCGTCGTTTATCTCGCCTGGCTGCATGCGCTGGCGAGCGCGCTGCACACCAACAATCTCCTCGGCCATTTCAAGCGCGGTTTTCTGGGCATCCTCTCGATGGCCTGCGGTTTTTATGGGCTGACCATGCTGCCGCTGCCGGAATTCATCGCCATCGGTTATGCCTCGCCGCTTCTCGCCGTCGTTTTCGCCGCCTTCATCCTGCATGAAAAGGTGCGCATCTATCGCTGGAGTGCGGTGTTTGTCGGCATGATGGGCGTGCTGGTGATTCTGTGGCCGAAGATGACGCTTCTGAGTGAGGGCGGCTTTGCCGCGGGTGAGGGGCTGGGGGCCATTGCCGTGCTATGCGGCGCGGCGCTGGGCGGTCTGGCCATGATCCAGGTGCGGCAATTGGTGGAAACGGAAAAGACGCCGACCATCGTGCTCTATTTTTCGCTCACCGCCACTTTGTTATCGCTCATCAGCGTGCCCTTCGGCTGGAATTCGCTGAGCGTGACGCAGGCGATGCTCTTGATCACCAGCGGCATCTGCGGCGGCGTCGCGCAAATCTTCCTGACGGAGAGTTACCGCCATGCGGAAGTCTCCGTTATCGCGCCCTTCGAATACAGCTCCATCGTCTTCGGCATCGCGGTGTCCTACATTCTGTTTGGAGATATTCCGACGGTGACAATGCTGATCGGTACGGCGATCGTGATCCTCGCCGGTATCTTCATCATTTTCCGCGAACATCAGCTGGGATTGGCGAGACGGGCGGCGCGCAAGGCTTCGACGCCGCAGGGGTGAGGGATGTTTCCTCGGCCGCTATACGCTGGCCGTTTTGTGTGTCCGTCATTCCGGCCATGAGCCGGAATCCAGTCGACACGCGTCTGCGTGTTGGAAAGACTCCTTTCAGCCCAAGGACTTGGGCTGGCTGGATGCCGGATCGGGTCCGGCATGACGGAGGTCTATAATCGTGAAAACACGCAAAAGCAAAAGGCGCCTTCCCGAAGAAAGACGCCAGCGCGCAATCATATCTATGGGCCAGTGCTAGACTGGCCTGAGTGCTTCTCAGCGCTCGCGGAAATCCGCGAAGACTGCCGAGGGACGCGTCACGCGGACCTGCTGCATGGCAGCGCGTGCGGTCATCTGTTCGTTTGCGGCTGCGCCGAAACGATGGTAGCCCTGACTGGAGCGAGGGCCGAGGCCCGCCAGGCGGAGCGTTTCAAAGCCGGAATGTACCGGACGGAAGCGAGTGGTCATTGCCTTGGTTCCTTAAACCGAATTCCTCCCAAGACATGATCGCTATATCGCAGCGCAGCATGGATTCGGCAAGCCGGCCAAATGCGCCGCTGTTATGCGTAATGCGCATGGCTTTTTTCATAATTCATTTACATTGAGTAGGAATGAGGCAGTCAGCCTTGGGTGATCTTTGCCTGAAAAGCCAATAAATCCTGCCATGCCAATGACTTACTCGCTGGCGCGTTCAACAGTTCCTGTGGGTGCAGGCTTGCGAGAGCCGGCAAAACCAGGTGTCCGGCTGCGACATCACGCCACTGTCCACGCAGCGTATGGATGGTGCCGGTGCCGCCAAAGAAGAAACGTGCGGTGAAGTTGCCAAGAAGCAACAGGTGTTTCGGCTCGGCAAGCGCGATCTGTCGCTCGATGAAGGGGCGGCAGATATCCATCTCGGCCTGCGTCGGCGGGCGGTTGCCCGGCGGCCGCCAGGGCACGACATTGCCGAGCATGATGGTGCTGCGCTCAAGCCCGATGGCCGCCAGCATGCGGTCGAGCAAAAGCCCGGTCTTGCCGGCGAAGGGAAGGCCCTCGCGGTCGTCATCCGCGTCAGGCATCGGGCCGATGACCATGATGGCGGAGGCGGCATCACCTGCGGTGAAAATCGTATTGCGCGCGCTGTTCTTGAGGTTGCAGCCGCTGAAACCCTCAAGTGCGGTTTTCAGCTCGGCAAGCGATCTCGCGCTTTCCGCCGCAAAACGCGCCGCCGCCACGGCCTGCTCGTCGGGCATGGCGACATTCTGCTGAAGAGCGGGCGCGGCTGGCGCGCCACGCGCCGGGGCGCTGCGCGTTGCCGCCTGCCGCTGAGGTGCGTCGGCACGGCGATCCGCCGGCCTTTCAGTCTGGCGTGCCGATGTCACCGCATCCTGTGCCGGCGCGGATCGGGCAGGGCGGGCGGCGGCGAATTCAGCGAAACGGTCGACCGGGGTCTCTTCCAGCATCCAGTCCACGCCCGCATCCGCATGGAAATGCAGGAGGGCGGCGAGTTCGGCCGGGGAGAGGTCGTGAGCGGCGATCATGGGCGGAAATTACCCCATGTTCCCCGCCCGGGGAACCCGTAAATCACGCTGTCCAGCGCTGAATATCGCCGCTTTCGCCGATCATGGCGAGACCATGGGCAATCGAGAGCAGCTCGCCGCCGCTTTCGATGCGGTCGGCGTCGAAACGGCGGGTGAAAAGCTCGCGCACCGCCGGCACGAAGGAGGTGCCGCCGGTCAGGAACACCTTGTCGATCGCCTCGGGCGCAACCTTCGTCTTTTCCAGAACCTCGTCGAGCGCTTCTTCTATCTTGGCAAGGTCGTCAGCGATCCAGTTGTTGAAATCGCTGCGCTTCACCATCTTGCGGCCGGCCTTGCCGAGCGGTGAGAAGTTGAACTCCGCTTCTTCCGCAGAAGACAGCGCCATCTTGGTGGCGGAAATCGCCTGATAGAGCGGGTAGCCCTCGTCGTGGTCGACCAGATCGATGAAGAGTTCGAGTTTTTCCGGCTCCAGCGCCGAGCGCACCAGCGATTTCAGCGCGGTGAATTCCTTCGAGGTCTTGAAGATCGACAGCTGGTTCCAGCGGCCGAAATTCACGTAATAACCCGAGGGTACATCCAGCACCTTGTCGAAGCTTTTGAACTTGCTGCCCTTGCCGATCTCGGGCGAGACCAGATTGTCGATCATGCGGAAATCGAAATGGTCGCCTGCCACGCCGACGCCGGAATGGCCGATGGGGGTGGCGGAAAGCTTGCCGGCATGGGTTTCGAAACGGATCAGCGAATAGTCCGTGGTGCCGCCGCCGAAATCCGCCACCAGCACATTGGCGTCCTTCTTCAGGCTCTGGGCGAAATAATAGGCCGCCGCCACCGGCTCATAGACATAATGGATATCAGGGAAACCTGCCCGGGTGAGCGCCTCGTTGTAACGGGCAAGCGCCAGCGTCTCATCCGGATTGCTGCCGGCGAAACGCACCGGCCGGCCGGCGATGACGGTGGAAACGTCACCTGGCCATTCCTCACCCGCATAGGTCTTCAGCTTGCGCAGGAACACGTCCATCAGATCCTCGAAGCTCTGGCGCTTGGCGAAGATCAGCGTGCCCTGAAACAGCGGCGAGGCCGCAAATGTCTTGATCGACTGCAGGAAACGGCAGTCGCCGGCATTGTCGATGAACTGGCGGATGGCGGCATGGCCCGCTTCCACATGCAGGGCGGCCGCACCCAGGCCGGCATCCTTCATGAAGGAGAGCGCGGTGCGCATGCTGTCATCCGTGCCTGCGCTGCTGGTGAAGCGCATGGAACGGCTTTCGCCGCCGCCGTCGGAAAGAGCCATGACCGTGTTGGTCGTGCCGAAATCGAGGCCGAGAGCCCGCTTTTGCGTCATCGCCATATCCTTGTTGCCGATAGAAAAACCCGCCCGGCCTGAAAGGCGGCCCAGCGCGAAAATAAGGGATGCCTTTGGCACCCCGATGTCAGAGGAGGGCGGTTGATTGCACAGGGCCGACGGAATGGCAAGCACCCGCACCCGGGTTTATTGTGAAATTTGCATGAAGTAATCGCCATGGGTGGAAGGCCGCCCTGCCGCCCGCATTAAATATTTTTTCGCATAAAGCGAGTATAAGGCTGAAATATAGCGTTAAAGAGCAGATTTATTTTTGTATTTGTTGTGTTTGCAGACGGAGCCCCGATGTCCCGAAAGCCGGCCCGTTCCACCCTCGAAGACGTGTCGCCGGCGCGAAACGCCCGCGTTCGCGGCGATGCGGACAGCTTCAACCGCCATCTCATGGACCTGATGGAGGCGTCGCAGCAGGGTTATGCGCTTTTCGACGGCGGCGATGAACTGCGTTTCGCCAACACGGCATTCCGCACCGCGCTCGGCCTCGGCCCGGACGAGTTTCCGACATGGGTTGATCTCATGCGCAGCGGTTACCGCAACTCCGCCGGCACGGCCATCGAGACCTCCGATTTCGAACTGTGGCTACGCTCCGCGAGAACGAGGCGCGGCAAGCTGCCCTTCCGCACCATCGAGACCGGCCTCAATGACGGGCGCTGGATGCTGACGACCGAGACGACGCTGCCGGGTGGCTGGATGTTGTGCGTCGTCACCGATATTTCCGAACTCGGCGTTGAACTGCGCGATCTTCGCCAGGAGCGGGACAGGGCGTTGAAATCCGCCCTGAGCGACGAGCTGACCGGTCTCGGCAACCGCCGCTACGTCATGGATATTCTCAATCACCGGCTCGGCCCCAACAAGGCCGAGGCGCTTGCCGTCATCATCATTGATATAGACCACTTCAAGTCGGTGAACGACCGCTTTGGCCATGCCTGCGGCGATCTGGTTCTGAAAGACTTCGCCGCCCGGCTTTCCGCTGCGGTCGCCCGCGACGATCTGGTCGGGCGGATCGGCGGCGAGGAGTTCCTGCTCGTTTTCGGCGGTTCGCGCATGTTGAGCGCGGAGATCATCATGCAGAAACTGCTGTTGTCTTTGACCGCGGCATCGCCGCTGAGCGACGTGCCGGATTTCCGCTATAGCTGCTCGGCGGGCATTGCCTTTGCAAATCCAGGCGAGAGCGCGAGCGATGTCCTGCGCCGCGCCGACACCGCCCTCTACGAGGCCAAGAATACCGGCCGGAACCGTTACGTGATTTACGGAGCGGCCTCCTGACGGGATTCGTATCTATTCGGCCTTAGTTCGACTTCGCCGCGCCGCCATCCACTCTCAGCATCGTGCCGGTGATGTAGCTTGCCGGAACCGAGCAGAGGAAAGCGCCGGCGGCGGCGAATTCCTCCACCGTGCCGAGGCGGCCGGCCGGGATGCTCTTGACGGAGGCCTCTCGGATTTCCTCGACGCTCTTGCCGAGACGCTTGGCGTTGGCGCCGTCAAGCTCATCGATGCGGTCGGTATGGATACGGCCGGGCAGGAGCAGGTTGGAGGTGATGCCGAAGGAGGCTACTTCGCTGGACAGCGTCTTGCTCCAGCCGACCAGCGCGCCGCGCAGCGTGTTGGAAAGCGCAAGATTGGCGATCGGCTCAAACACGCCTGACGAGGCGACGGTGAGGATGCGGCCGAAACCCTGCTCTTTCATCTCAGGCAGAAGCGCATTGGTGAGCGTGATGACGCGCAGCACCATGGACTGGAAGAAGGTATCGAGCTTTTCGACCGTCATCTCCTGCGCAAGGCCCGGGGTCGGACCGCCGGTATTGTTGACGAGAATATCGATGCCGCCGAGCTTGTCCTTGACCGCCTGAACCATGGCGGCGACGAAATTGTCATCGGCAAGATCGCCCCAGACCCAGTCGGCCTTGCCCTTGCCGAGCGCATTGATCGCCTTGCAGTTTGCCTCCAGCTTATCGCCGCTTCTGCCGACGAGAAGGACATGCGCGCCTTCTTTCGCCAGCGCCGTCGCAATGCCCAGCCCAAGGCCACGAGAGGAGGCGAGAACGAGGGCGCGTTTGCCGGAAATGCCGAAATCCATGGGTTTTATCCTGTCTTGTGAGTGCGCTATGTGCTGTTTATAGAGCATTTCCAGGAAAAGTGGACCCCGGTTTTCCGTCCGGAAATGCGACAAAACAAAGAGTTAGAGCGTTTTCGCGATTCGAAGAATGGCGAAAATCCTCTATGAAGGTGGCGCCCGGTTTTGAAGGAAAAATACACGTCATGACAGAACAATCCCTGCTGAAATTCTCCATTGCCGTCACGGTTCTCCTGGCGCTCTTCGGTATCGGCGCGGGCCTGTTCTCCGGCTCCTTCGCGGTGGTTTTCGATGGTGTCTATGCGCTGACCGACGCTTTCATGACGGTGCTGGCGCTGCTGGTCGCGCGGCTGATCGCCGCCTCCGCAGCGCCAAGGCCGGGCGGCCGACTGGTGGAGCGTTTCACCATGGGTTTCTGGCACCTGGAGCCGATGGTGCTCGGCCTCAACGGCACGCTGTTGATGGGCGCAGCCATCTATGCGCTCATCAACGCCATCGACAGCCTGATGGATGGCGGCAGATTGATCGAGTTCGACTACGCCATCATCGTCACCTTCCTCAGCTTCGCCGTCTCGCTCGCCATGGCGTGGTTCGTCAAAAGGCAGAACCGCCGACTGAAATCCGCCTTCGTGGCGCTGGATGCCAAAAGCTGGTTGATGAGCGCGCTTTTGAGCATCGCGCTCTTTATCGCCTTCGCCGTGGGTTATGGGCTGACGGGAACATCGCAGGCATGGCTTTCGCCCTATATCGACCCGGCCGTGCTGGCGCTGGTCTGCCTTGTGATCATCCCCATGCCGCTCGGCAATGTGAAGCAGGCGCTGGCCGACATCCTTCTGGTGACCCCGCTGGAATTCAAGCAGCATGTGGACAGGGTGGCCGCCGAGACGGTGGAAAAATTCGGCTTCGCTTCGCACTATTCCTATGTCGCCCGCGTCGGCCGCGGCCGTCAGATCGAACTCTTCTTCATCGTGCCGAAGAACTGGCCGGCCCGGCGTCTGGAGGAATGGGATGCGATCCGCGACGAGATCGGCGAAGCGCTGGGCGGCGAGGGCAGTGACCGCTGGTTGACGATCGTGTTTACGACGGATGAGGAGTGGGCGGTTTGATGTTGGAGAGTGATCTTAGCTAATCGGCTTGTGGCCCGAAGCGGACATTGGTTTGCCGTCGTTAGGTTGCAACTCCGCGCTGGATAACGCTAAAAACACATAGACTATGGGTTGCGTTTGATTTACGGCTAACTCAAACGCGCGAAAAATGGTGCAACCACCGACCGCCCAATTTTCAATGTCTTTGGTTACGATCTTATGGACCAATTGGTTGCCGATATCAAGAATTGCAAGCAATGCCACCTGTCCATTCCGCCGCAGGCAAAGATCTGTACTCATTGCCAATCGTATCAGGACTGGCGAGGATTGTTCTCGATCTCGAACACCGTTCTTGCCTTGCTCACTGCACTCGTGTCTGTCCTGAGCATTGCCCTACCAAACCTATATGGTCTGTTGCATAGGCCGAAGTCCGATATGTCTGCCCCGATGATATCGATGGAGGGAACAACGGTGCGTTTGCTTGTCACCAATCGTGGGGATGCGGCTGGCGTTTTCGTACGAGCGGACGTTCATAGCGAATATCTCGCGGCCGCAACAAAGGTTCGACTTCGTGACGATCAACGCGCGGTTATCAGCCCTGGCACAAACCTCCTGATGTTCGACATTATTCCCCTGCTCACGCAGGAGGAATCCTATCGAAACTCAGTCGAAATGATCGAGGTTGTACTACAAAACAAGGAGGCTCCACCGACCGACATCTTCTTTCAGTTCAGCGACTCGGACGGCTATCCAATAGTCGCGCGATTGTCCTTAGACGCAGACAAGTTGTTTGAGCTTATGAGAGCGAATTCCGATCGATGCTCAGCTATCAAAGTCGCGGACTTTTATAATGGTTGCATCGGCCCCGGGGCTGCACCAGAGAGTGCTGCTTTTTTGGAGATGCTAAAGCACCCGGAGATCGAGGCAGAAAAAAAGAATGAGGAACCGACACCATCATCGAATACATCCTCTCCTCGCCCCCAAACTAGCCACTAGGGAGCTGTCCGCTTTCCGCCGATAAATTTCGCAGTTTTCGAGGATTTTGCTTTGGATTTTCTGGGTTTCATAGCCGCTATTCTCACCGTGGTTGCGGCACTTTTCGGGTTGATACCCCCTCTGCTTTCGAAAGCTCAAGCGGGAGGACAGTCAGATGAGTCTGTCTCCGGTTTTGTTAAGGCGTTGACTCCGATCGTTGTTATCGGCGGCATGCTGGGCATCTATTTTCTCTACATGTTCGGAATGACCGCGTTGCCGCGATACATGATGAGTCGACCCGAGAAAGAGATCGCCGAAATCAAGGGGGTGAGCGACGCGGATTGGAACTTAGTACGCAGCGCTGAGATGCTTACGTATTCTGGTGAGCGAGATGCGGCGCTAGTGCGGATCATCGACCATGCGATTGCCAACTCCGACTTTCCACTGGCTATTCTCGCTACGTCCAACCTTTCGTATAGCTCTCAGCGAGACGAACAACTGGTGCGGATCCAGGGAGCGATGCTTAGTGGACCGAAGCCAATTAAAGGCTTACCGTCTCCGCCAGCGACAGAATAGCTGACGTTATGGCTGAGATATGGCACGAGGCGGTTTTGGCTATCCCATCTCGTGAAAAGAGTGTCGTTGATGTCCGGTATTGGCGCAAACGGAAACGCCGCCATTGATGAAGCGAGCCGAATGGGCGTTTCAGCCGCGGTAAACGCGAGAGTGGCACAAATGCCGACTACCCTTGACGCCTACACTCCCAGCTTCTATTTTAAATCTTACGTGAACGTAAAAGTAATAATTCAATCATCAGGTTGTCTGACAATTGACTGGCGTGCGACATGTTTTGCCGCTATAGAAGCTCGACAAAGGCGTCCTGCTTTGCGAAGACAGACGCTGGTAAATGCGGTGTCGCGGATGGCTTTTTGTCCGGCGCAGGCGATGCGCCGACGATGCCGGTAAGCGGATATATAACAACAGCCGGATGGGACCGGCGATCTGAGAGGACGAGATGACGGAAGCGATGGAACTGCCCGAACGCGAAGCGATGGAATTCGACGTTGTGATCGTTGGCGCGGGTCCTGCGGGTCTTGCCGCCGCGATCCGCCTGAAGCAGGTGGAGCCCGAGCTCTCGGTCGTCGTTCTGGAAAAAGGCGCGGAAGTCGGTGCGCACATCCTCTCGGGCGCGGTGGTCGATCCCATCGGCATCGACCGTCTTCTGCCCGGCTGGCGCGAAGAGGAGGGGCATCCCTTCAAGACCGAGGTCAAGGACGACCAGTTCATGTTCCTGGGCCCGGCCGGCTCCATCCGCCTGCCGAATTTCATGATGCCGCCGCTCATGAACAATCACGGCAATTATATCGTCTCGCTTGGGCTGGTCTGTCGGTGGCTGGCGGAAAAGGCGGAGGCTCTCGGTGTCGAGATCTATCCGGGCTTTGCCGCAACGGAAGTGCTTTATAATGACGAAGGCGCCGTCATCGGTGTCGCCACCGGCGACATGGGCATCGAGAAGAACGGCGAGCCGGGTCCGAACTTCACCCGCGGCATGGAACTGCACGGCAAATATGTGCTTGTTGGAGAGGGCGTGCGTGGATCGCTCGCCAAGCAGCTGATTTCCAAATTCGACCTCTCGAAAGATCGCGAGCCGCAGAAATTCGGCATCGGCATCAAGGAGCTCTGGCAGGTCAAGCCGGAACACCACAAACAGGGCCTCGTGCAGCATTCCTTCGGTTGGCCGCTCGGTTTCAAGACCGGCGGCGGCTCGTTCCTGTATCATCTGGAGGACAATCTCGTTGCCGTCGGCTTCGTGGTGCACCTCAATTACAAGAACCCCTATCTTTATCCTTTCGAGGAATTCCAGCGTTTCAAGACACATCCGGCCATCCGCGACACCTTCGAGGGCGGCAAGCGCATTTCCTATGGTGCGCGCGCAATTACCGAAGGTGGCTACCAGTCGGTGCCGAAGCTCACCTTCCCGGGCGGCGCGCTGATCGGCTGTTCCGCCGGTTTCGTCAACGTGCCGCGCATCAAGGGCAGCCACAATGCGGTGCTGTCGGGCATGCTGGCTGCGGAGAAGATCGCCGTGGCGATTGCCGCCGGCCGCGCCCATGATGAGGTGGCCGAGATCGAGGCCGAATGGCGCGAAGGCGATATCGGCAAGGACCTGAAGCGGGTCCGCAACGTCAAGCCGCTGTGGTCGAAATTCGGCACGCTCGTCGGTGTCGGCCTTGGCGGTCTCGACATGTGGACGAACCAGCTGTTCGGCTTCTCCTTCTTCGGCACGCTGAAGCACGGCAAGACGGATGCGCAGAGCCTCGAGCCCGCTTCGAAGCACAAGCCGATCGCCTATCCGAAGCCTGATGGCGTCCTGACCTTCGACCGCCTGTCCTCGGTGTTCCTGTCCTCCACCAACCATGAGGAAGACCAGCCGGTCCACCTTCAGGTGAAGGACATGGAGCTGCAGAAGCGCTCCGAACACGACGTCTTTGCCGGCCCGTCCACGCGTTATTGTCCGGCCGGTGTTTATGAGTGGGTGGAGAAGGACGGCCAGGAGGTCTACGTCATCAACGCGCAGAACTGCGTGCACTGCAAGACCTGCGACATCAAGGACCCCAACCAGAACATCAACTGGGTGCCGCCGCAGGGTGGCGAAGGGCCGGTTTACGCCAATATGTGATGGTGGGTCCGAACCGTCTGGATCGTTGACGTCGTTTAGCGACGCCGTGGCGTTTGAACGCCGTCACCCCGGATTTGATTCGGGGGCCGGCGCGATCAAGTCTTTGATCGTAAAAGACTCTCCTCACGGCGCAGACGCGCCGTGACTGGATGCCGAATCTAGTCCGGCATGACGAAAGAGCAGCGTTGATGGCCCGTCCCCCGTCAGTATTTGTGGATTGCTCTTCGATTTCTTACATATAGGATGTTGGGGTGTTGCATGGTCGCGTGGCCCGTGGATTGTGGTTAAGCGATGCGGTAACGCCTTGAACGTGCATATGGTCCTAGGTGCCGTCGCAAGACGACAGGGAGTGAAAGAATGTCCGGCTTTCAAAGGCTGAATATCGTGCGGAAGACAGGGTGCGTTGCCGGTGTGGCGGCGCTTGCGATGATTGCCGTTTCTTTCAGCGGCGGCCCGCTGGTGGCCGCAAGCTGCCGTACCGATGCCATGGCCGGCATCGACTGGCGCGAATGCAACAAGCGTCTGCTGATGCTGGGCGGCAGCAATCTCGATTCGGCGATGCTCTACGGCACGGATTTCACCTATACGGATCTGCGCGGTTCTTCGCTGAAGGGCGCCAATCTCGAAAAGGCCAAGCTCATCCGTACCGCCCTTGGCGAGGCGAACCTTCAGGGCGCCAACCTGACCAAGGTGGAAGCTTATCGCAGCGATTTTTCCGCCGCCGACGCCACCAATGCCAAATTCGTCAATGCCGAAATGCAGCGGACCAAATTCGAAAACACCAAGCTGGACGGCACGGATTTCACCAAGGCTGAACTCGGCCGTGCTGATTTTGAGGGTGCGACGCTGAACGGCTCGAAATTCTCGCTCACCAACCTGTCACGCGCCCGCTTCGGCGGTGCGAAGCTTGGCGGTCCTGTCGATTTCACCAGCGCCTTCCTGCTCCTGACCCGGATTGAAGGGGTCGATCTTTCCACCGCCACCGGGCTCGACCAGAAACAGATCGATATTGCCTGCGGTGACGCCAAGACCAAATTACCGAACGGCCTCACCGCGCCGGCCTCCTGGCCGTGCCCGGAAGACCCGGACGACGATTGACAGGAATGGCCGCGCGGTTTTGCGCACGGCCCAAATACATCCGTAAGCGGAGAGAAGCGCCCGCGATGCGGACGCCTCGTTGCTGATCAGAAGCCCGAAAGCACGATCTTGCCCTTGGCCTTGTTGCTTTCGATCAGCGCGTGCGCCTTGATGAGATTTGCGGCAGTGATGGTGCCGAAAACCTCGGTCAGCGTCGTCTTGATCTTGCCGGCATCGACAAGCTCGGCCACGTGGTTGAGCAGCCGGTGCTGCTCGATCATGTCAGGCGTCTGGAAGACGGCGCGGGCGAACATCATTTCCCAATGGATCGATACGCATTTGCGCTTGAAGGCCATGACGTCGAAACCGCCGGCCGGATCGTCGATCAGCGCGAAACGGCCCTGCGGCGCGATGGTCGCCACACTGTCGGCGGCATGAATGTCGCTATGGGTGGTGGAAAAGACGAAGCCCGGCGCACCGAGCCCGAGCGCTTCCACCTGCGGCGCGATCGGCTTGCTGTGATCGATGACGTGATGCGCGCCGAGTTCTTTCACCCAGGCAATCGTTTCCGGCCGCGAAGCGGTGGCGATGACGGTGAGGTCGGTTAGCGCCCGCAGAAGCTGGACGGCGATGGAGCCGACGCCACCAGCGCCGCCGATGACCAGAACGGCGTTGGCTGCGCCCGGAACCGGTTCCTTCACCCGCAGCCGGTCGAACAGCGTCTCATAAGCGGTGATCGCGGTCAGCGGCAGGGCGGCCGCTTCCTCGAAATTCAATGATTTGGGCTTTGTTCCGACAATGCGCTCATCGACGAGATGGAATTCGCTGTTGGAGCCGGGGCGGTTGATGACACCGGCGTAGAATACCTCGTCGCCGGGCTTGAACAGCGAGACCTTGTCGCCGACGGTCTTCACCACGCCGGCAGCATCGAAGCCGAGCACGCGCGGTTCGCCGTTTTCCGGCGTCTGGTTGCGGCGCACCTTGGTGTCGACGGGGTTTACCGAAACGGCCTTCACTTCCACCAGAATGTCGTGCCCTTTCGCTTCCGGCTGGGGCAGGTCGATATCGACGAGGGCGTCTTTCGCCGTGATGGGCTGGCTGGTCCTGTAACCGATGGCGCGCATGAACAGTCTCCTTTGCTTGTTTGCGTGCCTCTTACTTGATACATATGAACGCTGATCGCAAGAATGCACATTTTGTGATGATACATACAAAAAGGATACTGTGATGTCGCGACCGCGCGCCAAGCTCACCGGCAACTTTCCCGGCTGCCCGGTGGAATCGGCCTTGAGTTTTCTCGACGGCAAATGGAAGGGCGTGATCCTTTATCACCTCATCAATGAAGGCACGCTGCGCTTCAACGAGCTGCGCCGCCATATTCCCAGCGTCACCCAGCGCATGCTGACCAAGCAGCTGCGGGAACTGGAGGAAGCGGGCCTGATTTCGCGCACCGTCTTCCCGGTGGTGCCGCCGCGGGTGGATTATGCGCTGACGCCGCTTGGCGAGACGATGCGGCCGGTCATCTCGGCGCTGAAAAGCTGGGGGGACGCCCATGTCGTCTGCAAGAACGGCGCGAAATACACCCAGCTTCCGCAGGCTGCGGAGAAGGCGGCCTGAGAGAAATCACAGGTAAAAGCACGTCCCGTGAGGGCCATTTTTCATGGTGCGATGCAACACGGATTTGCCCCGATTGATGCATAATGCTGCAAACTCGATTCGCAGCAGGGACATCAAAGCACATGAGCATGGGTTGGATGGAGGCCGGATTTCTCGGCCTTTTGCAAGGACTTACGGAGTTTCTTCCGATTTCTTCAAGCGCGCATCTGAGGATTGCCGGGGAGTTCCTGCCCTCCGGCGCGGATCCCGGGGCCGCCTTCACCGCAATTACCCAGATCGGCACGGAAATGGCGGTGCTGGTCTATTTCTGGTCCGATATCATGCGGATTGCAGCCGCCTGGCTGCGGCAGAACCTGCGCCTTGGCGAATATAACAAGGCTGATGCCCGGCTGGGCTGGCTGATCATCGTCGGTTCGGTGCCGATCGTGTTTCTGGGCCTGTTCTTCAAGGATGCCATCGAACATTCGCTGCGCAACCTCTATATCACCGCTGTGATGTTGATCGTCTTTGGCATCGTTCTCGGTCTTGCCGACAGGATCGGGGAGAAGCGTTACAAGCTCAACCAGCTGATCTGGCGCGATGGCATCCTGTTCGGTTTCGCGCAGGCCATGGCGCTCATCCCCGGTGTTTCGCGTTCGGGCGGCACCATCAGCGCCGGCCTGCTTCTGGGCTACACCCGCGAGGCGGCGGCGCGTTATTCCTTCCTGCTCGCCGTTCCCGCCGTCTTCGGCTCCGGCTTCTACCAGCTCTTCAAGAGCATCGGTGAGGACAATCCGGTCGGCTGGGGGCAGACCGGGCTTGCGACCCTCATCGCCTTCGTGGTCGGTTACGCCGTGATCGTGGTTTTCCTCAAGCTGGTCTCGACCAAGAGCTACATGCCCTTTGTCTGGTACCGCGTGGTCATCGGTTTCATCCTGCTCGCCCTACTGGGAACGGGCGTCATCAATGCCGGCGGCTGAGGGCAGGGCTTCTCGCTTTTTCCCATCGCAAATGAAAAGGCCCGCTCTTTCGAACGGGCCTTTTGTCTTTAGAGCAATGTGCCGCTGAGGATCGCCAGCGCCACCGAGAAGTAGATGATAAGGCCGGTGACATCCACCAGCGTGGCGACAAAGGGGGCAGAGGCGCTGGCGGGGTCGAGCCGCAGGCGCTGCAGGATGAAGGGCAGCATGGAACCGGCCAGCGAACCGAAGGTGACGATGCCGACAAGCGCCGCGAAAACGGTTGCACCGACCAGCAGCCAGTGTTCGCCGTAATCGTAGAAACCTGCCTGCTGCCAGACCGTCAGACGCAGGAAGCCGATGGCGCCCAGAATGCAGCCGAGCGTCAGGCCCGTCGGGATTTCGCGCAGCAGCACGCGCCACCAGTCCGAAAGCTTCAGTTCGCCGAGCGCCAGCGCCCGGATGATGAGCGAGGTGGCCTGCGAACCGGAGTTGCCGCCTGACGACATGATGAGCGGAATGAACAGCGTCAGCACCACGGCCTTTTCCAGTTCGCCCTCGAAATGCTGCATGGCGCTGGCCGTCAGCATTTCACCGAGGAACAGGGCTGCGAGCCAGCCGGCGCGCTTGCGGATCATGTCCGGAAAACCGATCGTCATATAGGGCTTGCCGAGCGCCTCCATACCACCGAATTTGTGGGCGTCTTCCGTGGTGTCGGCGATCATGGTGTCGATCACGTCGTCAACGGTGACGATGCCGAGGATATGCGAATGGTCATCGACAACGGGAAGGGCCAGAAGGTCGTGCTTGCGGATCAGCCGGGCGACATCCTCCTGCGACATCAGGGGGCTCGCATAGGCAATGCCCTCCTTCGAAGCGACGGAGAGGATGGAAGCGCCCGGTTCGCCGGTCAGCAGGCGACGCAGCGTCACCACCGTGGAGAGTGTCCCGTCCTGCGCCAGCACATAGATGGCATAGACCGTTTCACGCGACCGCTCGACGACGCGGATGTGCGAAAGGGTCTGTTCCACCGTCCAGCTGTCGGGCACGCTGACGAATTCCGTGGTCATGATGGAGCCGGCGGTGCGCGGCGGATAGCCCATCAGATGCTGGATGGAGAGCGCCGTGGTGCGGTCCAGCCGGGCAAACAGCTTGGCGCGGGGCTCTTCTTCCATTTCCGCCATGACGTCGGCGACGCGGTCGTCGGACATGAGGTTGACGAAACGGGCGGCCTGTTCGAGCGGAATGCCGGCAATGATGGCGGCTGCGTCATGCAGTTCCGGCCGGTCGAGAATGGCAACGGCCTTTGCCTGCGGCATGGCAAGCAGGGCAGCTACGGCTGCGTCGGTATCAAGCGTGTTGAGGTGCTCGACACGTTCTGCGATGGTGGTGGAACCGGCATTTCCGCTGCGGAGAAGACGTGCGGCCTTGCTGGCTCTCTGGGAGAGAGTGTGGAAGTTCATGATTGCTCACCTTTCCGTCGATTCGCCGATTACGGCGAACGCGGTGGTGAGCCGACAGAGGTCGGATCAGTTCCCGTTCGCCGCTTTCGGCAAAGGCAATCGACTACTACTGTCGCTAGACATCTAATGATGCTCCGTTGAAATCCGCACAGTTCCGGGTCACGGCCCGTGCGTAACGCCGTGTTGCGCCTGAAACGAAAAAGAGTCAAGCGGGCCTATTGTGAAATTTCCGTAAGGTTCCGGGCGGGTCCCGGAAAGGGCATTCAAGCGGTTAAAAAACCGGCATTCAGCCGGCTTTTGCGCGCCGCTCGACGGTGACGGAAACGAGGAAAACGCCAAGCCCGAGAAGGGAAAGAACCGCACCGACATAACCCGTCGAGGCGTAACCGAAACCCATGGCGATGACGAGGCCGCCAAGCCAGGCGCCAAGCGCGTTGGCGATGTTGAAGGCGGAATGGTTGGAGGCGGCAGCCAGCGTCTGCGCATCCTGCGCCACATCCATCAGCCGGGTCTGCACGGCCGGGCAGGCTGCGAAACCGCAGCCGATCAGGAAGACGCAGAGGCAGAGCATGAATGGATTGTCCGCCGTCATGCCAAACACGGTCATGACAAGCACGTTGAAGGCCAGCATGCCGCCAATCGTGCCGTTGAGCGAGATATCCGCCAGCCGCGAGCCGACGACATTGCCGACATTCATGCCGATGCCGAACAGCGCCAGCACCATGGAAACGGTGGAAACCGGCATCATCGCCACATCGGTGGTGGTCTTGGCGATATAGCTGAACACAGAGAACATGCCGCCGAAACCGACGGCGGCGATGGCAAGCGTCAGCCACACCTGCACGCGCCGGAAAGCGCCAAGTTCGCGCCACACGCTGGCGCCTTCCTCCACCCTGTCACGCGGCTGGAACAGCCAGAGAAGGGCGACCGTCAACAGCCCGATGCCGCCGACCAGCATGAAGGCCGCGCGCCAGGACAGAAGCTGGCCGAAGAAGGTGGCAAGCGGGGTGCCGAGCAGGGTGGCGATGGTGAGGCCGAGCATCACGCGGCCAACGGCGCGGGCGCGCTTGTGGATGGGCGCCATGGAGGCCGCCACCAGCGCCGCAACGCCGAAATAGGCGCCATGCGGCAGGCCGGTGATGAAGCGCAGGACGGTGAAGCTCAGGAAATCAGGTGCAAGGGCGCTCAGGATATTGCCGACCGCAAAAAGCCCCATCAGGCCGAGAAGCAGGGTACGACGCGTTATGCGCGCGGCAAGCACCGCAATGATCGGCGCGCCGATGACGACGCCGAGCGCATAGGCGGTGATGACGTAACCCGCCTGCGGAACGGTGACGCCATAGGTGGTGGCAACGTCAGGCAAAAGGCCCATGATGGCGAATTCACCGGTGCCGATGCCGAAGCCGCCGGCGGCAAGCGCCAGTTCGATAAGTGCGATGGCAAGCGGGGAGAGGGCCACGGCTGGCGCTGCCGTGTAAACGGTTTCATTCTCCGCGCCAGGGCGGGCTTCGGAAATATTCGACTGGCTCATCGTGACCTGAAAAACGGGAAGGGCCCACAGAAAAAAGGGCAAGACCGTATGGGAGCGGTCTGCCCTGACTGGAGATGCGCGGTCATGAAAATGACCTTAAGTGATCCCTAACATGAAATGATGCGTTGCGGTAGAGCGATTCTCGGCAAAAGAGCATCTTCACGCGATGGTGTTCGGAACTCTATATGACGACAGGCATTTACGCGCGGCTGCGTTACTGGATCGGGTTGGAAACATGAAGCTCATTGCAATTTTCAATCGCGACGGCGGCACTTTTCGTACCACTGACATGGAAGCCTATTGCGAACACGCCCGCGACGTTTTCACCCGTGCCGGCCACACGATCGATTGCCGTCTGGTCTCCGGAAAAGATATCGTCGAGGAAATGGAACGCGCCGCCGATGAACCGGGCATTGAAGCCATCATTGCCGGCGGCGGCGACGGCACGATTTCCGCAGCAGCGGCCATCGCCTGGAAGCACGGCATCGCGCTCGGCATCGTTCCGGCCGGCACCATGAACCTCTTCGCCCGCTCGCTGAAGCTGCCGCTCGATATTCGCCAGGCGCTGGAAACGCTGGCGAGTGGCGAGATTGCCAGTGTCGACATCGCCAGCGCCAATGGCCGCCTCTTCGTCCACCAGTTTTCCGCAGGTCTGCATTCGCGCATGGTGCGCTACCGCAACAATCTCGCTTTCGCCTCCCGTCTTGGCAAGATCAAGGCGAGCATCCGCGCCGCCATCAACGTCATCCTCAATCCGCCGGTGTTCGAGGTGCAATATACTGTCAATGGCAGGACGCAGCATCGCAAGGTTTCGGCCATTTCCGTCTCCAACAACGAGTTCGGCCAGAGCTCGCTGATGGTGGCGGATAATGTCTCGGGCGGCCATCTCGGCTTTTATCTTGCCGATCCGCTGCGTCCCTCCGGCGTTGCGAAACTCGCTTTCGACATTCTGCGCGGCAGGCTGAAGGAAAACGCCGCCGTCACCGCCATGACCGTGACGGATGTGGAACTGCATTTCCCCAAGAAGCGCCATGACCTGCGATGTGTCATCGATGGCGAGTTGCTGCCGATGGAGCGGGATGTGGCGCTGAAAGTTCATGCGGGCGAATTGAAGGTGCTGGTGGGGCGGGCGTTTTTCGCATAGTGCAACCGCCTGTGAATTGGGCGATTACCCTTGTTTCTTCTCCCCGAGGGGGAGAAGTCCGCGGCAGCGGGATGAGGGGGCGAGGTCTCCGAAGTCCGGCAACGATACCCCCTCATCCGACCCTTCGGGCCACCTTCTCCGCGGCGGGAAGAAGAAACTAGCGGCAACCGCTCGTTCCATTCGCTCCCCCTAAAAAACGCCAGCCTTGCCAAATCGAATCCGCCCGGCCATGTTCGGCGGGCGCGGTGGCGTGAGCGCCGTTGCCTTTATGGGAGTGCGATCTGTCATGAATGAAATCTCCAAGCCGCTGTCCAACCTCGCCGCCATCGATGCCGCCCATCACCTTCATCCCTTTTCCGATATGGGCAAGCTGAATGCCGCCGGCACCCGCATCATCGAGCGCGCGGAAGGGGTGTTCATCTATGACAGCACCGGCAAGAAATATCTCGACGCCTTTGCCGGCCTCTGGTGCGTGAATATTGGATATGGCCGCCGCGAGATCGCCGATGTCGTGCAGCGCCAGATGAACGAGCTGCCCTATTACAACGCGTTTTTCGGCACCACCACGCCGCCGGCGACACTTCTGGCGCAGAAAATCGCCTCCCGCGCCGGGCCTGACATGAACCATGTGTTCTTCACCAATTCCGGATCGGAAGCGACCGATACCTGGTTCCGCATGGCGCGGGTCTACTGGAAGGCGCTCGGCCATCCGACGAAGACGAAGGTGATTGCGAGGCGCAATGGCTATCACGGCTCGACGGTGGCCGGAGCCTCGCTCGGCGGCATGAAATGGATGCACGAGCAGGGTAACCTGCCGATCGAGGGTATCGCCCATATCGGCCAGCCCTATTGGTACGCCGAGGGTGGCGATCTTTCACCTGCCGAATTCGGCCTGAAGGTCGCCCGGGAACTCGAAGCGAAGATCGACGAGCTCGGTGAGGAAAACGTTGCCGCTTTTGTGGCCGAACCCATTCAGGGCGCCGGCGGCGTCATCGTGCCGCCGGAAACCTATTGGCCGGAAATCGCCCGCATCTGCAAGGCGCGCAACATCCTGCTCGTATCCGATGAGGTGATCTGCGGTTTCGGCCGTCTCGGCTCCTGGTTCGGCTATCAGCATTTCGGTGTGGAGCCGGATTTCGCGCCCGTCGCCAAGGGCCTGTCATCAGGTTATCTGCCGATAGGCGGCGTCATCGTCTCGGATCGGGTGGCGGACGTGATGTTGTCTGAGGTCGGTGACTTCAATCATGGTTTCACCTATTCCGGCCACCCCGTCTGCGCCGCCGCAGCGCTTGAAAATCTCCGCATCATCGAGACCGAAGGGCTGGTGGAGCGGGTGCGCGACGATATCGGCCCGTATTTTTCGCAAGGCTGGAAAAGCCTTGAGGACCACGAACTGGTGGGCGAGGCTGTCAATGTCGGCCTGATGGGCGGCCTGCAGATAACGGCCGACAAGGCGACACGCAAACGTTTTGCGAAGCCCGACGATATCGGAACCGCGGTGCGCAACCATTGCCTGGCAAACGGCCTCGTCATGCGCGCCACGGGAGACCGCATGCTGGCCTCGCCGGCGCTGACAATCAGCCGTTCGGAAGTGGATGAGATCATCGAGACGCTGCGCAAGGGGCTCGACCACCTGCGTGATACGATAAGGGAGGAGTAATTACATGGCAGGACAGGAACATCATTACGCCGTTCAGGTGAAATGGACGGGCAATCGCGGCAAGGGGACGTCCGGCTACCGCGACTATGAACGCGACTATACGATTTCCACCTCGGGAAAAGCCGATATCGCCGGCTCCTCCGACCCTGCCTTCCGCGGCGATGCCTCCCGTTGGAACCCGGAAGACCTGCTCGTCGCCTCACTCTCGGCCTGCCACAAGCTCTGGTACCTGCATTTCTGCTCCGTCAACGGCATCATCGTCGAAGACTATGTCGACAATGCCGAAGGCACGCTGTTGATGGAAAAGGACGGCGCCGGACAATTCAGCGAGGTGGTGCTGAAGCCGGTGATCACCATTTCGAAGGGGGATCCCACGAGAGCCGACGAATTGCACCATGACGCGCATGAGAAATGTTTTATCGCCAGATCGGTGAATTTCCCCGTGCGTGTGGAGGGGACGGTGAAGGTGGTTTAAAGGCACACGTCGCCTTCATTCAGTCTGTGTGGGCAGACTGTTAAAGCATCCCTCACACTCGACGTCATCCTCGGGCTTGCCCCGAGGATCCATTGCCGCGTGTGATGGTGGATCTTCGGGTCAAGCCCGAGGATGACGACGGAGAGGTTTCCAGGCCTTCGTCACTGCCCGCTAGACGTCGTCCTTGCCCGAGCCATCTCGGATTTCATCAAGATTGCCTTCCCAGCCAATCCCCCGCAGTTCCTCAAGCGCACGTCTCTGCCAGTGTACCCGGACGAATTCTCTCAGAGCCCGTCCAACCGTCGCCTCGACGGTGGACAATCCGGTGATTTCCATGGCCTCGGCCATCAAGTCGTCATCAAGGTCGATAGTCACACGCATCGCACGGCCTCAAGGTGTATGAACAGACATCACCACCTTGAGGGCGAAGATGTGCGATCTTACTGAAACGCCGTCTCGTAAAAGCTTCGAAGCTTGCGCGAATGCAGCGTTTCCGTCGGCATTGCCGCAAGCTTCTGCACAGCGCGAATGCCGATCTGCAGATGCTGGGCGACCTGTGTGCGGTAAAACTCCGTCGCCATGCCCGGTAGTTTCAATTCCCCATGCAGCGGCTTGTCGGAGACGCAGAGCAGGGTGCCGTAGGGCACGCGGAAGCGGAAACCGTTCGCCGCGATGGTGGCCGATTCCATGTCGAGCGCGATGGCGCGCGATTGCGACAGGCGCTTGACGGGGCCGGCCTGATCGCGAAGCTCCCAGTTGCGGTTGTCGATCGTGGCGACGGTGCCGGTGCGCATGATGCGCTTCAGCTCGAAGCCCTCGTAACCGGTGACTTCCGCGACTGCCCCTTCCAGCGCCAGCTGCACTTCGGCAAGCGCGGGGATCGGCACCCAGACCGGCAGGTCGTCGTCAAGCACATGGTCCTCGCGCACATAGGCATGCGCCAGAACATAATCGCCAAGCCGCTGGCTGTTGCGCAGGCCGGCGCAATGGCCGACCATCAGCCAGGCATGCGGGCGCAGCACGGCGATATGGTCAGTGATCGTCTTGGCATTGGAGGGACCGACGCCGATATTGACGAGCGTGATGCCGGCATGGCCCTTCTTCTTCAGGTGATAGGCGGGCATCTGCGGCAGGCGGCCGAGAACGGCGTCCGTTTCCGGCTTGTCGGAGCCGGCAGGGGTGATGATGTTGCCCGGCTCCACGAAGGCTGTGTAGCCTTCGCCGCCATTCTTCATCATCTGCCGCGCCCATGCGGCGAATTCATCGATATAGAACTGGTAGTTGGTGAACAGCACGAAGTTCTGGAAGTGGCTGGCGCTGGTTGCCGTATAATGGCTGAGGCGGGCCAGCGAATAATCGATGCGCTGTGCGGTAAAGGGTGCGAGCGGCGCGGGTTCGCCGGGCACCTGATCATATTCGCCATTGGCGATGAGATCGTCGGTATTGTTGAGATCGGGCGTATCGAAAAGATCGCGCAACGGCACGTCGGAGAGCGAGGATGCCGCCGCCGCTTCGACATAAGCGCCTTCGCCGAAGGCGAAATGCAGCGGAATGGGCGTGGCCGATTCAGCAACCGTCACCGGAACGCCGTGGTTCTTCATCAGAAGCCCCAGCTGCTCTTTCAGGTAATGGCGGAAAAGCTCCGGCCGGGTGATCGTCGTCGTATAGACGCCGGGGGCGGTGACATGGCCGTAGGAGAGACGCGAATCGACATGGCCGAAGGTGGCGGTCTCCAGGCTGACCTGCGGGTAGCAGGCGCGGTAACGGCCGGTGATCGGCGCGCCCTTGGCAAGGTCGGTGAAGGAGTTGATGAGGAACGCCGTATTGCGTTCGTAAAGCGCGGTCAAAGCCGCCACAGCTTCTTTCGGGTCCGTGAATGTCTGCGGCGCGAAAGGCTCGGGGCTGATGAAGGTGAAGGGCGGAATCGTTCGTTTTGCTATTGTCATGGCTCATTATAAGAGGCCAAATTCGACAGGCAAGCGACAGAAATACGAAGAAACTGAAAAGAAACGGAAAAAGCGGCTGGAGCAATATTGGGGCGGCGGAAACTCAGCCGAGCGCGCCGCGCTGAAGGCTCATCAGGAGCACGAAACCGGCGCCCTTGGAGGCGGGGCGGGGATCGGCCTTGTAAACCGCAAGTCCGGCCACCGGACCAAGAAAGATCGAGGCCATGAGCACCAGTCTCAGTGCGGAAAACAGGCCGTTGGAAAAACTAGTCGTCATCGGCCGGTCCTCAAAGTACGACGGGGCAATTGGCGGCGGGCGAGGGGCTGTGCTGGCAGGCAATTGCCGCACCGGCATTCACACGCTGGAAACTGCGGTTCGGATTAACGACGAGCGAGGCGAAGGACATGGCGAAGATCGCCATGAGAAACGCGAAGATTGCCAGTCGGCTGATCAGCTTTGCCATGTCCATTCCCCTTTATTGGAGTTGATGGACAGAGTTTTGCCACACTCGGACTGAACGGACCCTGAGACCCCGGTTCATATGGTGTTCAGGGATGTTAACGGGTGGTGACATGGTGGATCGGCGCGGCAATGGCGCTGGGCATCTCGCGGACCACCCGCTTTTCGATCAGGACAGAGGGGCCTCCGCGCGTGCCGCAAGATCGGTCAGCAGGGTCTCGAATGCCTGAGGCTGGGTCACATCGACAACCGGTACATGGTGTTCCTGCGCGGATGCCAGCATGTCGGTGTTTTCCCGCAACGAACGCTCGATGAAAGCGTCCATGATCCGCCGCCTGTCGGCTGTCGCATCTTCATATTGCGCGTGAGAACGCATTCTCTCGAGAAGAAAATCATTGCCGGCATGGAGAAAGACACCGGCGACCGTGCTGCCGAGCAGCGGCGATATCAATTCCGGCCGCAGGGCCGCGCCCTCGAAGATTGCGGGAGCGCCGGTGCCCGACCTGCTGTCGATCATCGTGCGGATCAGCGGCCAGATGTTCTGATGATGTATCTTCAGAAACCAGTGGATCGTTTCCGGCGAGAGCTGTGTGTAATATTCCTCCACCGGTGCCGGAATGCCCGGCCAGGGCCTTCCCGGATGGCGGGCGAGACTGTCGGTCGATATTGCCTCGCAGCGCAGTCTTTCGCTCAGCAGGCCGGCAAGGGTGCTTTTGCCGACATGGGAGGTGCCCGCGATCAGGATTGTCGAAAGGGTGGGGCGCATGCGTTGCTCTCGTTGGGGTTGGGCGCAACGATACATCAAGGGATATATGGCTTCCATGCGGCGTCTGTCCGCAATTTCGGGCGCGATCCTTGGGCAGCGCACCGCACCGTCAGGCGCGGGACCGCAGGCGGGAGGACAGAAAGCCCACCCGCCGCCTTGTCGATTACAGCCGTGTCCAGGTCTGTGATTTGCACAGAACCTTCAGCACGCAGCCCTTCATGCTCAGCGAGTTGCCGGAAACGGTGCCGGAGCCGCTATAGGTCTTGTCATTGGCGGGATCGGTGATTTCGCCGGAATAGCTGTTTCCCTTGCCGGCAAGCTTGCCGATCTGTTTTCCGGCGTGTTTGCCGGTCTTCAGCGTTACGCAGAAGGCGCCGCCGCAGGGGCCGATCACGGCGGTTTCGCCGCTGGCCGTCTTCCAATTGCCTTCGATCGCCTCGCCGGCAAAGGCAAGGTTGCCGCTCAGCATGAGGGCGGCGGCAATCGTCATCATACGCTTCATAAAATTCCTCCCGAAATTCGCGCAGGCTTTCCTGGGCCGGACAGGCCCGAAGAGGCGATGCGCAGATCAAACCCATTTGGCATGCGAATGCACCATTTCTGGCCCAAAGCCGCCCTGCGGCGCAACGATTGCTCCTCACACCGCAATATCCTTTGCCCGTTTCATCCTCATGACGGGCAGCGCGGATAGTATTTGACGTTCACGTAAAAGGAAACAGAAATTTGTGGCCGCGGCGCGGCATTTGCAGCAGCGGGAGGAGCGAAAAAGGGAGAATTCGAAAACCGCTGTTTTGATCGTGGTGAAGGAAGGGTTTAAATCCATTTCTAAAGTTTTCGTAAAATTCGCCGCAAAGTCCTTAATTTCCGCGGCTCGTGATATTTAACAAAAACCCAATTTTACCAATCGTTTGCAGTTTGTTTGCGGCCCATTAATCATGCCTTTTAAGCGACCGTTGAAAGCCCCGTGGCATAGTGAACTCATCAAAAGCGCAGGGAAAACCTGCCGGACGAAAGGACAAAAAAGCCGCAAAAGACGGCGGGTCCGGACGGTAGCCTCGACAAGAAGGCGAATGGTGAAACAGGTAGAAAGACAGGGATTAAAACAATGGCACGCTTTGACATCAGCGATATCGAAATGGCTGCCGGTGGCGAAACCCGCGCCGACACTCTTTGCAATCTCGGCCTGGTCTATGCGACCGGCCGGGGCTGCAAGGTGGATCTGATCGCAGCGCATAAATGGCTCAACATCGCCGCGATCCGCGGATCGGAAAGAGCCGCTTCACTGCGCGCTGATCTCGCCCGCAACATGACGAAATCGGAACTCGCCGAAGCGCTGCGCGCCGCCCGCGACTGGATGACGATGCACTGATTTACCCAAGCCATTATTGAGATTTCCGGTCCGGTTCCCTCCAGTCCCGACGACCGGTCAAAACGAAAGTAAACCCGAAGGGGAACGCGGCGAGGGCTTTGAAAAGGGCTTTTGCGCTGACACATCAAACCGCGACCGGCAGGAACAAGGCCGGCGCGGTTTTCTTATGTCTGATGAGCTCTCGTTGCCGGAAAATGATTCCTGGGCAGGGGGTTGCGGGAGGATGTTGAATCGATGCGCGCAATGTGCGGACTTTCCAACCCTCATTCCTGTGACGAGCACAGGAATGAGGGTTGGTTGGGAACTTACCCGATCGCCTTGAGAACCTTCGGCAGCGCCTGTTCGAAAAGATCAAGCTTGTCATCCGGCCCCACGCTCACGCGGATGCAGCGGTTGAGCGGCGCAACACCCGGCATGCGGATGAACACACCATGCTCCATCAACCCATCGACGATGGCGCGGGCGTAAGCACCATCGCGGTGGCAATCGATGGTGACGAAATTGGTGGCGGAGGGGAGCGGTGAAAGGCCGTTCTCGCGGGCGATTACCGAAATCCGCTCGCGGGCCGCGGAGATTTTGCCAACGACTTCATGCAGATAGGCCTGGTCCTTCAGCGCCGCCAAGGCGCCGGCGACCGAAATGCGCGCCATGCCGAAATGGTTGCGGATCTTGTCGAAGGCTTCGACATTGCCGAGCGTGCCGATGGCGTAACCCACGCGCGCGCCGGCGAGTCCATAGGCTTTCGAGAAGGTGCGCATGCGCAGGATGTTCGGCTGGCCGATCAGCGCATCGATGGCCGGAACGGCGCTCGCGGGCGCGGTCTCGCAATAGGCTTCGTCCAGAATGAGCAGGCAGGTTTCCGGCAATGCGCGGGCAAAGGCAACCACCTCGCTCGCTTCCCACCAGCTTCCCATCGGATTATCAGGGTTGGCGAAATAGACCAGCGGCGCATTTTCCCTGTTAACGAGGTCGAGAAGACCGTCGAGGTCTTCGTGATCGTCGACATAGGGCGTGGTGACGAGCCTCCCGCCAAAACCGTTTACATGGTAATTGAAAGTGGGATAGCCGCCAAACGAGGTGACGACGGGCGTGCCCGGCTCGACGATCAGCCTGGCGATCTCGCCCAGCAAGCCATCAACCCCGCTGCCGATGGCAATATTGCCGCGTGCAACGCCGTGGTGAATGGCAAGCGCTTCCTTCAACTCGAAATTTTCCGGATCGCTATACATCCAGGTTTCCGCTGCCGCATCGCGCATGGCCAGCAGCACGGAAGGGGCGGGGCCGAAGCCGCTTTCGTTTGCGCCGATTCGCGCCTCCACCTTCAAACCGCGGTTCCGCTCGATGGCCTCGGGGCCGACGAAGGGAACGGTGGAAGGAAGTGAGACGGCAAGTGGTGTAAGGCGTGAAAAAGCGGACATTGGCTGAAAGTTCCGGTACCTGTGTTTAAAACCCGGCTCACAATAGGTGCAAAAAAACCGGACGCAAGGCGCGGCCGGTTGCGGCATGGCTGTTTTGGAACAGAATTTTTCGTCGCGAAGAAGGGATGGAAAAAACCATCGGCCTGTCGTGACAAGGTCAGACGCTGGTCTCGAAGCTCAGGCGCCGCACATGGTGCAGGAATTCCGCATCGATCAGCATGTTGAAGCCGATCGTGGCCTTTTCTTCCTCGCGGCGGATCAGCGTGCAGCCGATCTCGTCGCGGATGCCCAGAATTTCCAGATAGAAATTGGCCGGCATTTCCAGATCGGGGCTGACATCCAGCTCGGCGCCGTAGAGGGAAATGGTCCGCACCAGGCAGCGCATGGTGTCCTTGGCGCTGAGATGATGCCCGATGAAGGTGATCTTGCCGGGCCGGTCGATCTGAAATTTCTCGTACATCTCGTCCTGTGGGACGTTCTGACTGATATCCATATGTAAAGCCATGACAACCTCCCGGATTGCCTCTTTCGTGCCGATTTTAACGCCGCTTCCTTGCCAGGGCATGAAGGAAATGCGCGCAATTATCTCTAGTGTGTGTCGATCTCGACCAATCTTCCGTCGGGGAAGCCGATGTTTCCACTATGGAAATGCGTTCGGTCCCATCAGGTTGCAGTCGTGCCGCAGCCTGTGCTGATAATGCGTCATGCTTGCACCGGGCTGGCGTTGCTGCGCGGTTGACTGGGGCCGTACTTGGCGTTACGCCTGATCCGGTAATATGGCTTCGCGAGGGTCGGCAGGATCGGCGCTTCGTGGTTGTTCTGGGAGTGAACTGTGACGGGAAGGCTGGTAATCGTCGGGGCGGGGCAGGCCGCTTTCGCGCTGGCGTCGAAGCTTCGGGCGCTGAAGGACGAGCGCCCCATCACCATCATCGGTTCCGAGGATGCCTATCCTTACCAGCGTCCGCCGCTATCCAAAAAATACCTTCTCGGTGAGATGAGTTTCGACCGGCTGATGTTCCGCCCGGAGGAATGGTACGCCGAAAACAATGTCGATATTCGGCTTTCCACCTGGGTGGAGGAGATAGACCGCGCTGAAAAAACCGTGCGCATGCAGGATGGCAGCACGCTTTCTTATGACAGGCTGGTCCTGGCAACCGGGGCCGCACCTCGCCTGCTGCCCGCCAGCATCGGCGGTGATCTCGAAGGCGTCCTGACGGTTCGCGACAAGCGCGACGCCAACCGGCTGATGGAGGAGATGAAGCCCGGCCGCAGGCTGCTGGTGATCGGCGGCGGTTATATCGGCCTTGAAGCGGCCGCCGTCGCCCGCAAGCTCGGCCTCGAGGTGACCTTGATCGAGATGGCCGACCGCATTCTGCAGCGCGTGGCGGCGAAAGAAACCGCCGATATCATGCGCGGCATCCATCAGGCCCATGGCGTTTCCATCCGCGAAAAGACCGGCCTTGTGCGCCTTGTCGGCATGGAAGGCCGGGTGGCCGCTGCCGAACTCTCCGACGGCTCTATGCTTGATGTCGATTTCGTCATCGTCGGCATCGGCGTGACGCCGAATGACCGCCTTGCCCGCGAATCGGGCCTCGATGTCGGCAATGGCATCGTGGTGGACGACCATACCCGCACATCCGACAGCGCCATTCATGCGGTGGGCGATTGCGCGCTGCTGCCGTGGCGAGGCCAGCACGTGCGTCTCGAATCGGTACAGAATGCGGTCGATCAGGCGGAGGCGACCGCTGCCGTGCTCACCGGGGCTGAAACCGCCTATGATCCGAAACCGTGGTTCTGGTCGGATCAATATGACGCCAAGCTGCAGATTGCCGGCTTCAACCTGGGTTACGACGAGACGGTGCTCCGGCCCGGTGCGCGCGAAGGCAGCTGGTCCGTCTGGTATTTCCGCGATGGACGATTCGTCGCCGTCGATGCCGTCAATGACGCCAAGGCCTATGTTGCCGGCAAGAAACTGCTCGATACCGGCGCGGAGCCGGATCGCGCCATCCTGGCGGACTTCTCCGCCGATCTGAAATTACTGCTTTCCTGAGGATATCATGCCTGCTCCCGAAAACCGTTTCAAAACCGCCATCCATGCCGGCAAGCCGCAGATCGGCCTCTGGCTCGATATGGGCGAGGCCATCACGGCGGAAATCGCCGGTACGGCGGGGTTCGACTGGCTGGTGATCGACGGCGAGCATGGGCCGAACGATCTGCGCAGCATCATCGACCAGCTGCGTGCCCTTGCCACGTCGTCCGCGGAACCCGTGGTGCGCGTGCCGGTCGGCGAAAGCTGGATGATCAAGCAGCTTCTGGATGCGGGTGCGCGCACGCTTCTGGTGCCGATGGTTGATTCGGCCACCCAGGCCACGGATCTGGTCAGCGCCATGCATTATCCGCCGCGCGGTATTCGCGGCATGGGCGCGGCCGTTGCCCGCGCTTCCGCCTTCAACACAATAACCGACTATGCCGACAGCGCCTCCGATAGCGTCTGCCTGCTGGTGCAGGCCGAAACGCGCGCGGCGATCAACGATCTCGATAATATTCTCGCGGTGGAGGGCGTGGACGGCGTCTTCATCGGCCCGGCGGATCTGGCCGCGGATATGGGTTATCTCGGCCGCATAGACGAGCCGGAAGTGCAGGCGGTGATTGAGGCGGCCATCGTCAAGATCGTCAAGGCGGGCAAGGCTGCCGGCATTCTCACCTTTAACGAAACCTATAATCGCCGTTATCTCGAACTCGGCGCGTCCTTCGTCGCCGTCGGGGCGGATGTCACGGAATTCGCCAACACCCTGCGTGCGCTGTCGGCCCGTTACAAGGGCGGAGCAGCGCCTGCGCCATCGCGGTCGGGATATTAATTCAGTCGTCGTTGCTGGCGTTCAGCTTTTCCGGCGGAATACCTTCTTCGCCGGAGGCGAGATAACCGCTATTGATAAGGGCGGCGCGAATGATGCGCTGGATGGCCTCATCCCTGTCTATGCCGTGATCCCTCGCAAAATCCGACAAAGCCGTTTCAAGATCGTCGCTGAACCGCATATCCGCCCCCATTCATTACATTTCAAACCCATACGAAAAGGCAAGGCAGGGTTGACCCGCCTTGCCTGAATTTTAATTCCATGCAGCGATCAGCGCCAGCGATAAAGGCTGCTGTTCGACGAGTTCTGCTGTGTGCTTGTGCCGACGGCATAACCGATGGCAAAACCGAGTGCGCCAACGATCGTCAGCAGGGAGGTTGCCGTACCGGGATTTTCCTTTACGGCTTCCACGACATTCTGGCCCTGAGCGCGTACATTATGCGCGGCCTTGCGGACGCGTCCGCGCGCCTCATCCAGAAATTCGGATGCATCCTCGCTCACCCCTTCCGCGCGGGCGGATACGGATTTGGAGAGGGATGCGATCTGCGAACGCAACTCCGCAATCTGGTTTTCGATCGTGTCTTCGACAACATTCAGTTTGGTCTGAGCCATTAGAACACCTCTTTTGTTACCGAAGGCAGAACGTACGGTCGGTCAAGAAGTTCCCGAATTGCCCGCAAAGTTTCGCGGGGGCGATGTTCAGCCAACAGGTTTTTGTGCTTCTTGGCGAAAAAGCCTTGCAATCATTTTTTTTAAGCAATAATCAGGCCGCACCGGAGAGGTGGCCGAGTGGTCGAAGGCGCTCCCCTGCTAAGGGAGTTTTAATACTTTCCCGCACCATCCCTAAGTAACTGATTTCATTATTTGTTTCGGTCAATCTATTTTTTCTAAAAATCGTCGTGTGCCAATCGTGTGTCAACGGCGTTCTTTCTTGCCAAAAACCCGGTCGATAACTTCCCGGTCGGCATCCCCCTCCACATACGTTTCCATAAGCAGCCTGCGCGACTTCCAACCGCCGTGATCTGCAGTCGTCGCTACATCCACGCCATTGCGTCGGATCATTTCAGTCGCAAATCCATGGCGGCCGATTTCATGGCTGGTGAGCCTGTTCAATCCAGCTTTGTCGATTACCTTGTCAAATCTCTTCTTCGCTGTGGATCGGTTTGCAGCGCCGAAGACAAGGATCGGATACCGGCTCCTGATGTTCGCTAGATCGATCACCATCGAGCGCGTCAGAAACACTTTCCGGGGCTCAGTTTTGGTCTTGGCGAGGTAGGCTACACCAAGCTGTAGGTTCACATCATCCCATGTCAGTCGGCAAGCCTCAGAGACACGGGTGGCGGTTTCAAACATGAACCGAGCCATTGCGGCAGTTTCCGGCATATCAAGCTTCTTGGCGGTCTTGCTGAAGACGTTCAGCCAATCTGAGTTTCCCGCCGGCCGACGTTTCTTTTCTTCCTTAAACCTTTTCACCGATATCTTGGGCAAACGCTTGGCTTCGGCCACATGATTGATGATGGCGCGCATGGGCGTTATTACCTGCCGGTTCCATGTCGCTGGCTGGGCATCGGGATACAGGAGCTTGGCGGCCTTGCGGATTTCCGGGCCGGTGATGTCCTTGACCTTCCACTTCCTGAAATGACGAATGAGCGGTGCTGTGAACCGCCCATCCTTGCCGTCATTCAGATATTCGGCCACCGCCTCTGGAAAGGTTAGGATTGCCTCCTGGCCGTGGACAGCGGCACGACGGACCCTGTCTTCGTGTTTGATCGCGATGTCTTCCGCGAGCCGCTTGTCACCCGTTCCAGAAGTTTCTCTGTATCTCTTTCCGTCCACCGTGAAACTGTAGTGCCAGATGTCTCCGCGCTTTTTGAGGTTGGGCATTCGTTAGGCTCCGGTCGTGCGGAATTGATGATTGTCTCGATATCGGACGGCATGAGGAACATCGCTTTGCCGATGACACGGCAGGCGCCAAGCTGTCGGGCTCGCTCTCTCAATGTTCGTTCGGAAAGGTGGATACCGCAAGCCGCCATTTTTTCAACGGCGGCCGATGGCGATATGGCTTGGTCAAGCAGGCTCGTCATCCCTCGCTCCTTTCAAGCGCCGCTCGGCCGGCCGCCGTCTTAAGGCGATGCAGAGACTTTAGCGCGCTGTCGTAGTTTTTTACCCATCGGCGCTCGTAAAGCTCGCACCCGGTCCCCATCGCCGCGCCATCTGCCATCAGCAGATGAGTTGCTCTGTTCCCGCAGCAAGCGCACTTGACGCGCGATCTGCCATTGACCGGATCAATGTAACGGTGACCCGTTTTTGCGCTGTAGACCGTCATTTGCCCTCCTGCTTTGCGGGTGCTGCGGGAAGCTCAAAAACTCCGAACCCTTCACGCTGGAGGGCGTTCAAAAGGTTGAGGCCTCGATCTATCCAATCTCCGCCGGAGTGAATGTCTGAACAGGCGCGGCCAAGCTTGTACGCTTCGATATTTCCCGGCTGATGCTCGTACGTGTAAGCCCGCCGCTCTTCCGGTCGGTCGTATGCCCTACCGTAAGTTCCAAGTTTGATGACACTCCTCGCCACGTCCTGCACCTGTGCGGAGAGGGCGGAGCGAATGCGGGCCTCGTAGTCGGCTTGGGCGGCGGCTTTGGCTTCATCCAATTCGTTAAATGATCCAATCTTGTGGAGAGTGTACCGAGACACATCCCACCTGTTCACAATCTTCATGACGTTGTAAGGGCCAAGGATTGTTTCCGCACTCCATATTTCGAAATCAATGGTATTTTGTCGCCACTCCAAAGCCTTCACTGCCACGGATGGCGCGGGCTGTGGCTCCACAGCGGACAGGGCGGCTTCGAGGGCGGCGCGCATAGCAGCGGGGCGGCATTTCTTATCTACCTTTACATAAGCCGCAACCGCAGCCGTCATCATTTTATCGCTGACCATTTTCGCCTCCAAACGATTGCATTTCTCGCTCAATCAAGACCCGTTCAATGCGCTCCCTGTCGCTGGCGCTGGTGCTTGCCGCATATCTCAAAGCTTTAAGCCACTCTGTTTTTGCATTCTCAATTCGAGGAAAGAGGTTCCATGTTTTCTCACTCTGCATGGTGTTCGCCTCCTGTGCTGGCGAGGGCTGTGTGAACATTCTTGATCGGGGTTGCCAAATTTCTCGCAGCCTCCTTGATGTTGGCTGGCGTATGAGCGCCAAGGCAGACGTGCTCAGCTTGATCCAGCAGTTCGCCTACCGCTTCTCGGATAAGCTTCACCTCGGCCTCTGCTGCCTCGGCTCGGGCCTTGTATTCATCGATGCGGGCTTGTTCTGCTTCCCGGCAAGAGATAGCGCCAGCCTGCCAATCCTTGAGGCGGCTAATCTCGTTGCCGTCCTTCACCGCCTGCTCTTGGCAAGCGGCAAGGTCGCGCCGCAAGCTTTCGAGGGCGGAGGCCAGAACGTATTCGACGCCTTCATCACCCCACTGGTTATCTTGGCACCAGCATCGATCGGGTGCACCCGCTGGTTCGAGCCAGATGCGTTCGTGTTCGGTCATCTCGTATCCTCGCGATAGAACGTGACGGGCCGGTAGACGACGGCCTTTTTGGGCTTTTCGGATTTGGGGAAGGGCTGGCCGCGCAGTGGCTTTGCGGGCTTCGTCTTGATGCCACGCGCCTTGTCCTGCTGGCGAACCGTCTTGGCGGCCATCGGGATATCGTGGTTCGCCGTCTTCCACTTATGGCACTTGATGCAGACCGCCGCGCAATTCTCCAGGCTGTTATCCTTGGAGTTGGCGTCGAGAACGATGTGATCGAACTCCACGCCGTGAGCGAGATCGGCATTGCATCGCTGGCCGGCGGGCAGCCCGTACATGGCTCCGACCGCCTCGCACTTGAAGCCGGACCGGGTAAAGGCCTCGCGCTGCGTCTTTTTTGTGAACTCGCGCCGGCTCATTGGATTTCCTCCTTGAGCCTGTCGTAAAATTTTTGAGTGCAGAAGATCACGTTCCCCTTGGTGACGAATGTGTCGTCTTCGACCGTGGCCTCTTGTCCGCTGCGCTCATCTGTGATGACCGTGCCGGGATCAACCTTCATCACGTGCATGCCGAGAAATGGCGTGGTGGTGTATTCGGTTGGGCTTCTCATCACCTCTGCCCTCCCAGCGCGCGTGTCATCATGTCCCGCTTGCGGCGCTGCAGATCGCGGACACGTCCTGTCTTGCCGTGGGATTGCTTTGCCTGTCGGATCTCGGCGTCGATCTCGGTTTGCCAGTTGTATTCACGGGCAAGGTTCCGTCTCGACTTCCAAGCGAGCCAGTGGTGGATGGCGCGGCGGATTAAGCGGTTCATTGAACTTCCTCCGCAGCAAAACGAGATTTGTACCAGTCGAACATGATGGCGTTCACGTACTCATGGACGTGATTGCTAAATGGAAGTTCGGCCTCACGAAGAAACGGTTCAACCTGCTCAGAGAATTGTAGGCTGGAGCCGTCATGCCAGCATGGGCATTTGAGCAGCCAGCAGTCGCTGTGGCTCGGCTCTTGGCTCCCGAAATCATAAAGCGGCTTCCGGCTATGTATCTCGATGCCGCCATAATAAAGTTCGCCCCAGCGATGGGTGATAAGTGGCGCCGTCGGTTCAGCCCAAACATGAACTGCGCCATTTTCCCCTACAGCCGTCCAGATGTGACGAGTAATTTCTCCCTCTGGAGCGATGTACTCATAGGTGATATCTATGCTCATGCTGCCTCCGAGAATGCTTGCTCTGGCGTCACGCCGAACGTCTCGGCAATGAAGCGGATCGCGTTTTCAAGGAACTGTTCGAACTGCGGTTCGCTCATGGAGCCGAAGGAAACGCTGGCCGGCACTAGGACTGTGTAGCCTTTAACCTTGATCGGCGTGGTGAAGCCGGTTTCCATCTTGACGAGCGCGTGCAGGCTTTCGGCGGTCGGTGCACACTCGGTGGCCTTCACGACCTTGCCGAGAAATGCCCAATAGAACCGAAGGCGCTGCGGCGATCGACCGGTGCGGAGTTCCACCTTAATCCGCATGTCGTGCGGCTGCTGGCGTATCCATTCGCGGTCGGCTTCCATTTCACCTATGAGGGTGTCGCCACGGCGAAGGCAGTAAACTGGCGGGTTTTCGGTCTTCATCAGCGGAACTCCGCAGCGAAGGGGATTGAATCATCCATATCCCCGAAGTTGGCCGGCTGCTGATTTCCGTAACTGTCGCGGTCCTGCTCATCGCTTTGGCGCTGGGCAGGCTTGGCGCCACCCATGAACGTAAGATTATCGACGTTGACGCCGAGATAGGCTTTGCCGTCGTGAACGCGCGCGGTCGGTCGGCCGGAAACCGTGAGCTTCGAACCCTTAACGATATGCTTCGCCAAGCCTTCGGCCCTCTTGCCCCATACCGCACAGTCAAACCACGTCGAAGGCCGGTCATTGCCGCTCTTGTCCTTGCCGTTGTCAACGGCGATGGAGAAGCCCAGAACCGGCTCCCCTTCATTCGTGCGGCGCAGTACCGCGTCTTTGCCAACGTTTCCGGCGATGATGAGCGTCTGCATTTATGCGGCCTCCTTATTGAGCTTCGGGAGGAACGCCGCCCTATTGCGAACGTGATCCCATGGATTTTCAGTGAATTTTTTGAAACGGGGCTTGCCCTGATTGTCGGTCGCCTCGCAGGGCACCCAGGTATTACCGAGATCGTAGAGATAGCGACCAATGCCCCACGACACGGCGGCACGTTTCAAAGCGCTGGAGAACGCGCCCTTTTCGGCCTCAACGTCGGTGTCGCCGGCGCCATCGGATTTCCAAACCCATTGGCCGTTGATGAAAATGCCGATACGGCAACCAAGGCGGTCTTTCCCTGCCTCGAAATGTTCGCTTTGCCAGAAGGCAGGCGTGCACACTTGGTCGAGGCGGTCCATCACGTCGCGAGCATCAAGATAGGCCAGCGCAAGGGCGGCATATCCTTCACCGCGGGCCTTCGTCACCATCTGGGCGCGCCAGTGAACCTGATCGGCATTGAAGGGCCGATGAAGGTCGCGTAGCTGTTCAAGCGATACGCTATCCATTTTCATTCTCCCTGCGTTTTTCAAAGAGCGGGCACGCACCCGCATTAACGTCCTTGCAGCGAAGGTAAGGCTCCTCGTTTGACCAGTATTCCGGGTGGACGAAGCCTTGGCCCTCAAGCCGCTTGTGTTTCAGGCAAAGCCAGCCGGTCGGGCTGCGCTTGCGAGATTCCGCGACGACGAATTCGCAGTCGGTGCAAAAGGTCGGGGTCATGCTGCGGCCTGTATGGAATGGCGCTGCACCGAGTGTTCAGCTATGAAAGCTCTGGAAAGATAGAACTCGGCATCCTCTTGCCGCTGTCTGGCGTACTTCAGGAGCGTTGACCGGCGCGGTTCGTCCGATTGCTCGGCCTCCGCTTCGTAATATTCAACGTCGTCGTATGCCTTCTGCGCATGAGCGCGATACTCATTTGGCTGCAACATGAACGTTCTCCTGATCAATAAGCGCCATCCGCTCAGCCTTTGGCATGCCGACGAACAGGAACGACGCTGAAATGATTGCGATGGTGAGAAGCCCGGTGATGAGGCGGGTGACGCCCTTGCGAAGATCTGCGTTGAACTGGTCGATCTGCTTTTCGCAATTGCGGAGCCGGATGATGATCTCGGTCGGGTCATCCGCTTCTTGTGTGTTGGTGGTGGAGAAAGCGGAGGGCATCACGAGCGGCCTTCTGCTTTGGCGATGGCGGCGGCGACAAGTCCAGCGGCATGCTCATGAGGGTTATCGCTTCCGACGATGGGAGACAGATCAAAAGCATCGCTGCTGGTGAGCGTCGAGTAGGCTTCCCTCAGGGCCTCCATCATTTCTTGCTCGACACCGCTCAACCCAAGCTGATCAGCCATATCCTT
Organism: Agrobacterium sp. CCNWLW32; assembly: GCF_037083425.1. Lineage (NCBI taxonomy): Bacteria > Pseudomonadati > Pseudomonadota > Alphaproteobacteria > Hyphomicrobiales > Rhizobiaceae > Agrobacterium > Agrobacterium sp. CCNWLW32. The sequence goes on from NZ_JBAOJM010000001.1 coordinate 237,655, forward strand.
GGCGATGGTCTGCGCCACGGCCTTTGACACGACGTTGCCAATTTCCCGACCATCCGAGTATGCGACGAGAAGCTCGAAATTATCCTCGTCGCCATGAAACTGGCTGAGGCATGCTCCAACTATGCGTTTCATTTCCTGCCCCTTTATATCTCGGGTTACTCTGACAAAGCCGGTGGGTTGGTGGATGAGATAGACAGGCCAAATTCCGAGAAAATGCCGATGAATTTGTCTACCTGCTCCGGTGTGCTGTCGTCGCAAACAAGCCGGTCCAAGGCCTTCCCGACCTGCAACCTCAAATCATATGGAAGGCGTTCCTTCGCTTGCCTGTCGAAAATACGGCGGTGAGCGTCGATCAAAGCCATCTCCTGTTCGGAGAACATTGGCTGCGAGACATCCGCCCCGATCAATGAATTGAGGCTGCAATTCAGCGCGTCACACAGCGCCAGAATGAGCCACAGCGTGGGGTTCTTGGACTTGCGCCGCTCTAGCGCCCAAATGTGAGCCTTGGACGATCCGCAGCGCTCAGCGACCTGTTGAAGCGACAAGCCAAGCTCATGACGGCGAACCGAAATGTATGTCGCCATATGAGCGGTAATCATTGGGTGCCGATCAGCGCGTTCGCTCATCTTCTTCTCCGCTGTGCTGTGGTTACTTGGTGGGGGATGGGAGAGAGCTGTCCGTGGAACGAAGCGAGATCAGGAAATCGAGCTCGTCCTTAGCCGCAGCAATGAAATCCTCCAGCTTCGACTTCCCCTCCCACCACGAAATCTTGATGTTGTTCACCCGCAGGTATGGGGAATCTTTGCAATACCGCTTGCCTGTGGCGTCTCGAACCGGGCAGCCGATACAGTTCTGGTCTTCGTTATCTTCATCGTGGATGTTGAACAGCTGGCAAAGTGCGCAATCATCAGGGCCGATATTGACCTGATTGTATGCGGTAACCTCTGTTATCTCTTGCCAATGCTTGATTGATGCTTCCAGAGCATCACGCGTTATCTGTTCCATTTCCCTATCCCTTGTCGGAAGCCCTATGCGGGTCGGCTATTCGGCGGACTGGCGGTTGACGCCATCCCACTCGGGACAGGCGCAGCACTTGTCGGCTTCGTGAAATTCCGGTTCGTCAATCTGGCCGCAGAAGATGCATCGCAGTGTGCCGTCCGTTACCGGGTCAGAAAGCTTTCGAGGCCAGAACTTGAGGTAATCGCGGCCTTCGATGGTGATGAGTTCTTTCTGTTCCATGTCAGTCACTCAGCCGCTTCCAGACGACCGATGACGGTGCCGTGGACGATGGGGTTGAAGCTGTTGCGCATCGCGTTGTAGGCGACGTGGACGGCCTGTTCTTCCTCTTCGGCCTGATCCCGCTTGTCGTCATTGACGCGCTCTTTCCACGTCCGAACGTCGAACTCGTCGGCAATCGACTGGCCCTTCTTGGCGACGAAATCGTACAGATCGACGCCGACCACATCGCAGCGCTCGGAAACCGTCTCATCGATCAGCGACTGGATTTCCTCTGCCGTGTAGAACTTGACCGGCGTTTCCAGAAGAACCGTGTCGCCGTCATTCCAGCGAACGGTGATGAGAAGCATTTCATCTGCGCCGATTGTGTAAGCTGGCTTGGTCATCACGCACCTGCCGTTTCGGTCAGGCTGTCGAGATCGACGCCGATACGCTTCAGGAGAGCCTTCTTTTCACCTTCGCTCAGGAGCTTGCCGCTCAGGAGCATGTTTACCGTCTTCTCTCCAATTTGCAGGCTCTGAGAACGGTTCGATTTGAAGTCCTCCTGCACCTTGACCGTGAGGCCGAAACCGTGCGTCGGGATTGTCGAAGTGAGTTCCGGCCAGTTGAACTGGATGGAAGATTTCCTGTATTCTTGGCAGTCGATTGCCAGTGTACCGACGCCCTTCGGGCTTTTCAGAAACTCCTGCTGAGCCTCTTCGCGAACCTTGATAAGCTCTGCTTCGGCAGCCTTCAGACGCGAAACCAGCGCCTCATTTAGGTCTGCGTAGGAAACTGCGACTTTCACGTAAGTCATTTGCTCATCCTCAGTGGTTGAGATCGAATTGGAGATCAGGCGGCCTTGACGGCTAGCTTGGCTTCCTCAAGCGAGGGGAACTCACAGCCAGGAAGCCTAGAAATTTGGAATGGGAGGAGTTGGGTCGGTACACCGATGCCCCCTACCGAGAAGATTTTCCAAGTACCACCCGGCCTCTTGTCGAACGATGCAGTGACCTTGAACCCGCTCGCTGTTCTGAATTGCCCGCGAAAGCGTCCGATTTCTTCTGGTGTTTTTTTCATAGGTTCCACTCCAGTGGTTTAGATTAAATTGTGAGCCAACCCGGAGCCGGTTAAGCTAACTCTCTGATACGTCCGTATTTTTCCCCAATAGTCATCACAGCGATGACGGCTGAGAAATCGTTGGAGGCCTTGGCAGGAGCCATAACGGAGCGAATAACTTCGAGCGTATCTTTGTCCGTCTGGTAAGACTTGCCGTTCATTTCGAATGTGTATGCCATCGCTCATCTCCGGTTCTTGTGGTGGCAGCGAGATCGGCGGGTGTTGGTGATGCTTCGTCGCTGCTTGTGTATGGCCAGCATACACCCAACACGAAACGTGTCAACATAAATCGTGTTGAGCGGCAAAATAAAAACACGCGGCGTGTTGCGAAATGTCGAATCAAAGGGTAAAAATAAAAAGCCCGCCACGAGAGATTAGCTCGGGCGGGCTGTTGGTGACGGTTTGACCGTGGGAAGTTTTCCCGTCGCCAAATTGATGCAACCGTTATATCATTACGGTCGCAAAATTCAAAGCAAAAACCTCCCAACGAGTTGCCGATCTCCCGAAAATCGGAGCATTCGTATCGAGATGCCGCGATTTTTTCGGGCTAACCGATATTTGGACTGGCATAAGGCATGACACGCGGGCTCGGACGGCCCTGAACGCCCCGCAAGGGTGGATAAACGACGCAAGTGGTGAGGTTAGGCGAAAGCCACCAGCCGGGAGCGCAGGCCCCTGAAGATACCCCCGGGAGCATCCGGGTCTCAGCCTGGTCGATAATGCGTGTTTGGCTTAGCTTCTGACTATGGAATAAGACGGAATGGAAGTGATAACCTCACCCCCCGTCTTTGATACAACTATGCCTAAGCATTCCCAGCTAATGCGATATAGTGGACAGAATGAACCTGATTTGCAGGGAAGGTTAGAAGCTTCGGCGGATTGAACTGTTCAAGGACCAATTCCTGAGCATTATGCCGAATGAACTTTTTCACATAGGCAAGAATGGGCCCATGCTCTTCCGTCCGAATTTGGGCGATAACATAGTCGCCCTTCTTTACGCGGCGCACGGGATCTACGAAGCAAACCTCGCCATCTTCATATCGCGGAGACATCGAATCGCCGGACACCTGAACGCCATATGCTCCGCGAACATCAGACAGCACCGGCGGCGCCATCGTCTCGTATAGAACGCTCCCATTCATATCAAACTCGCCGTCTACGCCTCCCACAGCACGGCCGTAGACCTTTATCTTTCGACCGAGACCTACCACTCTATCGCCTATTTTAGCATTTGGCGAATAAACTTCTGCTTGAAGCGGTTGAGTTTCGGTTAGGAGTGTGTCGGCAGTCTTGCCCGTCATGATCCACAACGGGTCAACGTTGAACTTCTTGGCGTACACAGTTGCCTCTGCCAGATCGAAGTCGTTCTGGCCATTCTCGTGAGCGCGATAGGTTGAGGCATTAACGCTCAGAGCCTTTGCAGCATCTGAAGCATATTTATACCCGGCTTGTTCTCTTGCGGCTTTGAGCCGATCGGTTTTTTCCATCATGATTTCAACATATCGCAACACGCAACACGAAACATGTTGACTATACGACACGAATAGTGTTGTATGGGTGTTATGGAAACACAAGCACCACTCACCGACCTCCAAAGCGTATTTGCCGCATTCGGCTCGAATGTGAAGCTGGCCAGCGTGTTGCGCGTTGGCCCTTCTGCTGTCTCTGAAATGAAGCGCCGCAACAATATCCCGGTGGAATACTGGCCCGCGCTTGTCGATGGGGCGAGGGAGATCGGTCGCGGTGATTTGACAATGGAACGCATGGCTTTCCTCAGCGCCGAAGCTGCGCTTGCGAAGAAGGAAACTGCAGCATGACATGGTCCACCAACATCACCGAAGCCCAGACGGGCGATTACGTGTGGCTGGCAACGAAGTGCGGCCGGGTGATCAAATCGTACTGGATTGAAAACAAGATTGGCCCAGCCCGGTTCTCTGGCTTGGCCACCAATGAGGCTCCGGTTTCGTGGCAGCCGTTCATCACCCCAATTCATCCGTTCGAACTCGCAAAGCAAGAGGAGAGCGCATCGTGATCTGGCAGTTCGCAATTTACGGCTTCCTCTCAAGCCTGTTCGCCTTCATCGGCGCTATCGCTTTCATCGCCTACAAGACCAACCAAGAAGACCCGGATAACGAGGAGTGGGATTGATGGAGTGCAATTTCACAGTTGGGCAGAAGGTAGTTTGCGTTGATGCGGCTGTACGATTTGAAGCGCCACGTAATGGGGCAAGGGTCGTTAACACAACTCTTGGTGAAATCGTTGAGGGCAAAACATACACCATTCGCAGCGTTTTTTGGGATGAGTTGTGGGAATGCGTTCTGGTGAGGCTTGAAGAGGTTAAGCGAGGAAACTCCAGATACAAGGGTGAATATTATGAATCTGGATATGACCCGCGCCGTTTCCGACCGGTGAAAACTCGCAGCACTGATATTTCGGTCTTCAAGGCGATGCTCACCCCCTCGAAAGAGCAGGTGACGGCATGAAAGTCCTGATCTGCGGCGGTCGTGACGTGGACCGTATTGATGCTTGGAACTGGCTGGAGCGTAACGCTCTGGACGAACTGAGTTTTGCATCTGGCCTCAGCAACTTCACGATTGAGAAAATCATCCATGGCGGTTGCCGTGGCGCGGATGAGGGTGCTGGCGAATGGGCCAAGAGCGAAAACATCCCTGTTGTCATCTGCAAGGCGGATTGGAAGAAGCACGGAAAGTCTGCAGGACCAATTCGCAACCGGATGATGCTGGACGTTCATAAGCCTGATTTCGTCATCGCTCTTCCCGGCGGAAGGGGAACTGAAAACATGATTGGCCTCGCTGAAAGTTACGGCGTCCGCGTCATTCGCGCAGAGGTTTACGCATGACCACTCGCCCTCCCAAGCCCAAACCCATCAACATGCAGTCCCTCCAAGCTGAGCTAATGGCAGAGGTAGACCGAATTAACCGAGAGAAGGCAGAGCGATGAGCGGTCAGGAAGTTTCCGACTGGATCGAACATGACGGATCCGGAATGCCGGTTGGTGATGACGTCCTCGTTCAGGTCAGGTTTCGCGGCCTCGAACACAAGGAGACGAGAGTTATCCCGGCTCATTGGTATTCTGAGTTCTGGGGCAGTGACGAAATCCAATTCTATCGCGTCGTCAAAAGCGCGTCATGAATATCGAATTTGAGCGCTGAAGCCTCCATCGCGCTCAAAGCGGGCTGGTATCGTCTCCTTCCTCCCGGGTGCCAGCCCGCATTTTTATCCTCGGAAAGCCACCACGCAGCCTAAGCAAAACTGGCGCGATCGCTTCTCCGACCTGAATGAAAGCTGATGGCAAGTGCGGCTCGCCATCAGCATCCAAAGAGCGGGGCGGCGGATTGCTCTTTGGAAACGGAATTAGGTTCGTCTGATGCGGCGGGCCGGGATCGCGGACATCGTTGCAAGCTTTGCCTGCGATCCCATCATTTTCATGCCTGTGGCCCATCTGCATCTCCTGTCTACGAGGAGAAGATAACCACAGGAGTTTTCGTAAATGTCAGATTTTCGGTCGGAGAAATCCAATATGAGTACGGTTGAGTTTTGCCAGGATGCTTTGCGGCGGAAAATAGCGCCTCCTGAGTTCGGCAATGTCAGCACACGTATCAGGAAGGCGTCTCGAGACCTTGGGTGGTCTTACACGAGAACGCGCGACACTTGGTACGCTGATCCAAGAATTTCAATCAAACCAAACGAGCTATTCCGCGTCGAAGCGGTGAGCGGACTTACCTACGCACGAGAGGAGTTGCGGAAGAATGACGTGGCAATCGAAAGAGCAACCGCTCTCCTCGGCGGGGAAGATACGCGTCTCGTTCGCACGCTGGTTGCTGCGTTTCGCGAGGCGCTTGGCATTCGCAATCGCGCCTGAACTGAAGGATGAGGAGGATGGCGATGCAGGTAACTGATGAGATGGTAAAGCACGCCGTCGAGGCCTACAGGAAGGACACGGGTGCAGAAGATTGGCAGCTTTTGGGCTGGATCGAGCCTGCAATACGCGCCGCCCTCGAAGCCGTCCTGTCCGCAGAGGCAACTAGCTTCCGTTGTGAAGGATGTGGCTCGTCGTGGGATGACGCTAGATTGGCGGAAGAAAGAGCGAAGCGACCGGAGCTTATTTCATGCTGCCCAGAGCGTAAACTTGAACCTGTATGGTATCAGAACATCAAGGGTATGCTTCGCGGTGTATCCTTCACCGAAGAAATGAAGATGGCGTGCCTTCGCGAGTTTGAGGCGTTCTATAAGTCCACCCTCTCCGCACAGGTGCAGGACGTGGCGGGGTGGCAGCCGATTGAGACTGCGCCGAAGGATGGTAGCGATGTGCTTCTTTCCAGCCCAAACTGGCACGGCGACGTAGTGGTTGGATGCTGGAGCTTTGAAGGGTGGAGAGATCGCGAGGACAGCGACAAACTTGAACCCACCCACTGGATGCCTCTCCCCGCAGCACCCGCAAAGCAGGAGGGATAAATGACCCCCTCCAACCTCCAAGCCAAGATAGACTTCCTATCCTCCCAGATACACCAGAAGCGCCAATGGCTCGCCGACCATGGACCGGGAACCAAGCGCCCATGGCCTGAGAACGACATCGAGGCCAAGGAACGCCACCTGACCATGCTTGAGGCCATCCGCGTCGATTACGAGCAGGCGCAGAAGCGGGGGAAGGCATGAGCAAGCTTCGTGTCCTCGACCTGTTCAGCGGAATTGGTGGTTTCAGCCTTGGTCTTGAACGGACTGGTGGTTTCGAGACTGTCAGATTTTGCGAAATGAAGCCGCACGCTCGCGCTGTCCTTGAAAAGAATTTCCCCGGCGTTCCTTGCCACGAAGATGTAACCACAATGGATTTCAGAGAGGGTGAGGCGGATGTCATCACGGCCGGTTTCCCATGCCAAGACCTCAGCTTTGCAGGTGTCGGCGCCGGACTTGCCGGATCCCGTTCGGGACTCTACCGGGAAGTCATTCGAGCCATTCGCGTGGTACGACCCATCAGGGCCGTGCTGGAGAACGTGGCAGCGCTGCTTAGTAGAGGGCTGGGAACCGTTCTCGGAGACTTGGCCTCGATCGGGTATGACGCGGAATGGCATTGCATACCGGCGAGTGCCGTTGGTGCCCCTCACAGACGAGACCGCATATGGATTGTTGCCAACCCCAGAGGCAAGCAACACGAAGGCGGTAGCGCTCCGCTCAGCGGGTCGCTCGCCAAGGAACTTTTTGGCATCAATCCCGACGCCGAGGGCGAACGATGCTTTGAAGCGCGGGAACTTCGACACGGAGAATCCGAGAAACGGTTTGCCGGCGTATGCGAAGAAATGGCCGACGCCGAGCGCATCAGACAATCGAGATCGCGGGAATCTATCATCTCCAGCCATAAAAAGGAGACTAGAGAAGGGAAAGCAGGCGATGCTCTCCATGGTAGTATCCGAAACCAGTGGGCAGTTGAACCCGACGTGGGTCGAGTGGCTAATGGGGTTCCCCAAAAATTGGACGGAGTTGTAGATGCAGAAGAACACCATGCGCAAGATCGCACAAAGGCTGAACTCCGTCATGACGACATGTCAGGAATGTGGGGCGACCGAGAAGCTGCAGAGGCATCATCCGGATTATGCGAAGCCAGAACAAGTCGAGATCCTGTGTGTCCCTTGTCATGTCAAGGCAGACCAAAGGGACGGTCACCGGCGTGTGAAGCCATGGAAACCGTGCAAGGTGTGCGGCACGATGTTTCTGCCCAGTCACAGCATGAAGAACAATACATGCAGCGCAGCGTGCCTTTCGAAGATTGGCCGCATCAACGCGATGAAGCGTTGGGGATCTGGGACAGAGAGCCAGAAGTCCCCCGAGTAGCGCACGGCGTGAAAAATCGAGGCCATAGACTTGCCGAACTGGGTAACGCGGTCGTCCCGCAAATCCCCGAAATCATCGGAAGAGCAATCTTGAGGTCGCTGGCATGAGTGTGACCCTCCACCTCCCATTCCCGGTCTCTGTCAATGCCATTTACGCCAATGGTGGAAGAGCACGCGGTCGCAGCAAGACGGCGCGATACCTAGCCTGGATCAAGGAAGCATCCTTGTACGTCAAGGACAGCCACCGCCAGAAGATAGGCCCGTACCATATCGCTATATGCCTTGAGGCCCCCGATAAGCGGGCAAGAGACCTCGGCAATCTCGAAAAGGCCGTTCAGGATTTTCTCGTCATGCACGGGATCATTCAGGACGACAGCAAATGTCAGCAACTGGTCATGACATGGGGCAAGGACCTCCCGGCGCCTTGCGTTGTGACAGTGACCGAAGCGGCGGAGGAAGTAGCAGCATGAGCCAGAACACATCATCAGCCGTGATGCAACAGCGCAACGAGCCACACGACAGCCTAGACGACTTCCCAACCCAGCCATGGGCAACGCGAGCTTTGTGTGAATACGTGATTCCCCGGTTTTGCTTCATCAAAAACCGTACAGTGTGGGAACCGGCGTGTAATCGCGGTCATATGTCAGGACCACTGGATGAATACTTTGGAGCCGTTTGGGCTTCGGATATTCACGACTACGGAAATCCACGCTCTTTCCAGCACGACTTCCTGTTTCCCGTCATGCCTCTATCAGAGAGGCCGGACTGGATTATCAGCAACCCGCCTTTCCGCCTCGCCGAGCAGTTTATTTCTCGCGGTCGAGAAGTCGCTGTTGAAGGCGTGGCGATGATAGTTCGAACTTCATTCCTTGAAGGTGTCGGGCGCTACGAAAACCTCTTCAGCAAAAACCCGCCTTCTCTTGTCGCGCAGTTTTCTGAGCGAGTGCCGATGGTCAAGGGCCGTCTCACTGCGACAGGTTCAACCGCTACTTCTTACTGCTGGCTGGTATGGGTCGACGGGATGGACGGCACAAAGCTGGTCTGGATACCTCCCTGCCGGAAGAAGCTGGAGCGCAAGGAAGATTATGCAGCATATTCAGAGGTGGCAGCATGACCGAAGACATCAAGACAATTCTGGCCGCCTGTGTTGGCGATGACCTTGCAGGCGCCCTTATCGAGCATCGTAAGAAGACGGTAAAGAAGCCGCTGACCGCATACGCTGCCAAGCTTCTCGTTAAGGAATACGAGAAGACCGGAAGCCCACAGGAAGCCGCAGAAATGCAAATCCTGCACGGCTGGCAAGGTTTCCGCTCCGACTGGTTCACGAACGCCCGCGCCAAGCTTCCCCACGCCGGGACCGATCGGCCGCCGCCATTTGGCACATACAGTGTCTCACCCGTCGCCCGCATGGCGGAAAGCCGGGAAGATTACATTCGCCGCGAGAAAGAGCGTGAAGCGAGGAGTTTCAGATGAACATGCACCAGTTGCGTACCCCATCACAGATTGCGTTCTATGAGGCTGCAAGAGCAAGGGCGCTGAAAAAGATTGAGGCAGCAAAACGCTTCGAGGAGAAAACGCGCCCCGCACAGACCGAAATCATCGCCGCGCCACCTGAGCCAGAGGTACACGAAGAGCCGCCATTGGAAATATCATTTGCCATGTCAGCTTCGCTAAGGCTGACGTGGAAAGCTTACGAGCCTATCACATTTGGCGGCGACGAGAAACAGTCTCGCAAGAGATCAATGGACGAGATCGCCCTTAGTGTCCTTGAGCGCTTTCCGGGGGTAGAGCTTCGGGGGATAAAGGGACGCCGGCGCACCAAGCATCTTACGTTCCCGAGGCACCTTATCAGTTACGCGATCAAGGAAGAGCGTCCAGACCTGTCGTATCCACAAATCGGCAGGTGGTGCGGTGGACGTGATCATACCACCACTTTGAATTCTGTCCGAAAAATAGAGGAAATTGTCTCTCAAGGTCGGCTCGATGCTGAAATACTTACTTGGCGCGAAAGGGAGCGCGAGCGGTTGGAATCGTCTGCCCGCCTCGATGCGATCTATGCGGAGTGGCGAGAAAAGAACGCCAAGGCAGGCTCGAATGAACACCATTCCTAAGCCCATCCTCAATGCCAAGGCGGCGGGCTCAGATCGCAAGAAGCGAGAGACAGCCATTCACCGCATCATAGACCAATACCTGCAAGGTCGCGGCGCGTCGGCCTGCATGGACGAAATCAAGCGCATTCTCGGCAGGAAGTAACAGAAGGGGCGGCGGGCATGAGCAACACAAAATGGTATGCAATACGACCAATGCCGGGGACGCAGCGCATGGCTTCACTCGCTGCAAATCTTCCGGCAGGCAGGGAGGGCGAGAGCATCATCGAGCGCAACCTGCGCAATGAGGGGATTGACGTTTACATGCCGTCATTCTGGCAGGATGTTCGGCACCAGCGCACCAACAAGGTGATCGGCAAGCGCTTCCCTCTGCTGGTGGGCTATGTGTTCGTCAATATCCCCGAGCGTGACTTTGAGCGTGTCCGCCGCACTGATGGCGTCATGTGCTTCCTGCGATCATCAAGGGAAGGTGGCCCGGTATGCTTCCGCGATGCAGAAGACATCGGCCTCCTCATGCTCGCAGACATGGAGCGCAAGGCGGTCTACGCTCGGGAGCGGGAAGAACGGGAACGCCTGTGCCAGCAGCAGCGCCGCAACGCCCTCAACCGCCAGCTCGGATTGATATTACCAAAAGGCCGACGCAAGAAGGTTTCCATGAGATATGCGGCAGAGCAGGCCATGAATGAACTGTCGCCAGCAACCCGCGAAAGAGTTCTGTTGATTCTCAAGGAATTGGAGGGGCTTGAAGGCGATGGCCCTCTTGCAAAACTCGCGATGGCAAGCTAATGTTTCGGCGTGATTTGGGTGTTCAGTCGGACCTTTCGTTATTACCAAAGGGAATACTCGACGGCCTAACCAACCTTCGTTAAATCGGGGGTTGGAGAAACGCACCCAAAATTTCGCATGACGACGCGGTAATTAGCCAAGGCCGTCCTCCCCGCAAGGGTGTAGAGTAATCCGAGTGTTTGGCGCTCGGCATGCGAAAGTTTCGGTCGATTGGCCGAAGAACTCCAAGGTTGCGCGCTTCCGATAGCTCCTTGGTTTCAAGATTCTCGGAGCGTGATGGCAGAGTGGTAGTGCCGCAAGGTAGAGACGCCTAGATGCCATGAGGGACGCGAAACCGATCAGTACGTGAGCGGCAAATTAAGGCCCCGCAGAATCTCGGCCCGCTAATTCGCCCAACAGGGCAACGGAATGCGATGCGGCGCTGAAACGCAGAAGCGCAGGGAACACCGGCATCTTCACCGAACGCGATGCGCTGATGCTAGATGCGTTCGCCCGATGCCAGCCACGGTAGCGTGTGGCCCTCGCAGCAAATCAGGATCAGCGGGTTGATCACCCGATCTGAGGTATGAGGCTACCAAAAAGGACAAGCTCTGGGCTTGCAATCCGGGGCGAGTAGGGATGAAGCGATCGGCTGATAACCGGTAATGCTCGCAAGGTCCGGCAGGACGCGCCTGTGTCCTCATACTCAGCCCAGCCCTGGGGCTGTAAATCCGGGGCGCCTATCCGTAAGCCTGTAGGCAGGCATGTTTCACCAGCCCCGCCCGTAACAAGGTGGGGCTGAATACGTTTCACCCATAGAGGACTAAGCCATGAAGGTTCGGTTTTTCACGTCCGTTCGGTTCGCTGGTGATTGGGAACTGAATTTCATCGGCAAGCGGCTCAACCTCCGCGTTGGTCGTAGCCATTTCGCCCTCTGGCGCGATTATCGACCCATCTGGAACTTTGTCGCCGCCTAACCCCATTCACCCGCCCACATGGAGAGAGCGATGCAGTCTCAGTTCGATCGCAAGGTGAGCCAGCTCCGCGAGATGGAAAACGGTTTCTGCAATCCAATGAAGAACAAGGTGGCTCAGGAGCTGCGCGAGGATCTTCGCGAAGACCTGGAGCGTCGTGGCTTCAATAAGCAGGACATCGCTGAGATGGAGAGCGAATGGTGACCCACTCAGGCGAGGTTCCAGTCGAGGCAGTTAAGGCAGGGGTTGGATCCGTTCACTTCCTTAATCCCTTCACCGGTGAAACAGAGCCGTTCGTCTCCAGAGAGCATTCGCTCAACCGAGTGATTGAAGAAGCGTCCAAGCGCATTGCCGAACTTCAGGAAGAAATCCGGCAGATCAAAGCGTTTCTGGTTCTGTGAATGCGCTGCGTTCACTTCGTTGGCTTCAAGGGTGAGGAATACCATTCGGCAGTCAAGGCATTCGGGCCGCCGCATTTCATCCATCGCGGATGGGACTTGAGAGCGCAGCGCGAGATAGCCGGCGATGATCTGGTTGTCTTCGCGACCGGACCTCATGACCAAGCGCCACGCATCAAAAGTTTCGATGACCTTCGGGAGCCCACCCCATGACCACCACCGATCAAGAGCGGGAGAGGCGCGTGACCATTCATTTGTTGATCAACGGTAAGGCTGAACTCATCCATGATGAAGAGGCAGGCCGGCTGAACGCGGTTGTCAGGCGCTGCCGCATCAATCACGTCAGGCTCAAAGCCTACTCGTAGAAAACCATTATCGCGAAACACCCGAGAAATGTCACCTTCCCACCGGGTGGATAAAGCATTTCTGGAATGATTTTGCGCAAGACCGGAATAACCCCAGATAGGGAAGAGAACGATGTACAGCCCAACAGAACCAGGCGTTCCTTTCGCCATCACTCCCAGCGATACCGTAGACATGACAGCCGCAAGCCGCGCCATCGTCATTGCTGAAGGTGGGGACATCAAGGTAACCGGTATCGACGGCGTCACGGCAACATACACGTATCCTGCCGGCTGCTATGCGATCCGGGTTAACCGTGTATGGGCGACGGGCACCACGGCTACCGGTATTTCCGGGATTAAGTAAGGCAGAAGCCATGAGCAGTGATGAAACGGAAATGGATAAGGGCGGCCGCCCAAGCGAGTACAGGCCTGAGTATGCAGAGCAGGTCGAGAAGCTTTGCCTTCTTGGCGCAACTGACAGCGAAATAGCGGATTTCTTCGGGGTATGTGTCCGTACCATCCACCGGTGGAAAATTGATCACGAAGAGTTTTGTCACTCCGTAAAAGCCGGGAAGGAAAAGGCAGACGAACGAGTTGTTCGCAGCCTGTATATGAAGGCCACTGGATATGACTTCATCGAAGAACAGGCGATCAAGATAAAGGTCGAGCAATACAAGGAAGAGGTCGAGGTTGTGCAGGTCGAGAAGCACCAGCCTGCCGACACCACCGCAGCAATATTCTGGCTTAAGAACCGCCGCAAAGAAGACTGGCGCGATAAGCACGAGTTTGATGGGTCGCTCACCCACGAGGCGGGCGACAGCCTTAAAGGACTGATGGAGCGCATCGCAACCAATGGCAAACGCATCCATTCAGATTAACACTGACCAGTTCCTTGACCCGCGCTGGCGTCTGACAAACCTTTACAAGATCACAGACAAGAGCGGCAAGGCAGTACCGTTCGAGCCAAACGAAAGCCAGCTTCAGTTCCTCGATGACATCCACTCGATGAACATCATCCTGAAGGCCCGGCAGTTGGGTTTCACAACGCTGTGCTGCCTTATCTATCTTGACGCATGCATATTCACCCCGAATACACGCGCCGGCGTCATTGCTCATAAGCTGGACGACGCCAAGGTCATCTTCCGGGACAAGATCAAGTTCCCATACGATAATCTGGATGACGGGATTAAGGCACTCGTCGCTACACGGCAGGATAGCGCGGACACGCTGACGTTCGCCAACAATTCATCGATCCGCGTCTCTACCTCAATGCGATCGGGAACTCTGCAATATCTGCATATCTCAGAGTTTGGCAAGATTTGTTCGCAGTACCCAGACAAGGCCCGCGAAATTGTCACCGGCACTCTTAACGCAGTGGAGGCCGGGCAATTCGTCGTCATAGAGAGTACGGCTGAAGGCCAAGAGGGCAGGTTCTACGAAATGGTCCAGTCTGCCCGCAAGAAGCAGGCGGAAGGGACGGAGCTTAGCGACCTCGATTATAAGTTTCATTTCTTCCCGTGGTGGAGAGATGGTCAATACCGCCTGTCGAATGGTTATTTTGCCATAGGGCAGGAAGACCGGGATTATTTCGACAAGCTGGCGGCGCAGGGTATCATAACCACGCCAGAGCAGCAGTCCTGGTACATCAAGAAAGCAGAAGTGCAGGGCGGCGATATGCGGCGGGAATATCCGTCAACGCCTGATGAAGCATTTGAGCAGGCGCTTGAAGGTGCATACTTCGCTCACGAAATGCTTGCTGCATCGAAGCAAAAGCGCATCGGGGCGTTTCCGTTCATCCCGAGCGCGGTCGTCAATACGTTCTGGGATCTGGGGCGCAACGACCTAAACACAATATGGCTGCACCAGTTTGTTGACGGCTATCATCGCTTCGTTGGCTACTACGAAAACAGCGGTGAATTCATCGGGCATTACGTTTCATGGCTCAGGGAATGGGGCAAGGAGCGCAACGCTACCTTTGGAGAGCATTACATCCCCCACGACGGCGACAGGCAATCTCTGTGGCTGGAAGGCGGAACGCTCGCTGTCATGGATGGCCTAGGCTTTCGCCCAAACGTTGTGGAGCGGCCGGCGCTGAAAAGCGAGAGCATCGCGGCAGCACGATCAAAGCTGGCACTCAGCCAGTTTGACGAGACTGGATGCTCTACTGGCCTGAAGAGGCTTCGGGCATATCGCAAGGAATGGGACGACCTCCGGGGTGTGTGGAAAGACAAGCCACGGCATGACGATGCATCACACGGCGCCGATGGTTATCAGACGTTCGCCACCAGCAATTACACGCCACCCCGACCTCTTGCTTCGCAATCACGTTATTCGAGCCGATCAAGCTCGTCTTCATCATGGATGGCTGAATAATGGCTGAAGAATACGAAGACTCTGCCGATACCACATCCAGAGCGGAAAATGACGACCTGACGCTCAAGCTGAAGAGCTGGATAACGGACGACATGCCCAAGGTCGTAGCATGGCGCAAGACTGCGCGTGAGGCGTTCGGCTTCAAGTCCGGTAGCGGACAGTGGTCAGAGGAAGACAAGAACGTCCTGCGCGCCAACAAGCGCCCGGAAATGACGTTCAACCGGACGGCTCCTCTCGTTAATGCCGTGGTTGGCTCCGAGATAAACAACCGCCGCGAGGTGCAGTATATCCCGCGTGAGCAGGGCGATGCACTGGCTGACGAAATCCTAACGGCGGCCGGCGAGTGGTTCCGTGACCAGACTTCGGCAGAGGATGAGGAATCCGACGCATTCGAGGACACCGTTGTCACCGGCATGGGCTGGAC
Organism: Agrobacterium sp. CCNWLW32; assembly: GCF_037083425.1. Lineage (NCBI taxonomy): Bacteria > Pseudomonadati > Pseudomonadota > Alphaproteobacteria > Hyphomicrobiales > Rhizobiaceae > Agrobacterium > Agrobacterium sp. CCNWLW32. Next base: position 253,220 of record NZ_JBAOJM010000001.1, read on the forward strand.
CGACACTCGCCTTGATTTCGAGACTGACCCGGATGGTGCGCCTATTGTCGAGCGCATGGACAATCTCAAGATGGGATGGGACTGCAACGCCAGCAAGCCTAATTTGCAGGATGCTCAACGCCTCTGGTACGTCTGTGAAAAGCCTTACAGCGAAGTTCAGGAGATGTTCCCGAAGGTTCCGAAGGAGATGCTAAACGCCACGTGGGCGAAGACGCTTATCAAGGATCCGGTCAATCCGCACGATCAGGACAAGGCCGATCGCTACGAGGGTGACCAACAGGAGTTCACGGGCGACTGGCAGCGCAAGCTCTGCACGCTGGTGGAAATCCGCTGGTTTGAGAAGGTACCTTACTATCGTGGGCCTGCTATCAACGCTAACGGCATGCCATCGTCGGAGCCGCGTGAATACAGCGAGAAGCAATACGACCTGATCCGCAAGCAGTATCCCGACTTCCCGGCTGTGCGGCAGTACAAGAAGGTTGTGAAGCGCGCGTTCATCGGCAAGCAGGTTCTGGCAACGCCGGATCAGCCTCTTGTACCCCCCGGCATGTTCGGGTGGGAGTGCATCACCGGCTACTATGACAAGATCGAGATGCAGTTTTATGGCATCGTTCGCGCGGTCATCGATCCGCAGCGTTGGTCAAACAAGTTCTTCTCACAGGTCATGTACCTGCTCAACAGCCAGTCCAAGGGCGGCTTGCTTGCGGAAAAGAGCGCTTTCGACGACCCACGGCAGGCAGAGGAAAGCTGGACCAAGTCCGACGCTATCACATGGCTGAAGGACGGTGCATTGCGCGGTCAGAGTCCTGCGCTCAAAGAAAAGCCGTCCGCTCAATTCCCGACAGGCTTCTTTGCTTTGTTCAATGAGGCCAAGGAGTCGATCAGCCAGGTTACGGGCCTTTCTCCGGAGTTTCTTGGTACGCGCGAGGTCGATCAGGCTGGTGTTCTAGAATATCAGCGCAAGCAGTCATCTCTCAACCTGCTGGCATCGCTTTTTAACGCCCTCCGTCGCTATCGCAAGCGGCAGGGCAAGGTCATGCTCTTCCTGATCCAGAACTATCTCAGCGACGGGCGCCTGATCCGCATCGTTGGCGATGGCAAAGCTCAGTATGTGCCGTTGATCCGAAAAGAGGGCAGCTCACAATACGATATCATCGTTGATGATGCGCCAACGTCTCCGAACGAGAAAGAGCGCACATGGGGCGTCCTGTTGCAGATCATGCCATTCGTGAAGCAGTTCATGACGCCAGAGACCACGCTGGAAATTCTGAGCTATTCGCCACTTCCTGCCTCGCTTGTCCAGAAATGGAAAGAGAAGGCAGAGGAGGAGCAAGCCAAGGCCGCAGCTAATCCGCCTCCGCCACCCCCGGAAGAGATCAGAGCGCAGACCATGCGTGAAAAGGGCCAGCTCGATATTGCCGCCAAGCAGATGGATATGCAGGCCGACCAGCAGTCAGCCCAGATTGATGCGGCAGGTAAGATGCTCGACCTCTTCCTGAAGGGCAAAGAGGCAGAAATTGATCTTGCTCTCGGCACGCAGAAGGCCATGAACGACGCGGCCCGCATTGCCGGCCAAGAACGTCAAAACGAAATACGGCAGCAAAACGCCAACAGTAGACGCGGCTCGTCCGCAAGCTAATCCCGTCATCCAGACGGTTTCGCCCGCATGAGCGCATCATGCTTCGTTCGCCCACGAGACGGGCAAGGACAAAACAATGACCACTGAGAAAGATGTTCTGGCAATCTGCCATAAGGCAGGCTTCAAAAACGCGACTGTGGAAACGTCCGGCGACGATCCGCGCTTCAAGGTGACGGTGCAAGGCAAGAAGACGGAGTTCTCCTCCTACTTCCCCGCCGACAAAATCACTGACGAGCTTCCAACATGGCTCTCCGGTTTGAACGAGGACATAAACTGATGTCAGACGTTCTTACCCCATCCGAAGCAGCCTATTTCGAATCGGCCGGAGCAACGGAGGTGGTGGTCGAAACGCCTGCCGCCCCTGTTGTTGACCCCGCCAATCATCTCGACCCAGCACAGCCAGACGCGGCAAACCCTGATGCGCCTGCCGCTGAGCGAGACGAGAAAGGCCGTTTTGTTCCTCACCAAGCACTCCATGCAGAGCGCGAGGAACACAAGAAGACCAAAAGCCAGCTTGAGGAAATCAGCCGAAAGCAGGCGGTACTTGAGGACCGCTGGAATACGCTCCTTAAGCTCAGGGAGCCACAGGTCGAGGCAGATAACACCCCGCCTGACCCGAACGAAGACATTTTTGCCTTCTCCAAGTGGCAGGCTGAACAGATCAAGGCCCTAGCTGAAAAAGTCGAGGGCCGCGAGAAGCAGGAAGAGCAACAGCGCACCATTTCGCAGCAGGAAAGCGAACTGTGGAACCACTGGAGCGAATCCGCGCAGAGTTACGCGCAGGAAAAGACAGACTTCGGCGATGCCGTGAAGTTCCTTTCCGATGCACGCACCCGACAGCTCTCGGCTTTGGCTGCTGTTGAGCCTTCCTTTGCAACGGAGCAGGGGCGACTCAACCAGATCAACGCCGAGCTTCGCCAGATTGTTGCCGGCGCGAGACAGAAGGGGCAAAGCCCTGCTGCCGTTGTCTACGAGATCGCCGCAGCATACGGCTACGCTCCATCGGAGCCTGCTGCTGGCGACCCCGGCAAACTGGAACTGCCGCAAAAGCTGGCGCAGATCGATGCGGCGCAGAACGCCTCTCGCACGCTGGCAACGCCCGGTGGCCGCAATGCAACAGATCCGCTGACACCCGAAGCAATTGCCTCGATGTCGGCCAGTGAATTCGAAGCCTGGATGAAGGCGCCCGACAACGCCAAGCGCTTCGAGAGCATGATGGGCGGTTAACTCTGCCCACTGAAATGAGCCATAGAGGCGGCTTTAAACCTCTTTCGCAGGATGATGCGTCAAATCTCTCCGCGTTGGCCGGTCAGCCATCTTCGCCCGCTCCACGGCGTTACGTGCAGCACCAAACCCGCAAAATTCCCCATCAAAGGATAGACCTAAATGGCTACAACCACTTATGGCGTCAACGACGCTATGGCGGTGAAGCTGTGGTCGAAGAAACTCGCGGTCGAGGTGTCCAAGGCTACGGCCATTGCACCCCTGATCGGCACTTCTTCGAACAGCATCATCCAGCTCAAAGACGAAACGCAGAAGGGCAGCGGTGACAAAGTCACTTTTGGCCTTCGTACTCAGCTCGTTGGCGACGGCGTGACGGAAGCTCAGGTTCTTGAGGGCAATGAAGAAGCCCTTTCCACATATTCCGATGCGATCCTCATCAACGAACTGGCGCATGCCGTTCGCGTGAAGAATGACCAGACGATCGATGCCCAGCGCGTACCGTTCTCGCTGCGCAGCGAAGCCAATGCCGGTCTGACCGACTGGTACGCTGACCGTCTGTCTCTCGCTGCATTCATGCAGTGGGGAGGCTATACCGCTCCGACCATGTCGTTCGAGGGTCGTACTCTGGCAATCAAGCCGGTGCACTACCTATTCAACGCTCCGACCGCTCCTACGCGCATCATTCGCCCGAATGCCCGCGCCAACGACCAGTCGATCATTTCCACCGATCTGTTTGATTTGCGGCTGATCGATTACGCCGTCGAGCAGGCAAAGCTTGCCAACCCGAAGATCCGCCCTGTGCGCGTCAACGGCGAAAACAAGTACGTCATGTACCTGCACCCGGCGCAGGTCACCGACCTTCGTACCAACACGTCTACCGGTCAGTGGCTCGACATCACCAAGGCTGTCTACATGGGGTCCAAGCAGAACAACCCCATCTACGACGGCGCCCTTGGCGAGTACAACGGCGTTATCCTGCGTGAAGCAGAACATGTCGTTCCCGGTGTCAACGCCTCGACCGGCGCGCAGATCACCACGGTTCGCCGTGCGGTGCTTCTGGGTGCGCAGTCGGCCGTTGCTGCTTTCGGCATGAAAACCGCTCCCGACAAGTACAAAACTGTCGAAGAGCTTTTCGACTATCAGCGCGAACTCGGCGTCTCGGTTCAGACCGTCGTCGGCATGAAGAAGACTGTTTTCAACAGTGCTGACTTCGGTGTCGTCGTGGTTGCCACCTACGCCGCGCCTCACTAAGGAGGGCTAGCACTATGGCTACCAATACCACTCAGGTGAACCCTCCGGTGCGTCACATCTCCCAGCAGCAGATTTGCTATCTGCGCATGGGTGTGACGTTTGCGGATAACGGCGTAGCAAAGGTCATGGGTTCTATCCCGGCCGGCGCGCTCATCCTCAAGCCTCTGTCTGGCGTTCAGGTCGTAACGGTATTCAATGCCGGCACGACCAACACGCTGAACGTCGGCACCACGGCAGACGACGATCTGTTCGGTACGCTTCTCGCCCTCGGCTCGCTGGCATTCGTGCCTCTTGACGAAGCGATCGGCGGCTTCCGGGTTGCGGCAGACACCACCATCACCGCAACTGTTGTCCTGACGGGCACGGCTGCAACGACCGGTGATGCCGAAGTCGTCATCGCCTACATCGAAGACAACGACCAGTGATGAGCGAGGGGCGGGGAAACTCGCCCCTTCTCGTACATGGAGGGATGAATGGATATCCTGCAAAAACTATTCTCCCTCGGTTTCAAGAACGCCACTGTTCTTGATGAGAAGAAGGGGCTGACGCGCGTTCGAACCGCCAAAGGGTGGGTGTATGAGCGCTTCCAGTCCGAAGAACACATTGAAGCATGGTCTGACACGCATAAGCCGGAGATAGCGGAATGACGACGTATGCTGATCTTCAGGCTGACATTGCCGATGACCTTGACGATACTACCGGCGAATATTCGATCCAGATCAAGAAAGCCATTGTGGGCGCGATACGCTATTGCGAGCGCAACACCTACTATTTCAATGAGACGCGAGACATCACGTTTCCAACGGTGGACGGGCGTGAGTGGTACACTTCGGTGGACAACGCAAATATTCCGACGCTGGTTCATATCGCGGGGGTATGGAGCGAAGATTCGGCGGGTGTTCGTTCAGTCATCCAGAAATCAACACCGCAAGAGCTTGAGCTTTTGGCCGACAATGCGGCATCTCGGGGCGAGCCCTATGCCTATGTGTATTTCGGGCAGCAAATCCGCCTCTACCCAATTCCAAATGACGCCGTCTACACGATCCGTCTTCAGGTCTGTCCTTATCGCCTCGCTCCTCTGGTCAACGATACAGATGAAAACGCGTGGCTCAACGAAGCCTATGACATGGTGAAGGCGCGCGCGAAATACATCATCTACAAAAACACGATCAAGGATGCTGCTTTGGCCGCTGAAGCACTGAATGATTACAACGATCAGGAACTATCTCTGAAAAGCGAAACCACGAGCCGCAATGCTACCGGCTACGTTCAGGCGACGTGCTTCTGATGCTGATCCCAGCCGCCGAATATGCGCCAGATGTGGCCGATCTGAACTCATCCTTCAGCAATGCCATCCAGAACGTTCTCTGCGCGAGTGGAGGATACATTCCTGCGCCTGCACTGTCTGCGTTGACGTCTGCGTTGGGAGAGCAGCCTATCGGTTGGCTTTCGGTGCGAAGCCTTGACGGGTCTATCCGCTTCTTTGCTGGAACCCCCACGAAGTTGTTCTTGCTGAACAACACGGACTTGACATGGACAAACGTTTCCAAAGCGGCGACCGTCTACAACGCTTCTGTGGACGTGCCGTGGCACATGAAGGCCTTCGGAAATTTCATCATTGCTGTGAACCAGAACGATGACCCCCAGGTTTACCAGATCGGCACTGACGTACTGTTCCGCAATCTGGGTGGGTCTCCTCCGCGCGCCGGCCGAATTGCGATCTGGGGCGACTTTGTTGCTCTCCTCGATCTGACCAGCAATCAGAATCGCGTTCAGTGGTCTGGCCTCAATAACTGCGAATTCTGGACCCCGGGTTCAAATAACAGCGACTACCAGGACTTCCCGGACGGCGGACGCGTGACAGGATCGAGTGACGTAACAAACCCTATTGTGTTGCTGGAAAGCGCCATTCAACGCGCGACATTCGTTCCAGGTTCGGCAGAGATATTCACGTTCCAAAAGGTGCAGGAGATGCGGGGGGCCAAATCGCCGCTATCGGTGGCAACACGGGGTTCCTTTGTCTTCTTTGCGGATGCCGGTGGTTTCTTCCAATGCGCGGCTGACGGATCGGTATCGCCTATTGGTTTTGAGAAGGTAGACCGCACCGTCTTCGGTAAAATATCCGTCTATGGTACCTCGAAAATAATGGGTGCGATCGACCCTTTCTACAGCCGGGTTTATTGGGCAGTCGATACGAACGACGACAACCGCTACGAAGAGATGTACGTCTACGACTGGCAACTCCAGAAGTGGACGATGATCTCTATCAACGTCATGGGGATATTTCCGTTCGCAACGTCTGGCTACACGCTAGACGGTCTGGATTCTGTCAGTTCCAGCCTCGATGCTCTCCCGTTTTCGCTTGACAGCAAGGTCTGGGATGGTGGGGCACCGGTTCTCGGCAGTTTTACGTCTGACTGGAAGATCGGAGCCTTCTCCGGGACAAACCTTGAGGCAACGATCACAACGCAGGAAATGGGAGATACAGCAGGGCAGGTGACACGGGCGGTCGAAAGCGCGCCTGTTGTGGATACGATCAACACTTTCGTTTCCATCGGCGTTAGGATGCGTCGTAGTGACAATGTCGTCTGGTTGCCAGAGCAAATTCCGTCGACCAATACCGGTGTCGTGAAAAAGAGGGCGCGCGCGCGGTTCATGCGGTTCAAGACTCGCATCCCGGCTGGCGTTGTGTGGCGCAATTTCAAGGGGATTGATGTCCCGACGACGCCTGCGGGGTCTCGATGAGCCTTTCAATACATCTAACCACGGATTGGCCATTCGAGCGGGTGGCCCGGTATGGCCGAGAGATCACTGCGGCGATGAAGAAGCTTGTTGAGCGCTACCCCGACGAAATGACGCTAAAGGGATTGGCAGAAGATGTCATCAGCGGGAAAAACCAGCTCTGGCTCATCCTTGATGGCGAAGAGTTCAAGGCCTTTGTTACCAGCGAAATAAAGATCAACGAGGAAACCGGACGCCGGTCACTTATCTTGAGCGAGCTTGCTGGAGAGGGTGGGATTGATCTCGTTCCCATGATTGGGACGATCGAGGAATGGGCCAAAGAAAACTCGATCCATGAACTGACACCACTTGGACGTGACGGGTGGCGTAAACCTCTCGCAAAAGCCGGATACAAGCCGAAATTTGTCCTCTACAGCAAGGAATTGACGAATGGGTAAGAAGGGTTCGTCTACGCAGACGACAGAGAACAAGCCACCGGCATGGGCGACCCCGCTTTTCTCGCAATCCGCGTCAGAAGCGCAGAAGATTTACGATTCCGGCGCGGGCGGTAACGTCTACCAGGGGCAGACCGTAGCAGGTCTCGGCAGTACAACACAGAGCGGGATTGGCGGCATTCAGTCTGCTGCTGGGGCATACAATCGGACTCCCAATTACCTGACGGATCCGACCGCATCTCAATCCAATCTGTCTGATATGGCCTCCGGCAAATACCTGAAGGAAGGAAACCCTTATTTCAACGACGCTCTTCAGGGGCAATTGGATAATACAGCCGCTTCAGTTATGAGCCAGTTTTCGGGCGCCGGTCGATATGGTTCCGGTGCGAATACAAATGCTCTGACCACTCAGTTGGGGAATATTCGCAGCACTGCGCTGGCCGACCAGTTCAGCCGAGACTCGCAAAACATGCTTGCGGCGAACGGCCAGATTGATTCTGCAAACGGTAGTCTTGTCGATCGCCTCAATAGCTGGAACCAAGGACGCCTAGGTTCTCAGCAAGCCGTCGTCAACGCCGGTCAACTCCAGGATCAGGCTCGCCAGCAGCAGCTCACCGCCGACTTCACCAAGTGGCAGTCGCAGGACATGGAGCCATGGACGCGCCTTGGCCTGCTACAGAGCGCTGCCGCTGGTTCGGCCGGCAACTACGGCACCAACACACAGACAGCTACACAGCCATTCAACGCGCTTCAGGGCATTGGGGCGCTCGGATCCCTATTCACCAAGTCAGACGCGCGCCTCAAGACTGGCATCGTACCGGTTGGTGTAAGGAACGGGCACACGATTTACGAATGGCGCTATGTCGGCTCCACCGTGCGTTATCGTGGTGTCATGGCTCAGGATGTCATCGAGATCGACCCTCTGGCTGTCACCATTCAGGGCGGCTATTTCGCCGTCAACTATGCCCGTCTTGGCTTCGAAATGGAGGCTGCATAAATGGCTTTCGACATCATGAGCCTCTTCTCACCTCAGGCCGTCAACCGGCTTTTGCAACCGCAGCAAAGTGCGCAGGGGATCCAGAATTTCCTTGCAAACCCAGCGGTCCAGCAGCCCCAGATGGCACCGCCGCTTCCGCCACCTGTTAGCATTGGTCCTGCTCCGTCTGTTGCTCCGGCGCCTGTTGATCCGATGCAGACTGCTGCCGTTGCGGCTCCGCAGGTCGCTCCTGTCCAACAGCCTGCTAACCAGCCGTTTTTCAACGATGAGCGCAAAGCTATGCTGGGCGACATTTTTACTGGCTGGGCTATGGGATCTACCCCATCCGAGAGCATCGCCATGGGCGCCAAGTTGGTTGCGGCCAACAAGGGAACGCGAAAAAACGTCAACGAGACTGTGAACTGGCTCAAAGGCAAAGGCATGGACGAGCAGCAGGCGAAGATGCTTGCAGGCAGCCCCCCAGCGCTGAATGAATATCTCAAGCAGATGATCGGCGGCGATAAACAGAAGCCTATTGAGGTTGGTGGCCGTCTCATCGACCCTACGACATATAAGGTCATCGCAGACTTCAGCGACCCGAATGCAAAACTGACGAGCGACCAGCGGGAGTATAAGGCTGCGCAAGAACAGGGCTTCACTGGCTCATTTATGGATTACCAGATCAAAATGAAGGAAGCAGGCCGGAATCAGGTAAATATTGATACTGGCGCAAAACTGCCGAGCGGCTTCCGCTGGCTCGATCCCAATAAGCAGGAATTGGGCGTCGAGCCTATTCCAGGTGGGCCAGCTACGCAAGTTCCGGGCGAACTTGCCGCGCGCGTCGGCATGGGCGACAACTTCCTGAAAAACGATTTGCCATTCCTTAGGAAGCCAGAGTCCCTTGAGGCTGCTACAGGCCCAATCGACCGCACACAAGCTTATTTCGGGATAGGCGAACCCGGCGTCGTAGAACGTAAGTTTCAGTCAGGCGTCGAAGTGCTGTCACGCCTTCTCTCTGGCGCCGGCATGACCCAAGTTGAAATAGACGAGAAATCCAGACGGTACATGCCAACCAAATATGACACGCCGGAAAGCCTTAAGACTAAGCTTGACCAGCTCGAAGCCGAAATTAAAGCGGCCGGTGATGCCGCGATGCGTGGCCGTGGTGGGAGCATCATGACATCCCCATCAGCGGGCGTACGCAAATACAACCCACAGACAGGGATGATTGAATAATGCCGGTTCGCGTCTCAGCTCCCGACGGGTCAATTGTTGAATTTCCTGACGGAACACCCGATGACGTCATGGCAAACGCCATGCGTAAGACGTTTGGCAGTAATTCTCCGCAGCCTGACCCTGTTTCAAAGGCACCTGCTGGCCGCCACCTTTCTTTTGAGGAAGGACAGGCAGCAATGGGCGCTGAAGGCGCTAGTGGGGCGGCTGGAGCCGGACTAATGGGTATTGCCGAAGGCGTCCCAGTCCTTGGGCCATATATAAAAAGCGGGATCCAGAAGGCGTCCGCAGGTATCGCATCATTGATCGACGGGGAAAGCTATGGATCAAACCTGAGGCAGGGAGAGGCTATTACCGATGAGGCGCAGAGAGCGCATCCCTATATCAATACGGCGGGGCAAGTCGCTGGCGCGGTAGGTAGCATGATTCCTTTGGGTGCAACGTCAGTCGGCGCGCGCGCGCTTGGTATGACAGGCCCGAGCCTCATGGGTCGGATTGGAATGTCTGGACTTTCGAATGGAGTAATTGGCGCAGCGGATACGGCAGCTAGAGGTGGTGATGCAAAAGACATCATCAACAACGCTCTGATTGGCTGGGGCGTTGGTGCAGCTATCCCGGCTGTTGGTGCGGGGATTAAGGCTGGCATACAGGCAATTGGCGATAGGGTTGCGCCTACAGTTGGCGCGCTCACATCTCCTGATACTGAAGCTTTGCGGCGCGTTGGAGTGGCGCTGTCTCGCGATGCTGCCGCTAACCCTGGTCAAATGGTTAGCGCGCTGGATGAAGCTGCTGCTCGTGCGTCTGGCGTTCCTTTGGTTAACGCCGATCGCGGCGGAGAGGTTACAAGGGCGCTAACTCGCTCTGTCGCCAACCAGTCTCCTGAGGCAAGGGGCGTCATTGAAAAGGTAGCAAGTGACCGTTTCGGCACACAGAGCCAGAGAGCCGTGAATTTCATTAAGCGCGTTGCTGGTGGAAATGTGGATGATCTTGCTTATCAAGAGAATCTGACGCGGCTTGCCCGTGCGACTAACCGGCCCGCTTACGCTGCTGCCGAAGCCGCGCCTGAAGCACAGTCGATGTTTTCACCTCGCATGCAGGAATTGATGCAGTCGCCAACCTTTCGGAAGGCAGTTGATCAAGTTCCACGTCGAAGCGCCGACCGTGGTGCTGTCGAAGGGTTCAAGGAAATTGGCAACCCCTTTTCAAGGAATAGCCAAGGAGCGTACGTGCTGAAACAAAAGGCAGATGGGTCTCTAGTATCCCCCAGCCTGAAATTTTGGGATCAAGTACAGAGGAACCTGCGTTCCGATATGGATAAGGCCTATCGGGCTGGGGACAAGCAAACAGGGTCAGAAATAAAGGCTCTCCGTGATGCCCTTTTGGGCGACATGGATGCGTCTGTCCCGGCCTTCAAGGCTGCCAGAACTGGCGCCGCTTCTTTCTTCGGAGCTGAAGATGCATTGGATGCAGGCAGAAGCTTTGCTAACCAACCGCGCTCAATACCTGAGGCTAAGGCAGCTTTCGCCAAGTTTTCAACGGCAGAGAAGGATGCCTTTTCGACGGGGTACGCTTCCGAGCTTATCGACAAGATCAAGGCGTCTCCTGACCGCTCAAACGTCATAAATTCTATGTTCAAAAATCAGGCGTCCCGAGAATCTATAGAGTTGGCACTAGGCCCGCAGAAAGCGCGTCAAATTGAGGCATATGTACGCGTAGAAGATTTGGCGGACCGGCTGCGGGGGTCTCTTGGAAACTCCACAACAGCGCGCCAACTCGTAGAGCTTGGGATTGGCGCGGGGGTTGGTGGTGGTGCCGGATATGGCCTTACTGGAGACTGGAAAGGCGCAGCTCTTGGCGCTGTAGCTCCTAAGGCTATCCAGTATGTTGGCGCAAAAGCTGACACTCAAGTGATGCAGTCGATGGCGAAGCTGCTCACCCAGGACAATCCTGCTGCGTTGCAAGTAGCGATCCAGCAAGCAGCAAAAACACCGGCATATATGGATGCTCTAGAAAAGCTGTCTCTCGCTCTTGGCGCCCCTGCTCGCGGGGCAGCGCTTGCTATCGGAAATCAGTGAAACAAGCTGACTACCCAAGCTCCAAATCCGAAAAGCTCGGTTGATTTAAGCCACCAAGCAATCGGCATAAGGATCGCGGCGGCGATCAGATAACTAAACATCGAGAGTGCGTCAGGTTTTTCCATCGCGCGAATTCTAACCAGAAAATCCAAAATTGTACAAGGTTGGCTCGACCACTATCAACCGGCACAGGTGTATACGCCGTCCTTGACAATAGTTTTCCACTTCGGCCCCAGCGCATCACGAGCGGAAATAGCATTCTGACTGCCCGGTTCGCCATTCTTGAACATGCGGACAGCAACGTCCTGCTGATGGCCTCCGGCTACGAAGGTGGGGCCGGGGTTATAGGTTGTTGTCCCGTTATAAAAGCCGGTGTTCCCGTAAACGTTCATGGTACCGGAAGTGCTGTAGCTACCGGGCATCTGGACGACGCGGGTAGTATCCTGCGAAGCCTGCCCAAGGATGACATACTTGTCGTATCCTGCTTTGATTGTCTCGATTGCGGCTTGCTTCCCGGCGACCTTTAGCGCGCCATCCCCGCCACATATCGGCGCCGCGCGCGTCTTGATTATCATCTCATTCTGAGCGGTTCGCATTGAGCTTGATGCAGCGCAAGAAGCTAAAGACGATGCGATCAGCAACGTTACAACGATGTTTTTCATGATTTCCCCACACCAACAGAGCGGCCGCCCGACGGTAGAAAACCACTGCGCCACTGCGGCGTCAAGGTTGTGCTGCGGTCATATCAAAAGGTAGTTCAATGGCTCAAGACATTCGCGATGGGATAATTGCGACGGCAAGGGCACTCGGGATCGACCCGGTGGACCTTGCGACAGCCATTTCCTACGAGACGGCTGGAACGTTCGACCCCGTTAAAAAAGGTCCGAAAACCCAGTGGGGGCAACATCAAGGCCTCATTCAGTTCGGAGAACCACAAGCGCAAAAGTATGGCGTGGACTGGAACAATCCTGTCAGTTCGCAGCTAGGGCCGAATGGAGCCGTTGCGGGTTATTTGAGGGATACAGGTGTTAAACCCGGTATGGGCATGCTTGACATCTATTCGGCAATCAATGCCGGCGGGGTAGGTCGGTATGGCGCCTCCGATGCAAACAATGGGGGCGCTCCGGGAACTGTCGCTGATAAAGTCAACAACCAGATGGCAGAACACCGGCAGAAGGCTATGGCGCTTTTAGGGATGGCACAGCCTGACGGACCAAAAGGTCATGAAATGATTCCCCGGCCCGTTATGGGTTCAATGATGGCATCAGCATCTCCATCATCCGCTCCGATTCCGGAAGCTGTTCAGAAGGCGGCTGGCGGGATGCCCCCCGCGAATAATGGTCTTGCCAACATTTTTGGCATGATGGCGATGGCTGACAATAAGCCGCAGTTCTCTCCTGTTCAAATTCAGGGGCCGTCGCCGCAACAGGCCAACGCCTTGTCCACGCTTATCCAATCGCTCAGGCAGAGGGTTGTCTGATGGAAGAGTTGTTTGCTCAAGCGGCGATCGGTGAAGTCACCGACGTAACGAAGATCCGTGTCCTGATCTTCATAAACAACCGAGTGGTCCACGTGCCGTTCACTGAACTCGTCAAACAGATTGTCGCGGATGTCGAAGACCTGAAGACCCGCGTCACTGATCTGGAAACCCCTTAAGGATTATCGCCAATGTCCTCTATCTACGATTGGTCTACGACAGAGGCCAACAACGCTACCGCTGATTCTGGTATCAACTGGCAGGAAGGGCAACTACCAAGCACAGTGAACAATTCTGCGCGCTACATGATGCGGCGTGGTAAGGAGTTACTGAACGATATCGGCGCGGTAGCAACGGCGTCAGGTACGGCAAATGCATTGACGCTGACGGCTAGCAGCCCTTTTCCGGCGTATCAAAAGGGCATCCGTCTACTCTTCAAGGCTAGCGCCACCAATACCGGTAATGCGACATTGAACGTCAACGCTGTGGGTGCAAAGAGCATTGTATATCTTAACTCTGGCGCAGAATTGCCCATTGGCTCCGGGTTTATTTCATCAGGCGGAATTTACGAAGTCGTCTACGATCCTGCCCTTGCCGGAGGATCTGGAGCATGGGTTCTCCTTAACCCGCAAATGACATCCGGCGCAGCCCAACAGGGTCACCTATACGGGTTAGTGTTATCCAACAATTCTGGAGATGCGGCAAACGATATAGATATTGCCGCCGGGAACGCTGCTTCAGATGCAAGCCCATATCATCTGATGGTCCTTGCATCATCGCTGACAAAGCGCCTTGACGCAGCATGGGCTGTCGGAACCGGCAATGGCGGCCTAGACACTGGATCGATCGGCAACAACACCTACCACGTCTGGCTCATCCAGCGCTCGGATACTGGTGTCGTTGACGCGCTCTTTTCGCTGTCGGCCACCGCGCCCACGATGCCCTCCAACTACGACCGCAAGCGCCGCATCGGATCGATCATCAGGTCTGGCGGAACGATCCTCGGATTTTCCCAGAACGGCGATACCTTCATTCTCAACGTGGGGGTTACTGATCGCTCGTCGGCCTTGGCGCAAGCCTCAACGCTCCTCGCGCTTACTGTGCCGACTGGTATCGTTGTGCAGCCGATTATGCTTTCAACACAGGCCCAAAATGCAGTCGGGAACATCCAGACACAATTTTCGAATGCCGGTGGAGGGTTGGGAACATACGTCACGACGGTTGCTTCTCAAGAAATCGGTATTGCCTACATCAACGGCGGAATTTTCACAGATACGTCTGCGCGAATACAGTTCGCGGTCGTCATTATTGGCGGATCCTTGACGTCCAACAGCCTTACCACCCGAGGCTGGATAGACGGACGCGGACGAAGCTAAGGCCATTTTCAAAATAACCCAACACCTTGCACCACCTGATTAGGAGGCTGAACACCCATGAGTGAAGTTTGGTTTGATGACGGCGTAGATTTCAGCCCCAGAAATCTTATAACCAGGCAAAATGTAGGGGATATCAGCGGGACCATAAACGTTGATGTGGTTTACCCTGGGATTGTTCCAGCGAACGCCAAAAGTCTCATTTTAACTGTTGAACGTGGATTTTTGAGCATTCCAACGCTGGGGACCGGCTGCGTCTCTCTTCGAGTAATGCCAAGCCGGTGGAATCTGTCCCGCGTGTTGGACCGCGCCAAAACGCAGGAATGGATTGTTGGAAGCATGGGCATCGATGTCATCGCCCAAGACGTTCGTATGCCCATAACGACCGGCCGCCGCGATTTCTTCTACGCTCTCCAGAGCACATGCCCGGCAGAGGCCAACAAGATGATGATCATCGACTGTTGGGGCTACACCATTTAACTCGGGTAGAACCTGCGGTCGTCATTGTCAAATGCAGCCACAAGATCAGAATAGCTTGAGAATTTCTCAGCCCAGCCGCTCTCTTCGAATAGGCGTTCCAATCCTTCATCGACAGAGAAAATCGGCTCTAATCTATCCCTGAAGGTCAACAGCACATTTGCCGCCGAGTCCGGTTGCCCTATCATCGCGAACATTGCGGCTAGCTTCAAAAGCTTCTCTGGTGAATATCGTTCCGCTCTCTTTTTCTGAGCGGAATATGCCAAATCGCGTAAATACACGGCGTCCCCTTGAAGCGGACGGCCTGACACGCTTTGAGCGGGGAACGGAAGAGCATAGGGCGACGGCAGCGCAGCCAGAGAATATGTTCTCTTGGTGAAGTCGTAGAGATCAAACCCGCATTCTCTGAGGAACCGATCGGTGTTGTGGAAGGAGTGTTCATCTGGGCTTCCCGATCCAATCCAGTTCACCTCCATGCAGACGCCGATAACCTGATGCGTTGAGAAGGTGGTTTTCAGGGATTCGATCACATCAAAATCGGGGCCGTCGATATCGATCTTTACGAAGTCTATTGAAGACAGCCCCTTTTCCTTGAAGAAGGACGGAAGGTGAATTTCGCGCTTTGACATCTCCGTGAGGTGCCAGTCGTTTGCCGCAGTTTTCTCCTCCGATGATGCCGCCAGCCGTCGCTCTTGCGTAAGTTTTAGGGTGCGGTAGACGGCAAGTCTGTACCATGGGTTCCGGCCTGCTGGCTTCCGGCGGTTCTTCCCTACAATTGCGCCGTCAAAATATCTAATGTGTTCCGGGGAAGATGCGTTCAGGCGAGCAACCTCCTGGATATTCACATCAAACCCCCAGACGTGGAGTTTGTCACCGAAAGAGTTCCAGTTCGGGTGGGCGCCTCCTGAGCATCCGATATCAACAAGAGTGAAATTGTCGATGAAGTGAGAGACAAATTCGGCAAACTTCGACGTTCTTATAAGCTCCATCATTCTCCCCCTCGAGCGCTGTTAAGCGCTCCACTTAGATGGGAGCGATACTGTAGATTGCAACTTGGCCGGTCAAGGTGATTCAGCGATCCCGGCGCAACACAATCAGGACATTCCCATGCTCATCCGCAACTGGCGACGCGTGCTTCTGCGCGCCTCATCCCTTTGGGCTGTCTACATAGCGACGGCTCTCCAGATCGCTGAGAACGCCGTTCCGTATGTGGCCGACTACCTGCCGTGGTGGGTGCCGGTCGCTGTTCTGGTTCTCGCTCCCCTTTTCCGAATTATCTCCCAAGGAGGCCTCGATGCCGATCAACAGGATTAAGCCCACCAATCGGGCCAAGGCTGCGATTGCGGCCGTCGTCGCCGTTTCGGTTGGCGGCTTTGCTACCATCTTCGGCGGCTATCGTGTCCCTGACGACGTGGCTCTTGCTGTGAAGATCATCCAGCCGTGGGAAGGCCGCTCGCTCGTTGCTTACTATGACCGGCTGGCCAAACCTCCAGTCTGGACGATTTGCGACGGCGACACGAATGGGGTCAAGCAGGGAATGGTTGAGACTGAGGCAGGGTGCGACAAGCGTCTGGCCGTCAAGCTGGTTGAGGATTACCGGGCCGCCTTGGTGGAATGCACGGGAGATTGGAACCATCGTCCGCTTGCGTGGCGCGCCGCGATGCTCGCTCTGGCATGGAACATCGGGACCGGTTCGACAAAGAACAAGAAGGGCGCTTGCGGGTCGTCTGCCTTCATCTTGGCAAAGGTAGGCAAATATCGCGAGAGCTGCGAGGCGGCGACGGCATGGAACAAGGCTGGAGGCAAGGTTCTCCGTGGCCTCGTGCTCCGCCGCGAGATGGGGGACGAGAACCGCATTGGCGAAGCTGAACTTTGCGTAAGCGGCCTATGAGCGTTCTGAGCTACATCTACATGGCGGTCGGCGCGCTGGCGATGCTGGCGCTCGCTCACCTCTACAACGTGACGATAGACAATCCCTCTGTCCGTCGTCAGGCGCTGTCCGGCTACGTGCAGCAGTCGGAACGTGATGCGCTTCAGGCTCAGCTTAACAAGGAACGCTCTCTGCGTGAAGCGGCCGATCAATCCCTAGCCGCTGCCACGAAACGCGCTGACGAGGCGATGAAGGCAAAGCAGGCAGCAGAAGCAGAGATCGACCGGCTGGCCGAAGATGCCGCCAAGGACGCCAATCTCTCCCGCCCTAACGAAAGCGACAAGAAATGGCTATCCGAGCGCTAATCCTTATCGCCGCAATAGCGCTGACCGGATGCCAGAGTGACAAAGAGCGCCTCAAGGTTGCATCCGTCGTCAAGGGCGAGACTGCCGCACGTCAGCCGGTTCTCGTTCTCCCTGCCGCCTGCACCGCGCTTATAGAGCGCGTGAAGCTCCGAGACGAGCCGTGGGTGATCCATTCGTGGCGCTGGAACGTCGCCGCCGACAATCGCGACCAGTTGGCCAGAGACTGTCAGTCATGGGCCGATGACTACAATAGGAGAATTGCGCAATGATCGGTCTTGGACTTGGCCTGTCTCTCGGGTTGTCTCGTAAGCCGGGGAAGAGCCTGCGCGCCTTTAGCCCTTTGAAGACGAAGCTTGAAGGCGGGCAAGATGCGGTCCTGTTCGTCAACGGCGACAGCACCAGCTATTCCGACTATGGCCCATTCTACAAATTCGCCGTCGCGCTTGGTGATCTGCACGATTACACGGTGGTTATGAACCGCTGGGCGGAATGGGACAATGTTGCGGGTACGGCGACAGGTCCGAAGCAATACGCATCTTCCGCCACGCTCCGCACTGGCACGCGCGGCACGCTGACGGTCTATCTCGCTGCTCTTCCCGGTCAGGTGGCCGGTTGCATGTTCGATGGCACCCGCAAGCCTACCGCTATTGATGCGATCCCGACGCCGGATCTCTGCATTATCCACCACGGCCATAATATGCAGAGCTTCAACATCCCGAGCGGCACGAGCAACTATGCAACGGGTGTCGGCCTGTTCCTTGGCCCCATTGGCATGACCGAACTTCAGTGGCCCAACGTCCCGCAACTCATCACCACGCAAAATCCTTGGCGCGACGATAACGGCTACAACAAGGTGTACCAGGCTATCCTGCTGGCCTATGCAGGTCACTCCACAATGACGCTGATTGACACCTACGCGCAGTTTATCGCGCGGGGTAAGGCATCATCACTCTACCGGGATAACGTGCACCCCAGCGACACTTCCGGGAACAGTACCGGCGCACAGCTTATATCTGACACTCTATTCTCCGCCTACCAGTCATCCAAACCCGCAGCCTATACGACGCCAGCGTGGCCTTTAATCTCAGCTACAAACCTGATCGACAACGGCGATTTCGCCACATGGACAGAACCTTCGCCGCCGACTGGATGGACGCTTCAAGGCTCTGGCACGGCATGTGCGAAGGACACGACGACCAAATACGGCGCTGCGGCCTATTCGATGGCCCTCACGCCAAGCACTTCGATCGTTGGGCAGAACACCTTTCTACAGAAATATCTCTCCAGCACTGAAATGGGGAGGATTGCCGGAAAGACCGTCACCGTCGCCATGCTCGTTCGTGGACGGTCAACCCAGCCGCGCGCTTATGCCAGTTTCGGCGTCCCTGATTTCTCGAATGCTATTAAGACCTACGTCATGGGCGATCTGCTCAACTGCAAGGACGGATGGATGTGGCTTGTCGCGAGCGGCATTCCCGTGGTCAACGATGCTGCTGCTACGTGGAAGTATCTTCGCATCTACCCGGCCTTCGATGTCACCAACCCGACCAATACCGATCCGATCAACATCCAGAAGGTGCTGATCACTGACGGAATCCCACCCAAAGGCGTAATTGCCTAACGCTCATCGGAAAAGGAACCAGCATGACGACCGCAGAAAAGAAATCTGAAATCGTTTCCAACGGCGTAGATGCCCAAGCCCTGCTTGATAAGTATCTCGCCAAGTCCTATCGCGCCGGCATTCGATATGCGCAGGTCATCGAGGAGGCGGTGAAGAACGGTTTTTTCGTCAACCCGCTGGAAGCGAAGCGCATGCTTGCACAGGCACGGTCGCTGTCTGGCAAGATTGCAGATGCTGCAGAACTGGCCGCCGTGCTGCACCTGTCTGGCACGCAGCTGGCCAAGGACAATGATGTTGATCTTGGGTCCGTCTCGTCGGTCGGCGGCGTTGACTTCATTCGGCGCGATACCGGCATGATCACTCCGTTCGGGGGCGGTCGATAAGATGCAGTGGTATCACCTGACCATTCTCGCCATCGCCGCTGTTGCGTTTCTCGCATCAAGGGGGACGCCTCGCGCTTCGCTATGGATTGCCGCAGTCGTTGCGGCATATCTGGGGCCAGTGCTTTACATCCATGCGCCCCGGCCCGAGTGGCTCGGATGGTATCCGCCTGAGGCTGGCGTATCCTTCCTGTTTGACGGGCTGGTTTACTTCGTCATCACCCACAAGCATGAGGAGGCATGGGAGAAGCGTGGCCTTGGCACGATCTTCATGGTTGCCGCCACAATCGACCTGCTTCAATGTTTCGGCGTCCTCACAGGCCACCCGCCGCCGCTCTCATCCGCCATGTACGGGTCGATCCTCGAAATCTTCAATGTGTTGGCTTTGCTGCTGATCGGTGGAATCGGCATCGGGGATATGATCAGAGATGGCGGACTTGATATTTCTCGCTCTTATCGCCGCTATCTGGGTTCGGTTATGCACGTTGCCCACGCGAAAACGCACGCGACGAAACCGTTCAGGAAAGTGATGTAATGGTGGACCCCGACGATTACCGATACATCGGGGCTTTCCTCGGCGCGGCGTCCGGTCTGCTGTTTGTGAAGCCCAAGAGCATCCTTGATGCGGTGATGCGATTCGCCTTTTCTTTCATCGCAGCATCGATCCTGTATTTCGTGGTTCTCGACTATATGGCATGGGAAAAGGACGTCGACCACGTCGTAGCGGCCGCATGGATCACCGGTTTTGCAAGCTGGCCTATCGCTGGCTTCCTGATCCAGAAGGCCAAGAAGCAGTTCGGGTGATTTACGTTGAAGCAGGCTCTTCAGAAAGATTGAGGCAAACGACGTTAAAATTCGTATGTCCTGTGGCCTCAGCGTATTCTGTTGCCTCTTTTGCGCTGCTCCACATCGTGGCCATGAAGATATGGGGGGTTGGCACAGGATATCCGGAAGAATGGTCTATTTCCAGATAGCTCCCACCAACCTTGATCGCATACCATGGGCTTGCTGAAATAGCCTCAAGGCACCTAATCGATGCTTGGTAGCAATGGCTACACCTGAGAACAGGCTTATCAAATCCAAGAACATGATGTGCCTTTTCGCTAACGGTTGGCAAAAATTGCATAGATGTCTCCTGTGTTTAGAACATTGTGAGATTCCGGTGTGCCAAATTTGTGTCGTATGTGCCAACGCGTACCGGAATCGTTCTGCTTTTACCTGCAAGGATAGCGAGGCAGCGCAAAGCGAATATTTTGCGAAAAATCGCACAAAGCCCTTGATCCTGCGATGGTTTGCCCGTATCAGGCGCTTACCGGAGAGGTGGCCGAGTGGTCGAAGGCGCTCCCCTGCTAAGGGAGTATACGTCAAAAGCGTATCGTGGGTTCGAATCCCATCCTCTCCGCCACTTTGGCACAGACCGGAAACTTCAGCCCTACATATCCCTCAGCTCCAAATCATAGCCGACCCGCGCTTCGTGCTTCGGTGCGCGACAGCCATGTCGACCTCGCACCATGAAGCCGCAGACGTCCGCGCTCTTCAGGTTTCGATTATGGAAGAAACGAGCGAATCAAGAGACTTGGCGGTGTCGACTTCAATATCGTACCGGCAGTATCGTAACCAGCGCTGAGCAAGCGCGTCGAATCGTTGCGCGAGGAATCGGTGGCAAACGGCATGGTTTTCTATCCTTTCTCCATGAGCGCCGTGGCGGCATGTCAGGTTAAGGGGTATGAGGAAGCAAAAATTTCCATCATCCTTGCCCAGCAAGGCAAGGCTTCGCCGAAAAGGCCGGTAGTTTAGAAAGACCTTGTTAACCTCGCTAACTAACGGATTTTCAAGCAATTTCTTAACGCATGGTAAAGCTGTCTGCCGGCCGGGTGCGCACTGTGTGTTGTTTCCGCAACAAACCGAAATGAAGCATATACGTAAATGCTATTTATCGGATGTTGGCGATTGCAAGCGGCGAAACCTTTTGTATTTTCACCACCAGAAGCGAGGCGGTGGATCGTTTGGCTTCTAAGAACACGGGAATGGGGCAGGGAATGCTGTCCTTCAGCGAAAGTACCCAGACCCACTTAAAAACTTTGACTGGAGGTCAACCATGAACATCAAGAGCCTTCTCATCGGCTCCGCTGCGGCTCTCGCAGCAGTATCCGGCGCTCACGCTGCCGACGCTATCGTCGCTGCTGAGCCTGAGCCCCTGGAATACGTTCGCGTTTGCGACGCTTTCGGCACCGGCTTCTTCTACATCCCCGGCACCGAAACCTGCCTGAAGTTCCAGGGCTACGTTCGTTTCCAGACCGACTTCGGTCGTGACAAGTCCGGCACCTCTGACTGGGATTCGTTCACGCGCGCTCAGTTCGAAGTTGACACCCGCACCGACACCGAGCTCGGCGCTCTGCGTGGCTTCATCGGCTTCCGCGGCAATGCTGACAACGGTTCTGCTTCTTCTTCGAGCGTTTTCGTTGACCAGGCCTTCATCGAACTCGGCGGCCTGAAGGTCGGTAAGTTCTACAGCTGGTGGGACGATGGCCTTTCTGGCGAAACGGACGAGCTGTCTTCCAACGCTCTGTTCAACTCCATTCGTTACACCTACGACGCTGGCTCCTTCTGGGCAGGCGCTTCGGTTGACGAACTCGAAGGCATCAACGTTCAGGGCTTCAATGAATCTGACAACAACGTTGGTATCGCTCTCGGCGTTGGCGCCAAGCTCGGTGCAGCTTCGCTCCAGCTCATCGGCGGCTACGACGTTGACCGTGAAAACGGCTCTGTACGTCTGATCGCAACGGCTGACGTTGGTCCGGGTACGCTCGGCCTGGCTGGTGTTTGGGCTTCTGGCGCAAACGCTTACTACAACGTCTCCGAGTGGGCAGTTGCTGCTGAATACGCAATCAAGGCAACCGACAAGCTGACGATCACCCCCGGCGTTCAGTACTACGGCAACTACGGCCTGGTTTCCTGGGACGACTTCTCGAACGACGACGGCTGGAAGGCTGGTCTGACGCTCGACTACAAGATCACTCAGGGCCTCTCCACGAAGATCGCTGTTAACTACGTCGACATCGACAACCGTGACGACCAGGTTACCGGTTTCGTTCGCCTTCAGCGTTCGTTCTAATCTGATCTGACATTGTCAGTGATGGAAGCCCGGCTCTCGAGCCGGGCTTTTTTGCGTTATGGCGATCTTAGAGTGTGGATGATCAATTGATGATATCGTTTCGACCACACTTATGCGCGTTGCCGAATAGGGTTCATCGTGATCCAGATTCGCCGAATCACCTTGTGCTCGTCACAGATAGCAACGCCAGATCAATCGGAATTGCGGGCGGCCAGATTGCAAGATGAACGATTCTGCGACGTGGCAGATCAACTTTTGGACAATTTCCTGCGTCCTGATTATGGCCAGGCTCTCTAAAGGCATTTCACTTGCTTTTGGATGAATGTTGGATTCATCAGCTAAGCATCTGAAATAGATTGGAAATTAACTATTCGGTAATGAATCTGGTGAGGCAGGTTAGAATTGTAGCTATTTCGCAACAATGAAAAACTAAGGACACCTTACTGTCTTCCTTTCGTCATGATTACGATTGCCGATCCGTCCGGTTTTGGCTCTAATCAGCTTCATAAGCGGCACGCATTTCTGAGTGCTTTCCCACCCGCTGCTTAGAAGATTAAGCGTTTGACTGGAGGTCAACCATGAACATCAAGAGCCTTCTCATCGGCTCCGCTGCAGCTCTCGCAGCAGTATCCGGCGCACAGGCCGCTGACGCTATCGTCGCTGCCGAGCCCGAGCCCCTGGAATACGTTCGCGTCTGCGACGCTTTCGGCACCGGCTTCTTCTACATCCCCGGCACCGAAACCTGCCTGAAGTTTGGCGGTTACATCCGTTTCCAGACCAATTTCGGCCGTAACCAGTCTGGCACGTCCGACTGGGATTCGTTCACCCGCGCTCAGTTCGAAGTTGACACCCGCACCGACACCGAGCTCGGCGCTCTGCGTGGCTTCATCGGCTTCCGCGGCAATGCTGACAACGGTTCTGCTTCTTCTTCGAGCGTTTTCGTTGACCAGGCCTTCATCGAACTCGGCGGCCTGAAGGTCGGTAAGTTCTACAGCTGGTGGGATGACGATCTGAACGGTGAAACCGACATTCTGTCGACCAACACCCTGTTCAACTCGATCAAGTACACCTATGACGCTGGTTCTTTCCAGGCTGCGCTCTCGGTTGACGAACTGGAAGGCCAGTACGGCCAGTTCCAGTACGGCGCTGACAACAACGTCGGTATCGGCGGCATGATCGGCGGCAAGTTCGGCGCTGTTACGGCTAACCTGATCGCCAGCTACGACTTCGACGCAGAAAACGTTGCTATCCGCGGCATGCTGTTCGCAGATATTGGTCCGGGCACCTTCGGTCTTGCTGGTGTATGGGCTTCTGGCGACAACGCTTACTACGCAAAGTCTGAATGGGCTGTTGCCGTTGAGTACGCGATCAAGGCAACCGATCGCCTGACGCTTACCCCCGGCTTCGAATACCTCGGTACGCTGGACGTCAACCCTGCTGACGGCGACTTCGTTGGCGACCGTGACGCTTGGACTGCTGGTCTGACGGTTGACTACAAGATCACCGAAGGTCTGGCCACCAAGATCACCGCTAACTACTACGACGAAGATGGTCGTGACGACGAAGTCACCGGCTTCGTTCGCCTTCAGCGCACGTTCTAATCTGATCTGACATTGTCAGTGATGGAAACCCCGGCAGAAACGCCGGGGTTTTTCGTTTGATGGCTTCCGGCGCTGAGAGGCGTTATTCAAACACGGAAAACAAAAAAGCACCGGGCGAACCGATGCTTGAATGTTTTAGAACGATCAGCGATTGGCGGAAGAATGCTGCCTTATCCCGCACGCCCATGGCGCAGATCATCGACAATATCGGCCTGTTGCCCCAGCCGCGTCTTGTAGACCTGATAATTCTCCATCACCCGCTGCACGTAATTGCGCGTTTCGGGGAAGGGGATGCGTTCGATCCAGTCGACCACCTCGTCGATCGGCTTGCCGCGCGGGTCGCCATATCGCGAGATCCATTCCGGCACGCGTTTCGGTCCGGCATTATAGGCGATGAAGGTGAGGATGTAGGATCCACCGAAGCTGTCGATCTGTTCACCGAGATAATGCGCGCCGAGCGTGGCGTTGTAGCCCGCATCGCTGGTCAGCATCGCCTGCGTGTAGGGCAGGCCGTGGCGGCCGGCCACGCCCTTGGCGGTTCCGGGCAGCAGCTGCAGCAGGCCGCGGGCATTGGCGGCGGAGACGGCGGCGGGATTGAAAGCGCTTTCCTGCCGGGCAATCGCATAGGCGAGCGCCTTGCCGGAGCCGGCAATATTGGCGCTGGCGGGAATGACGCCGAGCGGATAGGCGAGCGCTGCCGCATCGATGCCGCGGCTGAAGGCCGTCTTGCCGATCTGCAGCGAGACCTGGTGATTGCCGTTGCCCTCAGCCCTTGCCGCCAGAATGGCAAGCTCGCCGGGACTGTCGAGCTGTTCCGCAAGCGACCGATAAAGGCTGTCGGCACGCCAGCCGTAACCGGCCGCCTCCAGCCGGTCGATGGCGCGTACGGCTTCGCGGCCGGCGAAACGTTCGCGGTCGCTGCTGCTGGGGCTCGGATAGGTGACGTTTAATGTTTTTGCGCCGATTCGCGCGGCGGCGAGCTGGCCGTAAAACGTGCCGGGGTGAGCGGCTGCCTTGGTGAAGAAGTCGCGGGCGTCGCCCGGTCCACCGGCTTCCGCCGCCCGACCTAGCCAATAATAGGCGCGCGACGCCGAAAGCGGCCGGTTCGAGGTCTGAAGCAGCGTGTTGAAGTGACGCGAAGCCGTCGCCGGGTCGCGCAGCGCCCTCAGCGCGTACCAGCCGGCATGGAACTCCGCATCGGCGGTATCGACCGCCGAGGTGGCAGAATGATTGGCGACAATGCGATAGGCCTCGGCGAAATCACCGAGATCGGCGATGCCTCGGGCGATGATGCGCCGCTCGTTCCACCATTCGCCGGCATTGACGAGCTTGGCGGCTTCCTTCGGCGCCTGCCGCAGAAGGGCTGCTGCTTCGGGGTATTTCTGCTGGTTGCGCAGGTTTTCCACCCGCGCGAAGAGATAAGCAGGGTCGCTGCGCCAGGAGGCGTCGACCTTGCCGAGGAGCGCGGTTGCGGTTGCGGATCGCTGCAGCACGGCCGCCCAGGCGTTGTAAAGCGACTGCGCCTTGCCGAGATCACCAAAACGCTTCGCCTGGCTGATGCGGCTGCGATACATCAGATAGTCCATGCGCGCTTTATGGTCGGCGGGCGTCAGATAGGCGGGAAACTCGGCAAGCACACGGTCTTCCATGTCCTTGTCCATGCCTTCGCTGACCCAGAGCTGGCGAATGAGACTCTGCGATTCCGCACCCTTGCCGGAGGAGGCGAGCGCCTTGGCGAACACCACGGTGCCTTCGGCGGTTTCCGGGCGGCTATTGCCGAAGGCGGCAAGCACCTGGGGTGCGGGCGGATCTTCGCGGTAAAGCGCTTTTTCGGAATTGGCGCGCAGCGTCGCCGCACCCGGCCAGCCGGAGAGCTCGCGCTGGGCAGCGGCAATTTCGGCGGAAGCGACGTCCTTCTGGCCGGAAACGGCAATAGCCCAGGTGAGGATATGGCGGTCAAGGCTGCCGGTCGGCATGGTGTTGCGCAGCGCAATCGCGCGGGCCGCATCACGGCTCGAAAGCGCGTCGAGACCCGCCTTCAACTGGCTTGTATCATCGGCGCGGTTGAGGCGCGGTATGGCGCCGGTGATCTCGGGCGAGGCCGGCATGAAGGCCGGAACAGCAGGTGCATTCGGCTTGACATAGGGAAGCGGCGCCGCACCTTCCGGCAGCGGCCCGGCCAGTGCGTTCCAAACGGTTGCGGCAAGGCCCGCCGCCATCAATCCCCAGACTGTCTTTTTCATGCCGCTCTTCATCGTGTAACGGATTTGTCGACTTTCTTGTAATATCGCTTCATTGCAGCGGGATTGCCGAAAACGGTCTGATGTCCCGCACCGGAATCTTGGGATTTCAGCCTTAATGAAATCTTAATTCCCGCCCCGCAATTCAATCAACTTTTATTCACCTGCCCGCGAGCGACGTCTCTTTTCGGTGCCGGTCTTTTGCGCTTGCCGATCACGGTCGGGAGACTGTCACACTTCCGACAATTTCGGACAAAATACGCTGCCTTTGCGCTTGTCGGCGCCAAGGGCTGGCTCTAATGTGTGCCGGTTTTAACCATCGAATGCGGCCGAAGCATGAACCGGCTCGGCGCCAGGAGCTTTGCATGTTCAAGGGATCAATTCCCGCCCTCATTACCCCGTTCACGGACAATGGCGCCGTGGACGAACAGGCATTTGCCGCCCATGTGGAATGGCAGATCGCCGAAGGCAGCAACGGACTTGTGCCCGTGGGCACGACGGGGGAATCTCCAACCCTCTCCCACGACGAGCACAAACGTGTCGTCGAGCTGTGCATCGAGGTAGCGGCGAAACGGGTTCCGGTCATTGCGGGCGCTGGCTCCAACAATACCGATGAGGCGATCGAGCTTGCGCTGCACGCGCAGGAAGCCGGTGCGGATGCGCTGCTGGTGGTGACGCCTTATTACAACAAACCGACCCAGAAGGGCCTGTTCGCCCATTTTTCCGCCGTGGCAGAAGCGGTGAAGCTGCCGATCGTCATCTACAATATCCCGCCGCGCTCGGTGGTGGATATGTCGCCGGAAACCATGGGCGCCTTGGTCAAGGCGCATAAGAACATCGTCGGTGTGAAGGATGCGACGGGCAAGATCGATCGCGTTTCCGAACAGCGTATTTCCTGCGGCAAGGATTTTATCCAGCTTTCGGGTGAGGATGGTACGGCGCTCGGTTTCAACGCCCATGGCGGCGTCGGCTGCATTTCTGTCTCCGCCAATGTCGCGCCGCGCCTCTGTTCGGAATTCCAGGCGGCGATGCTCGCGGGTGATTACGCCAAGGCGCTGGAATATCAGGATCGCCTGATGCCGCTGCACAAGGCCATCTTCATGGAGCCCGGCGTCTGCGGCACCAAATATGCGCTGTCGAAGACCCGCGGCGGCAATCGCCGGGTCCGTTCGCCCTTGATGAGCACGCTGGAACCGGCCACGGAAGCGGCCATCGATGCGGCGCTGAAGCATGCCGGCCTGATGAACTGAGACACGCCTGAAAACCTAAAAGGCGCGCCATGGACCGCTTCGAAACAGAAGCCGTTCGGCGCGCCTTTTCTTTTTGCGACGACAACATTAAATAGAGGTTCGAAAACCGCTCTCGGCGGTAAGCCGAAGGCGCAATAAGAAAAACAAGGGATTGAAATATCATGGCCCCCAAAGGCAGCCAGCGCGTGGTGAACAAGATCGTTGCGGAAAACCGCAAGGCCCGTTTCAACTACGAAATCATCGATACCTATGAAGCAGGGCTCGTGCTGACCGGCACCGAGGTCAAGTCGCTGCGCGAAGGCAAGGCGAATATCGCCGAATCCTACGCGTCGGACGAGGGCGATGAAATCTGGCTCATCAATTCCCACCTGCCGGAATATCTGCAGGCCAACCGCTTCAACCATGAGCCGCGCCGCCGCCGCAAGCTGCTTTTGAGCAAGCGTGAGATCAACCGCCTGCGCGCCGGTATCAACCGCGAAGGCATGACGCTGGTACCCTTGAAGGTCTATTTCAACGAAAAGGGCCGCGCGAAGCTGGAACTGGCGCTCGCCAAGGGCAAGAAGCTGCACGACAAGCGCGAGACCGAGAAGGAACGCGACTGGAACCGGCAGAAGTCGCGCTTGCTGAAGGGTGGTAACGCCTGAGCGGCAATAAATTTTGCCGGGCAGGGGGCTTGCTGCCTTTCACCGCTTGTTCCTCCGTCATGCCGGACTTGATCCGGCATCCAGTCACGGCGCGTCTGCGCCGTGGAAAGAGTTCTTTCAGCCCAAGGACTTGGACTGGCTGGATCCCGGCTCAAGGCCGGGATGACGGGAGTGTGTTGCGCGCCGGGCCCCGTTACGCCGCCTTGTAAGTCCGCTCCACATGAGCTTTCGTTGCCGAGACGCTGAACCGGCTGACGAGCGCCGCCAGATTGGCGCTGACATCGCTCAGATTGTGCGTGGCCGCATTGGTTTCTTCCACCATCGCCGCATTCTTCTGGGTCAGATTATCCATGCTGTTGATGGCGGCGCTGATTTCCTGAATGCCGACGGATTGCTCCTGCGCAGCCTTGGTCAGCGAGGCAATGTGTTCCTGAATATGATCCACCTTGTTGCCGATCGTATTCAAGGATTCGCCTGTCTTGTTGACCAGCGAGACGCCCTGCATCACATCCGCGGAGGATTTGGAGATCAGGGTCTTGATTTCCTTTGCGGCGTTGGCTGAACGCTGCGCCAGTTCGCGCACTTCCTGAGCAACGACGGCGAAACCCTTGCCAGCCTCGCCGGCGCGCGCGGCTTCCACGCCGGCATTCAGCGCCAGAAGATTGGTCTGGAACGAAATCTCGTCAATGACGGAGATGATCTGGGTGATCTTCTGCGATGAGTCCTCGATGGCCCCCATCGCCTTCACCGCTTCCGTCACCACATCGCGCGAGCGTGCCGCTTCGACGGCCGAGCTTTCGACGATGGCCTTGGCCTCTTCGGAACGCTGCGCCGACAATTTGGAAATGGTGGTGATTTCCTCGACGGCGGCGGCGGTTTCCTCAAGGGCGGCCGCCTGCTGCTCCGTCCGGCGGGCCATGTCGTCGGTCGCTGACGTCAGTTCGCGCGTATTGCCGGAAATCTTGTTCGCTTCCTCGACGATCTGCGCAAATGCGCCGGAGA
This sequence comes from Agrobacterium sp. CCNWLW32, assembly GCF_037083425.1. Lineage (NCBI taxonomy): Bacteria > Pseudomonadati > Pseudomonadota > Alphaproteobacteria > Hyphomicrobiales > Rhizobiaceae > Agrobacterium > Agrobacterium sp. CCNWLW32. Next base: position 282,209 of record NZ_JBAOJM010000001.1, read on the forward strand.
GATTGCCGACGGCGGCGTTGAAATTGGCGATCAGTCCCTGGAATTGCGGTGCGGTCTTTTCACCGATGCTGGAGGTGAGGTCGCCATTGGCCAGCCTGTCGAGGGCGCTGTTGAGCAGTGCGAGAACATGCTCCTGCTCCTTCTTCATCTGCGCCTGTTCGGCCTCCACCTTGTGCCGCTCGGCGGCAAGCACGTCGAGATAGACGGAGATCGAATAATCCATGTCGAGAAGCGCGGCCTTGATGGTGGCGGACAGGGCGTCCTTCACCTTCCGGGCCTTCTTTTCCATGAAGAGGCCCTTCAACTCGGACTCGATCAGGGCCTTTACGATGCCATCGAGCATCAGCGCATAGCCGCCGATGTACCATCGCGGCTCCAGCCCGAGCCTTGCATGGGTGCGGCCGATAGCCGTCACGGCATCGGTATAATCCGCGTTGAATGTGCCGGAGGCGATCCTTGCCCAGTGTTTGAGCTGCATGGCCTTGGCGTGCTGTACATGCGCGTCGTTCGCGAAGAACTTCGCGGTCTCCGGCACCGAGCGGACCTTCGCATAAAAACGATCGAGAGAGGCGTCGAGAGAGCCGGTGATGACGCCCTTCATGTTTGAAAGATTTTGCCGCTCACCGTGGCCAAGCCCCAGAAAATTCAGTCTTTCATCGAGTTGTCGGTCGGTTTTTTCTTGGCCATGCATGTCTAGTCATCCTGATCTGGCGCCCAATTCACGTCTCTGGCGCCGTTGCGTGATTTAGACACGTCTAAAATTAACCAAGATATAATTTCGACTGGCTGAATTTGATGTTTGTTAATTCTAAAAGGAATTTTGTCCTGCTGGAGACGCTTGAAACAAAAACGCGCCCGTCTTTTGGACGGACGCGTTTTTGCAATATCAGCGGTACAAAAACCGAATCAGACGGTCTCTGGACCTTCGGCGTGACGAACGGGGCGCTCGTTCGGGTCGCGCCCGATTTCGGCCTTCAGCGTCATCAGATCGATGAAGTGATCGGCCTGGCGGCGCAGATCGTCGGCGATCATGGCGGGCTGGGTGGCCATGGTGGAAACCACGGAAACCTTGCGGCCCTTGCGCTGCAGCGCATCCACCAGCGTGGTGAAATCGCCGTCGCCGGAAAACAGCACCAGGTGATCGACGGTCTCGGACTGCTCCATGGCGTCGACTGCCAGTTCGATGTCCATATTGCCCTTGATCTTGCGGCGGCCGAGTGCGTCGGTGAATTCCTTGGCGGGCTTGGTGACGACCTTGTAGCCGTTATAATCCAGCCAGTCGATCAGCGGGCGGATCGAGGAATATTCCTGATCTTCGATAAGAGCGGTGTAATAATAGGCGCGCAGCAGATAGCCACGCTTCTGAAACGCCTTCAGAAGCTTGCGATAGTCAATATCGAACCCCAGGCTTTTCGATGCTGCATAAAGATTGGCTCCGTCTATGAAGAGCGCAATTTTCTCCCGTGGATCGAACATTCCATCCCATTCCTTTTTTTTGGAAAGGCCATTATCTGGCTTTTATTTCCGGTCGCTAACGCAAAAAATCATGTCGTATCAACGAATTTTGCGCATCGCCGTTGCGTTTTAAGTAAGCTACCTTCCCCCGTATTCCAAGACAATTCTTCTAGACATTTTGTTCATCAGACGCCAAACATGGCGGATAAGTTGCCAAAAGACGCCAAATACAGGAAAAACTTGAATTCCGCGGCCAATGGCTGTATCGGAAGCTGGAAAGCTTCGTCACGAGAAATCTTGAGTGTTTTTCGCAAGGCGCGAGGCGCAGATTCAATAGGTTAGGGCACAGCCGGTGCATCGCTAATATCGCACGGCGCTCTGATCCACGACATTACGACCCACAAAGGACAGGCAATGGCCCGCGTCACAGTAGAAGATTGCATTGATAAAGTAGACAACCGTTTCGAGCTGGTGCTTCTCGCTAGCCACCGTGCGCGCCAGATTTCGCAGGGCTCTTCCATCACGGTTGACCGCGATAACGACAAGAACCCTGTCGTTGCGCTGCGCGAAATCGCTGATGAGACGCTGTCTCCCGACGATCTCAAGGAAGACCTCATCCATTCGCTGCAGAAGCATGTGGAAGTGGACGAGCCCGAGCCCGATCCGGTCACGCTCGCCGCCTCCGCTATTGCTGATGGCGAAGACGACGACCAGCCGGAAACCGTCACTTTCGACCAGATGTCGGAAGAAGAACTGCTGGCCGGTATCGAAGGCCTTGTGCCGCCGGAAAAAAATGACGATTATTGATCTGACTTTATGACGCCATTGGCAGGCGGTGGTTACCGTCTGTCAATAGTTGCCGTCATAATCTGATCCCTATTGATGCAGCATTGTGCGCCGACCCCAAGGTTGGCGCGCTTTCTTTTTGTGGAATATCGCATGATGCGGCAATACGAACTCGTCGAGCGAGTTCAAAAATACAAACCGGATGCGAATGAGGCCCTGCTGAACAAGGCCTATGTTTACGCCATGCAGAAACACGGCCAGCAGAAGCGGGCCAATGGCGACCCCTATATCTCGCATCCGCTGGAAGTTGCCGCGATCCTCACAGAAATGCATCTCGACGAATCGACCATCGCGGTGGCGCTGCTGCACGATACGATCGAGGACACCACCGCCACCCGCGCGGAAATCGACGAGCTATTCGGCGAAGATATCGGCCGGCTGGTGGAAGGCCTCACCAAGCTCAAGAAGCTCGACCTCGTTACCCGCAAGGCGAAACAGGCCGAAAACCTTCGCAAGCTGCTGCTCGCCATTTCCGACGACGTGCGCGTTCTCTTGGTCAAGCTCGCCGACCGCCTGCACAATATGCGCACCATGGAATACATGCCGGCCGACAAGCGCAGCCGCATTTCCGAAGAGACCATGGAAATCTATGCGCCGCTCGCCGGCCGCATGGGCATGCAGGACATGCGCGACGAGCTGGAGGACCTGTCCTTCCGTTATCTCAACCCGGAAGCCTATGAGACGGTGACGAACCGCCTGCAGGAACTGGAAACGCGCAATGAGGGCCTGATCAAGAAGATCGAGGACGAGTTGCGTGAGCTTCTCGTGGCGAACGGCCTGATCGGGGCCAACGTAAAAGGGCGGCAGAAAAAGCCCCATTCGGTTTTCCGCAAGATGCAGGCGAAGTCGCTTTCCTTCGAGCAGCTTTCGGATGTTTACGGTTTCCGTATTCTGGTGGACGATATTCCCGCCTGCTACCGGGCGCTGGGCATCGTGCACACCCGTTGGCGCGTGGTGCCGGGTCGCTTCAAGGATTACATCTCCACGCCGAAGCAGAACGACTATCGCTCCATCCACACCACCATCGTCGGACCCTCGCGCCAGCGCATCGAGCTGCAGATCCGCACCAAGCGCATGCACGAGATCGCCGAATTCGGCATTGCCGCCCATGCGCTCTATAAGGATGGCGAAAACGGGGAGGGCGATCTGCTCTCTCGGGAAAGCAACGCCTATTCCTGGCTGCGCCACACCATCGAATCGCTCGCCGAAGGCGACAGCCCGGAAGAATTCCTCGAACATACCAAGCTGGAACTGTTCCAGGACCAGGTGTTCTGCTTCACGCCCAAGGGCAAGCTGATTGCGCTGCCGCGCGGCGCGACCCCCATCGATTTCGCCTATGCGGTGCACACCAATATCGGTGACACGACGGTTGGCGCCAAGATCAACGGGCGGATCATGCCGCTCGTGACCCGGCTTAACAATGGCGACGAGGTGGAGATCATCCGCTCGGGCGTGCAGGTGCCGCCTGCCGCATGGGAAGAGGTGGTGGTGACGGGCAAGGCCCGCTCGGCCATCCGTCGCGCCACGCGCATGGCCATCCGCAAGCAATATTCCGGCCTCGGCTATCGCATTCTGGAGCGCACCTTCGAGCGCGCCGGCAAGGCCTTCTCGCGTGAAGCACTGAAGCCCGTTCTTCATCGTCTGGCGCAGAAGGATGTGGAAGACGCGATCGCCGCCGTCGGGCGCGGTGAGGTCTCCTCGCTCGATGTGCTGCGTGCGGTCTATCCGGATTATCAGGACGAGCGCGTCACGGTGAAGATGACCGGTGACGATGGTTGGTTCAACATGCGCAGCGCTTCCGGCATGGTCTTCAAGATCCCCGGCAAGTCGCGCTCCGCTCTGGAGGACGATGGCGCGGCCGAAATGCTGGATGGGCCGGACCCGCTGCCCATCCGCGGCCTTTCCGGCAATGTCGACGTGCATTTCGGTGCCGCCGGCGCGGTTCCGGGTGACCGCATCGTCGGCATCATGGAAAAAGGCAAGGGCATTACCATATATCCCATTCAGGCGCCGGCGCTGCAGCGTTTCGACGATGAGCCGGAGCGCTGGATCGATGTCCGCTGGGACCTCGATGAAGCGAACAAGTCGCGCTTCATGGCGCGGGTGATGATCAATGCGCTGAACGAGCCGGGCACGCTCGCCTCCGTGGCGCAGTCCATCGCCACGCTCGATGTCAATATTCGGGGCTTGAACATGGTCCGCATCGGCACGGATTTCTCCGAGCTGGCGCTGGATGTCGAAGTCTGGGATCTCAGGCAGCTGAACCAGCTTCTGTCGCAGCTCAAGGATCTCGACTGCGTCTCGACGGTGACGCGTGCCTTCGATTGAGGCATTTTTGATCCTTTGAAGATACTGAAAGGCCGTTGTTATGCGCTAAACGCATGGCAGCGGCCTTTTCCTGTCTCTGGTCGTGGAAGTGGTTTGCGACTATTTTCTCCTCAGAAATTGAAGAGAAGGAAACGCGGCGTGCCGGTGGATAAACACCGATGAGAAACGCCAGTTCCAAACCGAAAGGACCGAAAATCATGTTTACTCCGCTTCGCAAGATCGCCCGTGCCGTCCGTGGCAAGACCACCCAGGAACGCGAATTCGAATATCTCAGCGGTTCGGTATCGAACGTCGATCTCGAATTCCGCCAGCGCGAAATCGACCGCGGCCTGTTCCGCCGGTAATGCACTCAACGCATGGCAGCCCATCGCCATGCGTATGGGGCTAGCAGATGCAGCCCTATCGGCCTGTGCATTCCTGCGTCTCGTAGACCAAGGTGAATACGCGCTTCTAGCGGGTGTCCCACACACAGCTGTCCGGTTTGACTGATATGACATGCTGCGTTTGCAATGAAGTTGACGGCGAGAGGGAGCGTATTTCCTCAACGTCTCCTTGGTCCCGGGAACAAGTTCGAGGATGCCCCAAGGATCTAATCACGTCGAATTGAATCAATCGCTTGCTGATCCTCGGGACAAGCCCGAGGATGACGTCAGAGTGTCCGGCAAGGCTTGTTATTGATCTGTCGACGCTGCACGAGCACGCGTAGGCTGGTTTCCGGCTCAAGGGCCAGAATGACGGACGTGGGGATAAGTCAGCAAAAGTCCTTTGTTGTCTACCATGCTCTTGGCTCGGCCGGGGCGATGAAATAGACTGCCCCCATGCCGTTTCGCCGCCGTGAACCCGTTGGTTTTTCAGAGAAGATTCGCGACCTGTTCTGGCCGCGAACGGGTTTTTCCCGTTCGCTGCGCTATATGAAGCTGCGGCTGCTCAGGCTTTCCGCCTCTCCGCATTCTGTTGCCGCCGGTGTCGCCATCGGTGTGGGCGTGGCATGGACGCCGTTTCTCGGCGTTCACATCATCATCGCCATGGCGCTCGGTTTCCTCTTGCGCGTCAATCTCGTGGCGGCGGCGCTCGGCACCACCTTCGCCAATCCGCTGACATTTCCGTTCATTTGGGCATCCACCTGGGAGCTGGGACACTTCATTCTCGGCCGGCAGAAGACGGAAAGTGCCGCGCATGTGGATTTCGTGGCGCTGTTCAGCCATCTTGAATTCCGGCAGATATGGACGCCGGTGCTGGAGCCCATGACCATCGGCGCGCTTCTTCCGGCCGGCATCAGCGCAATCATCGCCTATATCGCCGTTTATGGCCTCATCAGCGGTTTCCAGCGCCGCAAGATGGAAAATCTCGCGCATCGCGCCGCCAACAAGAATGCTTCTCTGGAGATGCTGAAATGATCATTGGATTGGGTAGCGACCTGATCGACATCCGCCGCATTGAAAAGTCGATCGAACGTTTCGGCGAGCGCTTCACCCATCGCTGTTTCACCGATATCGAGCGCGCGAAATCCGATGGCCGCAAGAACCGCGCCGCTTCCTACGCCAAACGTTTTGCCGCCAAGGAAGCCTGTTCCAAGGCGCTGGGAACCGGCCTTGCGAATGGCGTCTTCTGGAAGGACATGGGTGTCGTCAATCTGCCGGGCGGCAAGCCGACCATGAGGCTGACCAATGGGGCGGGGGAGAGGCTGGCGGCCTTGCTGCCCGCCGGCCACCGCGCCAATATTCACCTGACGATCACGGACGATTTTCCCTATGCTCAGGCATTTGTGATCATAGAAGCGCTTCCCGTGATCGATTGAGGCCCCGGCCTTGCCGCATTGGCGCTCTATTTGCGGGCGTGTGACAGAAGCGCTTCCCTTCGGGCTGGAAAGGTTCTAGAGAAGTCGCAGAAATATGAAAGCCTTGCCGGCAGTGTGAAACCGCTCCACCGCCGCAGGCTCTACAAACAACGGCCCGGAAGCCTTCGCGAAGCCGAAGAAGCCGGGAAACAATCAGGCAGGTCTTTAAGTGTCGGAAAAAGCTGAAAAGAAGCAGAACGCCCTCTGGGAGAACGTCAAGGTCATCATTCAGGCGCTGCTGCTGGCCATGGTCATCCGCACCGTGCTTTTTCAGCCCTTCACGATTCCATCGGGCTCGATGATGCCGACGCTTCTGGTTGGCGACTATCTTTTCGTCAACAAATTCTCCTACGGCTATTCGAAATATTCGCTGCCTTTTTCGCCGAACCTGTTTTCGGGCCGTATTCTCGAATTCAGCAAGCCGAAGCGCGGCGACGTCGTGGTCTTCCGCCTGCCGCCCAATCCTGAAGTCGATTATATCAAGCGTCTCGTCGGCCTGCCGGGTGATCGCATCCAGGTGACGAACGGCGTGCTGTTCATCAACGGTCAGCCGGTTCCGAAGCAGCCCGACGGCACCTTCACGTCAGATTATCGCGCCGATCCGGGCGCCAATGTGCCTGTTTTCCGCGAAACGCTTGATAATGGCGTCACCTACGACACGCTGGACCAGTCGCCCGATTCGCGCGGCGACAACACGCGTGAATTCGTGGTGCCGGAAGGCCATTATTTCATGATGGGCGACAACAGAGATAATTCGCTCGACAGCCGCTTCGATGTCGGTTTCGTGCCTGAAGAAAACCTGATCGGCCGCGCCAGCGTCATCTTCTTCTCGCTGGGCAACGACACGCCGTTCAGCCGCATTTGGGAATGGCCGGCCAACATGCGTTGGGACCGCCTGTTCAAGGTTGTGGGATGAGTAAGACCAAGCCGCTTTCCGCGGACGAAATTTCCCGTCTGGAAGCGTTGATCGGATATGAGTTCAAGGAAAAGGCCCGGCTCGACCGGGCCTTGACCCATGCCAGCGCCCGCTCCGCCGCGGCCGGCAATTACGAGCGGCTGGAATTTCTAGGGGACCGCGTTCTCGGCCTCTGCGTGGCGGAATTGTTGTTCTCCATTTTCCGTAACGCCACCGAAGGTGAACTCTCCGTCCGTCTCAACCAGCTCGTAAGCGCCGAATCCTGCGCCGCGATCGGCGACGAGATGGGGCTGCACAATTTCATCCGTACCGGATCCGACGTGAAAAAGCTGACCGGCAAGGCGATGCTGAATGTGCGCGCCGATGTGGTCGAAAGCCTGATCGCCACCATCTATCTGGATGGCGGGCTGGAAGCATCGCGCAAGTTCATTCTGAAATATTGGCAGGGCCGCGCAACGAGCGTGGATGCCGGACGGCGAGACGCCAAGACCGAATTGCAGGAATGGGCGCATGCCAGATTTGCGACCACGCCCTCTTACAGGATTGACGATCGCTCCGGACCGGATCACGATCCTCGCTTTACAGTGACTGTCGAAATTCCCGGCGTAAAGCCGGAAACCGGTGTCGAGCGCTCCAAGCGCGCGGCCGAGCAGGTGGCGGCAACCAGATTGCTGGAACGCGAAGGCGTCTGGCAGAAGGGCTCCACCCAGAACTGAGCGCCCGCCATAGGGTGCTAAATCGAGCGCATGGCGGACCGATAAGGCCGCATGTTGAATACCTCTGACCTTGATGGATATCATGACCGATCACGAAAACCCCGCCATTGAAGGCGAAGACAACAACCTTCCGACCCGTTCCGGTTTCGTGGCCCTTATCGGCCCGACCAATGCCGGCAAGTCGACGCTGGTCAACAGGCTGGTGGGCGCCAAGGTCTCGATCGTCAGCCACAAGGTTCAGACGACGCGCGCCGTGATGCGCGGCATCGCCATTCACAAGAATGCGCAGATCGTTTTCATGGACACGCCCGGCATCTTCAAGCCGCGCCGTCGGCTCGACCGCGCGATGGTCACCTCCGCCTGGGGCGGCGCGAAGGATGCCGATCTCATCCTGCTGCTGATCGACAGCGAACGTGGTCTTAAAGGCGACGCCGAGGCCATTCTCGAAGGCCTGAAGGATGTTCCGCAGAAGAAGATCCTCTGCCTCAACAAGATCGACCAGGTGAAGCGCGAAGACCTGCTTAAGCTTGCCGCCGCCGCCAATGAGACGGTGGCCTTCGACCGCACCTTCATGATTTCGGCCACCAACGGTTCGGGTTGCGAAGATCTGATGGATTATCTGGTGGAGGCTCTGCCGGAAGGTCCGTGGTATTATCCGGAAGACCAGATTTCCGATCTGCCGATGCGCCAGCTCGCTGCCGAAATCACCCGCGAGAAGCTGTTCCTGCGCCTGCATCAGGAGCTTCCCTATGCCTCGCATGTCGAGACGGAAAAGTGGGAAGAACGCAAGGACGGCTCGGTACGCATCGAGCAGGTGATCTATGTCGAGCGCGACAGCCAGAAGAAGATTGCGCTCGGCAAGAACGGCGACGCGATCAAGGCCATTTCCACCGCCTCGCGCAAGGAACTGTCGGAAATCCTCGAACAGCCGGTGCATCTCTTCCTGTTCGTCAAGGTGCGCGAGAACTGGGGTGATGACCCCGAGCGTTTCCGCGAAATGGGACTGGAATTCCCCCGAAACTGAAGCACATCCGCTTCACCCCCTCATTCCTGTGGCAAGCACAGGAATGAGGGCGCTGGGGGATGGAACGACGTACAAATAGCGAACTGAATATCTTCACCCACCATCGGGAACCGAATACGTTCGGGCGGGTTGTTCCAAAACAATTGGGCGCAACCTTTTTTCGATGACGGATATTCATGTCGCCAAAAAAACCGAACGGAATTTCCACCACCCCGTGCCAGCAATGTCCCCTGCGCGACCTGCCGCATTTCCGCGACTTTTCCTCCTCCGAGCTAGATTTCGTCTCGCGTTTCAAGACGGGGGAACTTGCGGTGGAAGGCGGCTCCGTCATCCTGATGGAAGGCTCGCATAGCGCCCATCTTTACACCGTTTTGCAGGGCTGGGCTTTCCGTTACAAGACGCTGGAAGACGGCAGGCGGCAGATACTGAACTATGTCATGCCCGGCGATCTCGTCGGCCTGCAGGGCACGGTGATGGGGGAAATGCAGCATTCGGTGGAGGCGCTGTCGCCAGTCACCCTATGCGTCTTCGAGCGCTCGCGCCTCAATAATCTCTTCACCGACCATCCGACGCTTGCCTATGACCTGACCTGGATCGCTGCGAGTGAGGAACGCATGCTCGACAGCCATCTCCTCAGCATCGGCCGGCGCACGGCGCTGGAGCGCGCCGCCTATCTGATTGTTTTCCTCTACAGCAAGGCAAAGGCGGTCCATCTCATACAGGGGGAAACGCCGATCCCGGTCACCCAGCAGCATGTGGCGGATACACTTGGCCTGTCCATTGTCCACACCAACAAGACCTTGAGAAAGCTGGTCGATCGCGGTCTCATTCGCTGGACCGACAAGGGTTGTCTGGTGCTTGATGATGCCGGGTTGAGCCATGTGGCCAGCTGGGAAAGCGAAGAGAAGCGGCAAAGACCCTTCATCTGATCTTCTTTCGACATGTCTTTTTTAAATGACGGTGGAGCCGTAATTTGCGACTCCTGTCGTGATATCTCACTGGAGAATCATGTCGGAAACCGCAGCTTCGAGCCTTGCGGCCATCTTTTTAGGAAGAAGAAAACATATGGTGCCACAACGGGTTATCATCGTTGAGGATGAATATCTGGTGGCGCTTGATGTCGAAGCGGTTCTCCAGTCCATGGGGGTGGAAACCGTCGTCATCGCCACGACGCTGGCGCAGGCGAGACAGGCCGTTGAAGAGGACGGCGCCGATTGTGTGCTTCTCGATGTCAGCCTTACCGACGGCAAGAGCTATGATTTTGCGCGCGGGCTGCGCGATGGGGGAATTCCCTTCGGTTTCGTCAGCGGCTATGGCGACACGACGGGCTTTCCGGATGATCTCATGCATGCGCCATTGCTGGGCAAGCCCTTCGGGGAAAACGAAATTATCGATTTCGTCCTCAACCTCGTCGGCACGGTCGACAATGCCGTAAAAGAATAACGTTTCGCCGCCAGATCGGGTATGATCGGCCTTGAATCGAAATTCGGACGCGTTTCATGCAGTGGCAGGAAGAGGCAATCATTCTCGGCGTAAAACGCCATGGCGAGACGAGTGTCATCGCCGAGGTGATGACCCCTTCGCGTGGCCGCCATCTGGGGCTGGTCCGTTCCGGCCGTTCCCGCAGCATGCAGCCGGTGCTACAGGCCGGAAACCGGGTGGATGTCATCTGGCGCGCGCGCCTTCACGATCATCTCGGCGAGTTCCGCATCGAGCCGCTGCAATTGCGCGCCGCACAACTGATGGAGACGGCGACCGCGGTTTATGGCGTACAGGCCATGGGTGCTCTTCTCAGGCTTCTGCCGGAGCGTGATCCGCACCCGCATCTCTATCAGGCGCTCGATATCATTCTCGACAATCTCCACGACCCCGTCGATGCCGGGGAATTGTTCGTGCGCTTTGAACTGGCAGTGCTGAACGATCTCGGTTTCGGGCTTGATCTGACCGAATGCGCGGCGACGGGGCTGCGCACCGACCTCATCTATGTATCGCCAAAGACGGGCCGGGCGGTTTGCCGCACGGCAGGCGCGCCCTATGCGGAGCGCATGCTGTCGCTTCCGGCTTTCTTGAGCGAAGGCCAGTCGAAGGCCGCCGATCCTGACAGCCTTGCGGCGGCTTTCCGCCTCACCGCCCATTTCCTCAACCGACATGTCTACGATCCGCGTGGGCTCAACGAAAACGCCGCCCGCGACGGTTTCGTGCAGGCGGCGCTGAAGGCGCTGGAAGGCCGGGCGACTGAGGGGAAGGTGATGCCGCCCGCGCTCGATAAGGCTGTCTGACTAGGCCATTGCAGGCCTCGGGGCCGGTTGCTCCTGAATGGGCCAATGCACGATGGCCGCAAAAATCCCCATGCCGACGCCCAGCCACCAGACGAGATCATAGGAACCCAGCCTGTCGTAAAGGAAGCCGCCGAGCCAGACGCCGAGGAACGAGCCGATCTGGTGCGACAGGAACACGACGCCGCCGAGCATGCCGAGATGGCGTGTGCCGAACATGATCGCCACCAGCGCATTGGTGGGCGGCACGGTGGAAAGCCAGAGGATGCCCATGACGGCGGCGAAGATGATGACCGAAAGCGGCGATTGCGGCAGAAGCAGGAAGGCTGTGACGGCGACAGAGCGGGCGATATAGATATAGGCGAGCAGATAGGGTTTCGAATAACGCTGGGCAATGACACCGGCGGCAAGCGACCCGATGATGTTGAAGAAGCCGATCAGCGCCATGGCGATGACGGCGTAGCGCGGTTCGATGCCGATATCGCCGAGATAGGCCGGGAAATGCGCGGTGATAAAGGCCACCTGAAAACCGCAGACAAAAAAGCCGGTGGTCAAAAGCAGGTAGCTTTTATGGCCGAGCGCCTCCTTCAGCGCTTCGCCTGCCGTCTGCTGGAACTGCGCCTGCGACTGGCTGCCGGAAGAGGAATTGCCGCGCATGAAGAAGGCGAGCAGCGGCACGAGCATCATCATCGCGGCAAGCCAGACGAGGCTGTCCGACCAGCCATAGGTGGAGATCAGCCCCTGACTGATCGGTGCGAACAGAAACATGCCGGCTGAGCCCGCCGCCGTGCCGATGCCGAAGGCGAGCGAACGCTGCTGCGGCGTGACATGGCGTGCAAAGGCCGAAAGGATGACGCTGAAGGAACCGGCGGCAATGCCGAGCCCGACGAGCACGCCGCCGCCGAAATGCAGCCAGAAGGGCGAGGTGCCAAAGGACATGCAGATGAGGCCGGCAGCATAAAGCAGGCCGGAGAGAACAAGCACGCGGCCCGTGCCGTATTTATCGGCGATGGCGCCGAAGAAGGGCTGGCCGAGACCCCAGAAGAGGTTCTGCAGGGCCATGGCGAGACCGAAGGTGGAACGGTCCCAGCCGGTATCGGCAAGCATCGGCAGCTGGAAGAAGCCCATGGCCGAACGCGGCCCGAAGGTCATGACGGCAATCAGTGACCCGGCGGCGATAATCAGCCAGGGCATTGTCTGGCGTGTGGCTTGCAACATGAATATTCCCCCATCGCGGCGCCTCGTCCCAAAAAAGAGGGACATGGCTTGCCGCAGATTCCGCTATGATGGGATGAATATTATCTTTTGTCAGCCAGTCCCACTAGCGACTTTTCTTGACGGCCACTATTCATGCGATTGATGGAATACGGCCGGAGAGAAGACGATGAAACAGAATATCTACGACGATCCAGGGTTTTTTGAGCGTTACAGCGCCATGCCGCGCTCCGTGGAGGGCCTGCGTCAGGCCGGCGAGTGGCATGAATTGCGTGCCATGCTTCCGCCCCTGAAAGACAGGAGCCTTCTTGATCTCGGTTGTGGTTTCGGCTGGCATTGCCGTTTTGCCGCAGAGCAGGGCGCGCGCCATGTCGTTGGCGTTGATCTCTCGGAAAACATGCTGCACCGCGCCGCCGAAATAAATGGCGGGCCCGGCATCGAATACCGCCGCGCCGCCATCGAAGACATCGATTTTCCGCAGGAAAGTTTCGATGTGGTGCTGAGTTCTCTCGCCCTGCATTACGTCCGTGATCTCGACGTGGCATTCGCGAAGGTCTTTGCCGTGCTGAAATCCGGCGGCGATTTCATCTTTTCCATCGAACATCCCGTTTTCACGGCGCTGGAAAAACAGGACTGGTTTTATGGCGAGGATGGCGAAATCCTGCACTGGCCGCTCGATAATTATCAAAGTCAGGGCGTGCGCCATTCCAACTGGATGGCGGACGATGTGGTCAAATATCACCGCACGGTGTCAGGCCTTCTCAATGGTCTCCTGGCTGCCGGATTTGTTTTGACGCGGCTGGCGGAGCCGAGGCCTGATCCGGCCTTGATGGCCGAGCGGCCTGAACTGAAGCACGAAGATCGCCGCCCGATTTTCCTGATCGTCGGGGCGCACAAGCCGTGATGCGGTGATGCTCCGTCCTTTCCTCATCCTGTGACAGGCGCAGGAATGATGGAGAGAGGGCGCGCCAGCCTATGAAAACTTTGCGCTGTGGGCTGTGGGTTGGGTTTGACCCGAACCAGCAACTTACCGCCGTTTGATCGTCCAGCCTTCCGGCCGTTCCTCGACCACCTTTGCCACATCGCCGACGGACAGCTTGCCCTGGCTGCGCGGCGTCACGTTCCAGCCGAAGAGCGGGCCGGGCACGCGCCGGTCGCCGGACATGCGGATGCGGCCCATGGCTTTCATGGGGGAGGGCACATCACGCGAGCCGGTGGTCTGATCCTGCGTGGTCATGATGCAGCGGGCGCAGGGTTTGACGAGATCGAAGCGAATGCCGCCAATCTCGATGGCCGCCCAGCGGTCCTCAGCCCATGCCTCGTCCGTGTCAAGCACGATATTCGGCCGGAAACGCTCCATGCCAACAGCGTCTTCGCCATTGGCGCGCATATTGTCGTTCAGCGCGGCAAGCGAGGCCGTGGTGGTGACGAGGATCTGGTAGCCGTCCGCAAAGGTGACGGGCGTTTCGTTGCCCGTCCATTCGAGGCTCGCAATACGTTTCGAGGTATCATCAAAAAAGGCGAGCTTCACCTCGCGCCCCAGCCATGCCGAGAGCGTGCCATTGGTCTCGTCATCGGCGATATTGGCGCTGACGATCGATTTCCACACCGCCACATCCATGCGCTGCCCGGATGGCCTTGCGAAAATCTCGCCGTCCTTGTCGCGCGCCAGCACCATGCCGCCATCCTCATGCCGGGCCAGAACCGTGGCGATGGCGGGCAATTCGCGCTGGGTGATGAAATGGCCGGAGGGATCAGTGAGCATGGCGCGGCGGTCACCCGGCAGGCCTTCGGCCGAAACGGCGCTTTCGGAGAGAGGGATACCGCGCGCGCTTTTCAGCGGATAGATGTTGAGTTCGGTCACACGCATCTAGGGTCTCCTTAGATCTCGTCGAGAAACAGGTCCAGCACCTGTTTCAGCCGCTCATGGCGGGCCCTGGCCATCTGCCGGCCTGTCTCGGTGCGAAAACCGTCGGCCAGCTTGAACAGCTTGGTTTCGAAATGGTCGATGGCAAAGGCGCGGTCGTCAAGCGGCCGGTCCTTCGCCAGCGGGTCGACCGGATCATAAAGTGCTGAGCCCATGCGCCCGGCAATATAAAAGCAGCGCGCCGCCCCCACCATGCCGATGGCGTCCAGCCGGTCGGCATCCTGAAGGATTTTCGCCTCCAGCGTCTGCGGTTCGATATTGGCGGAAAAGCTGTGTGTGGTGATGGCATGGGCGGCGGCGTCAATATCCGCCTGTTTCCAGCCGAGCCCCATCAGAATGCCGGATGCCTTTTCCGCCGCAAGCCGCGAGGCCTGCGCGCGCAGCGGTGAGTTCTTCTCCACCGCCACACAATCATGCAACAGCACGCTGGCGGCCAGCACGTTACCATCGCCGCCTTCGCCCGCATGGATGCGCATGGCGTTGCGGAAGACGCGGTGAATATGGGCAAGATCATGCGAACCGTCGCCGCTGTCTGCGGCGTGCGGTATCAGGTCCTGCGCAAGCGCCGCATAGGGCGCGAAAGCCTCGGCCGCGATCATGCCTGCGGCTTCCGGGTGAGGATCTTCTGGTAGAACAGGCCGATGCCGATGAGCACCGCGCCGAGCCCGATGAAGGACAGCGCCCTCAGCACGCCTTCGAGATTGCTCATGTCGATCAGGAACGCCTTGGCAACCGAGATCAGCACGAAGGCGGCCGATGCCAGACGCAGGCTGCGGGCATTAAAGCGCGAGCCAAGCACGAGCAGCAACACGCCGATCAGCAGCCAGACCACCGAATAGCTGTAGGTCTCGCCCTGCAGGAAACCCTTCCAGTCGGCAATATTTTCGCCCTGCCAGAAGCGGCGCACTGAAAGCGTGGCCCAGGCAAAACCGAGCGCTGCGCCCGCCACCGCCAGCATGCTGACATAGGGCGGTGGACGTTTTCCCCGCGCGTAATAGGCAAGGCCGCCATAGGCGAGCGCCGGCAGGAGGTAACCGATCAGCAGCAGGTTGAGGAACGGGATGCGGCCGGTATTTTCGCCGGTGAAATAGGGGTTGAGCGTGAAGAAATGCATCGTCAGCACGTTGATGACGGCAATCACGCCGGCAATCATCGAGCCGTAGCGGAAGATGGGGCTGGGGCTTTTCAGATCGAGCGTCATCAACACGCCCGAGAAGCCAATGGTCAGCAGCGTATAGATCGACTGTTCGCCAAGCGTCGGCACACTGTCATCCAGCGTGCCGCCATTCATTGCGTGGCGGACGAGGATGGCGACGGCGAGAAGACCCATGACGCTGGCAATCGCCTGCAGGAAGTTCTTCGCCCTGACCCCCGGCCAGTCGCGCAGCAGCCATGCCGAGGCGACGGCCAGCAGTGCGGGAATGCCGTAACCCGGAAGAAGCGCGTTGAAGACCGGCGTGAGCCCAAGATTTTGCGGCCCGACAATGGTGGGTTCCCAGGCGATGCGGCCGAGAACGGCAACGCTTGCCACGGCCATCACCCAGGGCAGAACCTCCCAGTTGCGGTAACGGCTGGCCAGCACATAGATGAAGCCGATGACCGAAAGGAGAACGGTTGTCACCAGCCCCTCCGTCAGCGTGTGCAGGCTGAGCGCGAAGGCGGCGAAGGAGCCGAGCACGAGGATGTTGAGCGGTTTGCGATAGGTCTCATTGTTCTGCCGATGCAGCCATTCGGCACCTGCAATCAACACGAAGCCGAGGCCGAGGCCATAGGCGGCGTGCAGCCAGTCGCGGCCAAGATTGCCGTATTCGACAAAGCTTGCGGTGGCGAGCCAGACCGGGAATAGCGCGGCGATACCAGCCCAGAGCTGGGCGAAATCCGCGTCGTCAGCACCCTTGCGCTTCAGGAAGGAGAAGGCGGACAGCACGAAGACGCCCCCGAGGCCGAGCGCCATGGCGATTTCCGCCGTGTAGCCAACCGACACGGGCGGAAGCGATACGGCCGTATCGTTGATGACGCCGATGAAGTCGAGACCCTGACGTGACATCAGCGATACCGCAGCCTGCGCGCCAAGTGCTGCGATAATAGCGGGCCATACCGCATAGTGGCGGGCGGCGCCAAGGGCCGCAAGGGCGGCTATGAGCGCTGAAACGATCAGGGCCGGATGAGTATCGACTCCGCCATCGGCAAAAAGGAAGCCGATTGCCGGCAGGATCACGGCCATCGAGACGGTGAGATTGAGGGCGAGTGACGGGCGTAGCAGAAGCCGCATGGCGCGGACGGCGCGTCGCTCGGGCGCTGCGGTTTCGGCAGTTTGGGCGGGCGGCGTGTCGAATGCCTTGCCGGGCCAGAGGAATATTGTTCCCGCCAGCATGACGAGCAGGGCAAGTGTTGGCGGTTCGGCGCTGATCGTTTCGGAAAAGCCGATATAGCCGAGCGCCCAGAGGCCAAGCCCGGCATTGGCGAGAGAGGGAACCACGGTCCAGCCCTGCCTGCGCGCCGCTGCCGCCGTTGCCAGCCAGGAGACGGTGAGGAAGACGAAGAGCGCCCAGATATTCGGCGTTTCGGTGGAAATCAGCGCGGGTGTCAGCATCGAACCGAGAAGGCCGAGACCGGCCAGCGCCTGCCCGTGCAGCAGCGAAAGCCCGATGGTGGCGAAAGCGACGAGGCCAAGCAGGCCAAAAGCCGCGCCGGGACCGATATAGTCGTAAATGCCATAGGCTGCATAAACCACGCCGAACAGCGTCAATGCGCCCGCCGCCGTCAGCACGCCCGGTATCATGGCGTTGGAATAGGTGGTGGCGATGCCCGGCACCGCCTTGCGGCGGATCGCTTCGCCGGCAAGCCCGAGAACAAGACCGAAAATGGCGGCGAGCGAAAGCCGCACGGCCGGGCTGAGCAGGCCCGATTCGATCGAATATTTAACGAGGAAAATGCCGCCGAGCGCCAGCGCCAGTCCACCGGCCCAGACCGCCCAGCGCGCGCCGAGCAGACTTTCGAAGCTCTCCTTCGTTGCCGGGGTGGATACGGCCTCGGCGGCAGGCGCAGGTTGGGCCTCCTCGCGCGCCAGCTCTTCCGATGCTGCCATGGCGGCGGCGTCTTCGGGCTCGGATGCGTATTCAGCCTGGAAGGCTGTGTCTTCCGCAGGGGGCGTGCTTGGCTCTTCCGCCTCGAAATCCGGTTTTACCGTGGATTCCGTGCTCTCCGTTTGCACTGCCGCAGCCGACGTCACGCCCGCAGCCATCAGCCGCTTGAGGCTGTGCACCTCCCGTTCGAGCGACTTGATTCGGCTTGAATTGCGGATGCTCGCGACCAGCGTGTAGATGAAGGCCGCGACGAGGGCGAGGATAAACAGCGGGATTTCCAAACGGACTCTCCAATTACGAAGCTGTTTTTAAAGCCCTTTTGGTGAATTTATGCAAGGCCCGGTTGATGAATGGTGTGGGTGGCGCGGGGGTAAGCATATGCCATTTGTTTCTTCTCCCCGACGGGGAGAAGAAATGGGTGGCCTCCGCTCGATCCGATGTACCGCTCGAATCAGGAAGCACCCGCCAGCCACCGCCGCGCCGCTTCGATATCGGTAAGCCCGAGCTCGTGCCCGTCCTCAACGGTTTCCATCTCGGCCTTTGCACCGCTCGCCGTGAGCTTTCCCTGCAGTTCGCTCGCCTTGTCGAGATATTTGTCGCGTTGTCCCGCCACGAGCAGGAAATTGTGGCCGGAAAGATCGGTTTGCGGCCATGTTTCGAGAACCGGCATCGGGCGATAGAGCAGGGCGTCGCCTGCAAGTTCGGGATAGAGCGCGGCAAAGGCGGCGTAGAAGTTCGCGCCATTGGAATGGCCGATAAACCGCAGTTTCGAGCGATCAAGACCATAGGCGCGGATTGCCCCCTCCACGAAGGCGGCAAAGGCTTCTGTTTCCGTGACAATATCCTGCTGGTCGAAGCTGAAATCGGGAAAACGGCGGAACCAGCGGGCGATTTCTTCTTCCGTGCTGCGGCCGCGCACGCCCAGAAGGGTGGCGCCCGGTGCTGCCCGGTGCGCCAGCGGCATCAGGCTCGTTTCACTGCCGCCGGAACCGTGCAGCAGGATGATGGTGCTGCCATCAGCTTCCTCGGGCGTGTAGAAACGGTGCACGAAGGGCAGGTCGCGATAGATGATGCGTTCTTCGCCCGGCATCGAGAATTGCGGCAGGGCGACACGCACATCCGCCTCGTCCTTCATGAAGAGCGGCGGGATGAACAGTTTTTCGCCGAGCGATTCCAGCGGTTCGTCGACCGTCATGCCCGGCCCATCGGTCGCCATTTCGATCAGCACGCCGCCCGGTTCGCGGACGTAGAGCGAGTGGAAATATTTCCGGTCATGGGCGTTGGTGGTGCTGGAATTCAGCGATTTCAGCCCGGTTAGAACCGTGTTCAGCTCATCCATGTCCTTCGCCCGGAAGGCGATGTGATCGACGGTGCCGGTGCCCGGCGCGCTGGACCAGAAGCCGGTGGCGTCACGCACGTCGATAATGTCGCCGCTGTCGGAAACGAGCCGGCGGATCGCACCCGCCTGGCTTTCCTGCCGGTAGCCGAAATGTTTCTCCAGAAACGCTACGGTTTCTTCCGGCACTTCACTCAGCACCGTCGCACCATAGATTCGGCGAATGGCGTCTTCTGCGGAAATATCGTCGGTCACATGTGGCGTGGCATCGGCAAAGGCGCGGGTGCCGACCAGCTTGACGATCAGGCCGTCAGGATCTTTCAGCCGGATAACCGGAGCGCCGAATTCGTCAGTCGGGCCTTCCGCGCGGATGCCGAATCTCAGCGCCCGCGTCAGCCAGAAGCCGATCGCAGCGGGATCGATCGCCACGGAAATTTCCAGCGTCTGGCCGTACCCGACACGGCCCTGGCCGCCATCTTCCCAGACGAGAAATGTCAGAAGCGAGCCGGGCGAGGCGATGTCATCGCCATAAAGCAGGTGAAGCTGCACGGCGTCTTCGAAGCCGGCCGTGCGCTTGGCCAGCCTCAAGCCCAGAAAGCCGGCGTAAAAATCCACATTCGCCTGCACCTTCCGGGTGATCATGGTGATGTGGTGTATGCCCAGTGCAGAATTCATCTTGCCGTCCCGCCGTTTCGCCTGCTGTTCATGGCCCTATTTGTCGCACGCTGCCCCTGATCCGCAACCCCGGCAAATGAGAACGCTGTGTTCTCTGGGTGAACGATACTGCTTTCGCTTCGTTGCATTCGCGATGGGCAGATTGCCGGCTTTTTGCCTGTCTTGTGATTGTTTGTGCATATAAAATAAGCACACAAAATAACGGCTATTTTGTATGCAATTTTATCTTGCCTTGAGGGTTGGAATTGGGTCTTATGCAACCAATCCAACAAAACCATCAGGGGGAACAGATGATTTTAACGCGCAGGTTGTTGACCAGAGCTCTGGCCATTACCGCCATCGGTGTAACCGCCGGCTTTTCGCTGCCGATCATCGAGGCGCGGGCCGAAACACCGGTGAAATTCACGCTCGACTGGAAGTTCGAAGGCCCCGCCGCCGGTTTCCTGCTGGCGCTCGACAAGGGTTACTTCAAGGCTGAGGGTCTCGATGTCACCATCGACAGCGGTAACGGTTCGGTTGAAGCTATTCCGCGCGTGGCGACCGGCGCCTATCAGATGGGTTTCGGCGATATCAATTCGGTGATGAAGTTCCTCGACGAAGATCCGAGCCAGAAGATCAAGGCCGTATATATGGTCTATGAGCGCCCGACTTTCGCCGTGGTCGGCCGCAAGTCGCTGGGTGTCACCGGTGATCCGAAGTCGCTGGAAGGCAAGAAGCTCGGCGCGCCGCCGCCGGATGGCGCTTTCGCGCAATGGCCGGCCTTCAAACAGGTGGCGGGTCTCGACGACAGCAAGATCAAGATCGAATCGATCGGTTTTCCGGTGCGTGAACCGATGCTCGCCAAGGGCGATGTCGACGCCGTTTTCGGCTTTGCCTTTTCGGTGATCCTCAACCTCAAGAAACAGGGCATCGCCGATGACGATATCTCGACCATCCTGATGGCCGAGCACGGCTTGAATCTTTATGGCAATGCGGTGCTGGTAAACACTGATTTCGCAGAGAAAAACCCGGAAGCAGTAAAGGGCTTTCTGAAAGCACTGGCCAAGGGCTTCGCCGATTCAGTCAAGAACCCCGAAGAGGGCGTGGCGGCTGTGCTCAAGCGCAACGAGACGCTCGACAGCGCCATCGAGCTTGAACGCCTCAACATGGCCAACAGCATGAATATCAAGACGCCCTATGTGGTGGAAAACGGCATGGGCGGCGTCGATCCTGCCCGGCTTGCGGCCTCCGTCGAAACGTTGAAAGTCTCCCTCGGCCTGAAGGGCAACGTCAAGGCGGAGCAGGTGTTCGACGCGACCTACCTGCCGGCCAAGGAAGAGCGCATGCTTCCGTAATGGGCGGAGTGAGCGGGTGCGGCATGCTTCTTCTCCCCGCCGGGGAGAAGGTCGCGGCAGCGGGATGAGGGGGCAAGCTCTCGGTCTATCGCTGGCGCTGCCCCCTCATCCGACCCTTCGGGCCACCTTCTCCCCGGCGGGGAGAAGAAACAAGCTGCAACGCTGCAGGGTTCAACCGCCCGATCAGCAACTTAAAACGGGGACAGCAATGTCACATCTCGTGGAAATAGACAGTGTCGACATGCGTTACGGCGGCTCCGCCGGCACGCTGGCCGTATCCGGCTTGAACCTGACGGTCGACAAGGGTGAATTTGCCGCAGTGGTCGGTCCCTCCGGCTGCGGCAAGTCGACCCTGATGAAGCTGGTGACCGGGCTGCATATTCCGCAGAAGGGCAATGTCATCGTTGCCGGGCGGCAGGTCACGGAGCCGGTTTCCATTGTCGGCATGGCGTTTCAGAACCCGACGATGCTGCCCTGGCGCACAACGCTCGAAAATATCCTGCTGCCGCTGGAAATCGTCGAGAAACATCGCCGACGCCTGCGCGCCCATAAGGCGGAATATGTCGCGAAAGCCGAGCGGTTGCTGGAAATCGTCGGCCTGAAGGGTTTCGGTTCAAAATACCCGTGGCAGCTTTCCGGCGGCATGCAGCAGCGCGCCAATCTTTGCCGGGCCTTGATCCACGAACCGGAACTACTGATGCTGGACGAGCCTTTCGGCGCGCTCGATGCCTTCACCCGCGAGGAATTGTGGTGCGTCATCCGCGACCTGCACGCCGCACAGCGTGTCACCATCATCCTTGTGACCCATGATCTGCGCGAGGCGACATTTCTGGCCGACAAGATTTTCGTGATGAGCGCAAGGCCGGGCCGCGTGCTCGCGGAACACCGCGTTCCGTTTGCCCGCCCGCGCCAGCTCGATATCATGTACGACAGGGGTTTCAACGACATGGTGCAGGAACTGCATGGCGAGATCGCCCAGGCGAGGGTGGCGGCATGAGCGCGATCCTGGAAAGCACCGTTGCGGCCGAGTCGCGCAAGCCGCTGATCGCCCGCGTCAACTGGGTGAAAGCCGCTCCATGGCTTTATACGCTGGCGCTTTTCGTGTTGTGGGAACTGCTCGTCCATGCGCTGAAAATGCCGCCCACCATTCTGCCGTCACCGGTAAGGGTTGGACAGGCCATCATGCAATATTGGTCGCCGATCTGGAAGAATTCGCTGCAGACGCTTTATACGACGACACTGGGTTTTGCCATTGCTGTGGCCGCCGGTCTTGCCATCGGTCTGTTCATCGGCTGGTCGAAAACCATCTATGCCGGGCTTTATCCGCTGATGATCGGCTTCAACGCCATCCCGAAAGTGGCGCTTGTGCCGATCCTCGTCATCTGGTTCGGCATCGGCACGGTCCCCGCCGTGTTGACCGCCTTCCTGATTTCCTTCTTTCCCATCGTCGTGAATGTCGCGACCGGGCTTGCCACCATAGAGCCGGAAACGGAAGATGTGCTGCGGGCGCTCGGCGCAAAGAAGATGGATATCATGCTGAAGGTCGGCATTCCGCGTTCCATGCCCTATTTCTTCGGCTCGCTGAAAATCGCCATCACGCTCGCCTTCGTCGGCTCGGTCGTATCGGAGACCGTCGCTTCCAATTATGGCCTCGGCAACATGATGAGTTCGGCCCAGAGCCAGTTCAATGTGCCGCTCGTCTTTGCCGGCCTGCTGATGCTCGCGGTGGAAGGCATCGTCATGTATGCGATTATGGCCTGGCTTGAAAAGCGCATGACCGGCTGGGCGCATCGTTCGACCATGGGGCAGTGAGCCTTTCTTCTCCCCGCCGGGGAGAAGATGCCCCGGAGGAGTAGATGAGGGGCACCGCCAGCGATAAGCCGAGAGCTTGCCCCTTCATCCCGCTGCCGCGACTTTCTCCCCCTCGGGGAGAAGGTGACAAGCGGCAACCGCTCGCGTCATTCACGCATGCTGCGGAAGACCGCTAAGTTACGGTCTCAATGCGCCGCCATTTCTTTCACGATATCGCCGCCGTCCATCAGGAAGGGATAATAGGTCGGCCAATTGGTCACTTCGTCCAGCAGCGCCTTGCGGTCAGCTCCCCAGTAGAGATGGTAATGGCCCGCCTTGACCGGGGCTATGGAGTGATCGCTGAACTGGATGAATTGCGGTGCGGCCTCATCGCCGCCGGTTTTCTTGAAGATGTAGCGGACACCGCGATTGCCCTTCTTGTAGGTCAGGATTTCATGGCCGTCGCTGACATAGGTGCCTTCAGCGGGCTTGCCGTCCTTATAAAACGCCACGCTGTCACTCTTGATGACGATGCGGTTTACATCGGTCTTGTAACCGATGTCGTAATAGGCGCGGTATTCGGCGGCGGTCTTGTCGCCATGGGCCGCTTTTTCGGCCATGACGGGGTCCAGCGAGCCGTTCAGCAAGTAGGGATAGACCGACTGCCAGTCGCCTTCCCAGTCGGAAAGCGCACGTGGTTTCACCTGCGCATCCTCGAAATAACCCTTGTAGATCTGCTTTTCCGCCTCGGTCATCTGGTGGCCGTGATCGTGTCCATGGTCGTGGCTATGGGCTGCGGGTTTGTCGCCACCGGCAGCCATTGCCGTGGTCGCCGCCAGCAGCATGGAACCAAGTGCGACAGCGCCGGTGACGCGGGTGAGTATCTTCTGCATTGTTTCGGCCCTCTCATATCCATAAAAGTAAGTTACGTAATAACATTACGTAACGACCTATAGAGGCCACGTCAGCGGGATGCAAGTGTGTGCTCCAACGCAACGCAACGAAAAAGCGCGATGGCTCTTGCAGCCACCGCGCTTGAAAAGAGGGGGGAGAGGTGAGGTCTCAGGCAGGCTGCGCGTTCACTTCCGCCTTTCGTTCGTCGAAGGCGAGCTTCATGGCCTTCGTCACGTCGCGGGTTGTCGCGAAATAACTGTCGCTGCGCACCCAGTAGCGCAATTTGACGGTGGCGCTGTCGGCGCTGACCGAATCGACGAAGGTGACGGGGGCGGGGTCCAGCAAAACCCGGCTCTCCGAGCGCACGACTTTCATCAGCATATTCTGCGCGGCCGTGAGATCCTCGTCAGTCTTGACCGTCAGGCTCAGTTCGTGACGGCGCGAGGGAAAACGGCTGTAATTGGTGATCGGCACGTTCCAGAGGGTGGAGTTGGGCGCGAGACGATAGAGCCCATCGCTGGTCTTGAGTTCGGTGGCAAAGAGCCCGATCTCGATCACCGTGCCGCTGACCGTGCCGGTCTCGATATATTCACCGACCCGGAAGGGACGCAGCACCAGAAGCATGATGCCGGCGGCAATATTCTGCAGCGTGCCCTGCAGCGCCAGACCAATGGCCAGACCGGCGGCGCCAAGGGCGGCGAGAATGGAGGCGGTCTGCACCCCGAACTGGCCAAGCACCATGACCAGTACCAGAATGAGAACCACATAGCGGATGGCGCCTGCGAAGAAGCCGGCGAGCGTCGCATCGAAGCCGCGAATGCGCGACAGGCCCTGAAAGGCCCAGCGTTGCAGGAAGGTGGCGGCCAGCCAGCCGATGATCAGCAGCAGAAGCGCACCAACGACCGAGAAGGAATATTGCACCGCAAGCGCGCTCGCCTGCTGCAACGCCGCCTGCGATGCGACGATGATATCCGTTGCCTGTTGTTCCATGAATTATCCTGTGATTTTTATTGCTGTTCAGGGTTGGTAACGACTGGACGCCGTGAGGGTTCCGCTAAAACGGCCTCAGGCGCCAAGCGGCAGTACGAAGGGCACGTTACCATCCGTATCCGCGCCCCTGCCGATTTTTTTGATCGCCGCCACCAGCCTGCCGTCGCGTCCAAGCAGACGGTCGCCGATGGCAATGATGCGGGCATTCGGCGTGGAATAGGGTGAGACGGCGCGCAGGCGCAGCGCAAGCTCCATTTCATCCTGGTCAGGATAAAGGCTGAGCGCTGCGATGACGGCGGCGGCGGGCGAGCGCGAAACACCCATCCAGCAATGGATGAGCAGCGGCGCGGACTGGTCCCATTCGCGGGCGAAATCGATCAGCCTCAGCACATGCGCATCATCAGGCGCGATGAGATCAGCGGTGCCCTTGAATGTGATGTCGTTCATGGCAAGCGTCAGATGCCGATCTGCGGCAATGACGGCAGGGCGGTGAAAGGCCTGCTCTTTGGCGATCAGTGTCACCATTTCGCGGGCCTTGTGTTTCACGGCCATCTCCGCGATCCGCGACAGCGGCGATACGACAATGGCCGTCATGTCGCGCTCCCCGTCCTGACCGCGCGCAGCGCCTCGATAGCCTCGAAACGTTCGATGAACAGCTTTTGCGCTTCGGTGGAGGGCAGGGGCGTAATGTCGAACATATCGCGGGTAATGCCGCGCGGCAGGCCGAAGAATTTCTGCGCCTCGGCGGTGGAAAAACCGGCAAGCTCCGTCGCCTCGAAAAAGGCGGCGACCGTGTCGGCCTTCTTGATGCGGTCCTTCAAGTCGCGCGATGCATGTGGTGGCAGGCCGAAACGCAGATGCACGGCGGCCTCCAGCCGTTTTTCCACGGTCTTGTAACCACCGCCGACCACGGATTTGAACGGCGAGATCATATCGCCGATGACATATTCCGGCGCGTCATGCAGAAGCGCCATCTGCATGTCATCAGGCGTCGCACCCGTGCACATGCGGCAGAAGATGGTTTCGACGATGAGGCAATGCTGGGCGACGGAAAAGGCGTGGTCGCCGCGCGTCTGGCCGTTCCAGCGGGCGACACGGGCAAGGCCGTGGGCGATATCGGCAATTTCCACATCGAGCGGCGAAGGGTCGAGCAGATCGAGCCGCCGGCCGGACAGCATGCGCTGCCAGGCGCGCGGGCTTTTTGCGGGCGTCACTCTTAATCCTCCGCCCGAGCCGCGGGATCGACCGCCGGGAAGGAAAGGCCGCTCCAGGCCGGCAGGGCCACGGTCACGGGAACAGTCTCGGCAAGAAGCGGCGTGCCCGAAGCAAGCGCATCGGCAATGCGGTCGATCCGCACGATGGCAAGCGCCCTGTTGCCGCAAACGGTTCCAAGCGTGCCGACCGGTTTTCCATCGGCGGTAATCTCCGCCCCGCTGGCGGGCAACGCGCCTCCGGCCGAAACGGTGACGACGCGGCGTCTTGCCGTACCGCGGTGCTTCATGCGCGAGACGACTTCCTGACCGACGAAGCAGCCCTTCCTGAAGGAAACGCCGTCATTCACATCCATCAGAACATCATGGGGAAAAGCATCCTGCAGCGCATAATCCCGGCCGGATTCGGCAATGCCATGGTCAACGCGCAGCGCATCATAGGCCGCAACATCGCCCGAGGCCGATGCGCCCGGTAGCCTGAAGAGATCGATTCCGGCCTTGGCGAAACGGCCGTCCCTGACGCCTGCCACCGGTGCAGTCTCGGTCCAGAAAACGCTCACACCTTCTACCGTCTCGACTTTGAGGTCGACCGGTGCGCGCAGCTTGTACATGGTCAGGCGGCGCAGCAATGCGTCCTGTTCGGCGGCGCCCGTTTCGATCAGATAGTCCCCGCCATCGCGCCAGATCAGGAAATCGAACAGGATCTTGCCCTGCGGCGTCAGAAGTGCCGCGGCCCGGGCCTCGCCTGCCGGCAGATTCTCGATATCTGCGGTGATGAGGTTGTTCAGAAACTCCTCGGCGCCGGTGCCGGAAACCCGGATCAGGCGGCGGTCGGCAAGAAAGGCGGAAGGCATGGTGTCACCGTTCGGTTCGTCGAGACTATGCGGATAGCAGGCAAGATGCAGATGCATTTGCCGGAATGCTCATTCCGCACAGTTAGGATTTTTGCCCGAGAACGGCAAGCACTGCGATGCGATCAATCGCCGGCGGTGAAGAACTTCCACTTGCCGTCAGGCGAAATGCCGACGCGATAGAAGCTGTAATTGCCAAATTCCTGCATGTCCGCCAGATCGCCCGCCGTGATGATTCGCAGAAGCTCCACCTTTTCCGGTGCAGTCAGCGTATTCAGCGGTTTTCCGGCAAAATAGGGGAAAACATAGGCTTCGTCAGGGGTGCCGGCATCGATATGGGCATAACCGGTCGACAGGAGATCGATGATGATCGCCAGCACTTCCAACCCGTCCGGATCGCCGGAATAGCTTTTCAGCGCTGCAATCGGGTCTTCGCTGTCACTGCCGTCGATGCGGAACTGGTTCTGCCCGGCGGCGATGAAGGGCCGCAGCTTTTCGATATCGCCTGACGCGGCGGCGTCGATGATCTGCTGGCGCAGCTTGCGCACGGGTTCCGGCGCCTTGGAAATGTCGTGCTCGATTACAACAGACATTTCCGGGGTGTTATCGGGCTTGGCGGATTGCTGGTTTGCCTGGCCAGCGGAACGGTCCACCAAAGGGTCGGGCAGGGGAATGCCTTCCGAATCGCCTTCGATCTCGTCCGGCTCAGCAGGCTGGGCCTGCTGCGGCTGCTCGCTCTCGGCCTTCGGCTCGCTTTCGGTGTTCTGCGCCGGCTTCAGCTCGGAAAGGGCAAAGGCGCGGCTCGGCACGCCAATCGGACCGGCGGTCAGGGCAAGCAGAATGGACAGCAGGGCGGAAGAGCGCAAAAGGCCCTTGCTCAGGCAAGACATGATAGACCCCGGCTTTACTGTATTACCCGCTGCGGCGAAAATTCGCCCTGAAGCATGCGCTGGCGCAGCGATTCCAGCATTGCTTCAGCGCCGGCCTCGCCATGGATACGGATGGTTTCGCGCATGGCCAGAGCGATGGCGGCATCGGCGATGATCTCCGGCTCGATGCCGTCGGCCATGCCGTCAGCCCATGCCTCGTTCTGGTGTTCCAGAGCGACCTGCATCTTTTCATGCACGATCATATCGTCGATTTCGTTACGGCTTGTCTGCATTTTTCATCCTCGACAGGGCGGGCAAGTCCTTACCACCCTGTTAACAACACTAGCAGCCTTTTATCAAAACGGCACGGGCTGCGGCGAAAAGAGGTTAACAATCCTCTAATTTCCGAACCTGGACGCGATTTCCTGCGCGAGTGTTGCCCCTTCGTTACGGTAGTTCTCTTCTGCCATGATGGCGGCGCGTGTGCAACTGGTGTGGATGGCCGCAAAGGAGCGGTATCCACGGTTGAATGCAGCCGTCATGCGCTGACGTCGTTCAGGTTCGTTGGCCGTGTCCGCAGCCAGAAGATCGCTCATCGACCTGCGCCAGTCCTCCGGTCCGGAAGAGGGGCACAGGGTTCTCAGATATTGCACCGCGCCCAGTATTTCCGACAGCCGTGCCAGCTTGTCGTCATAAGGAGC
Organism: Agrobacterium sp. CCNWLW32; assembly: GCF_037083425.1. Taxonomy (NCBI): domain Bacteria; kingdom Pseudomonadati; phylum Pseudomonadota; class Alphaproteobacteria; order Hyphomicrobiales; family Rhizobiaceae; genus Agrobacterium; species Agrobacterium sp. CCNWLW32. The sequence continues at coordinate 310,487 of NZ_JBAOJM010000001.1, forward strand.
GGGCTTGGGCGGTATCGCTTCCGCCGGACGTGCCTCGGAAGCCGGTTTTGAAGGCTGCGCAAAAGCGATGCCTTCTTGCCCTGATATGGCAAGCATGGTCAGAAAAAGAGACAGGAAGATGGTTGGCCGTATCAAAATTCTATTCTGCCCCACACATACTCGTGAACTGTTGGCTCGTGACCATCCGGCGGGCGGATCAGTCCTAGATAATAGCGATTCTGGCTGACTGGCAATCATGCAAGCAGGCGCTCGGCGCATTCGACCACACTTTCGGGCGCAGGCAGAAGGCGGATTTCCGCCAATGTGTACCACCCGGCATCCGCCGCATCGTCGCCCACAGTCACGACGGGATCGGCATCCGTCTCCACGGTGAAGACGGAGAGGAAATAATGGCTCGTCAGCACGCCTTCAGCGTCGCGGGAGGGAAGATCATAGGTCGCGAAAAGCTGCGGCCTTCGCGCCACGATACCGGTTTCCTCGTGCAATTCGCGCAGCGCCGTCTCGGCTGCCGTTTCGCCGTCTTCGCCGCGCCCGCCCGGAAAGGCGAACATGTCCTTCGAGGGCGGGTTGATACGGCGCACGAGAAGCAGCCGGTCTCCGTTCCTGACGATGGCGGAGGAGGCAGCGCGGGGCTTGATACGAAGGGTCATGAATGGTTTCGCTTGTTTCGGCCGTCTGCGGCCTGTCTATAGTGTCGTGGTCCGGAAAATCGATTCCGGTTTCCGAAGTGAGCGTTATAGTCCGGAACTGTCGCGATTGTGCATGCTAAAGACGGTGGAATGAAGGTCTATCTTATCTATGTCCTGGCGGCTCTTGCCGAAATCGCCGGCTGTTTTTCCTTCTGGGCCTGGCTGAAACTCGGCAAGACCGGGTGGATATTGCTGCCGGGCATGCTGGCGCTTGCCGCTTTCGCCTGGCTTCTGACACTGGTTCCGACAGAGGCGGCGGGCAGGGCTTACGCCGCCTATGGCGGGATTTACATCGCTGCGTCGCTTTTCTGGCTCTGGGGCGTGGAAGGGCATGCGCCGGACAAATGGGATATTGCCGGCGGCGCTGTCTGCCTTGCCGGCACCGCCATCATCCTGTTCGGACCAAGGGGTTGAGGAAAAAGCATGTGTGGACGTTTCGTGCTGAAGGCGACACCCGAGGAGATCGCCGACTATCTCGATCTGATCGGCCTTGAGGATTTTCCCGCCCGTTTCAACATCGCACCGACGCAGCCCATATTGATCGTGATGGAGGGGGAGCGGCAGGAGCGCGGCAGCAACCTGCCCAATCGCCGCGCCGTGCTGGTCCGCTGGGGTTTCATGCCGGGCTGGGTAAAGGACCCGAAGGATTTTCCGCTGCTCATCAACGCCCGTTCGGAAACCGCCATCGGCAAGGCCTCCTTCCGCGCCGCCATGCGCCATCGCCGCGTGCTGGTGCCCGCAACCGGCTTTTACGAATGGCGACGCCCGCCGAAGGAGGAGGGCGGCAAACCGCAACCCTATTTCATTCGCCCGAAAAGTGGCGGCATAGTCGCTTTCGCCGGCCTCATGGAAACCTGGTCTTCCGCCGACGGTTCGGAGGTCGATACCGGTGCGATCCTCACCACCGCCGCCAATGCCGCGATCGGCCGTATTCACGACCGCATGCCTGTTGTCATTGCGCCCGAGGATTTCAGCCGCTGGCTGGATTGCAAGACCCAGGAACCGCGCGAGATCGTCGACCTGATGCGGCCGGTTCAGGATGATTTCTTCGAGATGATCCCGGTATCGGACAAGGTCAACAAGGTCGCCAATGTCGGTGCCGATCTCATCGAGCCGGTGCCGGAAAGCGCGCCGCTGGCGAAGATCAAACCGGCGAAGGATGACGGGCAGATGTCGCTGTTTTGAGATGCTTTCCGAGGAAGTTGAGGTCAGCCGTCGTTACGCGGCACGCGCTCGGTCCCACACAAGACTATCTTGTTCAGAAAAGCTCAGCTGTTCCGGCCGATCTTCTGCAGGCCTTCCTGGATCATGATGTCGGAATAGACGCGGTTGCGGCCATTTGCCTTGGCGAGATAGAGCAGCTGGTCCGCCGCATTCAGCTGGTTGTCGAAGGGTTCGCCCTTTTCGATCTCCACGACGCCGAGCGAAATCGTCAGGGCGAGGCTGCTGCCGCTCAGCTGCCGACCGTTCTTTTCCACCTGTCCACGCAGCTCTTCGCAGAACTGATAGGCGGCTCGCGCATCCAGCCCACGTAGGAACACGGCAAACTCCTCGCCGCCGAGGCGGGCGGGAATATGGCGTTGTTCATCGCACATGTCATGCAGCAGTTCGGCCAGCTTTTTCAACGCCCTGTCGCCGGCATCGTGCCCCAGCGTGTCATTGATCTTCTTGAAATGGTCGATGTCGAGAATGGCGACGGCGCCGCTCTCGTCATTGCCGTTGATGACATCCATCAGCGCCCGCGTGCGCTCGAAGAAGGAGCGGCGATTGGGCAGACCGGTGAGGTGGTCTCGTTCGGCCAGCTCGCGCAGGCGTTTAAGCTGCTTCAGCGTCTCGATATTGTTATCGATGCGGCACTGCAATTCTTCCGGCACGAAAGGGCGGTAGACGAAATCCGAGGCGCCCGCCTTCAGGAAGCTTGCCGAAAGCAACCGGTCGGTGGAGGACGATATGCCGATCACCCGCAAATCTTCGGATGAGCGGCTGTCGCGGATGCGGCGCGTCAGCTCATAACCGTCCATGTCGGGCATATGGTAGTCGGTGATGACAAGCTGGATCGTCGGGTCCTGCGACAGTATTTCCAGCGCCTGCTTGCCCGAATGGGCCTCGCTGACCCTGAAATTCTGCCGTTCCAGAATTTCCACGAGACCGGAGCGGGCTGTGCGAACATCATCGACCACCAGGACGGAAAAAAGCTTGTTGCTCAAAATCCGCTGGACCGTTCTGACCACCGCATCGACGGTGCGATGGCCGTCCTTGACAATGTAGTCGATGATCTTCTTTTCGGCGTAGCGCTTGCGCGCCTCGTCATCCACCGTGGCGGTGAAAACGATCGCCGGCACCTTACGCTCGGATAAAAGTGCGAGAATCTCGCCTTTCGGCGCATCGGGCAGATTGAGACCCGTCAGCGCCAGCGTGAAACTATGGGCCTGCATGAGGGCATCGGCCGCGGCCATGCTGTCGCAATGAACAACCTCGGCTTCCGTTTCTTCCGAAAGCCGCGTCTTCAGCAGCATGGAAAGAGCAACGGAATCTTCAATCAGAAGGATTTTATCCTGCATGGCCGTCCCAAGCCCCCCTGGCCTGTCTTCACAATCTTCCCCCAACGCCGAATATTCGTCATCCGCATTTCTGCGAATTCGAAAATTGGCTTATTCATTGTTGTGGAAAAAAATGCGGAATAGAAAAGTTCTTTTGTATTCACTAATCTATACGTCGCTGTTCGTATAGCCTTCTTGTGGAAGGCGAGATTTTTACTACATTTTCGTTTCAGCTTCGTTACAGAAGGTTGCCAATTTTGCAAATGATTGACGATCCGCGGTTTCGCGGAACGCCATATACAAAAACGGCGCCCGGAAAAGGCGCCGCATGCTTGTTGATCTTCCGTCCGCAACTCTCCGTTTTCCGGGTAGTCCGCAAAAACCGGGAAAATCAAAAAAGCGAATATTTTCAGGCGGTTTTGGCAGCGGGCTTACGCTTCAGCATCAGGGCTGCGGCCGCAACGGCCTTCAGTCCGAGCGGGCGGTAGTGGCTGTTGAGGTCGGGCTTCGCCTGCGGCTGTGCCTTCGTCTCGTTCGTCATTTCTCTCTCTCCACAATTCACGCCAATCGCCGTTGCGATGCGTGTGAGCCACTTCTTTCGCGGCTAATCTTGACGGATTCGAGGCAAAAAAAACGAAGCCGGCTTTTCAGGCTGCGACATTTTGCGTCACACCCTGCACCGGCTTGTAGCGAGAAAAAATAAACCTGCGGTTTTAAATGCCGCGATCGAGGCCGTTGCCGCCGTTCGCGTCGTCATGCGCGTCTTCCTCGATTGTCAGCGTGCCGTAGCGGCGGTGCCAGAGGCGGGCGCTGATGGGGATGAAGACGAGATAGGCGGCAACGGTCAGAACCAGAACCTCCCAGGTGAAGCTCATCAACATCGCCACATAGAGCACGACGACGAGGATCATCGGCAGCACCAGATCGCGGCGGATGCGGCTGGTGCCCGATTTTCCCGACCAGACCGGCAGGCGGCTGATGAGGAGATAACCGATCAGGACCGTATAGGCGGCGGCGACATAGGCAAAGGGCTTGTCCGGCTCGACGCCGAGGAAGCCGAGATAGACAGGCAGAAGCACCAGCATGGCGCCCATCGGGGCCGGCACGCCCACGAAAAATTCATTCTGCCAAGGCGCCTTTACCGGCCGCTCGATCATGACGTTGAAACGCGCCAGACGCAGGCCGGCGGCGATGACATAGATGAGGGCGGCGATCCAGCCGATGGAACGCGCCTGATCGAGAAGGTAGGCGTAGACCACGAGGGCAGGGGCGACACCAAAATTGACGATATCGGCCAGCGAATCCATCTGTTCGCCGAATTTCGACGTCGCTTTCATCATGCGGGCAATGCGCCCGTCTATGCCGTCGAGAAAGGCGGCCAGCAGTACCATGCCGACGGCCAGCTCGAAGCGGCCTTCAATGGCGAGACGCACGCCGCTCAGGCCCGCACAGATGGCCAGAACGGTGATGAGGTTGGGAACGACGAGGCGGAAGGGAATTTCCCTCAGCCGGGGTCCACGGCCGCTGTCGCTGCGGCCCTCGGGTTTGCCGTTCTGTTGCGGCTCGGCGATCGGCGTTTCCATGCGCATGCCCTTCCTGTTTCCGTCAGCCGCGGCGGCTGACGACCGGACCCTTGGCCGAGCCGAATTCGGCAAGCACGGTTTCACCGGCAATCGCCGTCTGGCCGACCGATACACGCGGCTCGAAACCTGCGGGAAGGAAGATATCGAGTCGCGAACCGAAACGGATAAGACCGAAACGCTCACCGGCATCAACAGGTTCATTCGGCTTCACCCAGCAGACGATGCGGCGTGCAACCATGCCGGCGATCTGCACCACGCCGACCTTGCCGTGCGAAGTCTCGATGACGAGGCCGTTGCGTTCATTGTCTTCGGAAGCCTTGTCGACTTCCGCATTGAGGAAGAGGCCGGGACGGTAGGCGACATTGACGATGCGGCCGCGTACCGGCGCGCGATTCACATGGCAGTTGAACACGTTCATGAACACCGAGATGCGCACCAGCGGCTCCTTGCCGAGTTCCAGCTCCAGCGGCGGAACGACGCTCTGCACGGCGGAAACCTTGCCGTCGGCCGGGCTGATGATGAGGTCGTCATCCTGCGGCGTGACGCGCTCGGGGTCGCGGAAGAAATAGGCGCACCAGGCCGTCAGGACGAGGCCGACCCAGAACAGCGGTTCGGCGATCCAGCCGAGCACCAGCGATGCGACGAAGAAGGCCGCCACGAAGACATAACCTTCCTTGTGGATCGGTACGATGGTGTTGCGAATGGTGTCGAACAGATTCATGAGATTCCTTGCTCCGGTTTTCGTCTGCCGCGTCTATATGTGGTCGTGATACGACACGCTCCACACGGCAATGCGACAAATTTTGCCTAGCTGGTTACAGCCAAACGCCCCGCGCGGCAATGGCGGGGTTCGTCCGTCGGCCCAGTTACCCCGGGGTATAGCCATCAATGGGCGGGTTCGCCGCGGTCGATGACACCCAGATCGTCGGTTTCGCGAACATGGCGCAGCATTTCCTCCGCCCGGATCGCCTCGCGCTGGCGGCTCCACATCGAGGCATAGAGACCGTTCTGCGTCATCAGCGAGCTGTGGGTGCCGCGTTCGGCAATCAGCCCTTCCTTCAGCACGATGATCTCATCCGCGCCGATGACGGTGGAAAGCCGGTGGGCGATAACTAGCGTCGTGCGGTTCTTCGAGACGATATCGAGCGCGCTCTGGATTTCCTGTTCGGTGTGGGTGTCGAGCGCCGAGGTCGCCTCGTCGAGAATGAGGATCGGCGGGGCTTTAAGGATCGTGCGGGCAATCGCCACGCGCTGCTTTTCACCACCGGAAAGCTTCAGGCCCCGTTCACCCACCATGGTCGCGTAGCCCTCCGGCAGCTTGCCGATGAAGGCGCTGATCTGTGCCGCATCCGCCGCCGCCCTCAGTTCCTCGTCGGTTGCCGAGGGGCGACCGTAGCGGATGTTATAGGCAAGCGTGTCGTTGAAGAGCACGGTATCCTGCGGCACCATGCCGATCACCGAGCGCAGGCTCTTCTGCGTCACGTCGCGAATGTCCTGCCCGTCAACGGTGACGGAGCCTTCCTGAATATCGTAGAAGCGATAGAGCAGCCGCGAGATCGTCGATTTTCCCGCACCTGAAGGCCCGACGATCGCCACCGTCTTGCCCGCCGGCACGTCGAAGGAAACGCCCTTCAGGATCGGTCTTTCGGGGTCATAGGCGAAGTGCACATCGCGGAAGGAGATGGCACCTGGGCCGGCCGCGAGCGGTTCTGCATCCTGCCTGTCGGTCACTTCGGCTTCCACCTCCAGAAGGTCGAACATCTGCTCGATGTCGGTCAGGCCCTGGCGGATTTCGCGATAAACGAAACCGATGAAGTTGAGCGGCACCGAAAGCTGCAGCAGAAGCGCGTTGACGAAGACGAAATCGCCGATGGTCTGTTCGCCGCGCTGCACGGCAAGCGCCGACATCACCATCATAACGGTCGAGCCGATGCCGAAGATCACGCCCTGACCGAAGTTCAGCCAGCCGAGCGACGTCCAGATCGAGATCGCCGACTTCTCGTAGCGCTCCATGGCGACGTCGAAACGCCGCGCCTCCATCTCCTCATTGCCGAAATATTTGACCGTCTCGAAATTCAGGAGCGAGTCGATCGCCTTGGTGTTGGCGTCGGTGTCGCTGTCATTCATGGCGCGGCGAATGCCGATACGCCAGTTGCTGGCCCGCACGGTGAACCAGATATAGGCCCAGACGGTGATGACCGTGACCAGCACATAGGAAAAACCGTAGGAAGCCCAGAAGATGATCGCCGTCAGCAGGAATTCGATGAAGGTCGGCGCTGTGTTGAGGATGGTGAAACGGACAATGGTTTCAATGCCCTTGGTGCCACGCTCGATAACCCGCGAAAGCCCGCCGGTCTTGCGCTCCAGATGGAAACGCAAAGAAAGCCGGTGCATGTGCACGAAGGTTCTGTAGGCGAGCTGGCGCACCGCATGCTGGCCGACGCTCGCAAAGAGGGAATCGCGCAGCTGGTTGAGCCCGACCTGGATCAGCCGCGTCAGATTGTAGGCGATAACAAGTGCGACGGCGCCGAGCAGGAAGGCCGGGACCAGTCCTGCCATATCGAGCTTGCCATTCAGCGCATCCGTTGCCCATTTGAAGAAATAGGGAACGGCGATCAGCACCAGCTTGGCGACGATGAGGAATACGGTCGCCCAGACCACCCGCATCTTCAGGTCCCACCGACCCTCCGGCCACATATAGGGCCAGAGATTGATCAGCGTCTGGGTCGGATTGCTGGAATCCGCCGAAATTGTTTTTTTGGTCGTGGCCATCATTCTCTCCGGTCACTGCCGGAAGCCGACAGCAGGACGGCGGCTCTGGTCAAGCCGCCGCGCGTGTCACAGATAGGGTCGTCACGGGTTCACCGCAACGCTTCAAATGCTCAGGAACCGCTCTTCAGCCGCTTGCGGTGAAGTTCCTCCGCATTCGGCAGGGCTTCCTTTGGCACGCCGAAAATCTGGCCGGGCTCGATCAGGTCGGGGTTTTTGATCTGGTCCTCGTTGGCGAGATAGATGGTCGTATAACGCACGCCCTGTCCGTACGCGCGGCGCGAAATCTGCCACAGCGTATCGCCGCGGCGAATGATGACGCTGTTCTGGCTTTCGGCCAGCGGCGCCTGCTCGAAGGTCTGCGGGCCAGCAGGGGCCTGCGGTGCCGGTGCGGGCGGCGCGGTGATGTGCAGTTCGGAGAGCCGGCTTGCCAGCGAAGCGATGCCCTTGCCGATTGCCGCCACGTCGTTCGGCCATGCCTCGACCGATGTCAGCAGCTGGCGCGCCTTGGCGGTGATATCGCCCGCAAAGGCGGTGAAGGCAGGCTCGGTCGCGGCCGCTGTACGGAATTCCGAAAGCGATTTCAGGCCGATGACGACGGCGGAGCGGCCGGCAATGGCCTGGTCGAGCGCCGGCGTCGCCTGATCCCTGTAGAGATTGGAGAGAATGCCGAAGGCCTTGGCGACATCGGCGCGCAGCTTTTCGAAAGCGGCGCGGTCGCTTGCCGTGCTCTGGTTTTCAGCCGGTGCCGCGGTCGTGGTCGCCGAAGATGAGGTGGATGGCGCCTGCATGGCGACGGTTGCCTGATCGGTCTGCGGCCGCTCGAAGGGAACGCGCACGCGCACTTTCGCGGTGCCGTCGGCATTCAGTTCCTCGACGGTGATGATATGGCTGCCGACGGCAAGATCGACATCGCCTTCGATGACAAAATGACCCGAGGCTTCCGTCGTGGTCTTGCCGATTTCCGTGTCGTCGACAAGCGCGCGCACCGTCGAACCCGCGGGCGCGGAACCCGCGACGAAAATCTTCGATCCTTCGAACTCGACGGCAGTGACCTGAACGCTCGACGTTAGCGGAGCCGCGGCGGACGGAGCTGTAGTACCGGCGAGCGGCGCGGCGGCGGTGTTGGCGCTGGTCTCAGATGTGGCCGCAGGCTGTTGCGATGGCGCGGCCTGCGGCTTAAGCGCCGGGGGTGCTGCCTCCGGCATGGCCAGCACGCGGCTCGCCTTGCCAGGCTTGGCAACCATGGCCAGAAGCTCGCCCGCCTTGCCATCAGGCACGGAAACGGTCGCCACTTCCTCGGACTGCGTCGCCTTGCCGTTGGCGTCGGTTGAACGCAGAACGAGCTCGTGATCGCCTGGGGGAAGGGGATTGTCGAAAACGGCGGCGAAATCGCCGGTGCCGTCAATGGTCGTCTGGGCGACCACCTTGCCGTTGCTGAGGATTTCGAGCTTTGCGCCGGGCTGCGCCTTGCCGGCGATTACGGCCGAACCATCGGGCTCGACGCGCAGAACGTCGAAAGTCGGCGCGCCGGAAGAAGACTGTGCCGTATCGGCTGGTGCTGCGGCCGGCTTTGCCGGTTCGGGCGCACCATCGTCGGTGCCGGCGAAGACGCCCGCCAGACGACGCACCTGTGCCGCCGCCGCCGCAGCATTGTCAGGCAGGCCGCGCAGGAACGCCGTGGTGCGTTCGGCCGCAGTGCGGGCCGTGGTGATGAGCCGCGACGTCGTTTCATCCAGCGACTCGGGAATTTCGATATTCGTCAGTTCCTTGAGCGAGGTCTCGACCTTCTTGCGCGCCGCCGCGAAATCGGCGTCGGAGGGAACCTTGCTATCGGCGAAAAGAGTGGTCAGATCCTTGATCGACTGGGTTGCGGAAGCCGCCAGGCGCCCCACCTTATCGGCGATGTTGGCCGTCTCCTCGGCCGCATCGGAGAGGATGTCGCCCGCCTTGTCACTGCCCATTTCAACGCTGTTCTTCACGGCGTTGCCGGCCTCGTTGATGGCGTCGCCGATCGGTTTGCCGTCATTGGAAATCCGCGGCAGGACGAAAAAGATCATGAGCAGGGACGCAATGCCCAGCACGATCAGCGCCAGCAAACCGGCTTTATTGTTTTTCATCCTGGAATCTCCGGGTATTTCAAGCTTTTCACACGAGTTGAGATTGCTAGCGTCTTACCTTGCGACAGACAAGCGGCGAGTGGCCAAAAGGCCATATTTGCAAGGGATTTCCCAAATTTTCTTGACGTGCCGCATCGCACATAGTTCCTTCCCTTCATGACGGACAAAAATACACCGATTCGATCCATCTGCGTTTATTGCGGCTCCCAGCCCGGACGTGATCCGGCCCATATGGAAGCAGGCCGCGCGCTTGGGAAATCCATTGCCGAAAACGGCATTCGCCTCGTTTATGGCGGCGGCACCAAGGGCATCATGGGCGCGGTTGCCAGTGGCGTTCTTTCCAATGGCGGCGAAGTAACCGGCATCATACCGGAATTTCTGGTCGATATGGAGGCAACGCGCCATTCTCTCGGACAATTGAACGAGCTTGTCATCACCAAGGACATGCATGAGCGCAAACATATGATGTTCGAGCGCTCCGATGCCTTCGTGACCCTGCCGGGCGGTGTCGGCACCCTGGAAGAGATCGTTGAGATCATGACCTGGGCGCAGCTTGGCCGTCACGCCAAGCCGATGGTCTTCGCCAATATAAACGGCTTCTGGAACCCGATGCTGGAACTGGTGCAGCACATGCGCGACCAGGGCTTCATCCACCGCGCCCACCTTCTCAACCCCCTTGTTATCGACGAGGTGAAGGATATCGTGCCCGCCATCATCGACCGGGCGCTGGCGCAGCAGAACCCGGAAGGCGATCCCTCGGTGATTTCCCGCCTCTAGACGCGGCGATTGTTAACGGCCGCTTGGCGGCTCGTTACAATTTTAAATGTATATTAATACAGATTTAACGGCGGCATCGGTCCGCCCGCTCTTTCCATGGCCCCGCGAATGATCTTGTGCCAGCCTCAATAGGGCGTTGGTTGTCGCGGAATTCGTTTTCGCCGCCATGAGGGTGGGTGTCATCAGGAAATGATTGCTTTTGTGGTGCGGCTCAAAAGCCGGGCGCATTTCATTATCAGGAGAAGTCCCGGAGAGGGCAGTGAGGCGATCCTCGGCTCCGCCGCCCGCCGCAGGGGCGATGCGCGCATGAGGCTCGGCATCCTGATTACCGCCTTTGTCGTCATCTATGGTGTCGTCGCCGCGCGTCTCGTCCAATATGGACTTGCCGAACCGGTGGCGACCGCATGGATCAACACCGGCGTCAATGCCGTCGCTTCCCGGCCGGATATTGTCGATCGCAATGGCATGCTTTTGGCGACGGATCTCAATATGGTCTCGCTTTATGCGGATCCGCGCAGGATCGTCGATCCGGACGAGGTGGTGGAAAAACTCGCAACCGTCATTCCCAACATCGACTGGCGTGAAACGCACCGCAGATTGCGTTCGGATACCGGCTTCCAGTGGCTGCGACGCCAGCTGACGCCCCGGCAGCAGGCGGATATTCTCAATCTCGGCATACCGGGCATTGGTTTCCGGCCGGAAAAGCGACGGTTTTATCCGGGTGGCCCCACCGCTTCGCATATTATCGGCCACGTCAATGTCGACAATCAGGGGCTTGCCGGCATGGAGCGTTACCTCGACCAGCAGGGGCTTGCCGATCTGCGCGCGGTCGGTCTTGCCAGCGGCGCGCCGCTGGAGCCGGTGCGGCTCTCCATCGATCTCAGGGTACAGAACATCGTCCGCGAAGTGGTCGTGAAGGCGAAAAGCGCCTATCAGGCCGAAGCCGCCGGTTCGGTGATCCTCGATGTGGAGACGGGCGAAGTGCTGGCCATGGCCTCCGTGCCGGATTACGATCCGAACGAACCTTCCCGCACCCTTGCCGATGGCAGCATCGACAGGGAGTATGAAAAGGGCTGGTTCAACCGCATGAGCAACGCCACCTTCGAGATGGGCTCCACCTTCAAGAGCTTCACGCTGGCCATGGGGCTGGATGCGGGGGCGATCACACTCAATTCGGTGGTCGATGCGTCGCGGCCGATCCGCATGGGCGGCTTCACCATCAAGGATTTCAAGGGCCGGAACCGGCCGCTCTCCATTCCGGAGGTGTTTCAATATTCATCGAATATCGGCACGGCGGCGGTGGCCGACAAGGTCGGCGTCGAAGGCCATCAGCAGTTCCTGACGAAACTCGGGCTTCTTACCAGAATGGACACGGAAATGCCCGGTGTGGCCACCCCCACCCAGCCGAGAAACTGGAAGAAGATCAATTCCGTCACCATCTCCTTCGGCCATGGCGTCGCCACCACGCCGTTGCAGACGGCGGTGGCCGCAGCAGCCCTCATCAATGGCGGAAGTCTGATTTCGCCGACCTTCCTGCCGCGTTCGAAAGAGGCTGCGGTATCGCTGGCGAGCACCGTCATCAAAGACAAGACCAGTGCGGATATGCGTTACCTGTTCAACTGGAACGGCATCAAGGGCTCCGGCCGTGGCGCGCAGGTGGAGGGATTTCACGTGGGCGGCAAGACCGGAACCGCCGACAAGGTGATCAATGGGCGTTACGCCAAGGATATCAATTTCAACGCCTTCGTGGCCGGTTTTCCCATGCACAAGCCGAAATATGTCGTGCTGACGATGATCGATGCTCCGAGGACCGGCGTGAATGGCGGGCGCACGGCGGCCTCGACAGCAGCCCCCATGACCCGCGAAATCATCGCCCAGACGGCAGGCCTTCTCGGCGTCAAGCCGCGTTTCGGTTATGACGCGACACCGCAATTGCTGGTGGACTATTAACTTCCACTTCGCTCATTCCTGTGACGAACACGGGGAATGAGGAAGGATAGAAATCCCGACGCCGTAGGCCCTATCGCTTGAGCCGCAGCAGGCTTGAGCCTGTATAGATCGCCAGCGCGACCCAGATCATCGCAAAGGCCGCCATCCGCACCATGTCGAAGGGTTCCTTGAAGACGAAGATGGCGATGAGGAAGATCATCGTCGGCGCGATATATTGCATGATGCCGATGGTCGACAGCCGCAGCAGTTTTGCGCCATTGCCATAGAGGATGAGCGGCACGGCGGTGATGACGCCGCTGGCTGCCAGAAGCCAGGTGTCGGCCGCATTGCCACCCATGAAATGCGCCTGTCCGCTGAACCCCAGCCAGGCCATGACCAGCACGGCAGGGATGGACAGCAGCATGACTTCAAGCAGGAAGCCCTGCGTTGCGCCGATGGGCAGCGTCTTGCGGAAGAAGGCGTAAAAACCCCAGGACACGGTGAGCGCAATGGAAACCCACGGCAGGCTGCCCGCATGCCAGGTGAGGATCGCGACTGCGAGCGCCACCAGAACGATGGCGGCGATCTGCGCCGGATAGAGTTTTTCCTTCAAAAGCACTGCTCCGAGGAAGATGCTGAACAGCGGATTGATGAAATAACCCAAAGCCGCATCGAGCGCGCGACCCGCACCGATCGCCCAGATATAGACACCCCAGTTGATGCTGATCAGAGCGGCCGTAAGGCTCGCCATGGCAAGCATTTTCGGGTTTTTCAGCGCCGCCCTGATTTCCGTCGTCCGCCCGATCGCTATGAGTACGGCAGCGGCGATCGGCACCGACCAGACGACGCGGTGAACGATGACCTCGATCGGCGAAATATGCGCAACCGCCTTCATGTAGAAGGGAAGGAACCCCCACAGCAGATATGCGGAAAGCGCGAAAGCAAAACCGCGCGCGCTATCGCCGCCCTCTTGGGCCGGGAGCGTTTTATCGAGTGCCATGGGAGTACCGCCAATTATTAGGGATGGCCCTTCATACCGGATCGGCGTGGTGCGAGCCAATTCATTTCCGTGAAGCGTCCATGAGAAAAACTGCATGAATAAAAGGCGGTTTGCCCTTGAAACGGGCTGCTGTCGCAATCTGCCGGATGATAGCCGCTGGAAAGCCCGCGTGAATCATTCTCTCATCCGGCCGGGCCAAAGCTCTGAAAAGACTGATTATTTCCCTGCAAAACGGTTGGTTGCGCGGATCAGCTGGTCAAGGATGCCGGGCTCGCTCATCGAGTGTCCGGCCGCCTCGATGATATGGAAATCCGCCTTCGGCCAGGCCTTGGCAAGCTGCCAGGCATATTTCAGCGGGCAGGGCATGTCGTAACGGCCATGCACGATGACACCCGGAATATCCCTGAGCTTGCCGGCATTGCGCAGCAATTGCTCTTCCTCCAGCCAGCAGCCGTTGACGAAGAAGTGGTTCTCGATGCGTGCGAAAGCGATGGCATATTTGTCCTCGCCGAAATCCTCGACCCGTTCCGGATCGGTGACCAGCGAGATGGTCGCGCCTTCCCACTGGCTCCATGCCCTGGCGCATTCCAGCTTCTTGGTTTCGTCCGCGCCGGTGAGATAACGATTATAGGCCTGCATCATCGCGCCGCGTTCCGCTTCAGGGATTGGTGCGATGAAGTTTTCCCAGCGATCAGGGTACATTTCGGAAACACCGAACTGGTAATACCAGTCCAGCTCCGGCTTCGTGACGGTGTAGATGCCGCGCAGAACCAGTTCGCTGACGCGGTCGGCATGGGTTTCGGCGTAAGCGAGCGCCAGCGTCGAGCCCCAGGAACCGCCGAAAACCAGCCATTTTTCAAAGCCGCACAGTGCGCGCAGTTTTTCCATGTCGGCGACCAGATGCCAGGTGGTGTTGGCTTCCAGTTCCGCATGCGGCGTGGAACGGCCGCAGCCGCGCTGATCGAACAGGATGACGTCGTAAAGTGCCGGATCAAAAACCCGGCGATGCGTCGGGTTCACCCCACCACCCGGACCGCCATGCAGGAAAACCGCCGGCTTTGCACCGCGTGTGCCCACCCTTTCCCAATAGATCGTGTGGCCGTCGCCGACATCGAGCATGCCGGTCTCGAAAGGTTCGATCTCGGGGTAAAAGCCGCGCAATTCTTCGGTCATGTCTTAGTTTCCTTCGGGTGGCCATTTGGCCGTGTCGTGATCCGGGTGTTGATAGGAGGTGATCTCCGCCTCGTCGACGCCCTGTTCCACTGCCGGCTTGCCGAAGAGCTGTTCGATCCACGGCATGCGCTTGTGGAAATTGACCTGCACCTGCGGTTCGATGCGCTCCGGCTCGTCAAAAGCGCCAATGGCGATCTCCACGCCGCCGGGATAATGATAGGTCAGCGGCGTGCCGCACTTGTTGCAGAAACCGCGATGGATTTTTGCCGAGGAGCGGAAGAGGGATGGCTGGCCGCGCGTCCAGGTCAGGTGCGCCTGATCGGCACTGACCAGCGCGCCGAAGAAATTGCCGAAATGTTTCTGGCACATGCGGCAATGGCAGATGGAAGCGCGGCCGAGCTTGCCCGCATGGAAACGCACGGCGCCGCACTGACAGCCGCCGGAAAATCCCGCTTCGCTCATTATTTGTTCTCCGGTGGCCAGTTTTCTGTGTCGTGGTCGGGGTGCTGATAGGAAACGAGATCGGCGAGATAGTCCACCTGCGTCAGGTCGTCCTCGGTGGCAACGGCAGGCAGCGTGTGAAGGCTGTCGACGAAATCGATCTTGCGTTCCACGCCCCACTGAATGGTCGGCGGCAGCGCGGCGGGATCATCGAAGGCCCCGGCCGCCACCGCCACACCGTCAGGCGCCTCATAGGTGAGCGGCGTACCGCATTCGGAGCAGAAACCGCGCTTGACGACACTGGAGGACTGGAAGCGTTTCGGCTCTCCCCGGGTCCATTCAAATTCCACGCCGCGCACCGAAACCAGCGGCGCGTAATAGGCACCAAAGGCCTTCTGGCACATGCGGCAATGGCATATGGAACTGTCTTTCAGCTCCCCGCTGGCGCGAAAACGGATCGCGCCGCACTGGCATCCGCCGGTATATGTCGTCATGGCCGGTCCTCCTTCACCGTTCGGATAATGCGGAGACAGACATTGTCGATGTCCTTCAGAATATCCTCGTTCCAGAAACGGAGGATTGTCCAGCCGTCTTCCTGAAGCCGTCCAGTTCTTTCCTGATCGTTGCGTAGCGCCGCCTCGGATGTGTGTTGAGAACCATCGACCTCAACGATGAGTCGATGATCCGAACAAGCGAAATCAACGATAAAGCCGGCAATCGGCATTTGTCTGCGAAAACTTAGTCGTTCAAGGCGATGAGCGCGAATGGCGTTCCAGAGCTTCAGCTCGGCATCCGTCATGACTTTACGCATCTGCTTCGCATATTTGCGATGCATCGGATCTACGTCTGCATGCGGCATGATTTGGCTCGCTGTTTAGTGCCTCAACTTAGATTGGTTGAGGTAACTCAAAACCGCAAGCAGATTGTGGCGACCGTCGGCCCCCCTCTGCCCTGCCGGGCATCTCCCCCACAAGGGGGGAGATCAGCTGGGAGCGAACCCCCGCTCCCTATTAAGCGTTAGAGATGGGCGAGCGACAACCGCGATTGATCTCCCCCCTTGTGGGGGAGATGCCCGGCAGGGCAGAGGGGGGTAAGGCCGCTAGCCGCAACGCTAAATTACCGCTTCAACTCCCACGTCGTCGTCCGTTCCCCGGTCTCCTTGTCCTTGCCATCCTTCAGCTGAATGCCCTTCTCGGAAAGCTCGTCACGCAAACGATCGGCCTCCGCAAAGTTCTTCGCCTTCAGCATTTCCAGACGCAGCTCAACCAGCGCATCGACGGCGGAAACGATGGCCTCGTCCATTTCCGTCTTCTTCGGCAGGACACCGAGCAGGGCAGCACTCGCCGCAAAGGCGGGCAGCCTGGATGGATCGGTATTGGCGGCATGCGCCAGCGCATGCAGGGCCTGAACGGCGGCAACCGTGTTGAGATCGTCGGCGAGCGCCTCGAGCACGGTTTCGTCCGGGGCGGCATCTGAGGCTTCCGCCGCCGGCCACTTGGCGAGCAGGCGTTCAGCCTCTTCCAGACGCTTCACCGAAAAATCGATCGGCTCGCGATAATGCGTCATCAGCATGGCAAGGCGCAGAACCTCGCCCGGCCATTGCCGACCGCCGAATTTGTCCGTGTGCAGCAATTCGTAGATCGTCACGAAGTTACCCTCGGACTTCGACATCTTGCGGCCTTCCACCTGCACGAAGCCGTTATGCATCCACACATTGGCCATGACATGCGTGCCGTTGGCGCAGCGCGATTGCGCGATTTCGTTCTCATGATGCGGGAAGATGAGGTCGAGCCCGCCGCCGTGAATATCGAAAACTTCACCGAGATAGCGACCGGCCATGGCCGAGCATTCGATGTGCCAGCCCGGACGACCGCGACCCCAGGGGCTTTCCCAGCCCGGTTCATTATCCGAGGACAGTTTCCACAGCACGAAATCGCCGGGGGTCTTCTTGTGGGCTTCCACCGCCACGCGCGCGCCCGCCTGCTGTTCGTCCAGCGGCCGCTTGGAAAGCTGGCCGTAATCCGCCATCGACCGGGTATCGAACAGCACCTCGCCGCCTGCCGTATAGGCATGGCCGCGGGCGATCAGCTTCTCGATGAGGTCGATCATCTCGCGGATATAGTCGGTGGCGCGCGGCTCGACGGTCGGCGGAAGGCAACCGAGCGTGGCCACATCCTCATGGAACTGATCGGCGGTCTTTTTCGTCACCGCATGAATGGCGTCGTTCAGCGGCAGATGCGGATAATCCCTCAACGCCCGCGCGTTGATCTTGTCATCGAGATCGGTGATGTTGCGGGCATAGGTCACATGGTCTTCGCCAAAGACGTGGCGCAGCAGCCGGTAGAGAACATCGAACACGATGACCGGGCGGGCATTGCCGATATGGGCAAAATCATAGACCGTCGGACCGCAGACATACATGCGCACATTGTCAGCGTCGATCGGCGCAAATTCCGCTTTTTCGCGTGTGAGTGTATTGTGAAATTTCAGGCGCAAGGACATGCGGCAGTTCCCTAGAGGCAGAATATTATCCTGGCCGGAACGTTTATCTTTCTTGACCTTGCGGGAGACGAAAACGATCTGGCCGGTGGCGAACCAGCAAAAAAAATCTCAGCAGCAGGTGCAGATCATCGTTCTCATATCTTGCTTTATGGCGCGGCGGTGCGGCCCGGTCAAGAGCAACCGTGGTGGCCGTATCGCCGCTCCGGGCGGAAAATATTCACTCCGGCTGGCGGTAGTCCACGAATTTTCCCTCGCGCACGAGGAAGAGTTTGCCTGTTTCGGTCAGATCGGGCGAGGCGAGCGGAAGAATGGCCGCGGCCACCTCTGATGGGTGCGGCACGGTTGTCGGATCTTCGCCGGGCATGGCCTGAGCGCGCATGGCGGTGCGGGTGGCGCCGGGATTGATGCTGTTGACGCGAAGCGCGCTCTTCTGCGTCTCGGCAGCCCAGGTGCGGGCCAGTGCTTCGACTGCCGCCTTGGAGGTGGAATAGACACCCCAGAAGGGGCGACAGCTATGGGCGGCGCCCGAAGACAGGATAAGTGCGCGGCCGGCATCCGACTTCAGAAGCAGCGGCTCGACCGAGCGGATCAGCCGCCAGGTGGCGGTAACGTTGATGTTCATGACCCTTTCGAAGACTTTCGCTTCGATATGGCCAACCGGCGAGATGACGCCGAGAACACCGGCATTGGCGACGAGAATATCAAGTTTGCCCCAGCGCTCGAAGATTTTGGCGCCCAGCGCATCGATGGCTTTCATGTCGGAGAGATCGAAGGGAACGAGCGTCGCCGTACCGCCGACGGCCTTGATGGCGTCGTCCAGCTCCTCAAGGCCGCCCACCGTGCGGGCGCAGGCGATGACATGCGCGCCGGCCTTGGCAAGTTCCAGCGCCGTGAAATAGCCGATGCCGCGCGAAGCGCCGGTAACGAGAGCGATTCGGCCCTTGAGATCGATAGTCATGGTCTCCCCCGAAATGATTGCGCTTCCTTCTACGAAGCGCCGCTGGCCTTTCGCAAGCGATCATATCGTCGCATGCGCTTGCCTGAACAAAAGGCAAGAAAAAAGCGGCCCCGGAAGCCGGTGGCCGCTTGTTGATCTGGAAAATCAGCCGTTGCTGGCCAGCATGGAAATCTTGCTGCCCATGGCCTCGCCGTTCTGGTCGAGAAGGCGGGTCGGATAATCGCCTGTAAAATAATGGTCCGTGAACTGCGGACGCGCCGGGTTGCGGTTTTCGCCGCCAACGGCGCGGTAAAGACCATCGATCGACAGGAAGGCGAGCGAATCGGCGCCAATGAACTTCGCCATCGCTTCGACATCGGCATATTGGTTGGCCAGCAGCTTGTCGGCGTCAGGCGTGTCGATGCCGTAGAAATCCGGATGGAAGATCATCGGGCTGGCGACGCGGATATGCACTTCCTTGGCGCCGGCCTCGCGGATCATCTGCACGATCTTGACCGAGGTCGTGCCGCGCACGATGGAATCATCCACCAGAACTACACGTTTGCCTTCAATCATCGCCCGGTTGGCGGAATGCTTGAGCTTGACGCCGAAAGCGCGGATCTGCTGCGTCGGCTCGATGAAGGTACGGCCGACATAATGGTTGCGGATGATGCCGTATTCGAAGGGAATACCGCTTTCCTGCGCAAAACCAAGAGCTGCCGGCGTGCCGCCGTCGGGAACCGGAACCACGACATCGGCTTCCAGCGGGGCTTCCTTGGCAAGGTTCATGCCCATATTCTTGCGCGTCGTATAGACATTGCGGCCGCCGACGACGGAATCGGGGCGGGCGAAATAGACGTATTCGAACAGGCACAGACGTTCCGGCTGCGGCTTCGACGGCTTGCGGGCGTCGATGGTGATCGAACCATCAGGCTGGATTTCGCAGATGATGACTTCGCCGTTTTCAACGTCGCGCACGAATTTCGCGCCGATGATATCGAGAGCACAGGTTTCCGAGCAGAAAATCGGCTTACCATCAAGCTCGCCCATCACCAGCGGGCGGATGCCGATCGGGTCGCGCGCGGCAATCAGCTTGGTGCGCGTCATGGCCAGCATCGAATAGCCGCCTTCCATCTGGCGGATGGCGTCGATGAAGCGGTCGGCGGTGGAGCTGTGACGCGAACGGGCGATGAGGTGCAGCACGACTTCGGTATCCGATGTCGACTGACAGATGGCGCCGGTGGCGATGATCTGGCGGCGAAGCGTCAGGCCATTGGTGAAGTTGCCGTTATGGGCAATCGAAATGCCGCCTTCTTCCAGTTCGGCAAACAGCGGCTGCACGTTGCGCATCGCCACTTCGCCTGTCGTGGAATAGCGGGTGTGGCCAATCGCGATGGAGCCGGGCAGGCGGGCAAGGGTTGCCGGATCGGTATAATGATCGCCGACGAGGCCCATATGGCGTTCCTGATGGAAGCGCTTGCCATCGAAGGAGACGATGCCGGCTGCTTCCTGGCCGCGATGCTGAAGCGCATGCAGGCCGAGAGCGGTCAGCGCCGAGGCATCGGCATGGCCGAGAATGCCGAAAACGCCGCACTCTTCATGCAGCGTATCGCCGTCGATCTCTTCCTTGAAAGTGGCCCCAGGGAACGGGGAATGCGAAAGCGGCTCAATCATCCGGCTTGCCCTTGCTCTCTAACGAGAAAAAAGAAAGACCTCTCCGGTGAGTATTTCCCCCGGTCGGTCCGTCTGTGTCGTGCTTGATATTTAGCACAAATAGCGCGCCTTGCATGCATTGCAAGGCGCGACACTGTGTCAATTATTCGTTGCCGGCGGATTTGTGGCCGGCACATCTTCCGCAGGCGCCTGCGTGGTCGTCGGTTCCTGTGGCTTTCCGAGGATGCGGGCGCGGATCTGCGGCTCGATATCGTCAGGCAGAACCGCCTCCAGCTTGCCGACCAGCCCGTCGAGGAAAGGCTTGGACTTCGCCTGCGTCACCCATTCCGGCTGCGTCTTCACATCCACCAGCCAGTTCCAGAAGGCGACCGCGACGACCAAAAGCAGAATGCCGCGCGCCGCGCCGAACAGGAAACCGAGTGTGCGATCCAGCGCGCCGATGCGACTGTCGATGATGAAATCGGCAATGCGCGAGGTGATGAAGGAAATCACGATCAGCGAGACAAGGAAAACCACGCCAGCCGAGCCGGCAATGGCGATCTTGTCGTCATCGGTATAGTTGCGCGCATAGGGCAGCAGGACCGGATAAAGATAATAGGCGGCGGCGACCGAACCGGCCCAGCTCGCGATCGACAGAATCTCGCGGGAAAAACCGCGTACCATCGCAAGAATGGCGGAGAAAAGAACAACGGCGATGACGATGCCGTCGAAAATTGTAATGGGCATATACCAACTCCGGAGGTGCGACGCCTTGTCAGACGCTGCCTTGCCAATTTTGCGATCCTCTTACACCACTGTTTCCCCTGGCGAAAGGATCAATATTCGTCGTCCTCAACCTGTTTGAACCGGTTGCCGGAGCCGGCGATGCGGGCCACGAGGTCCGGAAGGCTTTCGATTTCCGTCCAGCGCCCCTTGCCGCCTTTCGGCAATTCAGCCGAAGCAGAAGGCAGAAGTGCGGCGGAAAAGCCGAGTTTTTCAGCTTCTTTCAATCGCTGGCCCGTATGCGAGACCGGCCGTACCGCGCCCGACAGGCTGATTTCGCCGAAATAGACGCAATCGGCGGGCAGGGCAAGACCGGCAAGCGAGGAAACCAGCGCAGAGGCAATCGCCATATCGGCGGCCGGTTCGGAAATGCGGTAACCGCCGGCGACATTCAGATAGACGTCGTGCTGGCCGAGCTTCACGCCGCAATGGGCCTCCAGCACGGCAAGGATCATGGCAAGCCGCGAACTGTCCCAGCCGACCACGGCGCGGCGCGGCGTGCCGAGCGAGGTGGCGGCGACCAGCGCCTGTACTTCGACCAGGATAGGGCGTGTGCCCTCCATGCCGGCGAAGACAGCGGCGCCCGGCGATTTTTCGTTGCGCTCACCGAGGAACAGTTCGGAAGGGTTGGAAACCTCGCGCAACCCCTTGTCCGACATTTCGAACACGCCGATCTCATCCGTCGGCCCGAAGCGGTTCTTGACGGTGCGCAGAATGCGGTAATGGTGGCCGCGGTCGCCTTCGAAATAAAGCACGGCATCAACCATATGTTCGACCACGCGCGGGCCGGCAATCTGACCTTCCTTGGTGACATGGCCGACAAGCACCATGGTCGCGCCCGTCTGCTTGGCAAACCGGATCATCGCCTGCACGCCGGTGCGCACCTGCGTCACCGTGCCGGGGGCGGAATCAGCCGTGTCGCTCCAGAGCGTCTGGATGGAATCGATGATGATGAGATCGGGACGTTTGCCCTCGGAAACCGTCGCCAGAATATCCTCGACATTGGTTTCGGCGGCCAGCAGCACATCGGTCTCGGCCGCACCCAGACGCTGGGCGCGCAGGCGCACCTGCGCCACCGCTTCTTCGCCCGAGACATAGACGATGCGATGCCCGCGCCGCGAAAGGGCGGCCGCCGCCTGCATGAGCAGCGTCGATTTGCCGATGCCGGGATCACCGCCTATCAACACCGCAGAACCGCGCACGAAACCGCCACCGGTCGCACGGTCGAGTTCGCTGATGCCGGTCGGGATACGCGGCGCCTCCTCGATTTCACCGGAAAGCGAGGTGAGCGTGACGGGGCGGCCCTTCTTCGGCGTCTTGCCTGGCCCGGAACCGATGCCGCCCATCGGATCTTCCTCGACGATGGTATTCCACTCGCCGCAGCCTTCGCATTTTCCCGCCCAGCGGGTGTGAACCGTGCCGCAGTTCTGGCACACGAATTGGGTCTTGGCTTTGGCCATGTGATGTCAGTTTTCTTCTTCTACGTCTTCAGCGCCAACGTGTTGATGGCCATGGACGATGCGTAATATGCGCAGCTCGTTTTCTTTTACACGAAAATAGATGCAGCGATTTTTATGATTGACGGCGCGAAGGCCGCTACTGATCCAGTCACGGGAACCCCTGTGAGACCTAGCCGCGCCGAGTCCCGGATTTTCCGTTCGATGGCCGATACGAGCTGTTCGCCGGCGGCCGGATTTCTATCCTCCAGATATTTATAGATGTAGATAAGATCACGAATGGCGCGCGATGACAGCGAATACGCGCGGGCCTTTATCACTTTTCGTTTCTGGCGCGTTCGATGATGTAGGCGGTCAGATCATCATCCGTCGAAAAGGTCACGTAATCACCCCGTTCGAACTCTGCGTCAGCTTCGTGAATCATCTTCCGGAGCTCCGCGAGTCTTCCCTCGCCACTGCTCAGCAATTGCAGGCTCGCATGAATGACGGCGTCCGCATCGCTATAGATGCCCGCCGCCACCTGCTCTTCGATGAACTTCTCGTCCTGCTCGCTCAAATGGATTTCGGGCATTTCGATCTCCTTTTGTTCTCTTGTAGCACAGGTCACTTCCGCTTTCCAAGAGCCAAGGTGCGGCCTAGTCGTCGGCCATCAGATATTGCCGCTCATAACGCAGGCCAAGCCCCGTCAGCATCTCGTAACCGATGGTGCCGGCCGCCCGTGCGGCCTCATCAACAGGCACATTCGGGCCGAAAAGCTCGATATAGTCGCCGGCACGGATGGCATTGGCCGGAGCATCCGTCACGTCGAAAATCGTGAGGTCCATGGTCACCCGGCCGGCAACGGGGACCTTGTGCCCGTTGACCACACCATAGGCGCCGCCATGGCCCATTTCGCGCAGCGGAATGCCGGAGCCGGAAAGCGAACGCTGGTATCCATCCGCATAACCGACAGATGCGATGGCAAGGCGGCTTGCCCGTTTCAGCAGGAAGGTGCCGCCATAACTCACGGTCTGGCCTTCGCCCGCTTCACGGATCTGGATGATCCGCGCTTCGGCCGTGGCGACGGGACGCATCGGGTTTGCCATGTCATTGACCGCTTCGCCGCCATAAAGGGCGATGCCGGGGCGGGTGAGGTCGAAATGATAGTCGGGGCCGAGAAATATCCCGGCGGAAGCCGAGAGACTTGATTCGATGCCTTCGAAAGCAGCGCTAACCTTCCGGAATGATTCGAGCTGGACCCTGTTCATCGGCGAGGAGGGCGTGTCGGCGCAGGCGAGGTGCGACAGCACCAGAACCGGGTCGAAACTCGCCGGCCGCGTCACGTCGTCGGCCAGAAACAAGGCGTCGTCGAGCGGCAGCCCCAGACGGTTGAAGCCGGTATCCACATGCAGCGCGCAGGGGTGGTCACCACGCTCGGCAACCGTCGCCATCCAGAAGGAAAGTTGCTCCTCGGAGGCCAGAACCGGTACCAGGTCATTGTCGAAAACCTGGCGTTCCTGGCCTTGCCATATGCCTGATAGCACGAAGATACGCGCTTCCGGGGCATAGGAACGCAGGGTCGCACCCTCGGCCACAGTCGCCACGAAGAAATCGCGCGCGCCGGCATGGTAAAGCGTCGCGCCGCAATCCTCGATGCCGAGACCATAGGCATCGGCCTTGACGACAGCCGCCGTCCGCGCCTTGCCGGAACGCTTTTTCATGTCCCGCCAATTATCGGCGAGAGCGCCGAGATCGACGGTCAGCCTCAGCGGTGCGTGCTCGAAAGCATCGGTTTCGTTTTCGGGGAAGCTATCTTCGAAGTCGTCTGTCATGCCATGCGTCCGGTTGATCTTGAACCGGTTGGGACCCTAGCACTTTTGTTCAAGACGGTAAGGACGGAATGCTCTAAACTTCGCTCATGCACAATGTTTCGCAGGAACAGGCCCTTGATTTCATGCCCGTTGCCACGACGGAAACCACGCGTTTCTGGCGTGACCGGCGTTTTGGCGGCATGGAGTGCCTGAGCGCGACTTTTCTCACCCACGAATATTCGCCGCACGCGCATGACACGTTTTCCATAGGCGCGATCGAAAGCGGCTCGCAGATTTCCACCATCCAGGGCACCACCGAACAGACGGGGCCGGGGCATCTTTATCTCATCAATCCGGATGAGATTCACGATGGCGCACCGGGCGGCGGTGGTTATCGTTACCGGATGATCTATCCCGATACGGAACTGCTGCGCGACATCATCGAGGATGTCACGGGCAGGGTTTTCCACGGCACACCATCCTTCCCCAGATTTCTGCCGCGCGATCCGCAGATGGCGGCCGCCTTTCAGATGGCGCACCGGCGGCTGGAGGGGAAATCCGGTGCTCTTGAGGCGGATGAGGGCATGTTCTCGGTTCTGGCGGCTTTGTTCGGCAAGCACGGCAGCGCCATCATTCTGCCGGTCGAAACCCGAGAGAAAACGGCGGTTTACACCGCCCGCGATTATCTCTCTGACAATTACGAGACCGATATCGGCCTTGAGGAACTTGCCTCCATCGCCGGTCTCAGCCGCGCCCACCTCATCCGCGCTTTCAGGAAAGAGTTTCACATCACCCCGCATGCCTATCTGACGGATGTGCGCATCCGCAGGGCGCGCCGCCTTTTGCGCGCCGGTGAGATGCCGGCCGAGGTTGCGGCTTTGTGCGGTTTTGCCGATCAGGCGCATTTCACTCGGCATTTCAAGGCCCGCACCGGCGTCACGCCGGGGCAGTTCCGGGTCGCCTGAGTTTAAAGCATTTCCAGGAAAGTGGCCCCCGGTTTTCCGTTCGGAAATGCGACAAAACAAAAAGCGGAGTTTCAGCAGAAAACCGCATAACATCACTTTCGTTCAAGACCGCAGGATGTCGCAAGCGTAATCCCTCTCTTTCGAAAGGGAGAATGCGATGTCCATATCGGGAAGAAGCGGCGAGTTCGGTGCGGGACTGAGGGCGGCTGCCCCATTGCTGGTCGCCATGGTGCCGATCGGCGTGGTGTTCGGTGCGGTCGCCATCGGTAAAGGCCTGTCGCCGCTCGAAGCGTCGCTGATGTCGCTGCTGGTCTTTGCCGGCGGCTCGCAATTCGTTGCGATGGATTTATGGACCCATCCGGCAAGCTGGAGCGCACTTGGTTTTGCGGCGCTGCTGGTCAATCTGCGCCATGTGCTGATGAGCGCTTCCATCGCCGGTAAGCTGGATGATTTCAGGGGCTGGCGGAAATACGCGGCCATGCTGGTGCTGACGGATGAATCCTGGGCGCTGTCGGAGTTCCGCGTCATTGCCGGTCGATTGACGGCAGCCTTCTTCACCGGGGCCGCCCTGTCGATTTATCTCGTCTGGAACCTTGCCACGCTCGCCGGTGCGCTGCTGGGTTCGGTTGTGGGAGACATGTCGGTCATCGGTCTGGATTTCGCCTTTCCGGCCGTTTTCATCGTGCTGCTCATGGGCTTCTGGAAAGGTAGGGAAACCGGCTTCGTGCTTGTGGCAAGTGCCTCCGCGGCCTGTCTCACCCATGCGCTTGTTCCCGGCGCCTGGTATATCGCCGCCGGCGCCCTGGCTGGACTTGCCGTTGCCGCCTTCGGCCACGAGGAACCGGCGGAGCAGCCGGCATGACGCTCGATTCGAATACGCTGCTGACAATCCTTGCCATGATGGCGGCAACCGTCGCCACGCGTCTTGGCGGCCTGCTGCTGTTCAGTCATTTTACCCTGACACCGCGTCTGAAAAAGGCGCTCGGCGTGGTCCCTCCCGCCGTCCTGATGGCCGTGGTCACCCCGACGGCGCTTGCGAGCGGTCTGGCGGAAACCATCGCCTGCGCAATAACCGCCGTCGCGGCGCTGCGCCTCAGCCTCCTGCCGGCCGCCGCGCTTGGTGTTGCGGCCGTGGCGCTGCTGCGCGGAATCGGATTGTGAGAAAATTCCACCAAGGCTCTGAAAAGACTCGGGCCTTGTTTCCGGAACGTGGGATATAGCCGAGACGGTAAACATACCCTCTCGGCTATTATGTCCGGATCAATGCTCTTCGTACTGGCTGAAGCTCGGATCGGCGAGATCGGTAAATCGCGTGAACTCGGACTGGAAGGCGAGCTTCACCGTGCCGGTCGGTCCGTGACGCTGCTTGGCGATGATGACGTCGGCCGTGCCTTTCACCTTGTCGAACAGGGCTTCCCATTCAGTATATTTGGGATCGGAAATATCGCGCGGCTCCATGTTCTTGACGTAATATTCCTCGCGGAACACGAACAGCACCACGTCGGCGTCCTGCTCAATCGAGCCCGATTCACGCAGGTCGGAAAGCTGCGGGCGCTTGTCTTCGCGGCTTTCCACCGCACGGGAGAGCTGTGAAAGCGCGATGATCGGAACGTTGAGTTCCTTGCCCAGCGCCTTGAGGCCTGTGGTGATCTGGGTGATTTCTTGCACGCGGTTTTCGCCGCTCTTGCCGGAGCCGGTCATCAGCTGAACGTAGTCCACCACCAGAACATCAAGGCCGCGCTGGCGCTTCAGGCGGCGGGCGCGGGCGGAAAGCTGGGCAATCGAGATACCACCGGTCTGGTCGATATAAAGCGGCACTTTCTGCATCATCTGGGAGCAGGCGACGAGCTTTTCGAAGTCGGCCTCGGTAATGTCACCGCGACGGATTTTCGAGGAGGACACTTCGGTCTGCTCGGAAATGATACGGGTCGCCAGCTGTTCGGACGACATTTCGAGCGAGTAGAAGCCGACGACGCCGCCGTTCTTGGCCTTGTACGACCCGTCCGGCTGCACTTCCTGCTCGTAAGATGCGGCGATGTTATAGGCGATGTTTGTCGCAAGCGAGGTCTTGCCCATACCCGGACGACCGGCAAGCACGATAAGGTCGGAACGCTGCAGGCCGCCCATGCGGGCATCGAGCGAGTGAATGCCGGTGGAGATGCCCGAGAGGTTACCGTCGCGCTCGAAGGCCGCGCCCGCCATGTCGATTGCCAGCGCCACGGCATCGTTGAACGACTGGAAGCCGCCGTCGTAACGGCCGGTTTCCGCCAGTTCGAACAGGCGGCGTTCGGTATCTTCGATCTGCGCCTGCGGCGGCATGTCGAGCGGGGCGTCATAGGCGATGTTGACGACATCCTCGCCGATTTGAATCAGCGCACGGCGCAGCGCCAGATCATAGATCGCCCGGCCGTAATCTTCCGCGTTGATGATCGATACGGCTTCCGCTGCCAGACGTGCGAGATACTGCGCCACCGTCAGATCGCCGATCTTGTCGTCGGCGGGTAGGAAGGTCTTGATCGTCACCGGATTGGCGGTCTTGCCCATACGGATGATATCGCCCGCCACCTCGAAGATCTTGCGGTGCAGCGGCTCGTAAAGATGCACGGGCTTCAGGAAGTCCGACACGCGGTAATAGGCGTCGTTATTGACGAGGATGGCGCCGAGCAGCGCCTGTTCGGCCTCGATATTGTTCGGCGCTTCACGGTAATGCGGTTCCGCCGGTTGCGCGGGGGTGATCTTTCTCACAGCGTCGTTCATGGTTTGCGCGATCTCCCTTTGCCTTTGTCCTTAAACCTCGGGTTTGGCTTTCTGGGGCATGGCAGTCAATGATATTGTTGCAACACTCTGTGGCAGGCTGACGTCCGCTCTACGAAGCTTGATCACATCTTCAGTTGTCCCCAGCAATCCACAGGCGGTGGGGAACAAGGTGCCGGGGTCTTCCGGCAAGGTGATTCGCTGCCATGAGTTTATCGCATGGCAGACCCGTCGTGAAAGAAACTTGAAAATCGTCAGTCTTACGAATAAATAGGCAGAAAATAAGTAGTGTGCTAATTATAAGGCTTGCTGACATGTCCCGCGAGACCGACAAGGAACAGCTTCTCGATGAAGTCTCCGCTTTCACCCGGAAACTGCGCGCGTTTTTCGACGCGCGGGTGGGGGAGAGCGGGCTGACGCTTGCGCGGGCGCGAGCGCTTTTTGCGCTCTCGCGGCGTGGACCGCTGACGCAGACCGAGCTTGCCGAGGAAATGGAAATCGAGACGCCGACGCTGGTGCGGGTGCTTGATGGCATGGAGAAGCAGAACCTCATCGAGCGCCGTTCCGACGAAACCGATCGCCGCGCCAAACGCATCCACATGACGGCGGAGGGCGAGAAAACCTCCGAGACGGTGCAGGCGATGGCAAAGTCGCTGCGCTCTGAGATTGCCGCCGACATTTCCTCGCAGGAACTGGCGACGGCGCTTGATGTCATGCGCCGGCTTTCGGCCAATCTGCAAAATCTCGCGGCCGGGAGGGTGCAATCATGAGCAACCTCGTACCGCAAACCGCTGACAAGGCCGCTTCCCAGGATGCCGAAGGAACTGCCAAACCAGCCGACCTTCCGGAAGCGGCAGTGACGCCGATGAGCGCTTCGGGCGCGGGCGAAACCGTGCCGGAACCTGCCGCTGCCGCCGCACCGCAGCCGGTTGAGCGGCCGCTCTGGCTGCGGCTGTGCTTCATTTTTGCGGGCCTGTCGTTCTTCATCACACAAGGCCTGGGCATGAATCTCGTCATGGCCAATATCTACCAGTTGCAGGGCGAGTTTTCCGCCACGGTGGCTGAGGTCGCGTGGCTTTCCGCGGCCTATATGGCGCCTTACGCCACGTTTTCCATCGCGCTGTTCAAGGTCCGGGCGCAATATGGCCTGCGGCCCTTCGCCGAAGTCTCGATTATCGTGTTTGTCGTGGCCTCCTGTCTCAACCTCTTCGTGACCGACCTGCATTCGGCAATCGTCATCCGTTTTGTCAGCGGCATGGCCGCCGCGCCGATCTCGTCGCTCGGCTTTCTCTATATTCTGGAAGCCTTTCCGCCTGCGCGGAAATTCTCGCTTGGTTTCAGCATAGCGCTGACGGGCACGTTGCTGTCAGCGCCGCTCGCCCGCATCGTCTCGCCATCCCTGTTGGAAATCGACGGATGGAACGCGCTCTATTCCATGGAAGTGGGATTCGCGCTGATCGCTTTCGCCATGATCTATGTGCTGAAGGTCACCCCGCCGCCGCGCGCGAAAGTCATCGAGCGCATGGATATTCTGAGCTATCTCTTGTTTGCAGGCGGTCTCGGCTGTCTGGCGGTCATGCTCACCCTCGGCCGGTTCTACTGGTGGTTCGAAACATGGTGGCTGGGCGCCCTGCTGGCGACGTCGATCGCACTTCTGACGCTGATGGCCTTCATCGAATTGCCGCGCAAGAATCCGCTGCTCGACCTGCGCTGGATTTTCTCGAAAACCAACCTGCACATTATTGCGGTCCTGCTCGTCTACCGTGCGGTTTCCTCCGAGCAATCCTCAACGGCGGTCAGCTTTTACCAGCAGCTCGGCCTGCTGAACGACCAGACGACGACACTTTATGCACTTGTGCTTTTGGCGACCGTTCTCGGCGGTGCGGCCTGTGCCTGGCTGATGCTGACGAAATACGTCGATACCGCCCATGTGATTGCGCTGGCGCTGATCGCCGCCGGTTCATTCATGGATAGCCAGTCCAACAATCTGACGCGGCCGGGTGAGATGTATCTCAGCCAGATGATGATCGCCTTTGGCGCGGCCATGTTCCTGCCGCCCGTCATGGCCAAGGGTTTCGCCGCCGCGCTGGCCCGGGGTGCACCCTATCTGGTGAACTTCATCACCATCTTCCTGTTCACGCAGATCACGGGTTCGATGCTGATGACCGGCCTGCTTGGCAGTTTCGTAACGCTGCGGGAGAAGTTCCACTCCAATATTCTGGTGGAAAATATCCTGCTTACCAATCCCATGGTCGCCCAGCGTGTCTCACAGCTTTCCGGCGCTTACAGCCATGTCATCACCGATCCGGCATTGCTGAAGGCAGAGGGGCTGTCACTGCTTGGCCAGCAGGTCAGCAGGGAAGCCTATGTGCTTGCTTATAATGACACGTTCCTGCTGATTTCAGTCGTTTCCGCGCTGGCGTTGGCCGCGCTTTTGATCCACCTTGCATGGCTGCGCATCCGTCCTTTCCTTTTCCGGGAAGACATCGATGCCGCACCGGCACCACAGTCTTGAACATTCCAAGAGTGACAAAATGCTGAAGAAGTTTTTTACCCCCGTTTCCATTCTCGTGCTGCTCGGCGGTCTCGCCGGCGTGGCGCTGGTGCTTTACGCTTGGCGGCTGCCGCCGTTCCTTTCCACCGTCGAAATGACCGACAACGCCTTCGTACGGGGTTATGTCACGACGATGAGCCCGCAGGTGAGCGGTTATGTCGTGGACGTGCCGGTGAAGGATTATCAGGAAGTCAGCCAGGGCGCGCTGCTCGCGAAGATCGATGACCGTATCTACCGCCAGAAGCAGGCGCAGGCGGAAGCAACGCTCGATACCCACAAGGCCGCACTCGACAATTCCCGACAGCAGGAAAATGCCGCCAACGCCAACATCCGCTCGAGTGAAGCGGCGGTCGACAGTGCCGAGGCGTCGCTGAAACAGGCGCAGCTCGCCTCCGACCGGCAGGATAATCTCATCAAGAGTGGCGCCGGCACCTCCAGCCTGCAAGAAGAAGCCCATGCCGGGCTTGAAAAGGCGAGGGCGTCGCTCTCCCAGGCCAAGGCGGCGCTTGAGGTTTCCCGGCAGGATCTGCAGACCATCATCGTCAACCGCAGCTCGCTGCAGGCGGCCGTCGCCAATGCCGAGGCCGCCGTCGAGCTCGCCCGGATCGATCTCGCCAATACCGAAATCCACGCTCCCGTGGATGGCAGGCTCGGCGAGGTCGGCGTGCGCACTGGTCAATATGTCACCGCCGGAACACAATTGATGGCCGTCGTGCCGCACGATGTCTGGGTCATCGCCAATTTCAAGGAAACCCAGCTTGCCGGCATGCAGGTGGGCCAGCCCGTAACGATTTCCGTGGATGCCCTGCATCGCCGCAAGCTGACCGGCCATGTGGAACGGTTTTCGCCCGCGACGGGTTCGGAATTCGCCGTCATCAAGCCTGACAATGCGACGGGTAATTTCGTGAAGATCGCCCAGCGTCTCGGCGTGCGGATTGCGATCGATGCGGATCAGCCGCTTGCGGCGGAGCTTTCGCCGGGCATGTCGGTGGTGGTGCATGTGGATAAGAGCAAGGCGCCTGAGGGGGCGGAGACGGCGGCGAAGTAGTTGGGCGTAGAGGCTGCGGATAGCGGGCACCCCCCTCTCTCCTGCCGGACATCTCCCTCTCAAGGGGGGAGATCAGCAAGAAGCTCTGCCGTTGCTTCATTCTCAAACGTTGAGATGGCCGTGACCTCGCCGCGGGTCGATCTCCCCCCTTGAGGGGGAGATGCCCGGCAGGGCAGAGGGGGGTATCTCTCCACACATTCCATGCAAACAAAAAACCCCGGATGTCGCCATCCGGGGTTTTCCTTTGACCTTTAAGCCAAATCTTATTCGTCGTCGCCGTCGCGATCAGCTTCCGGATCGAAGAAGTCTTCCGGACGCAGTGCGTCTTCGTCAACGCCGTAGATGGCGTCAGCGGAGGTGAGGCTTTCGCCCTTGGCCTGACGCTCTGCTTCTTCAGCCGAACGGGCAACGTTCAGCTCAACCTGCAGCTCGACTTCTGCATGCAGGTGCAGGGTGACGTTGTGCAGGCCGATGGTCTTGATCGGCGTGTTCAGTTCAACCTGGTTGCGGCCGATGTTGAAGCCTTCGGCAGCCAGGATTTCGACGACGTCGCGAGCAGCGACAGAGCCGTAGAGCTGGCCGGTTTCGCCAGCCGAACGGACGACGATGAAGGACTTGCCTTCAAGTGCTTCGGCAACCTTCTGGGCTTCCGACTTGCGCTCGAGGTTACGGGCTTCAAGCGTTGCGCGCTCGGTTTCGAAACGTGCCTTGTTGGTGGCGTTGGCGCGCAGCGCCTTGCCCTGCGGCAGCAGGAAGTTACGGGCGTAGCCGTCGCGAACCTTTACGGTTTCGCCCATCTGGCCGAGCTTGTTGATGCGTTCGAGAAGAATGACGTCCATCTTCTTGATCCTTTCTATGGTTTGGTTTCGTTCGAATTGTCGGTTTTCCGCGCCGGTGTAAGAGAGATCGTGCTGCGCACGTCGCTCAGGCCGAACACGAGAATGATGAACAGCGGAAAGACAAAGACCGCCGAAAGATATGCGAGAATGAGAACCGGCAGCCGCCAGTCCTTGCCGCGGGCGCGCTTGTGCAACGAGGCGTAACCCGCCATCAGAAAGCCCGCGCCGAAGGTGCCGCAGATGACTGCGCCGACCATGGCCGCGACGCCGCCGAGGAAGATGGCGACGATGCCGGCGAGGAAGATGAAGATGGCGTTGCGGTGCATGCGCAGCGCCGAAGCGATGTCCTCGCGCGGGCGCAGACCCTTGCCGAAGGTGCCGACCACTCGCGTCGCGAAATAATAGGCGGCAAACAGCAGGATGACCCAGAGACCGCCCTGAACGATCGGCAGCAGAAGTACAAACAGGGACTTCGTCCGCGCCAGTGCCTCGACATCGGGTTCGAACAACGGTTCGCGGTTCTGAACCGAGGTCATAATCATGTCGATCATACGCGTGACGAGATCGGGACCGTAACCGATCATCCAGCCGAGAATGACGACGGCGACGGAAACTAGAATGCACAGATGCAGGACGATGCCGGAAAGCGGATACCAGGCAAGCAGATCATCCGGACCGCCGAGTTCGGAGGCCGGACGCGCCAGATTGGCGAGATGCGAAAGCCAGCCCGCCGGGATCAGCGTGAAGATTGCGATGGTCAGCGCAAAAAGCGGCGACATGACCAGCGCGCCGATGATGGCCGTGGTGATGATCGCGATAATGGCGGCGCGGTTGCCCCAGCCCATGCCGGCGATGAAGATCGGCATGGCGGAACCGGCATAAAGCAGGAAGGACAGGGACGACTGTGCCGTTGCGCCAAGCGTCAGAAACGCGGCGCATATGCCGGCGAGAACGCCGGAGATCAGCACTGTCTGGTTCAACTTCTGCACTTCGCTGTCCTGCTGAAACTTAAGCAGTTAGAGGATCGCTCCTGAGAGCCTCATCCCCAACATGGGTTTTTCAGAGTATCGATCCGCGCCCAACGCGGAAGGATTATAATTTTCGACCCGCTGATCAAGAGTCAGCTGATCGAGAAAAGCGAGGCTGCGATAAACCGCAGCCTCGCTTTAATTCATTACGCTACTACGTAGGGCAGCAGGCCGAGGAAGCGGGCGCGCTTGATCGCCTGGGCGAGTTCGCGCTGCTTCTTCTGGGAAACGGCCGTGATGCGGGACGGAACGATCTTGCCGCGCTCGGAAATGTAGCGCTGCAGGAGACGTACGTCCTTGTAGTCGATCTTCGGAGCGTTGGCGCCGGAGAAGGGGCACGTCTTGCGACGGCGGTGGAACGGGCGGCGTGCCTGGGAAGAGGATGCGTCAGCCATAGGTCAATTCTCCTTATGCACGGTCTTCGCGCGGACGGCGCGGACGGTCTTCGCGGTCGCCGAAGCCACCTTCGCGCGGTGCGCGGGGACCACGATCTTCACGCGGGCCACGGTCCGGACGGTCGCCGTCACGGCGCGGACGGTCGTCGCGATCGCGCTTCTGCATCATCGCGGACGGGCCTTCTTCGTGGGCTTCGACGGCGATGGTCATGTAGCGAAGAACGTCTTCGTTGATGCGCATCTGGCGCTCGACTTCATGGATGGCGGCCGCCGGAGCGTCGATGTCCATGAGAGCGTAGTGAGCCTTGCGGTTCTTCTTGATGCGGTAGGTGAGGGACTTCAGACCCCAGTTCTCGATGCGTCCGACTTTGCCGCCGAACGATTCGATAACGCCCTTGTACTGCTCGACAAGTGCGTCGACCTGCTGGGCAGAAATATCCTGCCGGGCAAGGAAGATGTGTTCGTAAAGAGCCATTTAAGCTTTGCCTTTCTTGCGTTTCGTCCTTCACCCGGCAACGGCGCTAAGCCTCAACGACTGCTCTTGGGTAGGCGGTAAAGCCTTAAAGCAAGAAAAGCGTTGTTCGAGACGGTCGAGAGCGGAGACACGGGAGGCCGGAAAAACCTTATGGTTCCTGCTGTTCCGTTACCGGAACCAGCCCTCCGTTCAGCCACCAGCCAATTGGACCGGGTGTTATGAACAGCGCGCTTATACGGATTTTTCCGCAGAAAACAACCCCGCACCGCAAAATCAAGCTATTCCTCTGGCTTTCTTCCATTTTCGCAGCCGTCCGCGGGCGTTAACGTAGGGCGAGGACGTGTTGAACTGGATCATACGGCCAAGCGACCATTTGCCGTACCAGCCGGGGGCGTAAAGCTGATGTGGATCATATGCGTTGATGGCGTCGATGATCCGTCTTTTCACACTGTCCAGTCGTTCCTGCCGTTCGGCGAAAGACAGGGAGACGTAGTCGCCATAGAATTTCTGCGCCAAGGCTCCCAGCGCATTCCACTTATAGCCTGTTTCGGGAAAATCCGGTTCACGACCTTCGGCGCGAAGCGATATCCACTTCAGCACCAGCTCTCCCCAGCCAATCAGATAGGCGACGAGGTCGTTGACGCTCATCAGCGTACCGGCTGCATGGCCGTCCATGTCCCTCGTCCCGGCAAGGTCCACCGGGACTGTTTCCAATTCGCGCATCAGCTTTTCAAAACTGCTTTCGATTGCAGTTCGCAGTTCCGTTGCGCTTTCGGGGACGGCCATGGCAACCAGCTACCTTAGATCGCCATCGGATATTGCCGATGGATCGCGGCAATACCCGTCAGCACCTCTTCCGACAGCGTCACATCCGCCGCCGCGATATCCACCTTCAACTGCTCCATCGTCGTTGCGCCGATGATGGCCGAGGCCATGAAGGGGCGTGTCAGGCAGAAGGCGATGGCGAGTTGGGCCGGATCGATCCCATGCCCGGCGGCAAGCTTTAGATAGGCCTTGACCGGCGCTTCCTGCAGCGGCTGCAACCGGCCGCCGAGATCCTTGTTGATGGAGGCGCGTGATCCCGCCGGGCGCGCGCCGTTCTGGTATTTGCCGGTCAGCAGACCCGCCGCAAGCGGCGAATAGGCGAGCAGGCCGACATCTTCGTGATGGGCGACTTCCGCCATGTCGAGATCGAAGCTGCGGTACAGCAGGTTATATTCGTTCTGAATGGTGGCGACGCGCGGCAGGCCGTTCGCTTCCGCGATATCGATATATTTCTGCGTGCCCCAGGCGCTTTCGTTGGAGAGGCCAATGGCGCGGATCTTGCCGGCCTTCACCAGTTCTCCGAGCGTCTCCAGCTTTTCGGTGATTTCGGCAAGCGTACGCTTCTTGTCCTGAGCGGAGGCGTCGAAGCCCCAGGCGCCACGGAAATGGTAGGTGCCGCGATTCGGCCAGTGAACCTGGTAGAGGTCGATGTAGTCGGTCTTCAGCCGCTTGAGGCTGGTATCCACCGCCTCGCGGATGGCGGCGGCGTCGATATCGCGGCCGCCGCGAATATAATCGCGTCCGGAGCCGGCGACCTTGGTGGCGAGCACGACCTGATCGCGCCTGCCGGTCTTTTCGAACCAGCTGCCGATATACTCCTCTGTCCGGCCCTGTGTTTCGGCGGAAACGGGGGTGGTCGGATAAAGCTCGGCCGTATCGAAGAAATTGACGCCGTTTTCGATGGCGTAGTCCATCTGCTGATGGGCTTCTGCTTCGGTGTTCTGCGTGCCCCACGTCATGGTGCCGAGGCAGATTTCGGACACGGAGATGCCCGTGCGTCCCAGTAGATTCTGTTTCATGGAGAGGTCCCGGTGCTTTGACGAGTTTTGGAAGGTGGGGTGAAAGTAATGGGGATTTGCCGCAGTGCAAGAAAAAATATGATGAAAAGAAAGGGGAAAACAGGTCGGCAAAACCCCTGACAAAGGCCTGCCATAGGGCTTCAAGCCTTGACTTCGCTGGCGGGAATGTGAATGGAAGTCCGAAAGAATAAAGGCAAGGCCAGACAAGAAGGACGACATCCCATGGGTATTGCATTCACATTTCCCGGTCAGGGAAGCCAGGCCGTCGGCATGGGCAAGGAGCTGGCGGATACCTATCCGGAAGCACGCGCCGTGTTTCAGGAGGTCGACGAGGCGCTCGACCAGAAGCTTTCCGATATCATGTGGAACGGCCCGGAAGAGACGCTGACGCTGACGGCCAATGCCCAGCCGGCGCTGATGGCCGTGTCCATGGCGGTCATGCGGGTTCTCGAAGCGCGCGGCTTCAAACTGTCCGATACGGTTTCTTATGTAGCCGGCCATTCGCTCGGCGAATATTCGGCGCTCTGTGCCGCCGGCACCTTCTCGGTTGCCGATACCGCCCGTCTTCTGCGTATCCGCGGCAATGCCATGCAGGCCGCCGTGCCGGTCGGCGAGGGCGCGATGGCTGCGATCATCGGGCTGGAGCATGATGCGGTGTCCGCAATCTGCGAGGAAGCCGGCATCCTCGGTGTCTGCCAAATCGCTAATGACAATGGCGGTGGCCAGCTGGTTATTTCCGGCGGCAAGGCTGCCGTTGAAAAGGCGGCGGCGATCGCTTCCGAAAAGGGCGCCAAGCGCGCCATCATGCTGCCGGTCTCGGCACCCTTCCACTCCGCACTGATGGCGCCGGCGGCGGAAGCCATGCGCGAGGCGCTGGCCAAGGTCGAAAAACACAACCCGGTCGTGCCCGTTGTCGCCAATGTGCGCGCCACACCCGTTTCCGATGCCAATGAGATCGCCGCTTTGCTGGTCGAGCAGGTAACGGGCCAGGTGCGCTGGCGCGAGACGGTTGAGTGGTTCGCCGCCAACAATGTGACGCAGCTTTACGAGATCGGTTCCGGCAAGGTGCTGACGGGCCTTGCCCGCCGCATCGACAAGACGGTGAACGGCGTTGCCGTCAACGGCGCTGCCGATATCGACCAGCTTCTCGCCACTCTTATCGGCTGAGACGGGCTTCGCCCCGTAACGGCCTTTTGTTTTACGATAATTCCCGATGCAATTCCGTTAAAAGGCTTTGCGGAATTGCTCTAAAGAAGGAACGGAACATGTTAGATCTGACAGGCCGCAAGGCTCTCGTAACCGGCGCGACCGGCGGCATCGGCGAAGAAATCGCCCGCCTTCTCCACAGCCAGGGCGCAACCGTCGGCCTGCACGGCACCCGCGTTGAAAAGCTTGAAGCGCTGGCGGCGGAACTTGGCGACCGCGTCAAGATTTTCCCGGCTAACCTTGCCGACCGAGCCGAGGTAAAGGCGCTCGGCGAAAAGGCCGAAGCCGAGCTGGAGGGCGTGGATATCCTCGTCAACAATGCCGGCATCACCAAGGACGGCCTCTTCGTGCGCATGAGCGACGAGGACTGGGATAACGTCATCGAAGTGAACCTGACGGCGATGTTCCGCCTGACGCGCGAGCTGACACATCCGATGATGCGCCGCCGTTTCGGCCGCATCATCAACATCACCTCCATCGTCGGCGTCACCGGCAATCCCGGCCAGGCCAACTACTGCGCCTCCAAGGCCGGCATGATCGGTTTTTCGAAGTCGCTGGCGCAGGAAATCGCCACCCGCAACGTCACCGTCAACTGCGTGGCGCCCGGTTTCATCGAAAGCGCGATGACCGGCAAGCTGAACGACAAGCAGAAAGACGCCATTATGGGCGCCATTCCGATGAAGCGCATGGGAACCGGTGCGGAAGTCGCGTCGGCCGTTCTTTACCTGGCTTCCAATGAGGCAGGTTACATGACTGGCCAGACCCTGCACGTCAATGGCGGCATGGCGATGATCTGACGGCGCATGAGGCCGTCATGAAAAGGATTGCGGCGCTGTTTAAGCACCTTCTTGGGTAGCTGGCGCCGCAAGGCCCCGCCGACTGGTTTTCGGCGAAATAGCCTGTCATACGCTGTGCTTAGCGCGTTTTCAGGCTTTTCGACCGATTGAAACCATGTTAAGCGGGCCAAGACTGTGAACAGTCGTCCCGGAGAGACAGGAAGCCGTTGCGATTTTGCGTGACGATGTCTAGCTTGGACCGGGTTGAACGGGTTTGCCAGCAGTGCCGGATTTGAACGGCGCATGAGGGCTTCTAACAGGGCAGGGTGCCGTAAGGCATTCCCTTTAAAATAAAGGTCGAGGAAACCGACATGAGCGATATCGCAGAACGCGTAAAGAAAATTGTAATTGATCATCTTGGCGTTGACGCCGACAAGGTTGTTGAAGGCGCTAGCTTCATTGACGATCTGGGCGCTGATTCGCTCGATACCGTTGAACTGGTCATGGCTTTCGAAGAAGAATTCGGCGTCGAAATTCCCGACGACGCAGCTGACTCGATCCTGACTGTCGGCGACGCCGTAAAGTTCATCGAGAAGGCCCAGGCCTGATCGACCTTCATGGGGGAGGTGCAATATCCTCCCGTCCTTGGCCCGGCTCGTCCGGGCCAATGTTTTATAGGCAGGACGGTACATGCCCCAAGCGGCGCGTGTTCCGGGCGATGCATGAGGTCACGGGCCGGAAACGGCGCCCGCAGCCATCATGCTGACATTTGAAATACTGCAACATCGAATGAACATCCCTGATGTCCGGCGTTGCATGAAGACCGATGATTTGGATAAGGGCGGAGCGTTGGCGATGAGGCGTGTCGTTATCACCGGTACCGGCATGGTATCTCCTCTTGGATGTGGGACGGAAGTGACCTGGGAACGGCTTTTGGCCGGCCATAACGGCGCCCGTCTCGTGACTGAATTCGAAGTCGAAGACCTTCCGGCAAAGATCGCCTGCCGTATTCCCGTAGGCGATGGTTCCAACGGCACCTTCAATGCCGATGACTGGATGGAACCCAAGGAACAGCGCAAGATCGATCCTTTCATCCTGTACGGCATGGCTGCCGCCGACATGGCGCTTGCCGACGCGGACTGGCACCCGGAAACGGACGAGGACCAGATCGCCACCGGCGTTATGATCGGCTCTGGCATCGGCGGCCTGGAAGGTATTGTCGAGGCGGGCTATACCCTGCGCGACAAGGGCCCGCGGCGCATTTCTCCCTTCTTCATTCCCGGCCGTCTGATCAACCTCGTATCCGGCCAGGTTTCCATCCGCCACAAGCTGCGCGGACCGAACCATGCGGTGGTGACGGCCTGCTCGACCGGCGCGCACGCCATTGGCGATGCCGCCCGTCTGATCGCACTCGGCGATGCCGACGTCATGGTCGCCGGTGGCGCTGAATCGCCGGTCTGCCGCATCGCGCTTGCCGGCTTCGCCGCCTGCAAGGCGCTTTCAACCCAGCATAATGACGATCCGCAGAAGGCCTCGCGCCCCTATGACCGTGACCGCGACGGTTTCGTCATGGGTGAAGGTGCAGGCATCGTCGTTCTGGAAGAGCTGGAACACGCCAAGGCGCGCGGTGCGAAGATTTACGCCGAAGTCGTTGGTTACGGCCTTTCCGGTGATGCCTATCACATCACCGCTCCGTCCGAGGATGGTGAAGGCGCCTATCGCTGCATGTCGATGGCGCTGAAGCGCGCCGGCCTGACGCCTGATGATATCGATTACATCAACGCCCATGGTACTTCCACCATGGCGGATACGATCGAGCTCGGCGCGGTCGAACGGCTCGTCGGCGAATCGGCCGCGAAGATTTCGATGTCTTCCACCAAGTCGGCCACCGGCCATCTTCTTGGTGCGGCGGGCGCTATCGAGGCGATCTTCGCCACGCTTGCGATCCGCGACAACATCGTTCCGCCGACGCTGAACCTCGACAATCCCGATGTGGAGACGAAGATTGACCTGGTGCCGCACAAGGCGCGCAAGCGGCAGGTCAACGTGGCGCTTTCGAACTCCTTCGGTTTCGGCGGTACCAACGCCTCCCTCGTGCTGCGTCGTTACGAAGCATAATCCCCGGCGGCGGCTCTGCCGCCGCGCTGGCGCCCTCCCACCGGGTGCTGACAAAGGCCGTTCTTTCCTTTGAAGAACGCATTGCGGCTTGCGAAAGTCATTCCGGTTTTCGCGCCGATATTGTAGTCGTTTATGAAGCGTTTGCCGGTTCGGGGTGATTTCCGGCCGCAGGCTGCTTCCTCCATCGGCTTTGTCCGAAACGATGTTCGTGAAGCGGAAAGATATGCTTCACGATATCTCCATGTGGTGCAGGAAGACATTCCGAACCTGTTTTTGCCGCATTACCTGCGCAAAAAGCGCTGACAACGCCGAACTGAAAAGGACCGACGGTGAGCGACACGAACCAGAACAGCCAGGGACCATACGGACAGAACGGCGCGGGCGAAGGCAATCGCGGCCCGATCATTCCGAAATCCCCGACGGAAGCCTTGCGGCCGGAAAAAGTACCGGCACCGCCCAAGCGCTCCCGTAAGGCCCATGGCCAGCTTGTAATCTTTCTGAATTTTCTGATGACGCTTGCAGTCGCGGTCTGTGTGCTGGCCATTGCCGCTTTCTATTACATGATCAATGCGTTCCAGGAGCCCGGTCCGCTTCAGACGAACACCCATTTCACGGTGCGCAATGGTGCCGGCATCATCGAGATCGCCAATAATCTCGAGCGCAACGACGTCGTCTCCAACGCCCGCGTCTTCCGCCTGATGACCGGCAGCTACCTGCAAAAGGACCAGACGCTGAAGGCTGGCGAATACGAGATCAAGGCCGGCGCGTCGATGAAGGACATCATGATGTTGCTGGAGTCCGGCAAGTCGATCCTTTATTCCGTGTCGCTGCCGGAAGGCCTGACCGTGAAGCAGATGTTCGCGCGCCTTGGAGCAGACGAAGTGCTGGACGGCGAATTGCCCTCGGCCCTGCCGCCGGAAGGCAGCTTGCGCCCCGATACCTATCGCTTTACCCGCGGCACCAAGCGCGAAGAAATCATCAACCAGATGAGTGCGGCGCAGGACAAGCTGATCGACATGATCTGGGAGCGGCGCGATCCTGACCTGCCGATCAAGACCATCGAGGAATTTGTGACGCTTGCCTCGATCGTCGAGAAGGAAACCGGCAAGGATGACGAGCGCGCCCATGTTGCTTCCGTTTTCTACAACCGTCTGAAGAAGGGCATGCGCCTGCAATCCGACCCGACGATCATCTACGGTCTGTTCGGTGGCGATGGCAAACCGTCCGATCGCCCGATCTACCAGTCTGACCTGCAGAAGCAGACGCCGTTCAACACCTATGTCATCAAGGGCCTGCCGCCGTCTCCGATCGCCAATCCGGGCCGGGCGGCGCTTGAGGCCGTTGCCAATCCCTGGCGCACGGATGACCTTTATTTCGTTGCCGATGGCACCGGCGGCCACGTCTTTGCCAAGACGCTGGAAGAGCACAACGCCAATGTGCGCCGCTGGCGCAAGATCGAGGCTGAGAAGGCTGCTTCCGGCGCCAATCCCGATGTTGTCGTGGATGGCCAGCCGGGCGGGGCCGAGGCGGAAAAACCCGCCAACAACTGATAATCTCGACCGGGCCCTGTGATCCACAGGGCCCGGTTTTGTACGGCATGACGGGGGGCTTCCAGATATGACATTGCAATCGATGACCGGCTTTGCGCGCAGCGAAGGAACCTCCGGCCGTTACCGCTGGGCGTGGGAATTGCGGTCCGTGAACGGCAAGGGGCTCGATGTACGCCTGCGTCTGCCGACCGGTCTTGAAGCGCTGGAAACCGCCTTGCGGGAAATCGCGGGCGAGCATCTTTCCCGCGGCAATATTCAGGCTGGGCTTACGCTCGCCATTGCGGAAAACCGGCTTGAGGCCGTGATCAACCGCGATGCGCTCGCTGCGGTTCTGGCACTTAAGAAGGAGCTTGGTGATGTCGTTGAAGACAAGCCGCTGAGCTTCGATACGTTGCTTACACTGCGGGGTCTCGTCGATTTTCGCGAGGCGGAAGACGATGCTGAAGCGCAGGCCACACGTAATAGCGATGTGCTGGCCGGTTTTGCGGTTGCCGTCGAGAAGCTGAAGGACATGCGCGAGCGGGAAGGGGCGTCGCTGTTCGCCATCCTGTCCGGCCATATCAACCGCATAGAGCAGCTTGTGGACATCATCGAGAATGATCCGTCCCGTCAGCCGGAACAGATCGCGGCAAGACTTGCCCAGCAGATCTCGCTCATCGGCGATGGCCTGCACGGGCTCGACCGCGACCGCCTGCATGCCGAGGCGGCGCTGATTGCCACCAAGGCGGATTTGCGCGAAGAGATCGACCGGTTGCACGCCCATGTTCAGGCTTCCCGGGAACTGCTGACCAATGGCGGGCCGGTAGGGCGCAAGCTCGATTTTCTTGCACAGGAATTTAACCGCGAGTCGAATACAATCTGTTCCAAATCGAATGCGAGTGCGGTAACCGCAGCAGGCATAGAGCTGAAAGTGGTGATCGACCAGTTTCGCGAACAGGTCCAAAATCTGGAGTAGACCCCATGGTCCCGGTGAATAATTCTCCCGTCACGATTGCCCGCCGAGGGCTGATGCTGGTGATTTCTTCGCCATCAGGCGCGGGCAAATCCACGATTGCCCGCAACCTGCTCGACAAGGACAAGAATATCGGCCTGTCCGTCAGCGTTACGACGCGCCCGCGCCGCCAGAGCGAGATTGACGGTATCCACTACCATTTCATTTCCAAGCGCGATTTCGAGCGTCTGCGGGACAGCGATGCGCTGCTGGAATGGGCGGAAGTTCACGGCAATTTCTACGGCACGCCGCGCGGGCCGGTGGAAGATGCCATGGCCGCCGGTCGCGATATGCTGTTCGATATCGACTGGCAGGGCGCCGAGCAGCTGCAGGACAAGATGAAAGCCGACGTCGTTTCGATCTTCATCCTGCCGCCGACCATGACCGAACTTCAATCGCGCCTGCATCGCCGCGCCGAAGACACCGAAGAGGTCATCAAGACCCGGCTCCTCAATTCCCGTGCCGAAATCGAGCACTGGCGCGATTATGACTATGTCATCCTCAATGACGACCTGCAGGCCGCCTTCGAGGCTGTCGAAGCAATCGTGAAGGCCGAACGCGTCCGCCGTGACCGCCGCCACGGCATGTTCGATTTCGTGCGGGCGCTGCTTGAGGAAGAACCGAAGCTTTAAGCGCTTCCGGTAAGCTAACTCATCCGCCGGGATGGGAAGAACCCATCGCCCGGGCAGTATGGGATAATTTGTTAGGCCTGTTCCAGTTAGCTGCGCCCAAAAGCAAGATCGAAGCCCGTCAGGTTTCTGATTGCAGCACCGATCACACCAAAAACCGCGTTCAGAACTGTCTGGACGGTGTCGTAAACGAGGAACTCAGAATAAAGCAGCACGCTGCTGAGGGCCAGTTCCTGTGTGTGCATGGCCATATCCGCGTGCTCTCTGGAAATCGTACCGCTCTTGAGGCCTGCCTGCGTTAGCCATGCCTTTTGCGCAATCGACTTAATATGAACGGCAATTTCATTTTTGACTTCATTGAAGTGCGAAATGAGAACCGCTGAAACCTGCTGCAGAATGCCCTTATAGAGTTCCGACGCATCTTTCGGTTCAAATTTATCCAGATCTAGTGACTTTGCCATGTGAACCTCACTTCAACCGGGCTTCAAACAACTTCGGAACGCTACAGGCTTCCTTCGTGGCGAATGTGGACGCGGTCTCAACGTTAAAGGGTGCTTTTCGATGAGCAGCCAACTGTGTCATCAGCGCTTCCTGGCAGATCAGCAGTGCTTTGTGAATAATCTGGGCGGGTCTACCGGAAACGTGGTTTCGAAGGTAAGTTGCGCGGCCTTCGGCAATATAAATTGCCGAACGTACATTTGATACTGCGTCGACGTATATGCCTTCGACCTTGGAGAACGGTGTTTTATCTTCGTAAACAGCAGATACTGCGGCATCAATCTTATCGATATCGTTGTTTAGCGCCTCAATGTGCTTCATCAGCGCTTCATCGAAAGTAGGTGTCACGCTAACACATGAGGAAAGCGTGAATAGCGAGATGGCCAAAACATAACTTATCTTCACGCGATCCCCCTGATATTTGAAACTGTGAAGTGGAAAATGTACAATAGGAATGGATATATAATTTACAGTTGTGTGTTTGGAGTCAAGCACCGGTTGTGATCGGGCTTGGTGATTGTGGTCTGGATCATGTCATTCAAGGTGAAAAGCGGAAAATTTCCCAAATAGGCAGCGCTTTTCATAAGGTTTCTTCCGAATCAGCCACGTTAGCAGAGGTGGCCGTGCCACCGGTTTCCCGTGGCGCGTGATCGTCGAAAATTCATCATCGGAAATTATTTATAGGTTGCGCCACAGATCAAGTTCTGTCGCGGACCTGAAGGGAACCCGTGTCGTCAAGCTTTCGTGTCTGGTCCAGCCTTAGAGGCAGTTCGCCAACGTCACGAATTCATCCACCGACAGCGTTTCCGCTCGTCGTGTGGGATCGATGCCCGCTTTTTCCAGCAGGGTTTCACCGCCAAGGCTTTTCACGCTCTGACGCAGCATCTTGCGGCGCTGGCCGAAGGCGGCTTCCGTGACCTTTTCAAGCTTGGCAACATCGCAGGGCAATGGCTTGTCCTTCGGCAGCAGGTGCACGACGGTGGAGGTCACTTTTGGCGGCGGGCTGAAGGCCTGTGGCGGGACGTCGAAGGCCATTTCCGCGACCGTGCGCCAGCCGGCGAGAACGCCCAGACGCCCATAATGATTGTCGCCTTCTTCAGCCACGATGCGCTGGCCGACTTCCTTCTGGAACATCAGTGTCATGGAA
Organism: Agrobacterium sp. CCNWLW32; assembly: GCF_037083425.1. Classification (NCBI taxonomy): domain Bacteria; kingdom Pseudomonadati; phylum Pseudomonadota; class Alphaproteobacteria; order Hyphomicrobiales; family Rhizobiaceae; genus Agrobacterium; species Agrobacterium sp. CCNWLW32. The sequence continues at coordinate 355,447 of NZ_JBAOJM010000001.1, forward strand.
AGCCAGAAGGGTGGCCATTGTTTCGGCAAAAGCCAGTTGACCAGCAATTGCGTGCCGACATTGTAGGGCAGGTTGGCGATGATGCGCACCGGTTCGCCGACGGGAACCAGAGCCTCGAAATCGGTCTGGAGGGCGTCGCCCTCGATGACCTCGAGCCGTCCGGGATAATGCGCCTCGATTTCCGCCAGCGCCGGCAGGCAGCGGCTGTCGCGTTCGACGGCGATGACCTTTTTCGCCCCGAGCGAGAGAATGGCGCGGGTGAGGCCGCCGGGACCGGGACCGACCTCGATCACCGTTACGCCGTCGAGCGGCCCTGCCGTTCTGGCAATCTTCTGGGTGAGGTTGAGGTCGAACAGGAAGTTCTGACCGAGCGATTTTTTCGCGTCGAGCCCGTGGCGCTGGATGACATCGCGCAGTGGTGGCAGTCCGTCGATGGCCGCCATTATGCGCCAACCCGGCTGCGGGTGGAAATTTCCGCCGCCATCTTCAGTGCCGCGACAAGGCTCGCTTCATTGGCAATGCCCTGGCCTGCAATGCCGAAGGCAGTGCCATGGTCCGGCGAGGTGCGGATGAAGGGTAGCCCAAGCGTGACATTGACGGAATCGTCAAAGCCGAGCGCCTTGGCGGGGATCAGCGCCTGATCATGATACATGCACACCGCCACGTCATACCGCTTGCGGGCAGCATCGTGGAACATGGTGTCGGCGGGCAGGGGGCCGAAGGCATCGATCCCGTCCTTCCGCAACCGCATGGTCGCCGGGTGAACGATATCGCGATCCTCGGTGCCGAGTGCGCCATCTTCACCCGCATGTGGGTTGAGGCCGGCAACCGCCAGACGCGGCGCCTCGATGCCGAATTTTTGCCGGAGATCGGCATCGATGATCCGGCAGGTCGTGACGATCAGTTCTTCCGTCAGGGCTGCCGGCACGTCTTTCACGGGGATGTGGATCGTCACCGGGACGACACGGACCTTGGGCCCGGCAATCATCATGACAGGCGTCACCTGTTCGCCGGTCTGGCGCAAGGCGAGATCGGCCAGAAACTCCGTATGACCGGGGAAGCCGAAGCCCGCCTCGTAAAGCACCGATTTCGCGATCGGATTGGTGACAACGGCCGCAGCTTTGCCCTCGACCGTCAGGGAAACGGCGGTCTCGATGGCCTTGATCGTGGCATGGGCCGCGCCGACATGCGGCTGGCCGGCCTGCACTTCGAAGCCGACAGGAAGCGGGAGGATGGGGAAAGCGCGTTCGAACAGGCCGACGGCATTCTCCGCATCGCAGGTCTCGATATTGACCGGAATGCCGATCAGCGCTGCACGGCTCGCCACCACATCGGGGTCGCCGATGAAGATGAAGGGCGGCACGCCGCTCTCCCGGCGCTTTGCCCAGGCGGTGATGGCGATGTCGGGGCCGATACCGGCTGGATCTCCCTGTGTCAGGGCAAGCGGCAGGGATGCATATGTCACGGAAAGACCCGGCTCTTGTATCAATATCAGGTGTTGACGATCTGCGCCTTCTTGCGCAGCTCATCCATATATTTCTTTTCGTTCGGGTTTTCGCCGTCCTTGGCCTTCATCAGGTCTTCGGACTTGAACACCATTTCCGCCGCATAGTCGTCGGAAACCTGACGCTGCTTGCAGATGGCCAGATATTCGACGCCCTTTTCGGTCACGCGCGTTCCGGTGGTGCCGCCTTCCTTGGTCTTTTCCACCAAAGCTTTCCAGTCTTCCGGAAGTTCGGGGGCCAGAATGCGGCCGAGGTCCTTGATCGCCACGTCGCGCATGGTCGCGGCAAAGCTCATGGCCTGGTCGCAGCCGGGGTAACGCTTGCGCGAGGCTTCAGCCTCAGCCTTGCGCTTGCCGGTAATGGCATTACGCTTCGATTCCGGGATGACGAAGATGACCTGCTGCAGGAAATATTCCGTGGTGACGGGCTTGTCGCCGCGTTCCTTCAGGCGGGTCACGAGATCCTGCGTCGACATCTTGCCGCGGGCGCCATAACGGGCGTTGACAAGACGTGGCCAGCTCATCTGAATGGCGATGAAGGACTTGAAATGGTCGGCGCCGACACCCGCCTGCGACAGCACCTTCGTCAGTTGCTGCGGGGTCATCTTGTTGTTGCCGGCAAAGCGTGCGAAGGCCGCATCGACATCGTCGGTGCTGACCGACATTTTCACGCGGCCGATTTCCTCGCGCTTCAGCGCCTCATCGACAAGCTGCTCACGCGCTTTTTCATTGAGATTACCGGACTGGCGCTGCAGCTTCAGGAAGGCGACGCGCTTGGCGATATCGTCATTGGTGATGGGTGTCTTGTTGACGACAATCTTGACTGTGCTGTCGGCGAAGGCCTGGCCGGCATAGGGCACAATGGCCATGGGAACGGCGAATATCGCAAAGGCAAAAGCAGCGCCACGCAAAGCCGTCTTTCCGAAATTCATCATATCCTTCTCCCTTTCGTCGGGCAGGGTCCTGTTGCCCTGTCCCGCCAATCTGTTTTGTCTGATGAGGGGATCATCGAACTCTCCCGCTCTTCAGGCCTGCACCTGTGCATCCACACCGCAAATTTGCCACGTATATATCATCGCGATCCGCAAGACGGCAATGTGTCGGTTTGTTGAAAGAAAACCCGATAGGTTCCATGCGCGGCCGACATTGGCGTGTTGTTGCGGCGAAACCGTGGCTTTACTGGCCAAATGGTAAAAAGGCAGGCCACGATGCTGCGTAACCTGCCTCTAAACTCAGTAGTTGTTTGGCTTCCAGCCGATATCCATGTCGTTCCAGTCATCGTTTGCTGAACCGATGCTGATATCGCCGAGCGTCCGGAAGGCCAGACGGGCATTGATCGACCAGTCATTGGCGGCCTGGCGGCTGGAATTGATATTGCCTTCGTCGGAATAGCTGACCGTCAAGATCGTGCATTCATCCTGATAGGCAATGCCGATACGGCGCTCGGCAGCAAATTTTCCGTTCAGATCGTAGTTGATCGAGCCAAACAGCGACCAGTTGTCGTCCATACGCAGTGTGCCGGAGGCCTGAATGATATCGCGGTCTTCGTTATAGCCATATTTCGGCTGCGCCTTGACCTGCGTATAGCTGAGCTTGCCGGTGAGGCGGCGATCCGAATAGCTGATGCCGGTTTCCGACCGGTTGATGTCGAGATCGTCCTTGTCGAGACGCAGGCTGGAAGACAGAGAAAGACCGATCGGCGCATCGAAAGCAGCCATGGCGACGTAATCCGAACGGTCGGATTCGAGGCCGGAATTGGCGCCTGCATTGACGAGATCGTAGGAGGCGAAAGAGTTGTCGCCCGCCAGATGGAAGGACTGGCCGGCAATGGCGCGAACGCCGTAGCCGTTGTCGAAGGTACCGTTATAGCGGAAGCCGATGTTGGCGCGCGTGCCGCCTTCGATGCGGTCGAAGCCGGAGAATTTGTCGCGTTCGAACAGATTGGTCGCGTCGAATACGAATGCCTGTGCGTCCTCGTTCGGAAGGCGGCCGGCATATTGTTCGTTCGGGCGCACGAAAATCTGCGCAATGGGTTCAATCACATGGCTGCTGTTGAGTGCCGTGAACAGCCAGGGATAACGCACTTCCAGGCCGCCGGTGACCATGCCGCGGAAAGCCGCACCGTCATTCATCATGCCCTCATAGGCATAGGAGGTGCCGCCCGAGGTGAAGGCCGCGGGAGACATATCCGTCCAGAGCGCGTCACCGCGTGCAGCGAGGATCGGCGTGATCTGCAGGCCGCTGTCCATCGTGAAGGTGCGTTTCCACTCGGCTTCGGTGGAAAGGCGCGTATAGTCGCCTTCAAGCCCGCTGAAGCGCGGATAACCGCCAAGCGCGTAGGCATCCTGCTTCAAGCGCGTGATGCTCGTCAGGTTGGTGGTCAGCGAAAGCTCGCCGCCATAGATCGGATCCGGCACGAAATAACGATAGTCGACAACCGGATGGACGATGGCCTGCTTGCGTTCCTTGGATTCGGTATTGTCCGTGTCCTGAACGTTGAAATAATAACCACGGGCTTCGAAGCTGTTACGCTCGCTCGCGCCGGTCAGGTAGATCTGGTTGGTCTGAACGTCGTTTTTATAACCCTTCAGCCCATAGGTGCGCGAAAAGTTATTGTCGGTCTGCACCATGGCATCCCAGCCGAACGCCCAGCGCGGGTTGATCGAGAAATCACCCTTGCTTGCGATCATGCCACGATTGTCGTTGAGCGCATCGCTGGTGCCGGCCGTGAAGGTATCGGACTTCTGCTGGCTGATGCCGGCGATCGTGACCGTATGCATACCGGTTTCGAAGCGCTGGCGCAGTTCCGCCTGCAGCAGCAGACCCTGCGTCGTGTAATAGGTCGGCGTGACGGTCACGTCCGAGGTGTCGGACAGAACGTGGAAATAGGGGACGCCGATGCCGAAACCGAGATTGTCGGTAATGCTCATCTGCGGGAACAGGAAGCCCGATTTGCGCTTCACTGTATTGTCCGGAACCGTGAGGAACGGCAGATAGGCGATCGAATGGCCGAAAAGCTGCAGACGGGCCTTTTCCAGCCGGATCGTATGGGTCTTGCCGTCCTGAACGACGCGTTCCGCCTTGACCTGCCACAGAGGCGCCTTTTCGGGCCGCTCGGCGCAGGGCAGACACGCGGTGTAGACGCCGTTGTTGAGGACCATCAGGTCGCCTTCGAGACGCTCGGCACTTTCACCCGCGATACGGGTATTGTCCGTGGTCTCGACGCGCAGGGCATTAACGAAGCCCTGACCGAAATCGTCGGTGACGTCCATCTCGTCGGCATAGATCTTGTTGCCGCCCGGCTCGATCAGCTCGATGTTGCCATGGGCAATCACGCGGCCGGTCTGCTGGTTATATTCCACTTGCTGGGCCACCATGCGGTAGCCCGAATATTTCATGCGAACGACGCCCTTCGCGATGACGCGCTGGGAATCGCGATTATAGGTCAGTTCATTTGCTGTAAGCAGGAGTTTCGAATCGTCTTGGCTTGCCGACGCAAGCAAACCATCCTGGCCGAAAGCGACCGGGCTGGATGCCAAATACGCGCACACAGCGGCACCTGTCAGAAGGGCCGTCCAAAGCCGCCTGATATTCCCGCGGTCATATACCGCCACTTAGCCGTCCTCCTGATGAAGCAGAATGGTTGCCCCCAAAGCCAACGCCACGACGACTGGAACCCAGACCGCGACGGTGGGAGGGACAACACCACCACTCCCGAATGCCCTTACGAGCACGGTTACTACATAAAGCACGAAGCCGGAAACGATTCCACCCAGAATCACGGAGCGCGACTGGGCGAAGCGGCTGAACTTTAATGAAACGGTCGCGGCGATCAAGGTCATCGCAACCAGAAGCAGGGGCGTCGATAGCAGGAAATGATACTGCGTCTCAAGCGCCTTTGAAGATAGTCCAAAGGACTTTGCAACTTCGATCTTGTGAGAAAGGTCAAAGAAAGCAACGGTTTCCGTCTGCGTCATGCGCTCCTGGACGAATTCCCGTCTCAGATTGGTACTGATCCGCGTGCTCTCTTGCCGAACTGGCACATGTCCTGCGCGTGTTTCCGAAACGCCGTTAAGAAGCCAGTAACCATCTTCCAATTTAGCCGACTTCGCATCCTGCCGGGAGACGATGTTTCCGTCCTTGTCGAGGTGGATCAGAACCACATCGAGAAGCATCGTTCCGTTGTCCTCGAAGCTCTTGGCGCCGATGATCGTATCCTGGCCACCACTTGTCTGGCGCATCCACGGAATGATCTCCTGCTGGCGGCCGCCGCCTGCCTCATTGCGCAGACCGGCTTCCATCGCCAGCGACTTGTTCTGGCCCCATGCCGCGATGGGGTTCAGAATGATGACGGACAGGATGCCGATGAAAACCGCGCCGAGCACGAAGGGAAGGATGAATTGCCAGGCGGAAATGCCGGCAGCGCGCGTCACCACCAGCTCGTAGCGCCGGTTGAGCGAGATCAGCGTCGTCATGCCGACGAAGAGGGCGATGAAGGGAATGGTCTGCTGCAGGATCAGCGGCAGGCGAAGCGCCGTCAGGCCAAGGGCGGCCGGAACGGAATAGCCGGGCAGGCCGGACATGCGTCGTGCCGTCTCGCTGAAATCGGCAAGGTAAATGATCGAGGATACGCCGAGCACGAACCAGATGGCGGTGATCAGATATCGTTTCAGGAAATACCGGGAGAGCGTGTTGAAAATCATGCGTTGCCGCTCCCAGAGCTTTTCGCCATCCGGCTGGAGAAGAGACGGCGCAGACGACCCATCGCATCGGCGATGACTTTCGGCATTTTCGGCTTGCGGCCGGTCAGCAGAATGAAGGCGGCAGCGGCGCCGCTAAGGCCCGGCACGGCATAGACCAGCGGAATGAAGGCCGCGCTCTGCTTGATCTGATTGGTGACATAAAAACCAAGCCACCGCAGTATGAAGGCCGTCACCAGTGCGGCGACCATCGGATGCATGCGGGCCTCGCGATGCGAACGGGCGTCAGCGGCGATGACCAGTGAAATCAGCGCGAAGGAAAAGGCGAACATCCAGTCCGACAGGCGCTTGTGTAACTCGCTGCGGAAATTCTCCGGTGAGCGCTTGTAGCTCGCATTGTTCTCGTCAGGCGAGAGAAGGAAACCGAGGCTGGCATCGCCGGGAGAGAGCGACGGCTCCGAATCCTGCTTTTCCGACATGGTCGAAAGGTCGAAGGCGTAGGACAGGAACTTGACGATCGAGACCTTGCCGTCGGGCGTCTTCTGCTGCACTTCGCCGTCGCGCATGGTCAGCGAGGTGCCGCTTTCGTCGATCATGCCTTCCTTGGCATAATAGATGAGGTCGAAATTCGGATCGCGGCGGTCGGCGACGAACAGGCCCTTGAGAATACGGCCCTGCCGCTGCGCAATCTGCACATAGAGACCATCCTGAATGGTGCGGAAGGTCTTTTCCTCTATCACCGAAGACAGAAGGTCGGCATAGGCGGCGGCCACCATCTGCCGGGCGGAGCTGCGGGCCGGCGGCTCGATGAAATTGGTGATGGTGAAGGAAAGGGCGCTCAGAACGGCGGCCAGAATGAGAACCGGGCGATACATCACCGAACGCGGCGATCCAGCCGCATCGATAATGGCAAGCTCGGAATCATTGTTCATCGTCGTGAAGATCTGGGTGATGCCGATGACAAGCGCGAAAGGCAGCACGACGGGAATGAGCGTCGGCAGGATCATCGTCGCGAGCGCCATGAAGGAACCCATCGACTGGCCCGTATCGGTCACGAGATTGATTCTCTGGAGAACCTGGATGGTCCAGATGATGGCCAGCACCGGCAGCAGCGCGACCAGAAACATCTGCGTTGTCCGCCGCAGGATATAGTTCTCAAGAAGCTTCATACGGCCCTGTTCGACATTGTTTTTTCGTGCGATCGCTCGCCGAATTTCCGCTTATCTAATCGCATCGTTTGCAATTGGCTATTCCGGCATGCTCACAAATATGTTTTGCGCGACGATTTTTCCGTCGCCTGTGTCTTTTTGTGGAACAAGCTGTCGGTTTCATGACGTGATTTCGCATTCCACAAAAATGCCTTTCCTTTAACGACCGTAGGCCTTTAAAGAATGCGGGGTTGCGCCCCGGGCCGAAAAGGCCATGATCATGCGCATCGTGCAAGTCGTCCAAGAAGAGCAGGAAAACATGTCCGCTAAATTCGATATTTCTTTCGCCAATTCCGCCTCGCTGGAAAATGCCCTGGCCGTTGTGCTGCAGGCCTCGGGTGAGGCGCAGGCCGTCGCCGGTGCTTCCGAGGCCGACCCGGGCGGCGTGATCGAGAGGGCGGCGAAGATCTCGGGCTTTTCCGCAAAATCCATGACGACGCTCGACGTGATCGCGCCGCAGGGTTCCACCGCCGACCGGCTGCTCGTCATCGGCCTGGGCAAGCCGTCGAAGCTGATCGCCCATGACTGGCTGCGCGCCGGCGGCACCGCCGCCGCCAATTTCAAGAAGGCGGACAAGGTCGTCATCTATCTCGATGCGCCGGGCGTAGAGGCAGGCGGGCAGGCGGCTGCGGATTTCGCGCTTGGCGTTCTGCTGCGCGCTTACAGCTTCGATGCTTACAAGACCAAGAAAAAGTCCGATGACGAAAAGACGCCGAAGAAGGTCGGTATCGTCATCGTCACGGCTGCGTATCAGGAAGCGGAAAAGGCCTTTGCCGTGTCGGAGGCAGTTGCGGGCGGCGTTACTCTGGCGCGCGATCTCGTCAATCTCCCGCCGAACGCTCTCGGCCCGGTTGAATTCGCTGAAAAGGCGGAGGAACTACGCAAACTCGGCGTCGAGGTGGAAGTTCTCGGCGAGAAAGAGCTGAAGAAGCTTGGCATGAATGCGCTTCTCGGCGTCGCGCAGGGTTCAGCGCGTCCGCCACGGCTTGCGGTGATGCAGTGGAACGGCGGCAACAAGAAAGACGAGCCGATTGCCTTTGTCGGCAAGGGTGTCGTTTTCGATACTGGCGGCATTTCGCTGAAGCCCGGCCTCAATATGGAGGATATGAAGGGTGACATGGGCGGCGCTGCTGCCGTCACCGGCCTGATGCATGTGCTCGCAGCCCGCAAGGCCAAGGCAAACGTGATCGGCGTCATCGGCCTTGTCGAGAACATGCCTGACGGCAATGCCCAGCGTCCGGGCGATATCGTCACCTCCATGTCTGGCCAGACCATCGAGATCATCAATACCGATGCCGAAGGCCGGCTGGTTCTGGCCGATGCGCTCTGGTACACCAAGGACCGCTTCAACCCGAAATTCATGGTGAACCTCGCGACGCTGACGGGCGCCATCACGGTTGCGCTCGGCAATCTGCAGGCCGGCCTTTTCTCCAATGATGACGAGCTTTCAGCGCGTCTTGCGCAGGCGGGCGACGTGACAGCCGAAAAACTGTGGCGCATGCCGCTCGGCAAGGATTACGACAAGATCATCGATTCCAAATTCGCCGACATGAAGAACAGCTCGGGCCGTCTGGCGGGTTCCGTCACCGCCGCGCAGTTCCTCAAGCGTTTTGTGGGTGAAACATCCTGGGCGCATCTCGATATCGCCGGCACCGCAATGGGTTCGCCACTGACTGAGATCAATCAGTCCTGGGGCTCGGGCTACGGCGTCAGGCTGCTGAACGAACTCGTTCGCGCCCATTACGAAGATTGAAACGAGTGGGGCGGCACGTCTGCGGATGACTGAAATTCTGTTCTACCATCTGACGGAATCGAAGCTGGAGGACGCGTTGCCGCCTTTGCTCGAGAAATCGCTGGAGCGCGGCTGGAAGGTCGCGATCCAGACGGCGGGTGAGGAGCGCCGCGATTTCCTCGACACACATCTGTGGACCTTTCGTGACGACAGCTTCCTGCCGCACGCCACCGATACTTCGCCCGCACCGCAAAGTCAGCCGATTCTCCTGACGGCGTCGGACGAAAATGCCAACGCGGCGAGTGTCCGCTTTGTCGTTGATGGCGCAGAGCCGCCAGCGGTGGAAGCCTATGAGCGTATCGTGTTCATGTTCGACGGATACGATGCCTACCAGCTTGAAATGGCGCGAAATCACTGGAAGAGGCTGAAAACAGAGGGGCATTCTCTGACTTACTGGCAGCAGTCGCCTGAAGGCCGCTGGCAGAAGAAGGCCTGATCGCACAGCAGGTTTGTAACCCCACGATTGGTTCCATACGCAAACAGACCGGCAAAATTTCGCATGTGGCGTCAATTGCCGGTTTTTGCATTATGCGCCGAAAGGAAAGCCGCGAAACAGACGCGGCTTTCATGGTGTGGTCTTTTCATCCGGTCAAAGGCGGGTGCCGCGGACGAAACAGCAGAGGGACATGAGCATGGGGCAGGCAATTTCACGACCGGACGGGGAAATGGAGCGTCTGGTCGCGGTGCGGTCGATCATGTCCTTCAAGAATGCCGACATGCCGGAACTGAAAGTGCTGTCGCAATTGGGGCAGGGCGTTTTCGGCGTGCCACGGGCGGCCGTCCACATCGTTGACGAGGATTGGCTTCATATCGCGGAACAGGCGGGTATGGAGCTTTCAGAATGCTCGCGTGACCTGTCGATCTGCAGCCGCGTCATCACCAAGAGGGATGTGGTGATCATCTCCGATCTGACCGAGCATCCGGATTTCCGTTTCATGCCCTATGTAAAGGGCGGTCCCGGGTTGCGTTCCTATGCCGGTGCGCCGATCGAGCTGGAGCCGGGCCTCGTCGTTGGCGCCTTCTGCCTGGTCGATACGGTACCGCGGAAATTCTCTCGTACGGAAATCGACAGCTTAAGACGTTTTGCATTGTTGGCCGCCGCGCTTCTGCGGCTCCAGAAAGCCAATTTCACCATGAGTCTTGCCGAACGCGAGCTGCGCGACGCGGCGATGACCGATCCGCTGACCGGTTTTTATAATCGCAAGGCTCTGGAGGCGATCGTCGATAGCCAGCTCGGCGCGGCCCTCGGTGCAGATGAGGCCTTCGGTGTCCTCTATCTCGATCTTGATGGTTTCAAGACCATCAACGATACGTTCGGCCACCCGGCGGGAGACCGAGTTCTGACCGAAGCTGCGGGGCGCATTCGCAAAACGGTCCGCAGCGAGGATATCGTCGTGCGTATGGGCGGCGACGAATTCGCGATTTTCATGCCCCGGCCGAGCGCCTCCGAGGTGCTGAACGGATTGGCGGACCAGTTGCTTGCCGCCTTCCGCAAACCTTTTGATGTCGATGGGAACGAGGTGGGCGCCCGCCTCAGCATAGGCGGCGCACTGGCCCCGCAGGCGGGAGCAGACCGCGCGACGCTGCTGCAGAGCGTCGACGAAGCGCTGTATCAGGCCAAAAAATCAGGGCGCGACCGTTTCGTCAGCCGCGCCCTCTAAGGCATTGTCCTTCGGGAAGCGTTTCCGCTTCTCAGTCGTAGAAGGAATCCACGAATTTGTGGCGGCCGAGCAGGAAGGCATCGGCCACGTGGGTCAGTGGCGCGAGATCGACGTCGGAGCGGCCTGCCTTGATGATCTCGGAGAAACGCTCGTAAAGGGCCGGATATTCCCGCTCCGGCTCGGACAGTTTTTCTTCGCCGTTGATCGAGAGCTTCGCGCCCCCCTCCGAAAGCACCATTCGTCCCGCTGCCGTCTCGGCGACGATATCCCAGCTCTGCTTGCCGGTCTGGCGCCAGTCGAATTCCGCATGGACGGGCGTTTGCGTCACGTCGGAAAAATGCAGGTCGGCGGCGATCGGCGCGTCGCGGTTTTCCGGGAATTCGAGCGTCGCCTTGGTCAGGAACAGCGCGTGCGGCAGGATATGTGTGATGATCGAAAGCGCGTTGATGCCGGGATCGAACACGCCGAGACCGCCCGCCTGCCAGATCCAGGCCTGGTTGGGATGCCAGTGGCGCACATCCTCTTTCCAGATGACATGAACGCTGTCGATCTTCGTCGAGGCCAGAAACGCCTTCGCAGCCTCGACCGCCGGCGCATAACGCGAATGCCAGCTTGCAAACAGCGACAGGCCCTTTGAATCCGCAAGCCGCACGAGATCCTGCACTTCCGAAAGAGTGGCGCCGGGCGGCTTTTCGAGGAAGACGTGCTTGCCGGCATTCAGCGCCGCATAGGCGGCCTCGTAACGATATTGCGGCGGCATGCACAGCGATACCGCATCGATAGCAGGCACAGCCTCCAGCATGGCCTCGATGGTGCCATAGGAAGCGACGCCGTCCACCGTGCCATGACGGCTCGCGGTGCAGATCAATTCAAAATCCGGATTACCTGCGATGGCGGGAAGATGCTGGTCACGAACGATTTTGCCGACGCCGACGATGGCAAGCTTGGTGGCTGACATGAAGTGGAACCCGTGTGAGTGCTGCATGGGATAAAGTGTGATTTTTACAAGTTTTTAGCAGAAACGCTCGAAGGAGCAAGGTGATCGTTTCCGCCCGGCGCGTCTTTTTTCAAGTTGTAACTTCATAACAATTTTTCGGTATGGGCATTCTTTTGTTGTGTAATATTTGAGATTAAAAAATATTATTTTTGAGTTTTTAGTGTTATTTTTTTATCAGTCAGCGGTTTTAATGTTGATTTTTTCAGGTATATTCCATTGATGTTAGCGGTAATTTTATATTTCACTTGAATAGATTTTCTGAATAGCAGGTGTGTGTTGGTTTTACTTAGAGATGACCGTTTGTCTGGCTTCGTTCAGAAAGTCAACGAAAACAGCCGGCAATTCAATACATATGGATTGATTTTCGGCGTCACCCTCTACAATCTCTACGTGCTTGTGGACATAAGTCTGGTGCCGGAGATCATCTGGCTGGATCTTACAGTCCGCCTGTTTATCATCACGCCGCTTCTGTTTCTTTATTTTCCCGCGCGCTATTATGCGATCAGTGTGCGGCCGGATGCGGTGGTGCATGAGGTGCTTCACGGGCTGGGCTGCATGATGGTCGTCGCCTCGATCATGTTCATCTATGCCAATGCGCAGACGTCATCGGCCAGCGAATATTACATGGGGATCGTCACCGTCGTCCTCTATATGAATACGATACATCGCAAACCGTTTCCGCTTGCGGTCATGGGCACGGTCGGCTGCATGGCGGTTTTCATCATCGGCATGGAATATGTCACCGTGACGAGCGAGGTGGCCAAGCTCCCCGCGATCATGTGTTCCGTCGGAATCAGCGCCGTCTCACTGTTTGCGGCCTATCGTATCGAGCAGGTGGAAAGACGGGACTATCTGGCGTCGCTGCGCGAGAAGACGTTGCTGCAGCGGATTCAAAACGCAAATCACGAGCTTCAGCAGCTTTCCAATACCGACCAGCTCACCGGCATCCGCAATCGCCGCAGCTTTGACGAGGCGGCGAACGAGGCTTCGGGCGGCAACGGCAGGCCGCGGGCGCTCATCCTTCTCGATGTCGATTATTTCAAGAACTACAATGACTCAGAAGGCCATGTGGCCGGCGATGATTGCCTGCGCAGGATCGCCGGCAGGCTGCGCAGCGCCCTGCGCAGGGACGATGGCGACAGAAGTTTCGTCGCGCGTTATGGTGGCGAGGAATTTGTGGTTCTGCTCGACAATTGCGTTGTTTCCGCTGCACTCGCCATCGGTGAAAGACTGAGATTGGCTGTGATCGACGAGGCCATACCCCATCTCAACCGCCCCGACGGGCGGGAAATCGTCACCGTCAGCCTCGGCATTGCGGTTTCCGGTGACGGCAGGGAGATCATATACGAGATGGTCAACCGGGCCGACATGGCGCTTTACGAGGCGAAGCGCCAGGGCCGCGATCGGCTGGTGCTGGCCTCGGGGCATATGGGAACGATTGTCGGGCCAGCGGAACTTTACGGCGTCGAAGCCGCAATGTCGGCATAGGCCACTGAAGGCTAGGCGATGTGTTATAAGTTGTGTCCTGCGCGAAGCGGGATCTGTGAAGGCCATGTGCCGGAAATCCGGCCCCAGAACACATAATAACCGGGGAATGCAGATGATGGAATTGATCGCCTCACAAGCGGCAGCATCCGCTGCCGAACTTCCATTCCTCCTGCTTCAGGCGGCCGCCGTCGTTGGCATGGTGTCCGTGTTGATCCTCCTGCGGCGAAATATCGCCCTCGAGGACCCCCGCTATAAAATCTATTATGGCATCGTGTTCGGAATGACGGGCTTTCTGCTGACGCTGCTGGTTTCCGAATTCATCAAGCTGCCTTCCAAACCTTATATCCGCTCCGACCTGCTGTTTCTCGCCGGGGTGCTCGGCTCCTGGCAGGGCGGACTGATCAGCCTCTTCCTCGTGGCGGCCGGGCGTTTTGTGTTCGGTGGTCCCGTGCTGTTTTTTGCGGCCCTGCAGGACATGGTCGTCATTTCGGCCTGCGGCATCATCATGTATGGCTGGATGCGCAAGCGCCGTCTCGCCGACCTTGGAATTCGGGATATCCTCACCGTCTTTGCGGTCAGGTTCATTGCCGTGCTGCTTGCCATCGCGGCCTCATTCGCGCTTGGTCTGGTCGATCAGGCGCTGTTTTTGAGTGCAGTCGGCCGCCGAACCCTCGGCGCGGTCGCCGTCGGTCTGCCGATGATCGTCTGCCTGTTCATCCTTCTGCGCAGCGAGGCGCGGGCGCGGGACGAGGCAAAGAAGCGCGACGTTGCGGCGCGGACCGATTCATTGACCGGCCTGCCCAACAGGCGCGCCCTCAAAGACCACATAGAAACAACGATGCGGCAGGAGCCGGCCGTTCCGCATGCTCTCATTCTCATCGAAATCATCAATATTGCCGATGTCGCCGCCTGCGAGGGCGAGGACTGGAGCGATCTTTTCTGGCCCAGGCTGGCGCGGGAAATCTGCGATACCGAAGACGGTCTGCTGTGCAGGTCCAGCACGCCCTGCAGCTTCATGTTCGGCGATACGACACTTGCGGTCGTCATGCAGGGGGTTTCGCTGGAGAAGTCGGAAAGTGCGAAACTCATGATGCATCTGCATGATGGGTTGAGCACGTTTTGCCGCTCGGCGGAGGCGGGGCCGGTTCCGCATCTCAAAATCGGTGCGGCAAATCTGGACCAGCTTTCCCGGAAAAATGTCGCCTCCTTCCTCAGGCACCTCAGTCTGGCGCTGAAGGGAAGCGATCATCCGGTGCAGATTTTCCCTTTCTCCTTTGCCGAGAAAGCGACACGGGACGAGGCGGTGCGGCAGATGCTGGTCAACTGGGTTAAATCCGGCAGACCGCCCATTTGTTATCAGCCGAAATTCGAAATGCGTGATCGCCGCATGATCGGCGCTGAAGCGCTGCTGCGCGCGGTCGATGCACACGGACAGGCGCTTTCGCCTTATTATGTACTGGAGATCGCCGAACGCCATCGGCTGCTGGTGGAATTCGAATGGTCGACGATCGAAGCCGTCGTGCGCGACCTTCGTGACCTGCACGGCCTTGACGCGGATTTTCATCTGGCCGTGAATATTTCCGCGTCGTCTTTTGCGACTGCGCGTTTCGGAGACCGGGTCGTGACGCTTCTACGCGAAATGGCAGTGCCGACGCATCGCCTCTCGATCGAAGTGACGGAGATGAGCAGGATACCGACCACTGATGTCGTGCAGCAGAATTTCGATGCGCTGGTCGCCGCAGGCGTCCGGCTGGCGCTCGATGATTTCGGCACCGGTTATGCCGCGCTTACTTTGCTGGCGCGGTTCCCTTTCGAAGAGGTCAAGATCGATCACTGGATGACGTCGAGGCTCGACCAATCGCGGTTCAGGGAGGCCATCGCACTCGCTTTCGAGAGCGCCGAGCGCTACGGCGCAAAGCTGGTAACGGAAGGCATCGAAACGGAGGAGCAGAGCCGGCTTCTCATGCAGATGGGCATACGCTTCGGACAGGGTTATCTTTACTCCCCCGCCGTGCCGCTCGCCCGGCTGCAGCCTCGCAGGGCGTGCGCCTGACGCGTGGAGACCGATCGGGGCCCTTGCTGCGGCCAATGGCCATCAAAGGGAATTCGGCGACTGCTGCATTGAATGTTTTCCCGGTCTGTGCTGAGAAACTCCTTTGATGAACGAATGTCATGATCCTTTTTAAAGGTCATGCGGGCGAGCCGATGCTTGAAAACAATGACGCATGGAACGACATGCCCGGAAAGCCGGCTCAGCACTTGCCGAATGAATCGGCCAAGGGCGAGGGTGGCGCCGGCCGCTCGCTTCGCGCGGCCGCCCATGCCGTATCAGGCGACCGGCCTACGGCGGACAATCCGCAGCCGCTTTCAGGATGGCCTTTTCTCAGGTTGTTTCTGGTCTGGGCACTGTTCATGGCGGCCGTCATTTCCGCTTTGGCGGCTTATCAATATGTCAGCCTGCTCGGCGAGCTGGGGCGAGAGAGCGACGCGTTGCAGGCAGAGGCATCCCGCCGGGCCGATCAGCATGATGCCCATGTGACGGCGCTTTCGGCGGTGGCGCAGGCGGAGCAGGGGGCGGATTACGGCCTGCTGCTCGATGTTGCCGCGCCCATTCTGCAATTTTACCCGCGCATCGATGAGGTTCAGCTGGTTTCCCTCAGTGAGGCGGGGCCTGTCATAGGCACCCGATCGCTGGAAAACGAGCTGGCAGCGGCGATCCGCAAGGCGGCATCGGTCTTTACCGGCCGGCCCGCCCTGGTGGCGAGCGGTCTCAGGCCCGGCCATTACATGATCGTCAAGCGCAGCCCCAATAACGAGACGGCCTCGAAAGTGCTGGTGCTTGCCGTCGATGCCGCGCGGCTTCTGGCGTCCGATGCTCCGTTCTGGTCGGCGAAACAGGCGGTGATCCGCCTCAAAATGCCTGACGGTACAGTCCTGTTCGGCCCGCCCTCGCTACCGGAAGCACCGCAATATGTCCGGCAACTGAGCAGCGCTACCCAGCCGCTTATGCTCGAAGTCGCGCTCTCGATCACCTGGCGCGATCTTTTACCCGGCCGCGCCCTGTTGGCGGGCATGGCCGGCGCGAGCATCGTTTTCCTGCTCGGCACTGTCATGGCAAGACAGAGGACGCGCATGCGCGCCGCCGAAAGACGGGCCGAACTGAGCGGCATGGAGGCGAGGCTCACCCATGCTTCGCGGGTCAATGCACTCGGAGAAATGGCAAGCGGTCTTGCCCATGAGCTGACCCAGCCTCTGACGGCGATATTGGCACAGGCGCAGGCCGGACGGCGGCTGCTTGCCCGTCAGGATGTCACGGCCCTTTCCGGTGCTCTCGACGATATGATCGATCAGGCGCGATGCGCCGCCAATATGCTCGACCGGTTTCGCAACTGGTCGCTGCCGCACCGCAAGCCGGTGGCGGCGCATGATCTGCGCGCGGCTCTGCGCAATGTCGATGCGCTGCTTGCCGGCGAAGCGGCCCGGCATGAGGCCAGCATCGACATCGCCATGCCCGATGTTCCGCTTTTGGTGCGGGTTGATCCCGTCGAAATAGAACAGGTCATGTTCAATCTGCTGCGCAACGCGCTTGATGCGCTCACTGCCATTGAAGGCAGGCGCGCCATCACCGCCAGATTGAGCCGGAGCGGTGATTTCGCCGTTCTCGAGGTTGCCGATAACGGCCCCGGCGTCGCACCGGGCCTGCGCGACCGGCTGTTTACGCCTTTCGCCACCACGAAAACGAACGGCATGGGTCTGGGACTTGCCCTCAGCCAGCGGCTGGTGGAGCGCGCCGGCGGTGAAATCCTTTATGTCGAGAGTGAGAATGGCGCGCTTTTCCGCGTTGTCCTCCCGGTTGCAGCGGAGGCACAGAACCCATGACGCTGCCCGTTTATCTCGTTGATGATGATGACGCCGTGCGCAAGGCGCTGATCCTGCTCCTGTCCACCGTCGGCATCAAGGCGAAGGGCTTTGCCGATCCGGTGGTATTTCTCGGCCAGCTATCCGCGCTCGAACCGGGCTGCCTCATCTTCGATATCCGCATGCCTGCTATCACCGGATTGAAGCTGCAGGAGAAGCTGACGGAAGAGGGGATCGACTGGCCTGTCATCATCATTTCCGGTCACGGCAATATCGAAGCCTGCCGCCGGGCCTTTCACAACGGCGCGGTGGATTTTCTCTCCAAGCCCGTGGATGAGCAGGATCTCATCGACGCGATCCAGAAGGCTCACCGGATATTGACCCGCACGCTCGATGCAAAAGCGCTGCAGGCGGAGACGATGGCGCTTTTATCGCTCCTGACCGCGCGGGAGCGGGAAATACTCGAGCGCATTGCACTCGGTTTCACCACGCGCCAGATCGCCGACGGGCTTGGCCTTTCGCCGCGCACGGTGGACAGCCATCGTGCCGCCATCGGCCTCAAGCTCGGCACCACCTCGCAGGCGGAAATGACAAGGCTCTGGCTGGAAGCCGGTGCGGATCGGTAGAACTACCGAGCAGCCGGCAAGTCTTACGGATTCGCGGCCGAGCGCCATCCGCTTAAGCTGCAGTCCTCATCAAGCAAGAGGACTTTCCATGATCCGCACCCTTCTCATCGCTTCCGCCCTGATCGCTCCTTCGGCCGCATTGGCGCAGACGCTGCCGACCGCGCCCTATCTGCCGCTCGAAATGGCGGAAAAGGCAGCCAAGGCAGCGCTTCAGGCTTGCTCCGCCAAGGGCAGCGCCGTCACCGTTGCCATCGTCGCCCGCGATGGCGCCACCAAGATTGTGCTGAAGGCGGATGGATCCGGTCCGCACACGGTCTCCAGCGCAACCGGCAAGGCCTTTGCCGCCGCATCGCTCGGCCGTGATATTGGCGAGATCGCGGAATTCATCGCCTCCAAGCCCGCCAATGATGGCCTTCGCAACATGGATGAGCGCATGGTCATCCAGGCCGGCGGCCTGCCGATCAAGATCGGCGACGCCCTGGTCGGCGGTATCGGTGTCGGCGGCGCACCATCGGGCGCGATCGATGCCGAATGCGCCCGTGAAGGTCTCAACACGATCGGCGCGAAGTAAACTGCGTCAATGCGATACGGCGGCTTCGCAAGAGGCCGCCGGCTCTGCGCTGTCGCACATCAACCCGCCATCGCATCCTCGTATTCACTGGAAAGCATCAGCCATTGCTCCTCCGCATCCGAAAGCCTGGAAGCGGCTTCGCCACGCTCTTTGACTTTCTGCGCGGCCTTGGCAGGGGCTTTTTCGTATAGCGCCGGGTCAGCCAGTTCGGTGTCGAGCGACTGAATCAGTTTCTCAAGCTTTGCCGTCAGGGACTCGATTTCGTTAATCTTTTTCTTGAGCGGCGCAAGCTGGGCGCGCTTTTCTGCGTTGGCCTTGCGCTGATCCGCCTTCGACGCCTGATCGGCAGCGGCCTCGGTCTTGTCTTCCTTCTTCCTGCCGGAGGAAACGACGAGATCGCGATATTCCTCCATGTCGCCTTCGAAGGTCTTGACCGTGCCGTCGGCGACCAGCCACAGCCTGTCCACCGTCGCCTCGATGAGGTGGCGGTCGTGCGAAATGAGGATGACCGCACCGCTATAATCATTCAGCGCCTCGATCAGCGCGCGGCGGCTGTCGATGTCGAGGTGGTTGGTCGGTTCGTCGAGGATCAGCAGGTTCGGCGCATGGAAGGCCGCAAGCCCCATCAGCAGGCGAGCTTTCTCGCCACCGGACAGATCCTTCGCCGCCGTCGCCATCTTTTCCGTCGCAAGTCCCATCTGGGCCACGCGGGAGCGCACCTGCGCTTCGGGCGCCAGCGGCATCAACTTGCGCACATGCTCGACCGGGGTTTCATCCGGCACGAGGTCATCGAGCTGGTGCTGCGCGAAGAAGCCGATCTTCATGCCGGGCGCGACACGAAGATCGCCCGCCTGCGGCGCAAGACGGCCGGAGATGAATTTCGCAAAGGTCGATTTGCCGTTGCCGTTCGAGCCGAGCAGCGCGATGCGATCGTCATTGTCGATCCGCAGATTGAGCTGCTTCAGGATGGATTTTCCCGGCTCGTAACCCACAGCACCACCATTGATGGCGACGATGGGCGAGGCCGGCTGCTTTTCCGGCTCGGGGAAGGTGATCGGCTGGACGTGATCCTCGATCACGGCGGCGACGGTGCCCATGCGCTCCAGCGCCTTGATGCGGCTCTGCGCCTGTCGCGCTTTTGTCGCCTTGGCGCGGAAACGGTCGATGAAGCTTTGCAGATGTTTGCGGGCGGCGTCGTTCTTTACCTTCGCCTTCATCTGTAATTCGTCGGCCTCGGCCTTCTGCCGCTCGAACTGGTCGTAACCACCGCGATAGAAGGTCAGCTTCTTCTGGTCCAGATGCACGATGGAATTGACGGCGTTGTTGAGAAGATCGCGATCATGGCTGATGATGATGACGGTATGCGGATAACGCCTGATGTAATCTTCCAGCCAGAGCGTGCCTTCGAGGTCGAGATAGTTGGTCGGCTCGTCGAGCAGCAAAAGGTCGGGTTCGGCAAACAGCACCGACGCAAGCGCCACCCGCATGCGCCAGCCGCCGGAGAAGGAGGAGGCGGGGCGAAGCTGCGCCTCGTGATCAAAACCGAGACCGGCAAGAATGCTTGACGCGCGCGCTTCGGCCGAATGGGCGTCGATGTCGACAAGCCGCATCTGGATTTCCGCGATACGATGCGGATCGGTTGCGGTTTCCGCCTCGGCGAGAAGCGCGCTGCGTTCCTTGTCGGCGGAAAGCACGATGGAAATCAGCGATTCCTCGGTGCCCGGCGCTTCCTGCGCGACCTGGCCGATGCGCGCCATCTTCGGGATCGTCACCGAACCGCTTTCAGCCGAAAAATCGCCGGTGATGACCCGGAACAGAGTGGATTTGCCGGCGCCGTTGCGGCCAACAAGGCCCGCCTTCACGCCGGCGGGAAGCGTCACGCTGGCATGGTCAAGAAGCAGACGCCCGGCGATGCGGGCGGAAAGATCGGTAATCGTAATCATGGCGCCGTTTTGGCCGAACTGTCTGGCCAAGGCAAGAGCGCCCGCGCCACACCATGAGAGAATGCTGTCTCAGGAGCCGAGTTGCGCCAGATAGCTGCTGCGGCTGTGCTGCGACACCTCCCGCGAATAACCGACGACGCAGTTGCGCGCGCCGCAGCGGGCCGAAAGAAGGGCGAGTTCCGCATGGCCGAAAAACTCGGCCGGCGTGGCGGTGCCATCCACTTCCGCGACGCCGATCGAAACCGTCAGATGTTCGCCATCGCCGCCAGTGGTTGCGAAGCGCAATGCCTCCACGCTCTGCCGCAGCCGCTCGGCAATGGCCTCGGCCGTGTTTTGCGGCACGCCGGCAAACAGAAAGGCAAATTCATCGCCACCGATACGGGCGACGAAATCGTCCTTCTTGATGGTCTTGCGAAACAGGGCGGCGAGACGTCGCAATGCCTTGTTGCCTGCAGACGAGCCATATTTGCCGTTGATTTCCCGGAAATGGTCGATATCCAGCAGCACCAGCGAGGTGGCGGATGCAGCCCGGTCCTTCGCGAAAAGAGCGCCAAGCTTTTCGAGAAAGGCGGCTCGGTTTGGCAATGCCGTCAGCGCATCGCGCAGCGACGCGGCCTGAAGCTCCGCGCGGTTCCTTTCAACCTCGCGGATTTTCACCAGCCCCATGGCGATGAAATGCCGAAGGCTTGTCTGTTCCTCGCGAATATCACCCAGCAACTCCACGAAACGCTCCGTTGCGGGCGGCTCGCCATCTTCGTCCTGCTCAAGGCTGCCCAGAAAGGTTTCAGTGCGTTCAAGGCTCGCATCCAGTCGCACGGAAATCTGCGTCAGTGTCTCGAAGGCTTCGCTTGCCATCTGTTCCGCCTCGATCCGCGAAAAACCGGGCAGATTGTGCCGCTGGCCGATGAGGTCGATTTCATGCTGCTGCGGCGCGTTGCCGAGCGCGAGAATGTCGCGGCCCATGGCCGGGTTGTGTCCAGACAATATTTCATAGATCAATTCGTAATTGCGCGGCAAAGGCGCAATGTTCATCTTGGCGATGAACTGCGTGATTTTGGTAACGACAAGTGCACTTCTTGCATGCTCGCGTTTTTTATCGCCCGCCGATGTCGTCACTGACAGCCCCAATACCAATGGATTATTATGAATAGACCGGCGATAACCGATTGTTGAACGGCGCTATTCTTACAAGCAACGGTTTAAAATAGAATAAACCCAGAAGGGAATTTTGCCGTCACGAAGCATGAATCCGCATTGGCGCACCTTGATCGATAATATGACAAATCCTGATTTGATTTCGGGTGGCGACCGTTTTTATATCGCTTCATCGATGTTGCAGAAGAGGGGCAGCCCATGACGACTTCCAGAACGCTCTATTCGCTATGCGGAAGCGACACTTCCCGGCCATTTTCTCCCCATTGCTGGAAAACCGTGCTTTCGCTGGCGCATAAGGGGCTGGATTTCGAGGAAAGGCCTTTGCCTTTTACGGTGATCCCCACGGTGGAGGATGGTTTTTCGAAGACCGTGCCCATCCTGCGCGATGGTGACGAACTGGTGAGCGACAGTTTCGAAATTGCGCTTTATCTTGACGAGACTTACCCGGAGCGCCCCTCGCTGTTTAACGGCGAGGGTGGCAAGGCAATGGCCCGTTTCGTCGAAAGCTGGTCGCAGACGGTGCTTCACCCCGCCATCGTCCGCATTGCCGTGCTCGATATCCACAATATGCTGGATGAGCCGGATCGCCATTATTTCCGCGATAGCCGCACGAAAGCGCTCGGCCGTCCGCTCGAGGACGTGGTGGCGAACCGCGAGGCGGAGATCGCAGCATTTCCGGCATTGCTCGCACCGATCCGGCGTATGCTGAGCTTCCAGCCTTTCATCGGCGGTACGTCGCCGCTCTTTGCGGATTACATCGTGTTCGGCGCGCTGCAATGGGCGCGGATCACCACTGGGCTGGATCTGTTTGCCGATAACGATCCGGTGCGGGACTGGTTCGAAGGCTGCCTCGATCTCTATGATGCGAGAGGCCGCAGTGTGACAGCGGCGTGAAATGTCTGCGGTGACAGTCGCAATCTCGTTGATCCCCCTTGTTTTCGGGCCTTTGGGCGGGTAAAGACCGCCCACTTTCTCTGAAGGAAAAGGAAACGGACACATGGCGATTGAACGCACATTTTCGATGATCAAGCCGGACGCAACCAAGCGTAACCTCACGGGCGCGATCACCAAGGTATTTGAAGACAACGGTCTGCGCATCGTCGCCTCCAAGCGCGTCTGGATGAGCAAGCGCGAAGCCGAAGGCTTCTACGCCGTTCACAAAGAGCGTCCCTTCTTCGGCGAACTCGTTGAAGGCATGACCTCCGGCCCGACCATCGTTCAGGTTCTGGAAGGCGAAAACGCCATCCTCAAGAACCGCGAAATCATGGGCGCCACCAACCCGGCCCAGGCTGCGGAAGGCACCATCCGCAAGAGCTTCGCGCTCTCCATCGGCGAAAACTCCGTTCACGGGTCCGACGCTCCGGAAACCGCTGCACAGGAAATCGCCTACTGGTTCGCCGAAACCGAAATCGTCGGCTGATTCAAAATCTCAACGGCTTGAATCGCTGTTGCAGGCGATTACGTGAAGCTGCTGAAAAGACTCGAGGAAACGGAGCCGAAAGGCTCCGTTTTTTTGTTTTGATAGGGGTAAAGGGTTAGGCTGCAGCCATTCCCACCTTCCTCATCCCTGTGACGAGCACAGGAATGAGGGATGGGACGCCTTCACGTCATTCATTCCGTCAGTCCCTACGACGCCGGACAATCCTGAACCGGCCGCATATCCGTCGTGCCATCCGGTTTGAACACCTCAGGATTGGGCGTATAAAGCGGGCCAACCACCAGCGGCTTGGCGGGCAGAAGTGACTGGTCGGTGTCGGAACGGATCGCTGTTTCGATGGTCTGGAGAATGTCGCCTTCCGGCCCTTTGATACGGATGGTGACCTTATAGGGCCGGTCCTGCTTCACGCATTCCACCGGTGGGCTCTGAACCGTGATCTTTTCGTCTTTCGGAAAAATCTTCTCGCGGCTGGTGAGGTCTGGACCACCGCGCGGGTTCTCGAACGTCGCCTCAATGGTGCTGCCGTCGCGAATGGGGGCGATGCGCTGAAGGGTCACCAGATAGGTGGCGATGGCCACGCGGTAGTTAAACACAAACATCCGGCCGGAAATCTTCGCCACCTCACGCGGTTCGTCCCGTTGGCAGCCGGAAAGGGCGAGCATCCCTGCAATCGCCAGCAATGGAAGGGCGATTCCTTTCATGTCCGCGCCTCCTTTTTCCGGTGATAGTGCCGGTTGGCTTTCTGCCGGTTGCCGCACACCGCCATATCGCACCAGATGCGGCTCTTGTTCTTGCTGCGATCGATAAACAGCCAGCCGCAATTGCCGCAGATGCGCAGCCGTTCCTGCGTCTCGCCCGCAAGTAGCGAGAGGGCGGAATGGGCGGTGGCATTGCCGAGGCTTTCGGCAAGCGGAAACGTCCGCAGCGCCGTGCCGCAGGCGAAAAGAAGCCCGGCTAGTTTGCCGTCGCCATCGCCGCTGCCGCTGATGGACGTGCGGAAATAATCGTCGACAGCCTCGCGAAGCTCTAGAAAAATCGGCCGCCTTTCCGCTTCGGGCGCGATGAGCGTGGGAAACCTGTGGCGCTCCGCACCGAGCCTTGTCGCCGCTTCGGCAAAGGCAGCGATCTGCGCCGGCACAGCAAAACGGTCGACTGATTTTGCCGCCTCCGAGCGCAGGATCACGCTATTGGCGACATCCAGCGCCAATGCGCCGCCTGCGAAACGATGTTCTGTCCAGCGAAAGGTCATATCGCACATTATAACTATCAAAACAGGTTTTAACAGTTATAATAATGGCGGGAGGACGCGCTTGGCCTATTTCCTGCAACAATTGCTGAATGCCGTGCCGGTCGCCTCGCTTTATGCGGTTCTGGCCTTTGGCTATGCCATCGCCTTTTCGGTCACCAGACGCGCCGATGTCACCTATGGCGCCATATTCGCCTTTGCCGGTCAGACCTGCCTGCTGTTTGCCGATTTCGGCTGGAACCGGCTGTGGCTGGTTCTGCCGGCAACACTTGCGCTCGGGGCAGGGGCGGGTGTGTTCGGTGGGCTATGGGCGGCGGGTTTTGTCGGCAGGGCGGTGATGCGGCCGCTGGCGAAAGCCTCTCCCAATGCGGTGACCGTCGCCTCGGTCGGCGTGCTGATCGCCCTCACGGAAAGCGCGAGGCTGGTCGCCGACACAAGGCAGTTATGGCTGCCGCCGCTTCTGTCTGAGCCGGTGCGTTTCTGGGCCGACGGGGGATTTGCCGTAACCCTGACACCGATGCAGATGCTGAACACGGCGGCGTTCTGCCTGCTCATTCTCGCGGGGTCGTTTTATCTCAGCCTTTCCGCTTTCGGCAGGCGTTGGAAGGCGGTGTCGGACGATGCTTTTGCCGCCGCTTTATGCGGGGTGAATGCGGGCAGGATATTTCTGCTGTCCTATTGCGCGGCGGGCCTCGTCGCCGCCATCGCCGGTGTGCTGGCCACTTTTTATTACGGCACCATGGATTTCGGGGCCGGTCTGGTCTTTGGACTGAAGGTGGTGCTGATTTCAGCGGCGGGCGGTTATGCCAGCCCGCTCATCTGCGGCCTTGGGGCCGCCGCCGTTGGTTTTGCGGAAACTTTCTGGGTCGGTTACGGCCCGGCCGCCTGGCGCGACGCAGCGGTTCTGGCGATGCTGGTCGGCTGGCTGATCATCATGCGCAGCAGGGTTGAAGCGCCCTAGAGCATCTCCGGAAAAAGTGGACGTCGGTTGTCCATCCGGAAATGCGAGAAAAGAACAAGCACTATCGCCACTTGTCCTTGGCCGTATCATCGGTTGTCTTTGCTGCAACCCAGTCGCCCGTCGAGCCATCCCTGCCATGTTCCTTTTTCCAGAACGGGGCGGATGTCTTGAGATAGTCCATCACGAAATTGGCGCCATCAAAGGCCGCCTGTCGATGAGACGAGGTTGCAATGACGAGGACGATATTTTCGCCGGTGGCGATCTTGCCGTGGCGATGGATGGCGGTGAGGCCAAGCAGGCCGAAACGCTCCATGGCAAGTTTGGCAATGCGGGTTATTTCCGCTTCCGCCATGCCGGGATAATGTTCTAGCTCCAGCGCCGCGAGTG
The DNA here is from genome assembly GCF_037083425.1 of Agrobacterium sp. CCNWLW32. NCBI lineage: Bacteria > Pseudomonadati > Pseudomonadota > Alphaproteobacteria > Hyphomicrobiales > Rhizobiaceae > Agrobacterium > Agrobacterium sp. CCNWLW32. The sequence goes on from NZ_JBAOJM010000001.1 coordinate 380,982, forward strand.
TGCCGCCATCATCCCGGCAGAGCCCGGTGAAGGCCACCACCGCGCCGATGCTCCTGTCACTTTCCGTCAGCCGGCGGGTTTCTTCCGCAGCATCGAAATCCTGTGCCTGGACGCGGACTGTCGGCTGCATCCGCTCATCCCCCCGTCATCGGTGGGAAAATGCCGATCTCGCGTGCGCCGACAATGCTTTCGTCATGCTCGACATGTTCCTGATTGACGGCAACACGGATCACATTGGGAAACTCGAAGGCGGCTTCGTAATTTTCGCCGCGTGTCGCAAGCCAGGCGATCAGCTCGCCGGCCGTGGTGACGGAGGAGGGGATATCCAGCTCTTCTTCATCCGTGCCGATCTTCTCGCGCACCCAGGCGAAATAAACGATCCGTGCCATCATTCTTCGTCCACGATGTGCTTGAGGCCGGCCTTGAAATAATCATAACCGGTATACATGGTGAGTGCCGCGGCGAGCCAGAGAAGCGTAATTCCCATCTCGGTCGTGTAGGGCAGAACCTTGTCGCCCGCAGGACCCGCAAGCAGAAAGGCGATGGCCACCATCTGGATGGTGGTCTTCCATTTGGCGATGCGGGTAACGGGAACACTGACCTTCAGTGCTGCCAGATATTCGCGCAGGCCGGAGACCAGAATTTCACGGCAGAGAATGGTGATGGCCGCCCAGAGCGACCAGCCGGCAATGGTGCCATCAGCCGCCATCAGGAGCAGCACGGAGGCGACCAGCAGCTTGTCGGCAATCGGATCCAGCATGCGGCCGATATTCGACGTCTGGTTCCAGATACGCGCCAGATAACCATCGAGGAAATCGGTCAGCGACGCGATGATAAACAGCCACAAGGCTGTCCAGCGCGCGAAATCCGAGCTTTCCAGCTTTCCTTCGATGAAAAAGCAAAGAACAATGACAGGAACCGCGAGGATGCGGCCATAGGTGAGAAGGTTGGGAATGCTATATGCGCGCGAAGCCATGGGAAACCTGTCAGTCTAAGATCAGCTGCCTTGATGCCGCCGCTAGGGCATAGCGTCAACATGTGATTATGTTTTTTTAGCAGTTCGCCACGACGTCGCGGTATCAATCACTGCCGCTCTCGTGGAAGTGATTATAGATTTGTCGCGCCACCGTCTCGGAAATACCGCTGACAGCCATCAAATCGTTGAGACCGGCGCGGGAAACCGCCTTGGCCGTGCCGAAATGCTGCAGCAGGGAGCGTTTGCGGCCCGGCCCGATTCCCGAAATTTCATCCAGCGGATTGCGCACCATTTCCTTCTTGCGCCGCGCCCGGTGCGAGCCGATGGCAAAACGGTGCGCTTCGTCGCGCATGCGCTGGATGAAATAAAGCACGGGATCGCGCGGCGGCAGCGAGAAATCGCTGCGCCCGTCCGCGAAGAAGCGCTCGCGGCCCGCCTCGCGGTCCACACCCTTGGCGACGCCGATGGCCGTCACACAGTCGCGAATGCCGAGTTCGTCGAGAATGGCGCGCACCGCCGTCATCTGGCCTTGGCCGCCGTCGATCAGGATCACATCCGGCCAGGCGGGGAAGGGCATGTCGGCCGCTTCCTCCGGTGTCGGTGTCCGCTCGCGGTCGGGCTTGCCTTCTTCCTTCAACAGACGGGAGAAACGGCGGGTCATCACCTCACGCATCATGCCGAAGTCATCGCCGGGGGTGATGTCGGTCGATTTGATGTTGAACTTGCGGTACTGGTTCTTCACGAAACCTTCCGGCCCCGCCACCACCATGCCGCCCACGGCATTGGTGCCCATGATATGCGAGTTGTCGTAAATCTCGATCCGTCGCGGCACATAGGAAAGGCCGAAGGTTTCCGCAAAACCCTTCAGCAGCCGCGCCTGGGACGAGGTTTCCGCCAGCTTGCGGCCATGCGCCTCGCGGGCATTGGCAAGCACGTGGTCGGTAATGTCCTTCTTCTCACCGCGCTGCGGCACGCTGATCGTGACCTTGTGTCCCGCCTTTTCACCGAGAGCGGCGGCCAGCAGTTCCTGCTCCTCCACCGTTTCGGAAAGCAGGATCTGTTTCGGCACGGGCTTGTCGTCGTAAAACTGCGCCAGAAACGCGTTGAGAATTTCCGAGCCGGGCAGGGAAGGATCGGCCTTCGGGAAATAGGCGCGGTTGCCCCAGTTCTGGCCGGTGCGGAAAAAGAATACCTGAATGCAGGAGATGCCGCCCTCATGGTGGATGGCGAAAACATCCGCTTCCTCGATGCCAGCCGGGTTGATGCCCTGATGGCTCTGGACATGGGAAAGTGCGGCCAGCCGGTCGCGATAGACGGCGGCCCGCTCGAAATCGAGGTCTTCGGCCGCCTCGTTCATCTGCCGCGCAATCGCGGTCTTGACGCTCTGGCTCTTGCCGGACAGGAAATCCTTGGCTTCCTTGACGAGTTCCGCATACCCCTGATCGCTGACCTCATGCGTGCAGGGGCCGGAACAGCGCTTGATCTGGTAAAGAAGACAGGGGCGCGTGCGGGTCTCGAACACGCTGTCGGTGCAGGTGCGGATCAAAAAGGCGCGCTGCAGTGAATTGATCGTGCGGCCGACCGCGCCAGCCGACGCAAAGGGGCCGAAATAGTCGCCCTTGCGCGCCCGGGCGCCACGGTGTTTGAAAATCGCCGGTGCGCGGTTGTCGGCGGTGATGAGAATATAGGGAAACGATTTGTCGTCTCGCAAAAGCACATTAAAGCGCGGCCGCAAACGCTTGATCAGATTCGCTTCCAGCAGAAGCGCTTCCGTCTCCGTGCGGGTGGTGACGAATTCCATATGGGTGGTGAAACGCACCATCTGGGCGATGCGGTTGGAATGCACGCGGCCCTGCGCGTAATTGCCGACGCGCTTCTTCAGCGAGCGCGCCTTGCCGACGTAAAGTACGTCGCCCGCATCGTTGAACATGCGATAGACACCCGGCGAGTTCGGCAGGTGTTTGACGAATTCGCCGATCAGATCCATGCCCTTCAGGCCGGATTCGTTCTTCCAGCCTGCATTCCAATCCATGCCGGCAACGTCGCGCGGAGCCTCGGCCGCTTCCGGTGCGGCAAGGTTTGCATCGTCGTCTTCGTCGTCGGTTTCATCGAAGAGAATACCGCCATCAGGCAGCTTCTTTCCGTTCATTCATTTATCTCCGCCACGTCAGGGGTTTCCCAGCCGAGGTGCTGGCCGCCGTCGAGCGCGATCATTTGTCCGGTGACCGACGGCGTGTCGAAAAGAAAGCGAATCGTTCGCCCGAACTCATCCGGTGCGGGACCTCGCTTTAATATAAGGCCGTCGATCTGCGCCTGAAAGTCCTCGGGCGTCTGTCTTTCGCTTTTGAAGGTAGGACCCGGCCCGATGGCATTGACCCGCACGCGCGGTGCGAAGCTCTGCGCCATCGTCCGCGTGGCCGTCCACAGGGCGGATTTAGAAAGTGTGTAGGAATAAAAACGCGGCGTGAGGGCAAGCACGCGCTGGTCGATGATATTGACGATCAGCCCGGAATTGTCGGCAGGCAATTGTTCGACAAAGGCGGCGGCGATGAGTGAAGGGGCCCGCACATGCACGGCGAAATGCGCGTCGAAGATCGCGGGATCGGGTTTATCCGCCGAGTCGTCCAGAAAAACCGATGCATTATTGATAACGACGCCGATAGGTCCCAGCGCCGAAGAAGCCTGTTCGATGAGCCCAGAAGTGGGCCCGGACTGTGTCAGATCCGCCTGGACGGCAACGGCTTTGCCGCCTTTTTGCCTTATTTCGTTAGCGAATTCCTCGGCCTGCGCCATCGATTCATTGGCATGGACGGCGATCGCGAAGCCATGGGCGGCCAGATCGGTGGCGATTGCCCGCCCAAGCCGGCGGGCGGCCCCCGTTATCAAGACTGTCTTCGGTATATTTTCTTTCACGGCGGACCTGCATTTGCTCATCTCAGCCCTATTTGCTGGATATAAATGCAAATCGCAAGCTGTCCGTCAGCCCCAAAAGAATTGGGCGATTTTTTATTCACAATGCAATTTCGGTTTAATTTGAATATAACTAAGTTTAAAGGCGATCTATTGCTGGTTAGGCTTCTGTTATGGTTAATAAAACCCTTGTGGCAATTAGGCAACGTCTAATTCTAGTCACGCCTCTGCCCCAAACAATTCACATTTTGGCTCTTTGATCTCCGCATTCTCCCATCAAGTTCAGTTTCCAGAGGGGCGATTAACCCGACGAATTATGCCGCGTCTGAAAACAATGTTTTGAGTGCAGAGCGGTCCTGAAAGGAGAATAGCATGCGTATTTTCGTAGCAACCCTTATGGCTTCGACCATGGCAGCCGCCGGCTTTTCGGCTGCTCACGCCGCTGACGCCGTAAATGAAGTGCCGCAGGCACCGGTGTCCTACGACCAGCCCGCACCGGTCAAGGATTGGTCCGGCGCTTACCTCGGTGGTACGGTCAACTATGACTGGGGCCGTTTCAGCTCCAGCAATGACGGCCGTGACGCCAAGGGCTTCGGCGGCGGTCTGTACGGTGGTTACAACATGCAGAGCGGCCAGATCGTTTACGGCGCCGAAGCAGACGTCAACCTCGGCGACGAGAAGGGTTCTGCCGGTACGGTTGCCGGCAACGCCATCGAAGGCAAGCAGGGCGTCAACGGCTCGCTGCGCGGCCGCGTTGGTTACGACATGAACCCGTTCCTGCTTTACGGTACGGCTGGTCTTGCCGTCTCCGACAACAAGGTACGTGACGCGACCTCCAAGGACAGCGCCACCGCCCTCGGTTACACTGTCGGTGCCGGTGTAGAAGCCATGGTGACCGATAACATCACCGCCCGTCTGGAATATCGCTACAGCGACTACCAGAAGAAGGACTACGGTCTCGACTCCGGCGCGTTCTCGCGTGGTTTCGACGATCACTCGGTCAAGGCCGGTATCGGCGTCAAGTTCTGATCCTTTTTGGATCGGTTAAAGAAAAGCCGGGGTTTATGCCCCGGCTTTTTGTTTTGTGGCATACCGCCGAAATAAATGCCCGGCGATCAGGCCGGGCATTGTTCTTTCGCTAACCTCAGGCGGCGGCCTTCATTTCCGTGTAGGCTTCGAAACGCTTGCCGAAGGTTTCAGGCCAGGCGGCCAGCGCATCGCGCCCTTCGGCCCATTCGCCGGCAAAACGCAGGTCGAGATAACCGATCATCGCCGCAAGGGCGAAATGGCCGCCATGCAGCTTCTTGCCGGTTTTGGGCAGGTTGGCGTTGAGGTAATCAAGTCCGCGTACCACCTTGCTCCACTGCTTGTCGATCCAGGGCTGATGGATCTTGTCTTCCGGGCGGAAACGGCGCTCGTAAACGATGGCAAGCAGGCAATCCATGATGCCGTCGCACAGCGCCTCCAGAATTTCCACATCCGTGCGCTTGCCGTTCTTTTTCGGGTAGAGCTTGCCGCCTGAAAGACGGTCGAGATAGTGCATGATCGCCACGCTGTCATAGACCGAGCCGCCTCCATCCAGAAGCAGGACGGGAATCTTGCCGAGCGGATTGTTGTCCATCAGCGTTGCGGGCTCGGCATTGGTGTCGACGCGTACCGAGGTGATGTCGATGCCGAGATGGCGGGCGGCCATGCGCACCTTGGCGGAGTAGGGGGAGGCGGGCGAGTAAAGCAGTTCCATGGTCAGGTCCTATGGGTTGTCGTCTGGGGACTGGAGTATTCAGTAAAACTGGATAGCGGTTTTATGTCTGGAAAATGTGTACAGACGAGAAATAGAGCGCATTCGATGCGCTCTAGCGAATGGGGATGATTTCTGCGGCGTTGGCGCGGCAGCCCTTGCGGTCAAGCTCGGGGCAATCGCGGAACGTCATGTCCCGGTTGAGGCAGATGCGTACTTCCTCAAGGCGTTTGCCGTCGCAGCTGATGGAGATGCCACGTTTCGACAGGCCCGGATTGGCGTCGGTGAAAGCGTTTTCTATGGCGTCGGCGGACAGTGTGGAGGCCGCGGCGCCCGAGGCGATCTTTTCCGGCAGCCGGACGGCCTCGAAGGCGGCCCGCGTTGCCGAGAAATAATCCCTCTGCGACAGGCCGGAGCAGGAGCCGTGCTTGCGCCACTGGTGGCCGATAAGGCCCATAGACGGCATGATATCGAACATACTGCGGCCGATCGCGTCAGGAACACGCTCAGGCTCGCTGCTTCGGCAGAATTCGGGATAGCCGTTTTCGTTCTGCGGCCAAAGCCCGTGCGCGACGAAACCGTAACGCCTGTCGCTGCCGCATTGCTGACGGTTACCCGAGCCTTCGGAACTGGCGCAGAAGGCCGGAGACCAGGACAAGGAAAGCACGTAGAAATCGAAACCCGTTCCGCGAGGTGCCGGATTATTGCCCGTATTTCTCCGTGGTGTCTCTTGCTGCGGGTGTCCCGCGGATTGCGGCGAGGCTTGCGCCTGCTGATCGTTCACGGGTCCTTTCGGGGCGGGTTTTTCCTGTGCAAACCACAGCGCCGCAAGCGATAGAAGACCCAAGGCGATGAAACCTGCGTAACGTTTCATTCCGTGCACGTTCCCCGGAAACTGGACCAGTTCATACCGCCGTCGGGCGACGATCCGGTCTTACATAAATTTGTGAACGAGGCAAACGGGCAAAAAGGTTGAAAGCTTCGCCGCATAACGAATAGAGTCGAACGAATCTTCCGCAAAAGACGGAAACAGGGCTGGGGGTAATAGGCGGCATGACCGCATGAAATTCAAGAAATACATCTGGCCCGTCGTTGGTTTTGCGACGATCGGTTTTTCCGCCTGGTTGCTCTTTCACGAATTGCGTGGCCTGTCGCTCGATGATCTCTGGGACAGCCTGAAAGCCATTCGCGTGCGGGACTGGCTGTGTTCGGGTCTTGCGACCCTGCTGGCCTATGCCGCGCTTGCCGGTTACGACCGCATCGCCCTGCAGCATCTTGGCCGCAAGGTGAACTGGTTCTTCATCACGCTCACCTCTTTCACCACCTATGCGTTGTCCCACAATGTAGGGGCCTCGGTGTTTTCGGGAGCGGTGGTGCGATACAGGGCTTATACGTCCAAGGGACTGAGTGTCGCGGAAGTGGGCGTCCTCGTGGGGCTCTGCTCCTTCACCTTCCTCATCGGCACGATCATGCTCATCGGCATGGTGCTGCTTTACGAGCCCGACATCACCGAACGGTTTACCGGAATCCTGCCCGTCGAAGCCTCCACGACCACGGGCGTCCTGCTGCTCCTTGTTGTCGGGCTTTATGTTCTCGGCAGCCTGCTCAGGCTGAAGCCCCTGAAAATCGGCTCTTTCGTGCTGCCTTACCCCGCGCCGAAGCTTGTTGCGCAACAACTCGTCATCGGCCCAATCGAGCTGATCGGCGCGGCGGGCATCATCTATTTCGCGCTGCCGGAAGCCGGAAATCCCGGTTATATGGTTATTCTCGGCATATTTCTGGTTTCCTTCTCGGCGGCGCTCATCTCGCACGCGCCGGGCGGACTGGGGGTGCTGGAGCTGGTCTTCGTCACCGGCCTGCCGGATATGAACCCGGCGGATGTGATCGCGGCGCTGCTGGTCTTCCGGCTGTTCTATCTCATCATCCCCTTCATCATGGCGCTGTTCGTGATCCTGTTCTTCGAACGATCACAGCTTGCGGCGGCGCAGAAAAGGGAAGGGTTGAGATAGCCCTCAGCTTTCTTCCGGCTTTTCCTCGCCGCGCAGCCAGAACGCGCGCTGCGAGGCGAACCTGTCCTGCGCCAGCGTTGTCTTCAGGTAAGGCAGCAGCGTGTGCAACTCGTCCTTCAGCGTATAGGGCGGATTGACGATGATGAGGCCTGAGCCGCTCAGGCCATCCAGCCGGTCGCTTCTGACTGACAGTTCCGCGCACAGCATCTTCGGAATGTCGAAGGATTGCAGCCGCTCATGGAAGTCCTTGATCGGCGCGCCTTTCTTCAGGGGATACCACAGGCAATAGGTGCCGGTGGAAAAACGCCGATAGGCCTTGTTCAGGCCATCGGCCAGACGCTGATATTCATTCTCAAGCTCGAACGGCGGATCAACGAGGATGAGGCCGCGCTTTTCCTTCGGCGGCAGATGCGCGCCGAGCGACAGCCAGCCATCCAGCTCGGTGACGCGAACCTGATAATCGCCCTCGAAGAGCCGTGCCAGAGCGCGGCTGTCATCCGGGTGCAGTTCCATGGCCGAAAGCCGGTCCTGCGGGCGAAACAGCATGCGTGCGAGTTTCGGCGAACCGGGATAAAATTTCACGCCGCCTTCCGGGTTCAGTTCCTTCACGGCGTCAAGATAGGGCTCCAGCAATTCGGCAATGGGGGCGGGCAGATCACCCTCCATCAGCTTGCCGATGCCGGTCTGCCATTCGCCCGTCTTCTGCGCCTCTTCCGAGGTCAGGTCGTAAAGACCGATGCCGGCATGGGTGTCCAGCACCCGAAATGCCTTGTCCTTGTTCTGCAGGTAGCGCACGAGGCGGGCAAGAACGGCATGTTTGAGGACATCCGCGAAATTGCCGGCGTGATAGATGTGGCGGTAGTTCATGGATATGTCTCGCTTGCGGCTTATCGGGGTGAATGGTCAGGATGAATATTCTTGATGGACGTCACTTCGGCCTTTTTGCCGCATCGTTGATGCAATATACAAAAGACATGAACGTTGCGACCCCGATTTCCGCTGAAAAAGCCGCCCCGAAGCCCGAAGTCCGTATCGGACACACGGTCTGCCCGCATGACTGTCCGAGCGCCTGCGCGCTGGAGGTCGACATCAATGCCGATGGCCGGATCGGCCGCGTGCGCGGGGCCAACGCCAATACTTACACCGCCGGCGTGATCTGCGCCAAGGTGGCGCGTTATTCCGAGCGCATCTATCATCCCGGCCGATTGCTGACCCCGAAGCGCCGCAAGGGCGCGAAGGGCGCGGGCGACTGGCAGGAAATTTCCTGGGACGCGGCTCTGGACGAGGTGGCGGACGCTTTCGTCAAGGCTGAAGCGCGGTGTGGTGCCGAAGCCATCTGGCCCTATTTCTACGCCGGCACCATGGGGCAGGTGCAGCGCGATTCCATCGAGCGGCTGCGCCACGCCAAGAAATATTCCGGCTTCTTCGGATCGATCTGCACCAACATGGCCTGGACCGGCTACGTGATGGGCACCGGCGCACTGCGTGGCCCCGATCCGCGCGAGATCGCCAAGGCCGATGTCGTCGTCATCTGGGGTACCAACGCGGTCGCCACGCAGGTCAATGTCATGAGCCATGCGGTGAAAGCCCGCAAGGAGCGCGGCGCGAAGATCGTCGTGGTCGATATCTACGACAATCCGACCATGAAGCAGGCGGATATGCGCCTCGTTGTCCGCCCCGGCACGGACGCGGCGCTCGCCTGCGCCGTGATGCACATCGCCTTCCGCGACGGTTACGCCGATCGTGATTATATGGCGCGTTTCGCCGATGATCCGGCCGGGCTTGAGGCGCACCTGAAGACGAAGACGCCGCAATGGGCATCGGAAATCACCGGTCTTTCCGTCGACGAGATCGAGGATTTCGCCCGGCTGGTCGGCACCACGAAAAAGACCTTCTTCCGGCTTGGATATGGTTTTGCCCGCCAGCGCAACGGCGCTGTCGCCATGCATGCGGCCCTTTCCATCGCCACCGTCCTCGGCTCCTGGCAATATGAGGGCGGCGGCGCTTTCCACAATAATGGCGATATCTTCCGGCTCAACAAGTCGGAGTTGATGGGCAGTTCTTACGCCGACCCCGAGGTACGCCAGCTCGACCAGTCACAGATCGGCCGCGTGCTGACCGGAGACGCTGAAGCGCTGCGCCATGGCGGCCCGGTGACGGCGCTGCTGATCCAGAACACCAATCCCGTCAATGTCGCCCCCGAACAGCGGCTGGTGAAACAGGGTTTCCTGCGCGACGATCTCTTCGTCGCCGTGCATGAGCAATTCATGACCGAAACGGCGGAGGTGGCCGATATCGTGCTGCCTGCCACCATGTTCCTTGAACATGACGACATCTACCGCGCCGGCGGCCAGAACCACATTCTGCTTGGTCCGAAACTGGTGGAGCCGCCCGAAACGGTGCGCACCAACCTCTTCGTGATCGAAGAACTGGCGAAACGTCTCGGTGTCGACCATATGCCGGGCTTTGGCCTTTCGGCCCGTGATCATGTCGACCGTATGCTCAAAGTCAGCGGCTGGGGCGATTTCGACACGCTGGCGGAAGAAAAATGGATCGATGCGCAGCCCTCCTTCGAGGTGGCGCATTATCTCGAAGGTTTCGGTTACGGTGACGGCAAATTCCGTTTCAGCCCCGAATGGGCGACCGGACCGTCTCCGAACAAGCCGCCGAAAAACATCGGCGTCATGGGGCCGGTCTCGCAATTTCCGAAATTCCCGGATCAGGTCGACGTCATCGAAACCGTGGATGGCGATCATCCGTTCCGGCTGGCGACATCGCCGGCGCGGAATTTCCTGAACTCCACCTTCGCGGAAACGAAGACCTCCGTGCAGAAGGAAGGCCGCCCGGAATTGATGATCTGTCCCGAGGATGCCGCCACCAGCGGTATCGCCGATGGCGACGTCGTCCGCATCGGCAATGGCCGCGGTGAAGTGCGGCTCCACGCGAAAATCGTGGAGGGAGCAAGACCGGGTGTGCTGATTGCCGAAGGGCTGTGGCCCAACAAGGCGCATCTGGATGGCGAGGGCATCAATGTGCTGACCGGCGCCGATGCCGTTGCGCCTTATGGCGGCGCGGCATTCCACGACAACAAGGTGTGGCTCCGCCGCGAAGATGAGAGCCGCGAGGCTTGATATCGCGCCGCAACACGGGCAGGCTGAAATCCCACGACAGGCAAGGACATATCCGGTGACACAGACGCAGGCGAAAAACGTTCCGGCCGACACGGACGCGGGCAGAATCCGGCTGGTGGAAAAGGAAACGGTGTGGAAGGGCTTCGTGCATATGCAGAAGCTCGTTTTCGACCAGCGCATGCCTGATGGTAAAACGATCCGCATTGTCCGGGAAGTCCACGACCACGGCAGCGCGGCCGCCATTCTCCTTTACGACCCGAAGCGCGACAGCGTGGTGCTGGTTCGCCAGTTTCGCCCCGCCGCCTTCGTGAACGGCGATCCAAGCTTCATGGTCGAAGTGCCGGCAGGGCTTCTCGATGATGACGATGCGGCGCATGCCATCCGCCGTGAGGCAATGGAAGAATCCGGCTACGCGGTCGAAAAGGTCGATTACCTCTTCGATATGTATGCCAGCCCCGGCACGCTGACGGAAAAGGTCAGCCTCTTCGTCGCCCGCATCGATCTCGACGTACAGGCCGGCAGCGGCGGCGGGCTGGAGGACGAAGGCGAGGATCTGGAGGTTCTGACCTACGGACTGGACGAGGCCTTCGCGATGATCGCATCGGGTGAAATTACCGATTCCAAGACGATCATTCTCCTGCAATGGGCGATGTTAAATCGCGCCCGGCTTTGAGGGCGGGGTTATCCGAGCGTATCTGGTAAACTTGTCCTTCGGGTGAAGCCGTCAATACTAGAAGCGACCTTTGACGCCCATCCCCACGAAAATCGACTGCAAGTCACCGCCGCCGGCATTCTTTTCCGATGATAGGCCTCCGGCACCTGCGCCACTATAGTGGGTGTCTCCGCGTCCGAGACTGGTATAGTCATACGCGCCATCGAGATAGATCGAGGCATTCTCGGTCAGGTCATAGGCGACGCCCGCTTTCACCCCGAACATACCGGCAACGTCGAATTTGTCGGTGAAGCGCATATCGCGCAGCCAGTGATCGTCCGTCGCCTTGCCGTAGACCATGGCGCCACCTTCGAGGCCAACGTTGAGCGACCAGTTGCCGAACCTCTGGCCGCCCGTCAGGTTGCCGTAGAAGACAGGGATTTGCTGGCGATAGGTGATTCCCTTGAGGCCATCCTTGAATTTGCCCGAGAGATCACGGGGGGAGAAAACGCTGTAAACGGCGTTGCCGCCATAGGCCGACCATTGCACATCCGTATAACGAAAGCCGACGCCGGCGCTGAGATATTGCTGCGGATCGTCCAGCAACATGCGATTGAGTTCGAGGTTTCCCGAAAAATAATGGTCGAGCCGCGTGTCGTCATGCTGAGAACGGTGGCTCCAATTGTCCTTGGAGCTGTCTCTGGAAAAAGGCCAGACCCAGTCATAGTCGGTCATGTAGCCATCGCCTTCAAAGCCGACGCGGCCTTCCGCCTTGACGCGCCAGCCGGGCGCAAGTTCAAGCCCGAGCGAGCCGCGCAATGCCACGGCGTTTTTGGTTTCCCATTCGAGTTCGCTCAGCTTGCGGCCACCGATATGGACGGTTTCGGTCGCTCGAAGATTGAGAACGCCGGCATCCACCGAGGCCGTAATGCCGCTTTGCTCAGCCGCAACAGGCAGGCTGGCGCCCGCCAGCAGAACAACCGAAAGCGGCAGGGAAAATCTCGAAAATGGCATAATCGCTCCTGAATGGCCGGAGAGCCCGAAATAAGGGCCGTTGCGGGCATTAAAGGTGATTATGGTAAATGATCGGTTTATTTTTCCAAAAATACCATTTCAGGTATTTTTGTACTTTAGGAATAACTCTATCAGGAAGCGGAAATGAGGTTGGAATACTCGGCTTTACTTTCTCTTTCCGTGAAGACGGCCTTACCGTCTTCCATTCGTACCTTGCCTTCGGCAAGCCGCTTCAGGGTCAGCGGATAGAGCTGGTGCTCTACGGTCAGTATCCGTGCCGCGAGGGTGTCGGCCGTATCGCCGGAAATGACCGGCACCGCGCCCTGCGCGATGGTCGGGCCTTCATCCATGCCTTCGGTGACGAAATGCACGGTGCAGCCGGAAATCTTCATGCCGCTGTCGATGGCGCGCTGATGAGTGTGCAGGCCGGGGAAAAGCGGCAGCAGGGAAGGGTGGATATTGATGATGCGGCCTTCATAGGGGGCAATGAAATCCCCCGATATCAGTCGCATGTAACCGGCAAGGCAGATGATATCAGGCGCAATCTCGCCAAGTGCGGCCAGTATGGCGCCCTCATGCTCCGCCTTGCTGGGATAAGTCTTGCGTTCGAAAACGAGCGTCGGAATACCGAGATCCCGTGCCTTTTCCAGTCCGCCCGCAGATGCCTTGTCCGAAATCACGCAGACGATTTCCGCCGGAAAATCCACCGCCTGGCAGGCCTTGGCCAGCGACACCATGTTGGAGCCGCTGCCGGAAATGAAAACGACGACGCGTTTGCGGCCGGACGAGAAGGCGGCGCTCATCATAGGCCGAGAGTGCCCTTGTAGATCGTACCGTGTGCACCTTCTTCACGGGCGACCATGCGGCCGAGCGGGAAGACGGTTTCACCTTCCGCCGTCAGGGCGTCGGTGACCTTCTCGGCATTTTCAGCCGAAACGACCACAATCATGCCGACGCCGCAATTGAAGGTACGCAACATTTCCTTCGCTTCAACGCCGCCGGTTTTTGCGAGCCACGAGAAGACGGCCGGAACCTTGATCGCGTCGAGATCAATCTCGGCGGCGAGATGCTTGGGCAGAACGCGCGGAATGTTTTCGGGGAAACCGCCGCCGGTGATGTGCGCCAGCGCCTTCAGTGCGCCGGTCTCGCGGATCGCCTTCAAAAGCGGCTTCACATAGATGCGGGTCGGCGTCAGCAGCGCTTCGCCAAGCTTCTTGCCATCCGCGAAGGGGGCAGGGGCGTCCCAGCCAAGACCGGAAACCGATACGATCTTGCGTACCAGCGAAAAGCCGTTCGAATGAACACCGGAGGAAGAGAGCCCGAGAATGACGTCGCCTTCGGAAATATCGCCAGCGGGCAGAAGCTGTCCGCGTTCGGCAGCACCTACGGCAAAACCCGCGAGATCGTAGTCGCCATCGGAATACATGCCCGGCATTTCAGCGGTTTCTCCGCCGATCAGCGCGCAGCCGGATTCGCGGCAACCGGCGGCAATGCCGGAAACGATGGCGGCGCCCTGATCCGGGTCCAGCTTGCCGGTTGCGAAATAATCGAGGAAGAACAGCGGTTCTGCGCCCTGGACAACGAGATCGTTGACGCACATGGCGACGAGATCAATGCCGACGGTGTCGTGGTAGTCAGCGTCGATGGCGATCTTCAGCTTGGTGCCGACGCCGTCATTGGCGGCCACCAGAACCGGATCGGTGAAGCCTGCGGCCTTCAGATCGAACAGGCCGCCGAAGCCGCCGATTTCGCCATCCGCGCCGGGACGCCGCGTCGAACGCACCGCCGGTTTGATCTTTTCGACCATCAGGTTGCCGGCGTCGATATCCACACCTGCATCACTATAGGTAAGACCGTTCTTGCCCGACTGGCTCATGGCTCTCGTCTCCGCTGGTTCCTTTGGCGTCGCCATTCGCACGGGACGGGACCTGATGCAAGGGTTTGAGTGGCAAAAGCTCCGGTTTTTAACGGCTTTGGCGGGGCTTGCCGGATTGAGTGCTCACGATGGCTGCGGAGCGGCGCGACAGACGAGATTGAGCAGGCCGTCATTGGAGGTATCGGAATTTTCCTCTATCGGCCGACCGTTTTCGCCATAACGCGCGACGATCTCCAAGCCCGCCGCTTCCAGCTGCCGGGTCTGGGCGGCAAGGTCGATGAAATAAAACAGGCCGCTCCAGCGGTGCGCCTGATCCGCGAGAATTGCATATTCCGGCGTCCGCCTTGTCTGAGGTTGCAGACGCAGATAGTTGATCCAGCTTTGCGGATGCAGCGAATTCACCACCTCGCGCGGGTGCCAGGAACGCCGATGCAGCGGCATGCCGCCAGCCCGCTTCCATTGCCGGTTATGAAACGAAAAGATGAAGTAACCGCCCGGTGACAGAATGCTTCGGACGGCATTGATGATGGCAAGCCGGTCCTCATGGCCGAAGGCGCTTAAGATGGCGAGCGCGCCGAGCACGCAATCGAAACGCTCCGCGCCGAATTGGTCGATCGCCCGCACATCCATGTCCAGAAACGTGGCAGCGGGAAAATTGCGCCGCGCAAGCGCAAGCATGGGCTGCGAGCGGTCGATACCGATATATTCACCCACCAGCGGCAGAAGCGGCTTCGTCGTTCGGCCGGTGCCGACGCCGAGATCCAGCAGCCGCTTGCCCGCATAGGCATGGCGGAACTGATCGAGAATGATGCGTTCAGCGGGGTAAAGCTGCTGGTTGTCGTACCATTCGGCAACTTCGGGATTATCGAAGAGACCGGCATTATAGTCCGCGATGCCATTTTCACTGGTACTTTGCATCGTGCCTCCGGCCACCGGGCGTGAAGGGGCGACGCTGGCCCGCCCGGCAATATTTGATAGTTGTCTAATATTTTCCGCCGGTCAACCTGCCGTTGCGAGGGGTTGACCGGAAATGAGGGATTTTATCGCTGTGCGGGCAGTCTCCTTCTGCGGTCGCGCCAAAGCGCCGGTCTTGACCATGTGCACATGCCCATCCTATCTCCATCATGGGCAGTGACGGTACGGCGACAAAGGATGAACGGATGCAACCCCATGTGAGTGGTATGAACCTGCGTCGGCAGGTGTTTTTCTGGATCGGCGTGCTTGCCGTCTTTATCCTTTTCCTGATGGTCTTCAGCTCCATTCTCCTGCCTTTCGTGGCGGGCATGGCGCTTGCCTATTTTCTCGATCCGGTGGCCGACTGGCTGGAGCGGCGCGGTTTGAGCCGGTTGATGGCGACCGTCGTCATCCTCGTCTCCTTCGTGCTGATCTTCGCGCTGTCGCTCATCATCATCATTCCGCTGATTGCCGCTCAGGCCTCGGAATTCATCACGCGCATTCCGCAATATATTTCGTCGCTGCAGCAGCTGATCGCCGGCGCGGATACCAACCTCCTGCCGGATTGGGTGAGCAGCCAGATCAACTCGGTAAAGGAGAACTTTTCAAAGCTCCTGACAGAGGGCGCAGGCTTCATCGGCACGCTTTTGACGCAGATATGGAATTCCGGCAAATCGCTGGTCGATGTCATGTCGCTGCTGGTCGTCACGCCCGTCGTCGCCTTCTACCTTCTGCTTGACTGGGACCGGATGATCGACAAGGTCGACAGCTGGATACCGCGCGACTATGTCCATACCGTCCGCCAGATCGCCCGCGACATGGACAAGACCATTGCCGGTTTCGTGCGCGGGCAGGGGTCGCTCTGCATCATTCTCGGGGTTTATTACGCCGTCGGCCTGTCGCTGGTGGGCTTGAATTTCGGCCTGCTGATCGGCCTTTTTTCGGGTCTCATCAGCTTCGTTCCCTATATCGGATCCATGGTCGGCCTCATCCTCGCCGTCGGCGTCGCCATCGTGCAATTCTGGCCGGACTATATTTATGTCTTTCTGACGCTCGTCGTGTTCTTTTCCGGCCAGTTCATCGAAGGCAACATCCTGCAGCCGAAGCTTGTCGGCAAAAGCGTCGGCCTGCATCCGGTCTGGCTGATGTTCGCCCTCTTCGCTTTCGGTGCGCTTTTCGGTTTCGTCGGGCTTCTCGTGGCGGTGCCGGCTGCGGCGGCGGTCGGCGTGCTTGTCCGCTTCGCCTTGTCGCGGTATCTTGAAAGCGATCTTTACCATGGGCATGCCGCCAACCTTCCCTGGGACACAAATACTGCCCCGGAAGAAGGGGAAACATCCTCCGGCAAGGTTGACTCTCAGAGCTGACGATGACTGACCAAATCAAAACCGACAATGCCCGGTCGAAGGCCGAGCAGCTGCCGCTCGCATTCTCGCACCAGTCCGCTTCCGGCAGGGACGATCTCCTCGTCTCCGCCTCGCTTGCGGCTGCCGTCAGCCTCATCGATGAGTGGCCGAACTGGCGCTCGCCCGTCGTCGTGCTCGCCGGGCCGCCGGGCTCGGGAAAATCGCATCTCGCCAATATCTGGAAAAATATCAGCGACGCGCGAGACATTCACCCCGAAGCCGGCGCGGATGCCGCGCGCGCGGCCGAAACGGGACCGGTTCTTTTCGAAGATGCCGACCGGCGCGGTTTCGACGAGACCGAGCTCTTCCATGTCATCAACAGCGTGCGCCAGCATGGCACGACGCTTTTGATGACCAGCCGGCAATGGCCGGCGGCATGGCCGGTGACGCTGCCGGACCTGCGCTCTCGCCTGAAAGCCGTGACGGTGGTGGAAACCGGTGAACCGGACGAAGGGCTGCTCGCGCAGGTGCTGGTGAAACTCTTCGCCGACCGGCAGCTTTACATGGATGACAAACTCATAGGTTACATCGTCAATAGAATGGAGCGTTCGCTCGATACGGCGCAGACGATCGTGGACCGGATCGACCGGCTGGCGCTTGCGCGTGGAACGAGAATTACACGTCCGCTGGTAGCTGAGGTCCTCAATGCGATGGACAATGCGAGAGCGGATAGCGGACTGGACGTCGATTGACTGTCACAGTTCCGTCGTCAAACTGTTATACGGGCAAGAAGGACGATCGCGCGATGCAGCAGGATCACGGGACGGAAATAGGTCAGGGGATGGAACAGGGAATGGACGCTATCGCGCAGGACGACTTCAACAAGGTTCAGCCGGTGACTGAGGGCGAGAGCCTTTGGGACAGCCCGGCGCGTTTCATCAACCGCGAATTTTCCTGGCTCCAGTTCAATCGCCGCGTTCTCGAGGAAACGCTGAACACGGATCACCCGCTTCTGGAGCGTCTGCGTTTCCTTTCCATCTCGGCCGCCAATCTCGATGAATTCTTCATGGTCCGCGTCGCCGGTCTTGAAGGCCAGGTACGTCAGAAGATCACCGTCAAGACGCCCGACGGCAAGACGCCGGCCGAGCAGCTCGAAGATATTCTGAAGGAAATCGACAATCTGCAGATGGAGCAGCAGGCTTCGCTTGCCGTTCTGCAGCAATATCTCGCCAAGGAAGAAATCTTCATCGTGCGTCCGGCGGCACTTTCCGAAGCGGATCGGACCTGGCTGGGCACGGAATTCGAAGAGCGTATTTTCCCGGTGCTGACGCCGCTGTCCATCGACCCTGCGCATCCGTTCCCCTTCATTCCGAACCTCGGCTTCTCGATGGGCCTGCAACTCGACAGCGTCAACGGCCGCGAGCCGATGACGGCGTTGTTGCGTCTTCCGACCGCGCTCGACCGCTTCGTTCGTTTGCCTGATGAGAAAAACGCCATCCGCTACATCACGCTTGAAGATGTGGTCGGCCTGTTCATTCACCGGCTTTATCCGGGCTATACCGTCCGGGGATTCGGCACGTTCCGCATTATCCGTGACAGCGATATCGAGGTGGAGGAAGAGGCGGAAGATCTGGTCCGTTTCTTCGAAAGCGCGCTGAAGCGCCGCCGCCGTGGTTCGGTGATCCGTATCGAGACCGACAGCGAAATGCCGCAGTCGCTGCGCCAGTTCGTGGTGCATGAACTTGGCGTTCCGGATAATCGCGTCGCCGTTCTGCCTGGCCTTCTGGCACTCAACACCATTTCGGAAATTGTCCGCGCGCCGCGCGATGACCTGAAGTTCGAGCCTTACAACGCCCGTTTCCCCGAGCGCGTGCGCGAACATGCCGGCGATTGCCTTGCCGCGATCCGCGAAAAGGACATGGTGGTTCACCACCCCTATGAAAGCTTCGACGTGGTCGTGCAGTTCCTGCTGCAGGCCGCGCGCGATCCCGAAGTGCTCGCCATCAAGCAGACGCTTTACCGCACCTCCAATGACAGCCCGATCGTTCGCGCGCTGATCGATGCGGCGGAAGCCGGTAAATCCGTCACCGCGCTGGTGGAGTTGAAGGCGCGTTTCGACGAAGAGGCGAACATCCGCTGGGCGCGCGACCTGGAGCGCGCCGGCGTGCAGGTCGTCTTCGGCTTCATCGAACTCAAGACCCATGCCAAGATGTCGATGGTGGTGCGTCGCGAGGACGGCAAGCTCAGAACCTATTGCCACCTCGGCACCGGCAACTATCACCCGATCACGGCCAAGATTTACACCGACCTGTCCTTCTTCACCTGCAACCCGAAGATCGCCCACGACATGGCGAATATCTTCAACTTCATCACGGGTTACGGCGAGCCGGAAGAGGGCATGAAGCTGGCGATTTCGCCCTATACGCTGCGCGCACGTATCGTAAAGCACATCAATGAAGAGATCGAGCACGCCAAGCGCGGTGCGCCGGCGGCGATCTGGATGAAGATGAATTCGCTGGTCGACCCTGAAATCATCGATTCCCTTTACCGCGCAAGTGCTGCGGGCGTGGAGGTCGATCTCGTTGTACGCGGCATCTGCTGCCTGCGCCCGCAGGTGCCCGGCCTGTCGGATAATATCCGCGTCAAATCCATCGTCGGCCGCTTCCTCGAACACAGCCGCATCTTCTGCTTCGGCAATGGTTTCGGCCTGCCGTCGGACAAGGCGCTGGTCTATATCGGCTCGGCCGACATGATGCCGCGCAACCTTGATCGGCGCGTGGAAACGCTTGTCCCGCTCACCAATCCCACGGTGCACGAGCAGGTTCTTTCACAGATTATGCTGGGCAATCTCATTGACAACCAGCAGAGCTACGAGATACTTGCGGACGGAACGTCGAGGCGCATCGAGGTGCGTAAAGGCGAAGAACCGTTCAACGCGCAGCACTATTTCATGACCAATCCCAGCCTTTCCGGACGTGGTGAAGCCCTGAAATCCAGTGCGCCCAAATTGATTGCCGGGTTGATTTCGTCCCGCAAGAAACAGGCTGAATGACTCGATCAGAAGCACAGGGGCGGCTGACCGGCCTTGCCCCCGTTTCCGTCATAGATATTGGTTCGAACTCCGTTCGTCTTGTTGTATATGAAGGTCTTTCCCGCGCGCCCGCGGTGCTGTTCAACGAAAAGGTCCTGTGCGGCCTTGGCAAGGGACTGGCGCTGACGGGCCGCATGCATGAGGAAGGCGTCAGCCGGGCGCTGATGGCGCTCAGGCGTTTTCATGTACTTTCCGAGCAGGCGCAGGCGCAGAAGCTTTATGTGCTGGCGACGGCGGCGGCGCGTGAAGCGGAAAACGGCCCGGATTTCATCCGTGAGGCCGAAGCCATTCTCGGCTGCGAGATCGAGGTGCTCTCAGGCGAAAAGGAAGCGCTTTATTCCGCCTATGGCGTGATCAGCGGTTTCCATGATCCAGACGGCATCGCGGGTGACCTCGGTGGCGGTTCGCTCGAACTCATCGACATAAAGGGCAAGAGCTGCGGCCAGGGCATCACCCTGCCGCTCGGCGGCCTGCGGCTGTCGGAACAGTCGGATGGCTCGCTGGAAAAGGCGACGACCATCGCCAGAAAACATGTCAAATCCTTTGCGAAGCTGTTGGCGGCGGGCGAGGGACGCACCTTCTATGCAGTCGGCGGCACCTGGCGAAACATTGCCAAGCTGCACATGGAAATATCAGGCTATCCGCTGCACATGATGCAGGGTTATGAATTGCCGCTCGAGGAAATGCTGAATTTTCTCGAGGAGGTCATCGTCTCCCGGGACAGCAAGGACCCGGCCTGGCAGGCGGTTTCCAAGAACCGCCGTTCGCTTCTGCCGTTTGGCGCCATCGCCATGCGCGAAGTTCTGAAGGCGATGAAACCGGCAAAGATCGCCTTCTCTGCGCAGGGTGTGCGCGAAGGTTATCTCTATTCGCTGTTGACGGAAGCCGAGCGTGAATCCGATCCGCTGCTGGTCGCGGCTGATGAACTTGCCATTCTGCGCGCCCGCTCGCCGGAACATGCGCGCGAACTGGCGGACTGGAGCGGCCGCACCTTTCCGGTTTTCGGCGTCGACGAGACGGAAGAGGAAAGCCGTTACCGGCAGGCGGCCTGCCTTCTCGCCGATATCAGCTGGCGCGCCCATCCGGATTATCGTGGCCTGCAGGCGCTCAACATCATCGCCCATTCCTCCTTCGTGGCGATCACCCATCCCGGCCGCGCCTATATTGCGCTTGCCAATTATTATCGTTTCGAAGGTCTGAACGACAACGGCACTACCGAGCCGCTCGCGGCGATGGCAGGCGACCGGTTGCAGGAACTTGGCAAGCTGCTCGGCGGCCTGCTGCGCGTGGTTTACCTCTTCTCGGCCTCGATGCCCGGTGTCGTTGATCACCTGAAATTCCGCAAGTCCGACAATCCGGACCTCGATCTCGAATTCGTGGTGCCGCACGATTATTGCGATTTCGCCGGCGAGCGGCTGGACGGGCGTTTGCAGCAGCTGGCGAAGCTGACCGGCAAGCGGCTGGCATTCGTGTTCGAGTAAAGAACGGGAACGATCTGTTTTGCGGCGCAGGCTAGGACCAGCGCTCGCAAAAGGCTTCGATATCGTTCGACTGAAAGTCGGAAAGCCGCGCCATGATCGTTTCGAATGGCCAGTCCCACCAGGCGATGGACGTAAGCTTTTCCGCGATGGATCGCGAAAACCGCTCGCGGATGATTTTCTCGGGCACACCGCCGACAATGGTGTAGGGCGGCACATCCCTGGTGACGACGGCGCCGGCGGCAAGCACTGCACCGTCTCCGACTGTCACGCCCGGCAAGACGATAACCCCGTGACCAATCCAGACATCGTGACCGATAATGGCGCGGTCCTGCTTGCGCTGGTCGAAAAAGGCGTCATCGCGCACCGCATCGGCAGAGTAATATTCCGGGCAGTAGCTGAAACGATGCATGGATGGCCGGTCCATCGGATGGTTCGGCGCGCCTATCCGGACCTCCGCAGCGATGGCGCAGAATTTTCCGACGATCGCGTCACCGACCATGCAGCGGGGTCCAAGGTAGGAATAATTCCCGAGTTCGACATTGTGCAGGGATGTATCCGCCAGAATTTCGCAGCACTCGCCGACGTTTGAATCTCTTATGCTCGCCGTCGCATGGATGACGGTTTCCGCGATTTTCGGGCGCTTGATCTGTGTGGTCGAATCCATTCCAGCCTCCGGATTTGCGCCTACTTAACCGGGGATGATGAAAGGCCTGTGACGACGGCAAAAGCGGTTCAAGCGGGCCGGCCGCTCCCTCGCAAATACGCATCATGTGGTTTGCGTGGGAGAGCGAAATCCTGTCTTTACGGACGTATGTCACTCATTGGAGATATTGGCGGCGGGATCTCGTTTCTTCCAGTAGTGTTCGGTGATGTTTTGAGCGTTTCGAATGATGTGACCAGCGATGTCAGGGTCTCCACCCTTGAATGTTTCCGGGTCGGCACCGCATAACAGCAGGAAGAGCTGCTGATGAGCGACAGCGACAAAATAATCGCTGGGCGGTGGCTGCATGTCTGAATCGGTGGCCTGGAATGCCTCGGCGACCTCTTTGCTGGCGCGCTCAAGCGCTGCGTGAATGGTGGCCATCATTGCCGCTTCCTTGCGCTGCAATATGTCCTGAACCTGCCGCTCCGCCGGTGTCAGAACCGGGCAACTCTCGCTCATCGAATGTCTCTCCTGTCGGTGCAACCATTTCGCTGAGCGATATTATCGCATGGATTGTGTCCGCTTTACGGGAAAGATTGAAATGATGGTGCTGAAGCATGGCGCAATGATTGACCACATACCGGGTTCGCGGGCGAAACGGCAATGGGCTGGCACTGCTTTGCAAACGGCTCAGCCGTGCCCCAGTGCTTTCCGGATGCAGGCGCTGAGATAGGCATATTGCAGGGGCGTTATCGTCGCCATGGCTTCCGTGCGGCTGGCAAGTCTGTCCTGGTAACCGACAGGAATATCGAACTGGCTGAAGGTGAAATCCCAGCGGGTGCCTTCAAGGATATTGTAAAAATGGTCGGCGCCGCTGACGGCGGTTTTGGCAAGCTCGCCGCCGAAAATATCCTGCACCACCAGCGCGGTGACGCTGCCTTGTCCTCTGGCTGGGTTTTCGCGTGACCAGAGGCTGCTGGTCTCACCCGACCAGCTTTTCTTCAGGGCGTAATAAAGTCTCTCTGCGTGGTCCTGCATCAAACGTCTTCTTTTCCGCAAGCATGTTTCGGTTGGAATACGAGAACCGGAACGGAGCGCCATGCAGACCATCTGGTCTACCGGGCGCTCCGTCCGGATCATTTGCAGCTGCCAGGGCGATTGGCAGCGGCCGTGGTCTTACTTCGCGTCGAGCAGGTCCTTGACCTCAAGCAGGACGAACTCGTTGTCGTCAGCCTTGTCCAGAGCACGGCCGGCCGAGAAGGGCAGGTTGTTGTCGTTGCCGACGATGATATGCGTGGCATCGACGCGATCGACATTCTCGATAGTGACGAAAGGCATGTCGTAATAGCCATTGCCACCACCCTGACGCTTCTTGTTATCAGGATCGGAGATTTTCAGAAGATCGATATAACCGATCTTGCGCGCGGCCTTGCCGACATTGGCGTCATTGAATTCGATCTTGTAGATGCGCTTCACCTTGGAAGGCACGGCAAAGCAGTTTGCTTCCGGCTTCTTCGGGTCGGCGCAGGCCTTGTCGGCGGTGCCGGCGCCATTGTCACGCTCGATGACCAGCGCGGTGCTGTCATCCAGCATGTTGAAGTCACCGATGGCTTCGCCGCCCTGCGCCAGCGGATAGAGCCACGTGCGGCCGGTCCATTCCTTCTTGGCGGTATCGAGCTCGATGATGCGCAGTGCGGTCGCGCCGTCTTCGGTCTTCTCCACCTGGCCGTCAGCCATGTAAAGCGGGCCTTCCAGCAGGCCGTAGAGCTTGGAGCCGTCCTTGGAGAGCGCCATGCCTTCATAACCGCCCGAGCGCTTCAGGTTGAAGGCCGCCATCTTCTGCGTGGGGTTGCCGGGCAGGGCGAGAGTGGGGTGATCGGGAGACTTCACCTCGATGTCGCCGGCCTTGGTGGAGATCACGTCGGTCAGCTTGCCGTCACGGGTGAATTTCAGGATGTAAGGGCCGAATTCCTCGCCGACCCAGAAACCATCGGCGACGGGCTGAATGGATTCGACGTCGAAATCGGCGCCCGTCAGGTAGCGCTTGCTCGAGCCTTCGAGAACGATGGGGAAAGGCGCCTTCATGTCGGGATCGGAGAGGAACACGGTTTCAAGCGCGTTGACCTTGCCGGCGTCCCAGTCGAACTTCAGATGGTGAAGCATCAGCATGGCGTCGCTGGAATTGAGCTTGGAGCCAAAGCCATTGTCGGAAAGGCTCCAGAAGCTGCCGTCGGGCATGGCCTTGATGCCGGAAAAACCCTGCATCGGCTGGCCGTTGAACGGCATGGAAAGGCCGGTCAGGCGCACGCCATCCTTGCCGGGCACGGTGCCGAGACCTTCGGCGCGCTTGCGATCAGCGGTCGTGAACTTGGCGGAGGTCTTGAGATGTTCAGGCGCGTCAGCAGGTGCTGCGATGATGGTATTGGCCGGCAGGATGGCGTGGGAGACCAGCTTTGCCGGAAACTCCTGTTCCGCCGCATGCGACGCGGAGGCGAGCGCAAGAATGGCGCAGGATGCAAAAAGAATGTGCTTCATGATGGAGACCCCTCTCAATACCTGTTGAAGATAGGATTGAGGCGATAGGGTCGTCGCATGACAGGCAGGTGATTGCCGTTTGAAGCTTTGATGAATTTTGATGACGGCCGTAGCGGTAAATGGAACGGCGCGGCATTTTGCAGCCGTTTACCCCTTAAACCACAGGGGGCTGGTATTGGCTGAGTGTGCAGACGCCCAGCGTCTGGCCACGACCTTTCACGGCATGTTCGCCCAGATATTCGCTGCGAACGTCTTTCGGAAGCACCAGCTGATGAGCGAGGTCTGCCGATATGAGCACCGGATGACCGAGCATCTTGCTGAGCGATTCGAGACGCGATGTGGTGTTCACGGTATCGCCGAAATAGGTGATCTTGTGATGATCGACGCCGATTTCCGCCGTGATGACCGGCCCGCCATGGATGGCGAAGCGCAGGCGCGGCACTTCGCCGAAGCGGGAGAGCCACATGTCTCGGTTGCTTTCAACGGTCGCCTGAATATCGAATACGCAGCGCACGCAGGCCGCCCGCCTGATCGCCATGTGATAGGGCCAGGTGATGATGGCGGCGTCGCCAATATAATCGTCGATGACACCGCCGTGTTTTCTGACCGGCGCGGCATAACTTGCGAAAATTTCGCCGAGAAACTCCTGGGCTTTCAGGTCGCCATGGGTTTCGGCAAAGGAGGTGGAACCGACGAGATCGATGAAGATGAAGACGCGGTCTTCGCTGACGGGGCGACGATAGCGACCGAGAATGAGATCGATGAAGATATCGCGGCCGAGAAGTTCGCGTACGCGCATGATGAAGACGATGATGCCGCAGACGATGAGGGTAAAGATCAGCGTCTGCACTTCGGCGTGCACCGCCCGTTTCCAGGTGCCGGGAAATATCCCGCTCAACCACAGGATGGTGCCGCCAAGCCCGAATCCGCAAAAGACGAGGATGGCGTATATGATGAGACCGACGGCGATATAGGCGGGCGTGGGCAAAGCGCTGACCTGCCGCGACAGGCCGGGCATGATGTAACCGCGTTCAAAAGCAAGAATCGGTGCGCAGGCGAAGAGCGCATAGGTCGCGCCGATCAGCGCGCCGCCGCCATATTCCAGAAAGGCGTAGGCCACGCCGCTGCCGGCCACGGCAACGAACAGCACCACGTAATCCAGAATGGGCAGCAATTTTTTCATGTCGGTTCTTGATCTCGGGAAGGCGAGGCCCCGCGCTCCCTTCGGGCGAAGCTTCTGTTCAGGTCATATGCGACATTAGTGTGGAAAAAGCGCTGCAAAAAGTGAGCAATCGGTAAGGTTGCATGAAGGATTGGTAAGGCTGTTGCGCCGTTGCCGCAAAATCGGCACCGCCGCCGCTCTACGTCTAATAGGATGTTCTGTAATAGACGGTTTCAAGCGGGGATTGCGGCCGGTCGTCCGGCGAGCGGTTCGACCATTTGACGGGAAAGGCGGCAAAACGCAGCTTGTTACCGTCGATCCATGCCCGGTCGAACAGGGTTTCGCCCTTGCGGGCGAAGGCGATGGCGGCGCAGGTGCGGCCGTCGACATCGAAGGGAATGTTTTCCTTCCAGCCGCTCAAGCCGCAGCCCATGCCTTTCGGGTCGCGATTATAGTGGTCAACGACGTCGCCGTCATTCGGCGTCATGGTGATGGCGGTGACGGTATGGGCAAATAGCAGGCTGTCCTGATCTTTCAGGCCGCCATCCAGCGTGCCTTCATAACGCACCTGAACCGTGGGCTGCTGGCAGCCGCTGCGGGCATAGATCTGCGAGACCGCGTGCATGCGATTGTCGCGAATGGTGATGCGGGTGACGATGCCATGACGGTCGTTCTTGCCGATCTTAAGGCAGTCGGTCGTCCATTCGCCCTGAAGATCGACCTTCTCTTCGGCGGCCCGGGCGGGAAGAGAGGGAAGAATGCCGGCCGCGGTAAAAAGGGCGGCGAGCAGCAGAGTGTGGGCAGGTTTCATGGCAATACCCTCAAATCGCGCGACCATCGGTTAAGAGATGGGACGCGATGCGGGCAAAATTGGGGAGAAAGCAGCGGGCGATTACGCCTCGCTTGCCGCAACCTCCACCGCCTCGACCTTCTTGCCGGCGAAACGCAATGCCACTTCGCCATTGATGAGCTTCAAGGCCACATCACCGAAGAGTTCTCGCCGCCAGCCGGTCAGCGCCGCAACGGTCGCCTTCTCGCCTTCGGAGGCGATCTTGTCCAGATCGTCGCTATTAGCGATGACCTTGGCGGCGACGCCGTGCTTATCTGCGGTGAGCTTCAGGAGAACCTTGAGCAGCTCCACGGCAGCGCCGGAACCTTCCGGTGCATGGCTGTGGCGCGGCGCCTTCGGCATTTCCTCTTTCGGAAGCGCCAGCGCTGCATTCACTGTCTCGATGATGGCGGTGCCGGAGGCGGATCGTTCCCAGCCCTTGGGGATGGTGCGCAGACGCGACAGCGCCTCGGCATCCTTCGGCTGCTGCTGGGCGATTTCGAAGATTGCATCGTCTTTCAGGACGCGCGAACGCGGCACGTTGCGCGAACGCGCTTCACGCTCGCGCCAGGCGGCGACGAATTTGAGGATGGCGAGTTCCGTTGGCTTGCGCAGGCGCGATTTCAACCGCAGCCATGCATCGTCGGGATGCATGTCATAGGTGTCGCGCGATTCCAGGATGTCCAT
Organism: Agrobacterium sp. CCNWLW32; assembly: GCF_037083425.1. Taxonomy (NCBI): domain Bacteria; kingdom Pseudomonadati; phylum Pseudomonadota; class Alphaproteobacteria; order Hyphomicrobiales; family Rhizobiaceae; genus Agrobacterium; species Agrobacterium sp. CCNWLW32. The sequence goes on from NZ_JBAOJM010000001.1 coordinate 408,013, forward strand.
CTCTTCGGTCAGCCACAGCGAGCGACCTTCGCGCTCCAGCTGCGCCTTCAGCGCCAGATAGACATCGCGCAGATGGGTCACGTCGGCGAGCGCGTAGTCCAGCTGCTTTTCGGTCAGCGGGCGGCGGCTCCAGTCGGTGAAACGCGAGGATTTGTCGATCTGCACATTCTTGATCTTCTGAACCAGCTGGTCGTAGGAGATCGAATCGCCGAAACCGCAGACCATGGCGGCGACCTGCGTATCGAAGATCGGATGGGGAATAAGCCCGCCCAGATGGTAGATGATTTCGATATCCTGCCGCGCGGCGTGGAAAACCTTCACGACATCAGGATTGGCCATCAGCTCGAACAGCGGGGTGAGATCGATACCTTTTGCGAGCGGATCGACCAGCACCTCAAGCGTCGGGCTTGCCATCTGCACGAGGCAGAGTTCCGGCCAGAAGGTGGTTTCGCGCAGAAACTCGGTGTCGATAGTAATGAATTCCGATTTCGCCAGTTCCGTGCAGGCTTCGGCGAGGGCGGCAGTCGTTTCAATCATTGCAAATGGCCACTCGTGAAAATTATCCGTCTTACTTTCCCTTTGCCGGGCGCATGTCAATACAAAGCCCGCTTTTGAAGGCTCAAGGATCGTTTTTCTCGGGCGGATTTGGCTCCGGCCCATCGTTTTTGGGCGGCGGGGGCGCGGCGAGCTTCTGAAAATAGGCCGAGGTGCGCAAAAGCGAGCGGAACCGCCAGTTCCTCTCCTCAACCGGAACGCCCTCGCGCACCTGCAGCCGGTAGATGGTGTAGGCGATGAAAACGATCTGGATCGCGGCCGTATAGCTGAACAACGCCTTCGGCCCGAACTGGTCGATCAGCACGGAAGCGAGCAGCGGCCCGACGGTTGCGCCGACCGACCAGAAGAACAAAAGCCCGGCGGAAACCATCGCATGTTCGCCCTCTTTCGCATGGTCGTTGCCGTGCGCGGAGCTGAGGGAATAGAGCGGCAGCGCAAAGGCGCCGAAGATGAAGACGCCGATGATGTTGCTCCATTCGTCCGTGCCGGCGAAGAAGGCGAGGAACAGGCCGACGATAACAGAACCAGCGGTAGTGGCGAGAATGATGATGCGGCGATCATAACGGTCGGAATAGACGCCGAGCGGATATTGCAGCACCACGCCGCCGATGATGCCCGCACTCATGAAGGTGGCGATGGCGGTAACGGACAAGCCGATCTGTTCGGCATAGATCGGGCCGATATTACGGAACGCCGCCATGCTGAGGCCGACGGCCACGCAGCCGACGACGGCGAGCGGCGAGATACGCCAGACGGCGAAAAGATTGAAGGGAATCTGTTTCGGCGGCGCGGGATTGGATTTGTCGGCAATCGAGATCGGCACCAGCGACAGGGTGAGCGCCATGGCGATCAGTGAGAATACGATGGGCCCGTCGATGCCGGCGACGGGAATGATATATTGGGCGAGCGTCACGGAGCCGAGATCAACGAAACGATAGATGGAGAGCGTGCGGGCGCGATTGGAATTCGTCACCTGCGCGTTGATCCAGCTTTCGATGGCGGCGAAAAGACAGGCGACCGCGATGCCGATCACAAAACGCATCGCCAGCCAGAAGAGCGGATGGGTGATGAGCGGCATGGCGATCGAGGCGGCTGATGCAACGGCCGCCATGGTGGCGAAAGTGCGGATGTGGCCGATCTTGCGCAGCAGGCGCGTCACCGAAATGCAGCCAAGCGCGAAACCGAGGCTGTAGGCCGCGCTGATGAGGCCGATGGTGCTGGCCGAGAACCCTTCGGAGAGGCCGCGCAGCGCGATATAGGTTCCCTGCAGGCCGTTGCCGCCGATCAGAATGCCGGCGGTGACGAGAAGCGGGATGAGAGGTCTGATCTGGCTCATTGCGGGCCGACTCGGTTTGGCGGGCTGGATTGAACCCTATCTAAAGCGAAGGCGGGGGAAAGGACAGGCGCAAGGCGACAATCTTGTGCTTTGCCTTGACAAATCAGGCTGACCATGCGCTTTTCCGGCAAATTTCGACAGTGCCGCCCATCTGGCCCACGACACGTTCCAGGATATAAAAATGCATCGTTACCGCAGCCACACCTGTGCCGCTCTCCGCAAGTCCGACGTCGGCGAAACCGTTCGCCTTTCCGGTTGGGTTCACCGCGTGCGAGATCATGGCGGCGTTCTCTTCATCGACCTTCGCGACCATTACGGCATCACCCAGGTGGTGGCCGATCCTGATAGCCCGGCCTTCAAGGTCGCCGAGACCGTACGCGGCGAATGGGTCATCTGCATCGACGGCCTCGTCAAGGCGCGCTCGGAAGACACCGTCAACAAGGGCATGGCGACCGGCGAGATCGAGCTTTACGCGCAGGAGATCGAGGTTCTTGGTGTTGCCAAGGAACTGCCGCTGCCGGTCTTCGGTGAGCCGGAATATCCGGAAGACGTTCGCCTGAAGTACCGCTTCCTCGACCTGCGCCGCGAAACCCTGCACAGGAACATCGTCAAGCGCACGCAGATCATCTCCGCTATGCGTACCGGCATGGGCGATATGGGCTTTGCCGAATATACGACGCCGATCCTTACCGCATCCTCGCCGGAAGGCGCGCGCGATTTCCTCGTTCCCTCGCGCATCCACGAAGGCAAGTTCTTCGCGCTGCCGCAGGCGCCGCAGCAGTACAAGCAGCTTCTGATGGTGGCCGGTTTCGACCGCTACTTCCAGATCGCGCCGTGCTTCCGCGATGAAGACCCGCGTGCCGACCGTCTCCCGGGCGAATTCTACCAGCTCGACGTCGAAATGAGCTTCGTGACCCAGGAAGATGTCTGGACCACGATGGAACCGATGATGACGGCCGTGTTCGAGAAGTTTGCCGAAGGCAAGCCTGTCACCAAGCAGTGGCCGCGCATTCCCTATGACGAGGCGATCCGCAAATACGGTTCCGACAAGCCCGACCTGCGCAACCCGATCGTCATGGAAGCTGTGACCGAACATTTCGACGGTTCGGGCTTCAAGGTCTTCGCCAACATGATCGCCTCCAACCCCAAGGTTCAGGTCTGGGCGATCCCGGCCAAAACCGGTGGTTCGCGCGCTTTCTGCGATCGCATGAACGCCTGGGCGCAGAGCCAGGGCCAGCCTGGCCTCGGCTACATCTTCTGGAAGGAAGAAGACGGCAAGATTGCCGGCTCCGGCCCGCTTGCGAAGAACATTGGCGAGGAACGCACCGAGGCGCTGCGTCAGCAGCTCGGCCTTGAGGCGGGCGACGCCTGCTTCTTCGTTGCCGGTGATCCCGCGAAGTTCTACAAGTTCGCCGGCGAGGCGCGCACTCGCGCTGCCGACGAGCTGAACCTCATCGACCGCGACCGTTTTGAAATGTGCTGGATCGTCGATTTCCCCTTCTTCGAATATAACGAGGAAGAAAAGAAGATCGACTTTGCTCACAACCCCTTCTCCATGCCGCAGGGTGGCATGGAAGCGCTGGAGGGCCAGGATCCGCTCTCCATCAAGGCATTCCAGTATGACGCGGTCTGCAACGGCTTCGAAATCGCCTCCGGCTCGATCCGTAACCAGTCGCCCGAGCTGATGGTCAAGGCTTTCGAAAAGGTTGGCCTGTCGCAGAGCGACGTGGAAGAGCGCTTCGGCGGTCTCTACCGCGCCTTCCAGTACGGTGCGCCTCCGCATGGCGGTTGCGCCTTCGGCATCGACCGTGTGGTCATGCTTCTGGTTGGTGCGAAGAACCTGCGCGAAATCACGCTGTTCCCAATGAACCAGCAGGCGCAGGACCTGCTGATGAACGCGCCGTCGCCGGCAACGCCGACGCAGCTTCGCGAACTGGCGCTGCGCGTCGTTCCGTCCAAGAAGGACTGATATGTTGAAGACGCTGCTCGACCGGGTTCGTGCAGCCTTCACCCGTGCATTGGCGGCCGCGCTTGCGGCCGCTTTTGCGTTCTGGGTCGCTCATCGCTGGCTCGGGCACCCACAGCCCGTCTTTGCCGCAATAAGCGCGCTGATCTGCCTGTCCCCCGGCATTCCAAGCCATGTCCGTCAGGGGCTTGGGCTGATGGTCGGCGTCACCATCGGCATCCTCGTCGGGGAGGTCGCTCTTCTCGTCCCGCATGACTTCGCCGAAATCCGGCTCGCCTCGGCGACCTTCATCGCCATGATCCTCGCCACCATGTTCGGCCTGCCGGCGGTGGTGCCGATACAGGCCGGGGCTTCGGCCATGCTCGTTCTTTTGATGGGACCGCAGGTTGCCGGTTTTGTCCGTTTTGTCGATGTGATCGTGGGCGTGGCGACGGGTGTGGTCGTTGCGCTGGTCTTCTTTCGCGAGCGGCTGAAGCTCTAGCGATCTTGTCATAAAACCTTAATTAAACTGACAAATCCGGTAGAGGAGTTCTTAAGCCTTCTCGATCATTCATCCCATCGTGAAATCTGCAAACGAGGGTTGAATGTTTTCGCTGGTCTCGACGTTCAAAATTGCGCATCGCGTATCCATGCTGGCCCTGGCTGCTCTGTGCGGGATCGCCGTCATCGCGGGCATGCTGCTCTGGCAAGGACACATGGAGGCGCGTTATCGCGTCGCTGAAGAGACGCTGATCGAGCGAGACGGAGTGCTGGCGGCGCTGGAGGACGGTTTGCATGAAAGCCGTGTTCACCAGAGAGACTTCCTGCTGACCCGCGATATGAAATCCGTCGGGCAGTTTGACCAGACGATGGACCAGATCCGGCAGTCATTGAGCCATCTCGAAGGCAGCGCGACATCGCAGGCCCGTACGCGGCTCGAAGCGCTCGCTGAGGGCGCGGTGGTCTATTCCGATAGCATGAAGGCCCTTGTCGCCAAGAACAGGGAACTGGGCCTAACCCCCGCGGAAGGTCTCGAAGGCGCCATGCGCAATGGCGTGCATTCCATCGAGAAACTCGTCGACGTCGTCGCCAATGCCGAAATCCGCGCCAGCATGCTGATGATGCGACGGCACGAGAAGGATTTCATCCTGCGGCGCGAAGCGGCCTATGTGACGAAACATGCGGCGGAAGTGGAAACCTTCAAGGCGCTGGTGAAGCTGGAATACCGGCCAGGCGCTGAGCGTCAGCGCATCATGGATGCACTGGAAATATATACCGCCTCGTTCCGCTTTTACGCCGCCGCCGTGCTGGAGGAGGAGAAGGCGCGCGAAACTGTCGCCTCCGCCTATAGTGCCCTGTTGCCTGTCGTCGCCGAAATCTCCACCAATTACCGGCAGGAGCGGGACGCAAGCGCTCTCGCGAACAGCGCTGCGGCGGAAAGAACGGTTTCGATCGTCGTCGCTCTTATCGCCCTGACCGTGGTAAGTCTTTTTGCCGGGGTCTACCTCATCGGCCGCTCGATCACCCGCCCGGCGACCGCGATCACGGGGGCTATGCGTCGTCTGGCCGACGGTGAAACCGAATTTGCCGTTCCCGGTCTCCAGCGTGGAGATGAGTTCGGCGCCATGGCGCATGCGCTGGAAATCTTCCGACAGGCCGCCATCGCAAAGATCGAACTGGAGGCGCAGGCGCACGCAGCCCGGCAACAGGCCGAAGCCGAAAAGGTGCGGTTCCAGCTTGAGGCGGAATCCGAAGCGCAGGCGCGGCTGATGCAGGCGACCACGGGGCTTGCGGCGGCGCTTCGCCGCCTCGCAGGCGGCGATCTCTCTTTCGAGCTGAACGAGCCTTTTGCCCCGGATTTCGAGGCGCTGCGCCATGATCTCAACCAGACGATCCGCCAGCTCGATGCCGCCATGTCCGGCGTCGTGCAGTCGAGCGTGGCCATCGACGGCGGCAGCCAGGAAATCAGTCAGAGCGCTGCCGATCTTGCCCGCCGTACCGAGCAGCAGGCGGCCTCACTGGAGGAAACCGCTGCCGCGCTGGATGAATTGACGGCGAATATCCGCATCTCGGCGGAGCGCGCCGTGGAAGCCCGCGCAGTCGCCCATTCGGCCGACAAGGATGCCAACCGCACGGCCAATCTCGTCGTTGACACAGTAAGCGCGATGGAAAAGATCGAGCAATCCTCCGGCAAGATCGGCAATATCATTGGCGTTATCGACGAGATCGCCTTCCAGACCAACCTTCTTGCCCTCAATGCCGGGGTGGAGGCTGCGCGCGCGGGTGAGGCGGGACGCGGTTTCGCCGTCGTTGCGCAGGAGGTGAGGGAACTCGCACAGCGCTCGGCAAGGGCCGCTGCCGAAATCAAGGCGCTTATCCAGACCTCCGGTACAGAGGTGAAGGAGGGCGCGCGCTTCGTGCGGGAAACGGGTGCTGCCCTGTCGCGCATCGGCGGCTCGGTGAAGACGATCAACGGCCATATCGAAGCCATTGCCGCTGCCACGCACGAGCAGTCACTGGGCCTTGCCGAAATCAACACCGCCGTCAACCATCTGGATCAGGGCACACAGCAGAACGCCGCCATGGTCGAGGAAAACAATGCCGCGAGCGCCATGCTGGCGGGCGAGACCGCGCGTCTCAAGGAACTGGTTCATCAGTTCCGGCTGAGCGACGTGGAGGCGAGGGGCTATGGCGGGCGCGAAGCGGCCTGAGACGCGACAGCAGTCATCGAAAAGCGGGCGCGCAACTTGCGGCCCGCTTTTTTGCCGTTTATAGCTGGGCCACTCACCACGGACCCGGTGAAATTCCGGGTGGCTCTTCTGGCCGCCGATCCGCCAGATAACGCAAAGCACCGACATTCGTTTTCAATCTACCGGACACGGTTCCGGCCGGTGCGTCATTCTTTGCGAAAAAATCAGATGAACAGATTTCAGACTTACAGACGTGAGTGGTTTTCCAATATTCGCGGCGATGTTCTTTCCGGCATTGTCGTGGCGCTTGCCCTCATTCCCGAAGCCATCGGCTTTTCCGTCATCGCCGGTGTCGACCCCAAAGTGGGGCTGTTCGCCTCCTTCGCCATTGCCTGCGTTTCTGCTTTCACCGGTGGCCGTCCGGGCATGATCTCAGCGGCAACCGCCGCGACAGCCGTCCTGATGGTTACGCTCGTCAAGGAACACGGGCTGCAATATCTCTTCGCCGCCACCATCCTCATGGGCGTGCTGCAAATCCTGGCGGGTCTTGTGAAACTCGGCCGGGTGATGCGCTTCGTCTCGCGCTCGGTCATGACCGGCTTCGTCAATGCGCTGGCGATCCTGATTTTCATGGCGCAATTGCCTGAGCTGATCGGCGTGCCGGTCGAAACCTACGTCATGATCGCCGCCGGCCTTGCGATCATCTATCTTTTCCCCCTGGTCACGAAGATCATTCCGTCACCGCTGGTCGCCATCGTCGTTCTCACCTGTGTTGCCGTCTTCTCTGGCATGGATATCCGCACGGTCGGCGATCTCGGTGAGTTGCCCTCGACGCTGCCGATATTCGCCCTGCCGCAGGTGCCGCTGACCTTCGAGACGCTGCAGATCATCTTTCCCTATTCCGTGGCGCTCGCCGCCGTCGGTCTCTTGGAATCGCTGCTGACGGCGCAGATTGTCGACGACATGACGGATACGGGCAGCAACAAGAGCCAGGAATGCATCGGGCAGGGGACGAGCAACATCGCCTCCGCCCTCATCGGCGGCATGGGCGGCTGCGCCATGATCGGCCAGTCCGTCATCAATGTCCGCTCCGGCGGCAGGGGCCGGCTCTCCACCTTCGTGGCGGGCGCTTTCCTGCTGTTCCTCATTCTGGTGCTTGATGATCTCGTGCGCATCATCCCGATGGCAGCCCTGGTGGCGGTGATGATCATGGTCTCCATCGGCACATTCTCGTGGCGCTCCATCCTTGATCTTAGACGCAACCCGCCATCATCGAGCATCGTCATGCTGGTGACGGTCGGCACGGTGCTTGCCACCCATGATCTCGCAAAAGGCGTGCTGGCCGGCGTGCTTCTCTCCGGCGTATTTTTTGCGGGCAAGGTGTCGAAACTCTTCCACGTCCGGCCGGAGCTTTCTGCCGATGGCCGCGAGCGGATTTATCGCGTCGATGGCCAGATTTTCTTCGCCTCGACCGAAAGCTTCATCGCCGCCTTCGATTTCGCCGATGAGGTGGACGCCGTGACGATTGATGTCACCGAGGCGCATCTGTGGGATATTTCGGCAGTTGGTGCGCTGGACAAGGTGGTTCTGAAATTCCGCAAGACCGGCAAGAAGGTCGAGGTGATCGGTGTCAACGAGGCTAGCGCCCACATGATCGACCGCTTTGCCCTGCACGATAAACAGGACGGCGCTGCCGCACCGCTGCACTGAGCGCAAAAAAAAAGCCCCGGCAAGACCGGGGCTTTTTGGTTTTATTCGTTTGCCGTCACCGTGACGCCGAGCATTTTCGGCAGGGTGTTCGGCGCGCCCATTGCGGCACCCATGATCATCGGGAAAGGAACCGGCTTCTCCGGCTCTGCCGTGATCGAGAGGTTCTTCGGATTGTCGATATAGGCGTTGATGGCCGCCGACACCATGTTCTGCAGCTCTGGAACGTTGAGCGAAGCCATCATGATCGGCGCCATGCCCTTGATGGTCTGGGCAAGCTGGTCGCTCGTCATGCCCTGCTGGCTTGCCGCATAGTCGATGGCGCGCTTGGTGATGCTGGCGTCTTCGAAGCTGATTTCGGCGTTGATGAAGGAAAGCTGCTGCATCAGGCCGAGCATGGCGAGGCTTGCTGCCTGGTCCGCCTGTTCCTTGTTCGGATTGGCGGCCTGCGCCTTTACCGTCTCCTGCATCGACTTGATGAAGTCGAGCGTGTAGCCGGAGAAACCAAACGACATGTTGAGACGGCCGACATTGTCGAGGTCGATGGCGTATTCCTCGACGTCGACGGTGCCGGAGGCAACTTCCCAGCTGCCGCTCATGGTCATGTTGCCGGAAAGCGCCTGCAGATTGAGCTTTTCAATCGCGTCCTTGGTGGCCGGATCGGTGGCTTCGCTGAGATCGGCCTTGAAGCCGGAGGCGTCGAGTTCGAAACCGATCGAGTTCTTGTCGTCGCTGACGGACATCGTCGCGCTGCTTTCCTCAAGCGAGAAAGCCGGCTTTCCGTCGACGGAAACGGAAATCGGACCGCTATGGGCTTCATCGTAGAACATCAGGGCGTCGACGGTGCCGGTGGTCGCATCGCCCGGAATGACGAGGCCGGACATGTAGATGTCGCTCGCCTTGATCTCAACCTTGTCCTGCTTGTAGTCGATATTATCGAAACGGGCGTTCTTGATCTTGTAGCCGCCGTTGTTTTCCTCGACGCCTTCGAGCGACACATTGCCAACGGGGATCTTCTTGGCAGGATCGGCGACGGAGTTGAAGGTCACGCTGTTCAGCGTCACCGTCGTGCCGTTGACGGCGACGGAACCGGCGGCGATCTCGCCTCCCTGCGCGGCATAGGCTGCGTTGATTTTCTTCAGCACATCCCCGCCATCCAGCGCGAAAGCCGGTGCCGAAAGCGTAAGAAGCGCGGCGCTCGCGAAAAGAACCTGCCGGGTGGATTTCAGTCTCATGATGTTTCTTCCCTCAACGTACGGCTGTGCACCGTGTCCGAATTCGAATGGTGATACTTATATTCGCGATTATTCAAAGGTCTATAGGATTTAGATCGATTCCCATGACGGCGGCATTGCGGCATTTGCAACGCGGTTAACAAAAAATCGCATGAAAGGGGTGCTTTCATCCACAGGGCACACCCCTGAATTTCTTGCCGGGAATCGGCATTTCCGCTAGTCAAGCACCATGGGAAAAAATCTTGTACCTCCGTCCGGCGGAGACGATAACATTCATCCGGTCGATTTGAAGGCGGCGCTTGAAGAGCGCTACCTTGCTTACGCCTTGTCCACGATCATGCATCGTGCGCTGCCGGATGTGCGCGACGGCCTGAAGCCGGTTCACCGCCGCATCATTCATGCCATGAGTGAAATGGGCATCCGCCCCAACTCGGCCTTCAAGAAATGCGCCCGTATCGTCGGTGACGTTATCGGTAAGTTCCACCCGCACGGCGACCAGTCGGTCTATGATGCGCTGGTGCGTCTCGCGCAGGATTTCTCACAACGTTATCCGATCGTCGACGGGCAGGGCAATTTCGGCAACATCGATGGCGACGGTGCTGCTGCCTATCGTTACACCGAAGCGCGCATGACTGACGTGGCGGCGCTGCTGCTGGAAGGCATCGGCGAGGATGCGGTGGATTTCCGCGCCACCTATAATGAGGAAGACGAAGAGCCGGTTGTCCTGCCGGGCGCCTTCCCCAATCTGCTTGCCAACGGTGCCTCAGGCATCGCAGTCGGCATGGCGACATCGATCCCGCCGCACAACGCCCATGAACTTTGCGATGCGGCGCTCCATCTCATCAAGCATCCCGATGCGACGGTTGAAAAGCTGGTGGAATTCATTCCCGGCCCTGACCTGCCGACCGGTGGCGTGATCATCGAAAGCCGCGAGAATATTCTCGATGCCTATAAGACCGGGCGCGGTGGTTTCCGCGTGCGCGCAAAATGGGAAACGGAAGACCTCGGACGTGGCGGCTATCAGATCGTCATCACCGAAATACCGTTCCAGGTGCAGAAATCGCGGCTGATCGAAAAGATCGCCGAGCTGCTGCTCGCACGCAAACTGCCGCTGCTCGAGGATGTCAGAGACGAATCCGCCGAAGACGTGCGCATCGTGCTGGTGCCGAAGAGCCGCACCGTCGATGCGACGCTGTTGATGGAATCGCTGTTCCGCCTCTCCGACCTTGAAAGCCGCCTGCCGCTCAACATGAACGTGCTGTCGCTCGGCAAGGTGCCGAAGGTGATGGCGTTGAACGAGGTGCTGAGCGAATGGCTGGCGCACCGCAAGGACGTGCTGGTCCGCCGTTCCCGCCACCGTCTTGCCGCCATCGACCGCAGGCTCGAGATTCTCGGCGGCCTGCTGGTCGCCTATCTCAATCTCGACGAGGTGATCCGCATCATCCGTGAGGAGGATGAGCCGAAACAGGTGATGATGGCGAAGTGGTCGCTCACCGACAATCAGGCCGAAGCCATCCTCAACATGCGGCTGCGTAATCTGCGCAAGCTCGAGGAATTCGAAATCCGCAAGGAATTCGATGAACTCAGCAGCGAGAAGGCCGAAATCGAGTCGCTGCTCGCCTCCGATGAAAAGCAGTGGCAGACCGTCGCCTGGGAAATCGGCGAGGTCAAAAAGAAGTATGCCAAGGCTACCGAGATCGGCCGTCGCCGCACGCAGTTCGCGGATGCCCCGGATGCCGATATCGAGGCCATCCAGCAGGCGATGATCGAGAAGGAACCGGTCACCATCGTCATCTCGCAGAAGGGTTGGATCAGGGCGCTGAAGGGTCACATGTCCGATACGTCGGCCCTGACCTTCAAGGAAGGCGACGGACCCAAGATCGCCTTCCCGGCGCAGACGACCGACAAGCTGCTGCTGCTGACGACAGGCGGCAAGGCCTATACGCTCGGCGCTGACAAGCTGCCGGGGGGGCGCGGTCATGGCGAGCCGATCCGCATCATGGTCGATATGGAGAACGATCAGGACATCCTGACCGCCTTCGTGCATGATCCGTCGCGCAAGCTGCTGCTCGTCTCCACCGCCGGTAATGGCTTCATCGTGCCCGAGAGCGAAATGGTCGCCAATACCCGCAAGGGCAAGCAGATCATGAATGTCTCCATGCCTGATGAAGCGAAGCTCGCGGTTCCGGTAACGGGCGATCATGTCGCCGTGGTCGGCGAGAACCGCAAGCTTCTGGCCTTCCCGCTGTCGCAGGTGCCGGAAATGTCACGCGGTAAGGGCGTGCGCCTGCAGCGCTACAAGGATGGCGGCGTTGTCGATGTGAAATGCTTCGCGCTCGCCGAGGGTCTGAGCTGGTCCGACACGGCCGGGCGTCTGTTCACCAAGGTCGGTGAGGAACTGCGCGAATGGCTGGCGGACCGCGCCACCGTTGGCCGCACCGTGCCGAAGGGCTTTCCGCGCAGCGGGAAATTTGGTGGGTAATATCTGAAAGACGTCCTCGGAGATTGTCTGGGGGCGTCTTTCCCGCCTTTGTTTTGCTGTCCAAGCCGAACATGTGCTTCAGGACTTGGCGAACCCATTATTCTCCTTCGGGATGGTAAACCTCCCACCCACGCGGCGTCAGATGCTCCTGCGGATGATAGCGGGTCTTGTACCCCATCTTTTCCGAACCATCGACCCAGTAGCCGAGATAGACATGCGGCAGGCCGAGCGCGCGCGTGCGGGTGATGTGATCGATGATCATGAAAGTGCCGAGCGAGCGTTTTTCGAGATCGGGATTGAAGAAGGAATAGACCATCGACAGACCGTCGCTCATCACGTCGCTGAGCGCCACCGCCAGAAGTTCGCCGCGCTTGCTGGAATCGATGCCGGAGCCGGGTTCGCGCACGCGGTATTCGATGATGCGGGTGTTGACATGCGTGTCTTCCACCATGATCGCGTAGTCCAGCGCCGACATGTCGGACATGCCGCCGGACTGGTGGCGGTGGTCGAGATAACGGCGAAACAGCGCGAATTGTTCGGTGGAGGGCTCGGCGGCGTGCACCGTGGCCACGACATCCCGGTTGGCGGCAAGTACACGCCGCATCGATTTCGTCGGCTGGAACTGTTCGGTGAGGATGCGTACGGAGACGCAGGCGCGGCAGTTTTCGCAGGCCGGGCGATAGGCGATGTTCTGCGAGCGCCTGAAACCGCCCTGGGTCAGAAGATCGTTCATTTCCGAAGCGCGCGGGCCGACCAGATGGGTGAAGACCTTCCGCTCCATCTGGTTCGGCAGATAGGGGCAGGTGGCCGGCGCCGTAAGATAGAATTGAGGAGAGGGCGTCGCCTGCGTGTTCATCGAACCGTGATCGCCTCCTGCGTCTGTTATGAAAGCGCGCCGCGATTTCACGGGGTTGGCGGCGGCGCTTCAAGCGACATGCATAATGTCACAGAATGGCAAAATGACGGAAAACGTCAACTGCGGGATGAGGTATTTGACGCGATGAAAGCCACGTTTCCGTGGCTTTCATCGATATCAGCGCGTTCTGACGATAACGGTGCCGAGCAGGAAGTCATGAACGAGGCGCGAGCGCTCGGTAAACAGGCCTGCAAGCAGGATCAGCGGCGTCAAAACCGAGTTGATGACCCAGAAAAGCACGATATGCACCGTCGACAGCAGGAAATCGATTCGCCGCCCGTCCATGCGCGCCATCGCGATCCCCATCGCCCGCATGCCGGGAGTGGCCTGCGACGGGCCGCCAAGCGTCATGCCGAAATAAAGCACCGCAACGATGACGAACAGCGCCGGGTAAAGGAAGAATCCCAGGCCAAGCGTGATCACGCCGAGAAAGAAGACGATGACCGCGGCCGGGATGCACAGAAGCAGAACGATCGCGTAATCGATCACGAACGCGAAGACGCGCCGGCTCAGGACGCCGCTATAGGCGCGCCAGTCATCCGGTGCGGCATAGGTGGGGTTCTGGTCGAGGCTCATCGGTCGTTTTCTCCTGAGAGGGTATGACAGCGCGGCATGAGTGCCGTGTCAGCAGACAATATGGGAAGAAAACGACCGAATACAATAAGCGCCGGCCTCAGCCCTTTGCCAGTTTGCGTGCGGCCTCCATGGCGAAATAGGTGAGAACACCATCGCAGCCCGCACGCTTGAAACAGAGAAGCGTTTCCATCATCACCCGCTCGCCGTCGATCCAGCCATTTATGGCCGCAGCCTTGATCTGGGTATATTCGCCGGACACCTGATAGGCGAAGGTCGGCAGGCCGAAATTCTCCTTCAGCCGCCAGCAGATGTCGAGATAGGGCAGGCCGGGTTTGACCATCAGCATGTCGGCGCCTTCCTCAACGTCGAGTGCTGCGTCGCGGATCGCCTCCATGCTATTGGCTGGGCTGATGTAATAGCTCGCCTTGTCACCCTTCAGCAGGCCGGCGGTGGAGATGGCCTCGCGATAGGGGCCATAATAGCCGGAGGAAAATTTCGTCGCATAGGACATGATGCCGACATTCTGGTGTCCGGCGGCGTCGAGCCCCCGGCGGATGGCGCCGATGCGCCCATCCATCATCTCCGACGGTGAGATAATGTCCGAACCGGCATCCGCCTGCAGGATGGCCGCCTTGACAACCTGTTCGACCGTTTCGTCATTGACGATCTCGTCGCCGCGCAGAATGCCGTCATGCCCGTGGCTGGTGAAGGGATCGAGCGCGACATCGGTGATCAAGCCGATATTTGGCACGGCTTTTTTGACCGCGATAGTCGCCTGATTGATGAGATTGTTTGCTTCGAGCGCGTTCGAGCCGGTCTCGTCCCGCAACTCCATCTCGATATTCGGGAAGGTCGCGATGGCGGGAATGCCGAGATCGGCGGCTTCCTTTGCCGCTTCCACCAGCCGGTCGACGCTCATGCGGTTGACGCCGGGCATGGCGGGAATGGGCTCGAGAATATTGCTGCCCGGCACGATGAATACCGGCCAGATGAGGTCGTCAACGGTCAGGTGGTTTTCCTGAACCAGACGGCGCGTCCAATCCGCCTTGCGATTGCGCCGCATGCGGCGATGGCCGGTGATCTCGTCGACCAGATGCGTTTTGTCCTGCATGTCAGAATGTCCTTCGGTCAAATTTCGAAAGCTGCATATCATGAAGCGTGGGCCATGCGAATGCGACAATCTTCCCTCATTGAGGCACAGCGCCGGCGATCATGCTTTGACAAGGCAGATGGCGGAATTCAATATGGACTGGTCGCCCGCCCATCGAGACCGTATCTTCCGGCCATGGAACCTGATTCTCAACCTCTGCCGAAGCGTCCGCTTGCCGAAATCCTCTTTCTGGTCTTCATGAGACTGGTTGCGGTTTCCTGTTTCTGGTTCGGCCTGCAATATTGGGCGATGCTGACGGGCTATTCGCTTGGCGGCCATGGGCGCTTCGATATGCTGAACCTGCCCTGGCGCGTGGCGGGCAGTGCGCTGGCGGTTATTTTCCCGGTTGCGGCGCTGGGTCTCTGGCTCGGCGCCTCCTGGGGTGCCGTCATGTGGGTCATGGGCGCGGGCGCGCAGATCGCCATGTATAAGGTTTGGCCACATATCTTCGGTGCCAACACGCTTGTGCCCGTGATGCACGGTCTCGTGGCAACCATTTATATACTATTCCTGGTCGCTTTCTGGCTGGATCAGCGCCAGAATGAAGAGCGCGCAAGAATTGATTTACCATAATAATAAAGCAATTCGCCCCGTTTTCCTGCCGAATTTTATCGTTAAGTCATTGAATTATAACGGATGACTAAGACCCATTCCCGCTTCGCCACAGATTCGGCCCGCTGGGGAAAATGCATGTAACCATTTGTTAATCGTAGCTTTTAAGTAGAATTTTATGCGCATTGATTAGGTTCTCACTCAAGGCGGGAGACAAACAAACACACCGCCAAACAAAACAGTGAGGCAGTCATGATCAATAGCAAAGTTAAGCCCCAGGCCGTTGTTGCCGATGCACATGAAGATACCATCCGCTCGCTCTACATGGAGTCGCTGCACCTGGTGGAACGTCTCCACCGCCGCCTCCTCGATGTCATCAAGGACGAGTTCGACCGTCAGGGTCGTGATGACGTCAACGCCGTTCAGGCCCTGCTGCTGTTCAACATCGGCAATTCCGAACTGACGGCCGGCGAGCTTCGTTCGCGTGGTTATTACCTCGGCTCGAACGTCTCCTATAACGTCAAGAAGCTGGTCGACCTCGGTCTCATCAACCACCAGCGCTCGCGTGTCGACCGCCGCTCGGTCCGCATCAGCCTGACGGAAAAGGGCCAGGAAATCGCCGAAACGGTTGCCCGCCTTTATGAACGCCACGTCGGTTCGATCGAAAAGGTCGGCGGCATCGGCACCGGCGAGTTCTCCGAAATGAACAAGCTGCTGCAGCGCCTTGATCGCTTCTGGAACGACTCGATCGCTTACCGCCTGTAATACCGCGACGGTTTCACTGTTTAAGCCGGGGGCATCCTTTGCTCCCGGCTTGCGGATTCCGCAGGTCACCCGCCACGCATTTTACCTGTCAAGTCCGCCCCTTCATCCGGCCTTCGCCCTGTTTTGCAGGCGAACACAGCTTCGTGAGAAGAGGACCGTGACACGAATCGGCCATATTGATATGGGAGGCGCAAAGGCATAGGAGCCGGCGGTTTCTCCTGCTGTCGTGGCAAGCCTCGACTGCTGTGCCAGACACCAGCGCCAAGATCATGGCGTATCGAGCATTACCGGCCGGCAGACACGTTGTACGTGTTTGTTAATCATATTGATTTAGGCATCGTTGAGGATGCCGAAGAGAGTGGCTGGTAGGTAGAATGACAAAGAAATCCGTTTCCGATTCCGTATCGCGCCGCGCGCTTCTGCGTTCGGCCGTTTCCGTTGGTGCTGCAGCACTTGCCGCGCCGGCCTTTGCGCAGAACGCGCTTAACGATCTCATGGGCTCTTCGCGCCGCGGCAACTGGGATGACCAGTTCGACGCCAATTCATCGCGTTCGGCCGTGGGTGTCGTTTCAAACAATCCGGTTCTCGGACGCGAAGCACCTGTCTATATGCAGCAGGCGATCATGCAATATCAGCAGATCGTGCAGAATGGCGGCTGGCCGGAAGTGCCTGCGTCCCAGCAGCGCCTCCAGATCGGCGTCTCCGATCCTTCCGTACAGGCGCTGCGCCAGCGACTGATGGTATCCGGCGATCTGCCGCGCGAAGCCGGCATTTCCAGTGCCTTTGACTCTTACGTTGATGGCGCACTGAAGCGTTTCCAGGCCCGTCATGGCCTTCCGGCTGACGGTGTCAGCGGCGAATATACCACGAAGGCGCTCAATGTTTCCGCGCAGATCCGTCTGGCGCAACTGCAGACCAACCTCGTGCGCATCCAGTCCATGTCGGGTGATCTCGGCCAGCGTCACCTGATGGTGAATATCCCGGCCGCCGCCATCGAAGCAGTGGAGAATGAACGCGTCGTGCTGCGCAACACCGCCGTCGTCGGTCGCGCCAGCCGCCCGACGCACGTCATCAATTCCAAGATTTACGAAGTCATCCTCAACCCTTACTGGACAGCGCCGCGCTCGATCGTCGAAAAGGACATCGTGCCGCTGATGCAGAAGGACCCGACCTATCTGGAGCGGAACAACATCCGCCTCATCGACGGCAAGGGACAGGAAGTTTCGCCGACGGCGGTCGACTGGTTTGCGCCAAAGGCGCCGAACCTGATGTTCCGCCAGGACCCCGGCAAGATCAACGCCATGTCCTCGACGAAGATCAACTTCCACAATCCGAACAACGAATATATGCACGACACGCCGCAGCAGGGTCTGTTCAACAAGCTGATGCGGTTCGAATCGTCCGGCTGCGTGCGCGTACAGAACGTGCGCGACCTCACAAGCTGGCTGCTGCGCGACACGCCCGGCTGGTCGCGTCAGGAAATGGAACGCGTCATCGCCACCCGCGTCAACACACCGATCAAGCTGGCGCAGGAAGTGCCTGTCTATTTCGTCTACATCACCGCATGGTCGGCGAAGGACGGCGTGGTGCAGTTCCGCGACGACATCTATGAAAAGGACGGCAACGCCGAACTGGCGCTCAACACCACCACCGGCATCGAACAGCCGGCTGGACCTGTCGACGACGACCTGTTGCCGCGCAACTGATCCGGCGCTGCCGTCAGGTTTTTATATTTAAGTGAAAGGCCGCACCCCGTCGGGTGCGGCTTTTTTCATTTTCGCTGCTGGTTTTGAAAAAAACAGCTGCCGTTTTTTGTCGCAACGTCGCAGTTTGACGGGCAAATCTCGCTGCCCGTATTGCTCTTGTTCGGGCAGGGCGCTAAGACGCCATCGCATTACTGTTTCAGGAGCCTTCACCATGTCGAACACAGATGCTTTCTTCTCCCGTCCGCTTGCCGAAGTCGATCCGGATATTTTCGGCGCGATCGAGAAGGAACTGGGTCGCCAGCGCCACGAGATCGAACTGATCGCCTCGGAAAACATCGTTTCCCGCGCCGTGCTTGAAGCGCAGGGTTCGATCATGACCAACAAATATGCCGAAGGTTATCCGGGCAAGCGTTATTATGGCGGCTGCCAGTTCGTAGACATCGCTGAAGAGCTTGCCATTGAGCGCGCCAAGAAGCTGTTCGGCGTCAACTTCGCCAACGTCCAGCCGAATTCCGGTTCGCAGATGAACCAGGCCGTGTTCCTCGCGCTCTTGCAGCCGGGCGACACTTTCATGGGTCTCGACCTGAACTCGGGAGGCCATTTGACGCACGGTTCGCCGGTCAACATGTCCGGCAAGTGGTTCAACGTCGTGTCTTACGGCGTGCGTGAAGGCGACAACCTGCTCGACATGGACGAAGTGGAGCGCAAGGCCAAGGAAACCCGGCCGAAGCTTATCCTCGCTGGCGGCACCGCCTATTCCCGTATCTGGGACTGGAAGCGTTTCCGCGAGATTGCCGATGAAGTCGGTGCCTATCTGATGGTCGATATGGCCCACATCGCCGGCCTCGTTGCCGGTGGCCAGCATCCGTCGCCGTTCCCGCATTGCCACGTTGCCACGACGACGACGCACAAGTCGCTGCGCGGCCCGCGTGGCGGCATGATCCTCACCAATGACGAGGATCTGGCCAAGAAGTTCAACTCCGCCGTTTTCCCCGGTCTTCAGGGCGGCCCGCTGATGCACGTCATCGCCGCCAAGGCAGTCGCCTTCGGTGAAGCGTTGCAGCCGGAATTCAAGGACTATGCCGCACAGGTCGTCAAGAACGCCAAGGCGCTGGCCGAAACGTTGATCGAAGGCGGTCTGGACGTGGTCTCAGGCGGCACCGACAACCACCTGATGCTGGTCGATCTTCGCAAGAAGAACGCCACCGGCAAGCGTGCGGAAGCAGCACTCGGCCGCGCTTACGTCACCTGCAACAAGAACGGTATTCCTTTCGATCCGGAAAAGCCCTTCGTCACCTCGGGTGTGCGTCTCGGCACGCCGGCCGGCACGACGCGCGGTTTCAAGGAAGCGGAATTCCGCGAAATCGGCAAGCTGATCGTCGAGGTTCTCGATGGTCTGAAGGTTGCCAATTCGGATGAGGGCAACGCTGCCGTTGAAGCTGCGGTACGTGAAAAGGTCGTCGGCCTGACGGACCGTTTCCCGATGTATCCGTATATGTAAGGAAAAGAGACGATGCGCTGCCCATTCTGCGGTTCCGAAGACACACAGGTCAAGGACTCGCGTCCGGCGGAGGACAATACCTCCATCCGCCGGCGGCGCATCTGCCCGGATTGCGGCGGTCGCTTCACGACCTATGAGCGCGTGCAATTGCGCGAGCTGATGGTCATCAAGAAAAGCGGCCGCAAGCTGCCCTTCGACCGGGAAAAACTGGTGCGATCCTTCGAGATCGCGCTGCGCAAGCGCCCGGTTGACCGCGACCGGATCGAGCGGGCCGTCTCCGGCATCGCTCGTCGTCTGGAAAGTTCCGGCGAGACGGAAATTCCCTCGGAAGAAATCGGCCTGCAGGTTCTGGAAGCGCTGAAAAGCCTCGATGACGTGGCCTTTGTGCGTTACGCCTCGGTCTATCGCGATTTCAGCCACGCCGAGGATTTCGAGAACGTGATTGCCGAAATCAACGCCAAGATCGCCCGTGATACGGACGGTGGAGCATAGACGTGACGAGCCGTGCCGATGACGAAAAATTCATGGCGCGGGCCATCGAGGTTTCGCTTCGCCACCAGGGTCAGACGCTGACCAATCCCTCGGTCGGCTGCGTCCTCGTCAAGGACGGACAAATCATCGCCGAAGCGGTGACGGCCATCGGCGGCCGGCCCCATGCCGAACGCCAGGCGCTGGAAATCGCCGGCGAGGCGGCCCGTGGCGCAACCGCCTATGTCACGCTCGAACCCTGTTCCCATTGGGGCAAAACCCCGCCCTGCGCCAATGCGCTGGTGGAATACGGCGTCGCCCGTGTCGTGGTGGCGGTGGATGATCCGGATGAGCGGGTTTCCGGCCGTGGTTACTCCATCCTGCGCGATGCGGGCATTGTCGTGGAAACCGGCCTGCTGCGCGACGAAGGCAAGAGAGCGCTTGCCGGTTACCTCACACGGCAGATGAAAAAACGCCCGCATGTGATTCTGAAGCTTGCCATTTCCGCCGATGGTATGATCGGCAGGAGAGGCGAGGGGCAGGTGGCGATCACCGGGCATGAGGCTCGCCACGCCGTGCATGAACTCCGGGCGCGCTGTGATTGCATTCTTGTGGGTATCGGGACTGCGATTGCGGATGATCCGGAACTGACAGTGCGCGTTGCCGGTTTGGAGGAGCGTTCGCCGGTGCGCATCGTGCTAGACCGACATTTTGAATTGCCGCTGACATCGAAGCTGGTGAAGACGGCGCGCGAAGTTCCGGTGGTGATTGCGGCGTTACCCCCCTCTGCCCTGCCGGGCATCTCCCCCTCAAGGGGGGAGATCGGCAAGGGGCTGGCCGCTCGCTCAAGTTTCGACTCCACCTCTCATTCGTCTACCTTCAATGTCGGGCAAGGTAGCGCCCCATCGATCTCCCCCCTTGAGGGGGAGATGCCCGGCAGGGCAGAGGGGGGTAGCTCCGAGTCAAAGCGCCAACTACTGACCGACGCCGGCATCCAGATCCTCGAAGCCTCCACGCTCGAAAACCTCCTCCACATCCTCGCCGAAAGCGGCATGTCGGAACTTCTGGTCGAAGGCGGCGCCTTTGCCGCAAAATCATTCCTTGAAGCCGGGCTGGTGGACCGTATCATGCTGTTCGAAAGCCCTGTTGTGATCGGTGAGGGCGGCATTGAAACGCCGCTCAACCGTGCCGATATCACGGGCGATTATGCGCTGATCAGCGAAACCGCCTATGGGCCGGATCGCTGCTTCGATTATGAAAGGCCAATTTGATGTTTACCGGAATTGTCACCGACGTCGGAACCGTTTCCGAGCTGGAAGCCCTGGCTGAAGGCATTCGTCTGCGGGTGGCGACGAATTACGATCCCAAGACCATCGATATGGGGGCGTCCATCTCCCATGGCGGCGTGTGCCTGACGGTGACGAGGCTGCCTGATGATGGCAGCAACGAGCGCTGGTACGAAGTCGAGGCCTGGGAAGAGGCGCTGCGCCTGACGACGATCGCCAGCTGGCAGAAGGGTACTCACGTCAATCTCGAGCGGGCGCTCAAGATCGGCGACGAGCTTGGCGGCCACATCGTCTCCGGCCATGTCGACGGCAAGGCGGAAATATTGGCTGTCGAACCGGAAGGTGAGGCGGTGCGTATCCGCCTGCGCGCCCCGGAGCATCTGGCGAAATTTGTGGCGCCTAAGGGTTCCATTGCGCTCGATGGCACCTCGCTGACCGTCAACGCCGTCGAAGGCACGGATTTTGACGTTCTGCTGATCCGCCATACGCTCACCGTCACCACCTGGGGCGAACGTCAGCCGGGCGATTTCGTCAATTTCGAGGTCGACACCATGGCGCGTTATGCCGCAAGGCTTGCGGAATTTCCGTCGGCGTAAACCGAAAAGGTGACTCGGCGGGTTATTGTGCCCGCTGACGCCTCCTCCTCCCGTCATTCCGACTCAAAGCCGGCATGACGGAACGGAAGCGACGAGTACGCCAAATCGCATAATGGTCGCTGCCTTGCTTCCGATGAAGCTCAAAACACTATAAGACGTCTCTTCAGCCGTTTTCATCCAAACGGGGGTAGGGGACATACATCATGCCGTCTTTTGAACTGCTGACAGCCTTTTTCGTAACCACCGCTTTGTTCGCCTATATCCCCGGTCCGGCCATGCTTTATGCGGCGGCGCAGACCATGGCGCGCGGCCGGTTTGCCGGGCTGATGGCGGTGCTTGGCATCCATGTCGGCTGCTATTTCCACATTTTTGCCTCTGCGGCGGGGCTTTCGGTGCTGTTTCAGGCCGTTCCCTGGCTCTATCTCGCCGTGAAGCTCTGCGGCGCGCTTTATCTCGTATGGCTCGGTTTTTCGATGCTGCGCAGCAAGCTTGAAGGTGAGGCGGTCAATCTGACCATCGAGCCGAAGTCGGCGCGCCGCGCCTTTTTCGACAGCATCATCATCGATGTGCTCAATCCGAAGACCGCGCTGTTCTTTCTAGCCTTTCTACCGCAATTCGTCGATCCGGCAGCAGCCTTTCCAGTCTGGCTGCAATTGCTGATCCTCGGCATCGCCGTCAATTTCATCTTTTCCTCTGCCGATCTGGTCGGCGTGCTTCTGGCAGGGGCGATGGTCGGGCGTTTGAAGCGTTCCAGCGCGGTGCAGATGCTTGTCCGCCGCGCTGCCGGAACGGTGCTGATGGGGCTCGGCGTCCATCTGGCCTTCCAGAAAACCTGATTCTCGCGGAGCCGCGCCGGGAGGTGCAAAACCCGGCCAAGTGCCCTGCAGAAGCGGCCCCTTGCGCCGCTGACATATGAAATTACTTGCCAAAAACAGTCAGCCGTGGTTTGACCGCCGCAAAAGCCGGTATGATCCGGCGTTAAGCTTTTCGGGAAAATCCCCAGGAACCCTCACATGTCCAAACCTCATCTTCTTATCGTGGAAGCACGTTTTTACAACGATATGGCCGATGCTCTTCTCGAAGGCGCGAAATTCGCGCTCGATGAAGCCGGCGCCACCTATGACGTCATCACCGTTCCCGGCGCGCTGGAAATCCCTGCCGCCATCGCCATGGCGCTTGACGGTGCAGACAATGACGGCACGGAATATGACGGTTTTGTCGCGCTTGGCATGGTCATTCGCGGCGAGACTTACCACTTCGACATCGTCGCCAACGAATCCTCCCGCGCGCTGATGGACCTCGCGGTCAGCGAATCGCTGCCGATCGGCAACGGCATCCTCACCGTCGAGAATGACGAGCAGGCCTGGGCGCGTGTACGCCGTTCCGACAAGGACAAGGGCGGTTTCGCCGCCCGCGCGGCGCTGACCATGATCAAGCTCAAGAAAAAACTGGGTGGCTGAACGCATGTCGAATGTTGATAATGGCGGCGAACCGCGCCAGCCTTCGGTAAAGCCCGCCAACCAGCGCGGCGCGGCCCGCCTTGCGGCCGTGCAGGCGCTTTACCAGATGGATGTCGGCGGAACCGGCGTGATGGAAGTCGTCGCCGAATATGAGGCGCATCGTCTCGGCCAGGAAGTCGATGGCGATACCTACCTGAAGGCTGACCCTTCGTGGTTCCGTTCGATCGTCGCCGGTGTGGTGCGCGATCAGACGAAGATCGACCCCTTGGTGCGCTCCGCCCTTCTGGAAGATTGGCCGCTGTCGCGCCTCGATGCCACCGTGCGCGCCATCCTGCGTGCCGGCGCTTTCGAGATTCTCGAGCGCAAGGACGTGCCGGTCGCCGTCATCGTCACGGAATATGTTGAAATCGCCCGTGCTTTCTTCGAGCATGACGAGCCTAAGCTGGTGAATGCGGTTCTGGACCGCATTGCCAAGCAGGTGCGCGGCGAGGCAAAACGCTGAAGTAAAACAGGTGAGGAAGAGATGAGCGCAGTTTCCCTCCCCGGACTTGAAGTTCAACTGGACGAGGCGAAGCGCAACGTCTTCCTTCTCACCATGGCGCAGGCGATCATGGGATCGGCCGCGCCCTTGAGCTTTTCGGTCGGCGCGCTTGCCGGTTATCAGCTGCTCGGTGCGGACAAGTCACTGGCAACCGCGCCGCTCACCGGCTTTAATGTCGGTGTCGCGCTCGGCGCGATCTGCGTGGCGGCCGCCTCCCGCTTTCTTGGCCGCAAGGCAGGCTTCATGGTCGGCGCGCTGATGTGCTCCATCGGCGGCGGCATTGCCGCGGTGGCGCTCTTCCGGTCGGATTTCTGGCTGTTTGCCGTGGGCCTGCTGCTGATTGGCATTTCTGGCGGTTTCACGCAGAAAATCCGCTTCGCCGCAGCCGATGCCTCGCCATCCTTCTACAAACCGAAGGCGATCTCCTGGATTCTGGCTGGCGGCATCATTTCCGCCATCGTCGGGCCGCAACTCGCCATCTTCGGCAAGGATTTACTTGCGCCGGTTACCTTTGCCGGCGCTTTTCTGGCCCTCGTTCCGCTCGGCCTCGTTTCGATTGCCATTCTGGCGTTTCTGAAATTGCCCGACCCCAAGGCTGCCACCGCCCATGTCGAATCGGTGAGGCCGCTTTCGGAGATTGTCCGCACGCAGCGTTTCGTCACCGGCATGATCTGCGGCATCGGCTCTTATGCGTTGATGACCTTCATGATGACGGGCGCACCGCTTGCCATGGTGATCGGCTGCGGTTTCCCGACCGAACTCGCCACGCTCGGCATCCAGTGGCATGTGCTGGCCATGTTCGGCCCGAGCTTCTTCACCGGCATGCTGATTTCCCGAATCGGCGCGGAAAAAATCGTTGCTTGCGGCCTCATCGTGCTGATGGCCTGCGCCATTGTCGCCCATATGGGCATAGAGCTGTGGAATTTCTGGGCGGCGCTCATTTTGCTTGGCCTCGGCTGGAATTTCGGTTTCATCGGTGCAACCGCCATCATCACGTCAAGCTACCGCCCGCATGAGGCGGACAAGGTGCAGGGCTTCCATGATATCGTGCTCTTCGGCACGGTGGCGTTGTCGTCCTTCTCTTCCGGCAAGGTGTTTACGGCCTGGGGCTGGTCGGTGATGAACCTCGTCATCTGGCCGGTTGCCGGGCTTTGCCTCCTGCTCGTCCTGTCGCTCATCCTCACGAAGCAAAAAAAAGCCGCCTGAGTTCTGCGCCGCTCTCTACGCCTTTCAAGTTTCAGGCAAATTTGTGGGCTTGACGCGGCACCTTGCGCCAACGCAATCTCCGCTCCGAGGACATTTTTCCTTGGGAGGGGAACAAATGCCCAAGACGGGATTTGGGACAGGCCGTCCGCATCTCCCTGCACAAGGTTTCGCCGCGCCGGGGAGGGAGTGAGACCCGGCCTTTTGGGAGGTAAGTGCGCATGACCGTAATACCCATAGTAATTTTATGCGGTGTCCTGTCCGTGGTTTACGCGGTATGGGCCACCAAAAGCGTTCTCGATGCCGATCAGGGCAACGAGCGTATGCGTGAAATAGCAGGTTTTATCCGTGAAGGTGCGCAGGCTTATCTCACCCGTCAATATCTCACCATCGCCGTCGTCGGATTGATCGTCGCTGTTCTTGCCTGGTATCTGCTATCGGCCATGGCGGCCATCGGCTTCCTCATCGGCGCGGTGCTTTCGGGCGCGGCCGGTTTCGTCGGCATGCATGTGTCGGTGCGCGCCAATCTGCGCACCGCGCAGGCGGCGTCCCACAGCCTTTCCGCCGGTCTCGATATCGCCTTCAAGTCGGGCGCCATCACCGGCATGCTGGTCGCAGGTCTCGCGCTGCTCGGCGTCTCCATCTATTATTTCGTCCTGACCTCGGTGATGGGCCATCCGGCCGGATCGCGTGAGGTGATCGATGCGCTGGTGTCGCTCGGCTTCGGCGCATCGCTGATCTCCATCTTCGCCCGTCTCGGCGGCGGCATCTTCACCAAGGGTGCAGATGTCGGCGGCGATCTCGTCGGCAAGGTCGAGGCCGGCATTCCCGAGGACGACCCGCGCAACCCGGCAACGATCGCCGACAATGTCGGCGACAACGTCGGCGACTGCGCCGGCATGGCGGCAGACCTCTTCGAGACCTATGCCGTCTCCGTGGTCGCGACCATGGTTCTTGCCGCGATCTTTTTTGCGGGAACGCCGATACTGGAAAGCGCCATGGTCTATCCGCTGGCGATTTGCGGCGCCTGCATCCTGACCTCGATTGCCGGCACCTTCTTCGTGAAGCTCGGCACCAACAATTCCATCATGGGCGCGCTCTACAAAGGGCTCATCGCCACCGGCGTTTTCTCGGTTGCCGGTCTTGCGGTCGCTACTCATGCGACGGTCGGCTGGGGAGTGGTGGGCACGGTGGCCGGAATGGAGATCACCGGCACCAACCTCTTCTTCTGCGGATTGGTCGGCCTCGTCGTGACGGCGCTTATCGTCGTCATCACCGAATATTATACCGGCACCAACAAGCGGCCGGTCAACTCCATCGCCCAGGCGTCGGTCACCGGTCACGGCACCAACGTCATCCAGGGCCTTGCGGTTTCGCTGGAATCGACGGCGCTGCCGGCTCTCGTCATCGTTGGCGGCATCATCGGAACCTATCAGTTGGCCGGCCTGTTCGGCACGGGCATCGCGGTCACCGCCATGCTTGGTCTCGCGGGCATGATCGTGGCGCTCGACGCCTTCGGCCCGGTGACTGATAATGCCGGTGGTATCGCTGAAATGGCCGGTCTCGATCCTGACGTGCGCAAGGCGACGGATGCGCTGGATGCCGTCGGCAACACCACCAAGGCCGTCACCAAGGGTTACGCCATCGGTTCGGCCGGTCTCGGCGCGCTGGTGCTGTTTGCGGCCTATTCCAACGACCTGTCCTATTTCGCCGCCAATGGCGATACTTATCCCTACTTCAAGGATATAGGCGAGATTTCCTTCAGCCTCGCCAACCCTTATGTGGTTGCCGGCCTGCTGTTCGGCGGCCTCATCCCCTATCTCTTCGGCGGCATCGCCATGACGGCGGTGGGCAAGGCGGCAAGCTCGATTGTCGAGGAAGTGCGCCGCCAGTTTCGCGAAAAACCGGGCATCATGGCTGGGACGGAAAAGCCTGATTATGGCAGGGCCGTGGACCTGCTGACACGCGCGGCGATCAAGGAAATGGTCATCCCGTCGCTCCTGCCGGTTCTGGCGCCGCTCGTCGTTTATTTCGGCGTGCTGCTGATTTCGGGCTCCAAGGCGTCGGCCTTCGCGGCACTTGGCGCATCGCTGCTCGGCGTCATCATCAACGGCCTCTTCGTGGCGATTTCCATGACCTCAGGTGGCGGTGCATGGGACAACGCCAAAAAGAGCTTCGAAGACGGCTTCATCGACAAGGACGGCGTGCGCCACGTCAAGGGTTCGGACGCCCACAAGGCGTCGGTGACGGGTGATACGGTCGGCGATCCCTACAAGGATACCGCCGGTCCCGCCGTCAACCCGGCGATCAAGATCACCAATATCGTGGCGCTGTTGCTGCTTGCTGTTCTTGCCCACTGAGGGCTGAGGTTCCGACGAATGAAAAAGGCCCGGGGAGTGATCCCCGGGCCTTTGATTTTTCCGTTCCTGCTGAGGTCAGGGGGTGTTGTTGCCCTGACCGAGAATGCTCTTGGCGATGTTGGCGCCGGAGGTGCCGCCGGAGAGCAGCTGCTGCAGGAAGGTGAGGTCCTTGCCGCCGGTCGGCGTTGTGCGCGAAATCGTGTCGAAGACCTTGCCGTCCTGCAGCGTGTAGTTGGCCTTGCGCTCGATGACGCCGTCCTTGTTGAAATAGATCGCAAGAATGTTCTGTTCGACCAGCGCCGGCTTCATGAAGGCCGCGCGGCGCACGCGCTTCTGCGAGATGTAATAGAAAACCTCGTTGCCGAAGGTCGCCGTCGTGGAGGGCGTGCCCATGGTCAGCAGAACCTGCTCACGGCTGGAACCCTCAGGGATCAGCTGGAGCGACTGCTCGTCCATGACATAGCCGTTATGGAACACATCGGTTGTGCTGCTGCAGGCGGAAAGCAGGCCGGATGCGAGCACGATTGCGATGGCGGTCTTGCTCAGAATTTTGCCGTGACTTGCGGATTTCTGCTTGCTCAACTGCTTTTCCCCGACTGCGATCATGAATGGCACCTTCCGGCATTGCGTGGTGCACAGTGTCTGTGCACATGATTGTGTCAATCCGGGGACGGAAAATCCCGATCACCCCCCAAATTCAATGCTTTCCCGGCCTTTTGGAACTCCTCCGGTTCTCTTCGACTGTTTCAGCCCAAAGACGAACGTGACCGTGACAGCATTGCAATTCGTGGATGCTTCGGTAAACCAGCTTTGACAATCATGCAACAAGTGCGATGGGCGGTAAGCGAATTCACCCGTCCGGTTCGGAAAAAAAAGATGATATTCGGGCTGTTCAAGAAGAAAAACAACAATCGCGCCATAGTTGACCGGCAATATGCGACCTTGACGGCTGCCGCCCGCACGCCCGGATTTTATCTTGACCTCGGTGTGCCCGACACGGTCATGGGCCGTTTCGAGATGCTCTCGGCGATCATGATTCTCTATTTCCGCCGCACCAAATCATCAGGTGTCAGCGGGCAGGAAATCGCCCAGGAGATCGTCGACGCCTTTTTTCAAGATATCGATCATTCCATCCGTGAGCTGGGAATCGGTGACCAGGGCGTGCCGAAACGCATGAAGAAATTCGCCGGTATGTTTTATGGGCGGCTCGAATCCTACGCGGCGGCGCTGGATGCTTCCGACCGCCCCGCTCTTGCCGCAGCGCTCCGGCGCAATATATATCCGCAGGTAGACGACAAGGCCCCTGATATGGAGGGGTTGGCGGGCTGGATGATGGAAGCATCCGCAGCCCTTGCCGCCCAGTCCGAAGAGACAATAGCAACCGGAAGCCTGACGCTGCCCTTGCCTTTACGATGAGGTTCACGATGAACGCGCGACACGCCGCAAATGACGACCTGCCTTTTTCCTATCCCGTAAAGGTAGGCCATATTTCCGCCAATCCCGTCAGGATTGGTCTCGAAGCCAGTGCCGAGGAACTGAAGGCGCTGGCGAAATTCTGGGATGTGGTTTCCGTCGAATATCTGAAGGCGGAGCTGCAGGTTTCCCGCTGGAAGAAGGATGGCGTGAAGATCAAGGGTGAGGTGCATGCGGCTGTGACCCAATCCTGCATCGTCACGCTGGAGCCGGTCTCGAGCAAGATCGACGAGACGGTGGAGCAGATTTTCGTCCCGGAAGGATCGAAACTGGCGCGGATGGTGACCAATGAGGAAGGCGAGATCGTGCTTGATCCTGATGGCCCCGATATTCCCGATCAGTTCACCGGCGACAGCATCGATGTCGGCGCCGTGGTTGCCGAATTTGCCGCGCTTGCGATCGATCCCTATCCGCGCAAAGCGGATGCGGAATTTGCCGAAGCGGCTGAAAAAGAGCCCGAAGAAGAAAAGCGCCCATCGCCCTTTGCCGTGCTGAAAGATTGGAAAAAAGACTGAATGGCCCAGCCGGGCTGAAATAATTTTATTGTAACAAGAGCCGGAAAAGGTATTTTCGCGCAAAATCCGCTTGATTGGCGGCAAGTAAGGATAAGGGACGAGTGATCAGAATTGCAATTGACGTCATGGGTGGCGATTTCGGCCCAGATGTTGCCATACCCGGTGCCGCCAAGGCGCTTGAACGGCACAACGATGTAACTTTTCTGCTCTACGGGCAGAAGAGCAAATGCGACCCCATTCTGGCACAATATCCCGCACTTCGGGAAAAGTCGGTCTTTCACGATTGTGAAGTCTCGGTCAGCATGGACGAGAAACCGAGCCAGGCGCTGCGCCGTGGCCGCTATGTTTCCAGCATGTGGCGCGCCATCGAGGCGGTGAAGCTCGGCGAGGCGGATGTCGCCGTTTCCGCCGGCAATACCGGCGCGCTGATGGCCATGGCCAAATTCTGTTTGCGCACCATGGCGCGGGTGGAACGACCGGCGATTGCCGGCATCTGGCCGACGCTGAAGGGCGAAAGCATCGTGCTCGACATCGGTGCGACGATCGGCGCCGATTCCCAGCAGCTTCTGGATTTTGCCCTGATGGGCGGCGCCATGGCGCGCGCGCTTTTCGATATCGACCGCCCTACCGTCGGCCTGCTCAATGTCGGTGTCGAGGAAGTCAAGGGCCAGGAAGAGGTACGTGAGGCCGGACGGCTTATCCGTGAGGCCGATCTCGGCACCATCGACTATCGCGGTTTCGTCGAAGGCGATGATATCGGCAAGGGTACGGTGGATGTGGTGGTGACGGAAGGTTTCACCGGCAACATTGCGCTCAAAGCCGCAGAAGGCACGGCGCGCCAGATCACCACGCTTCTGCGTGAGGCGATCTCGCGCAGCTTCTTCGCCAAGATCGGTTATGTCCTGGCGAAAAGCGCCTTTGATGTGCTTCGGGAAAAAATGGACCCGCGCAAGGTCAATGGCGGCGTGTTTCTGGGCCTGAACGGCATTGTCATCAAGAGCCACGGGGGTACGGACGCCGTTGGTTTTGCGTCGGCTGTCGATGTCGGTTACGACATGGTTCACAACGGCCTGACGGCCAAGATTGAAAATGATCTGAAGATTTACCACGCAAGACGGCTTCCGCCCCCGGCGCCCGAAGCTCTCGTGGCTGACGAGGAATAAGGGAATGATCCGCTCTATAGTTCGTGGTTTCGGGGCAGCGCTTCCGAAGCGTGTCATGACCAACAGCGAAATCGAAGGTGTCGTCGAGACATCAGACGAATGGATCGTGCAGCGCACGGGCATCAAGCAGCGCTATATCGCCGGCGAAGGTGAAACCACCGCGTCCCTCGGCGAAGCTGCTGCGCGTGCCGCGCTCGACAATGCCGGCCTGACACCTGATGATATCGACCTCATCATTCTGGCCACCTCGACCCCTGATAACACTTTTCCGGCAACGGCGGTGAACATCCAGAACCGTCTTGGCATGACCCACGGCTTCGCCTTCGACATGCAGGCCGTCTGTTCCGGCTTCGTTTATGCCGTATCGACCGCCGACCTCTATATTCGCGGCGGCATGGCCAAGCGCGTCCTGGTGATCGGTTCCGAAACCTTCTCGCGCATTCTCGACTGGAAGGACCGCACCACCTGCGTTCTCTTCGGAGATGGCGCCGGCGCGCTGATTCTTGAAGCCGGCGAAGGCGAGGGGACGTCCGCCGATCGCGGCGTTCTGACCGCGCAGCTGCGTTCCGACGGTTCGCACAAGGAAAAGCTCTATGTCGATGGCGGACCTTCCACGACAGGTACCGTTGGTCATCTGCGCATGGAAGGCCGGGAAGTGTTCAAGCACGCCGTCGGCATGATCACCGACGTGATCGAACAGGCCTTTGAGGCGACGGGCACGACGTCTGATGACCTCGACTGGCTGGTTCCGCACCAGGCCAACAAGCGCATCATCGACGGATCGGCGAAGAAGCTTAACATCGCCCCGGAAAAGGTCGTCATCACCGTCGATCAGCACGGCAATACCTCGGCCGCCTCCATTCCGCTGGCGCTCGCCGTTGCGGCCGGCGACGGACGCATCAAGAAGGGCGATCTTGTCATGCTGGAGGCCATGGGCGGCGGCTTCACCTGGGGTGCGGTGCTGCTGCGCTGGTAAGGGCGTGATTTGCGCGTTTGCCGGGGCGCCGGGGCGAAATCGGTTGTGATTTTCGCGCTCACGCCCCGGTCAGAAGCGCCCGGGCGACCCGAGCCTGTGTCAAAACCGTATCAGTCAGTCTAAGCCCTTGCACTGATTGCCGAAAGCCTCAAATGAATCTGGAACAATCCCTTGACCGGTCGCCACAAGGGAAATAATCTCGGCGGCTCCTAGAGAAAAATTCAGACACGGTTTGTGGGGAAAAATGGCCGGGAAGACAGTGACACGCGCAGATCTTGCAGAATCTGTGTTTCGTAAAGTCGGGCTGTCCCGCACCGAATCCGCCGAACTGGTCGAAACGATCATCGACGAGATTTGCAACGCGATCACCCGCGGCGAGGTCGTCAAGCTTTCGTCCTTCGCAACTTTCCAGATCAGGGAAAAGAACGAGCGCATCGGCCGCAACCCGAAAACGGGTGAGGAAGTTCCGATTTCGCCGCGCCGCGTCATGACCTTCAAGGCCTCGAATGTGCTGAAGCAGCGGATTCTGAAGGCCCATACGGCCCGCAAGGCCAAGCAGAAGGGCCAGAAGGCGGGGGCATAATCCCTCACTCAAGGTCGTAGCGACACGCCTTTTTTGCCATATCGCAAGCCCTTTTCCCCATTCTTCTTGTGAACATACTTGAATTTCAACGTGCAAGCCGTTGAAATCCGGTCGACTCACATCATAATCAATTTTAGTGATTTGTATCTCGCCGCAACGGCGTCGGCGCGGGGTCGTAACCGACTTAGCGTGGTGTTTGACCGGCGGGTGAAAAGCGTTCTCGTT
Source organism: Agrobacterium sp. CCNWLW32 (assembly GCF_037083425.1). Lineage (NCBI taxonomy): Bacteria > Pseudomonadati > Pseudomonadota > Alphaproteobacteria > Hyphomicrobiales > Rhizobiaceae > Agrobacterium > Agrobacterium sp. CCNWLW32. Next base: position 439,978 of record NZ_JBAOJM010000001.1, read on the forward strand.
CAGTGTCCGGCCGGATGCATGGTGCTCCGGTTCGGATGGGAGTGGAAATTTGGATAAAAGCCCCGACGCGTTTCGGACGATCAGTGAAGTGGCGGATGAGCTGAACCTGCCGCAGCATGTGCTGCGTTTCTGGGAAACGCGTTTTCCGCAGATCAAGCCGATGAAACGGGGCGGGGGCCGCCGTTATTACCGCCCTGACGATATCGATCTCCTGAAGGGCATCCGTCATCTTCTTTATGACCATGGCTACACCATCAAGGGCGTGCAGAAGCTCCTGAAAGCCAATGGTAACCGCTTCGTGGCGGCAATCGCCTCCGGTGATCTCGCGACCATGGAAGCCATCATGGCGGCGAGCGGGGAAAAGGAAGTCGCCGAGCCGCGTGTCATCGATACCGATGGGGACGAGGTTGTCGGCCGTCCGAAGGCCAAGCCGAGCGGCCGGTTTTTCGGCTTCGGCGGCGGCAACAGCGATGCCGAAATATCGGTCGGCAAGTCGAGCATCGGCAAGGACGACCAGGCGCTTTTGCAGGAAGCCCTGTTCGATCTCCTCGAGTGCAAACGCCTGCTCGATCAGGTTCGCTGACGATTTATCCACAGGTCTTTTAAGCGTTTCCCATCCGGGAATTCGAGAAAACAAAGAGTTAGAGCGTTTTCCCGTTTCTCTGAAAAACGAAAACGATCGCGAATGCCAACTTTTCGGAAACTCCTTTCGCCGATAATGCGGCTCCGTTGAAAGGAGTCCGATCGTGAGCAACCGAAAACCGACAGCACGACGCCGCACGGCGAAGAAATCGAGCGGCGGCAGCGTTTGGCCATGGGTGTTGATGCTGGGCGTCGTTGCCGGCGGCATTCAGGCTTACGAACATCGAGACAGCCTTCTGCCGCAGCGCCATGTTGCGAAGGCGACATCCTCAGCCGCGAATTCCCCGAAAGTCGCGACAACCGCCAAGCGCGATGCGGTCACGACCGAGAAAGTCGCATCCATCCGCCCCGCATCGCCGGCTCTGCCCGGCAATGGACCGGTGCCGCCGCGCCCGATCGCCATGCCATCCGTCTCGCAGCCGAGCCAGGTTGCAGCTATCCTGCCGGAAACGCGTCCTTCGGTCGAAAAAATCTCGCTCGGTGAAAAAAGCGGCGCCTTTGCCTTCTGCGGCCGTTCGGGCCTCAATAATTGCGTGGCCGATGGCAACACCTTCTGGATGAAGGGCGTGAAGACGCAGCTCGCCGGCATCGAGGTTCCGCAGATCGACCGGGCGCGCTGCATGGAAGAGCGCCAGCGCGGTTTCGTTGCAAAGGTCAGGCTTCGCGACATGCTGAATGCCGGCGCCTTCGATGTGACCTCTTCCGGGACTGCGGGCGGGCAAGCCACGGAACGCAAACGGCTTTCGCGTTCGGGCGTCTCCTTCGCCGATCAACTCGTGCGAGAAGGGCTCGCCCATCCGGTATCGGCAAAAAATCAGTCCTGGTGTGGCTAAGGCCCAATTGACCGAAACGGTCCGGCCTGTGTAGATGAGGCTCAGTCGCGTTTGGGATCGAGGCCTCGTGCCGGACACCCGAAGGATGACGACTTTTTGCAGCGACTTGACCGCAATGGTGCAAGGCGCGGCAATGCGGACGTGGCGAAATCGGTAGACGCAGCAGACTTAAAATCCTGTGCATATGCTCCCTGTTGTGGGATCATTAGCCGCCAGTCTCAATCATCCTGTTGAAATTCAAAGGCAATATTGCGCCGATTGGACGCGATTTTTATTTGCCAAAATGCTCCCGATAATGGGACGAGATTTTGTGCCCACGGACACAGCGGTCACAATCCCGCGAAATCCGTGCCCATCCTGTGACCAGCTAGGAGAAGCCAGTGAAATTCCGTCACGTTCTGCATGTGAATAAATTCCTAAAACCACTTCCCCATGTCGCTGAGTTGTGATTATAAGAGAGTAGAACAGATGGAGAACAAAATGGCCGACCTGATGGAAGAGCAGATCGAACTTGAACACCGCATGGCGTCCCTCGGCGTCGAAAAATACCGAGCGCAATACATGGAGAATTTGCAGTCCGGGAACGCCTCGGACAGCCGTAGCGTCAAGACCGCACTGGACGCGGCCATCGAGCCCGTCGCCAAAGCGATTGATGACTTCCGCGAAGAAACAAAGGTGAAGGGGGCCGGTCGCCGCCACTCCGCAGTCAAGGCGCTTGACGGGCTGGATGCTATCTCGGTCGCCTACATCGCTCTCAAGATCGTCCTCGACAGCATCGTACGGGACCACGAGTTGACCGTACTTGCGAACCGAGTAGGCGGCTTCATCGAGACAGAACAGCGCCTCCACACCTACGAGAAGAAAAACCCGCAAGGTGTGAAGAACGCGCAGCGTCTCCTCGAAAGCCGCACCGGCCACGCCGATCATCGCCGCCGTGTCCTGAACGCAATCGCCAATCAGGGCGATGACGGCTGGACCGCTTGGACCACCCGAGAGAGAGTTATGGTTGGCGCGAAACTGATCGAGTTGATCTGCACTTCAACCGGCCTGATCGAGGTCCTGACCGTGCGCCACGGGCGGAAGCTCCGACACATCGTCAGCCTGACGGATCGGTTCAAGACGTGGCTCGATACGCTGAACCTCCAGTCGGAGATCATGTTTCCCGAATACCTGCCGTGCATCGTTCCTCCGAAGGATTGGGACCGGCTTGTCGGCTGTGGCTACCACACAGATGCTTTTGCTTACCCGTTGCGTCTCGTGAAGACCCGCTCGAAGAAGCACATGAAGCTGCTTAAGGAGGCCGATCTTTCGTCAGTCTACAAGGCGGTGAACGCGATCCAGCGGACGCCTTGGGCGGTCAACACTCGGGTCCTCGAAGTGGCCGAACACTTCATGCAATTGGGATCGGGAGTGGCTGGACTGCCTTCGGATGTTCTGCCGCTGCCCACTAAGCCCGTTGACATCGATACCAATGAGGAAGCTCGCAAGTCGTGGCGTCGTCTCGCCGCGATCACCTACGAAACCAACACCTCCCTCAAGAGCCGCAGGGTCCAAGCCCACAAGACGCTCGGGATCGCCAAGGAGTTTGCCCGCTATGATGCCATCTACTTTCCATATCAGCTTGATTTCCGAGGGCGCATTTATGCTGTTGCCTCTGGCCTCAACCCGCAGGGAACAGACCTCTCCAAAGCTCTGCTCCAGTTCAGTTCCGGCGATCCCATCACGCGCCCCGATCAACTCCGGTGGTTCCTTATCCACGGAGCGAACACCTTCGGCGTTGATAAGGTTTCCTTCGATGAGCGAGTGGCATGGACCGCAGCCAACCGGGAACGCATCCTCTCCTGCGCCAAGGCTCCACTAGACGATCTCTGGTGGACCGAAGCGGACAGCCCGTTCTGCTTCCTTGCATGGGCGTTCGAGTATGCGGAAATGGGCTGGCCGCTCCAGCGTGAAACCCCGTTTGTGTCCCGCATTCCGATTGCGATGGACGGCTCCTGCAACGGGCTCCAGCACTACTCTGCCATGCTGTTCGATCCGGTCGCCGGGGCGGCAGTCAATCTCGTTCCGTCCGACAAGCCGCAGGACATCTATGGCGTGGTCGCGGAGAAGGTCATGGAAAACCTCCGTCGCCTGTCCCTCACGACCCTTCCGGCTCATCCTTCCGACGAGGAGCGTCAGCACCAGCGATGGGCTGGCCTCTGGTTCGACTTCGGGATCGACCGTAAGATCACCAAGCGTCCCGTCATGGTCCTCCCGTATGGGGGCACCTTGAACTCGTGCCAGAAGTACGTGGGGGATGCCGTGCTGGAGCGCGGAAAGCTGCCGTTCAATGATGATGAGGTGAGCCAAGCGTCGAATTGGCTCGCGGGTCAGGTCTGGTCTGCCATTGGTGAGACTGTCGTGTCCGCCCGCCTCGCGATGGGCTGGCTGCGTCAGGTCGCCGGGGCCGTGGTCAAGGAAGGAAGGCCCCTCCAGTGGACCACTCCGTCCGGGTTCCCAGTCTTCCAGTTCTATCCTGAAATGAAGGAGACCCAACTGGAGTCCGTCCTGTTCGGGAAGCGGTTCCGTCCTGCCATCATGGAGGAGAAGCCCGACCAGATCGACGCTCGCCGTCAGGTGAATGGCGTGGCCCCGAATTTCGTCCACTCCCTCGACGCCTCGGCGCTCGTGCTGACGGTGTGCGCTGCCGTGGACGCAGGGATCACCAAGTTTGCCATGATCCATGACAGCTACGGCACGACCGCACACCATACGCCACGTTTCGCGGCCATCCTGCGTGAGGAGTTCGTCACCATGTACGAGAGCTATGACGCCCTCGAACAGTTCGCTCAATCTGTGATCCCGGAAGGCATCCATGAGGGTATCCCTACGCCTCCCACGGTTGGCGGCCTCGACTTGGCGGAGGTACGGGAGAGTCCGTATTTCTTTGCCTAAATCATCCCACTACAGGGAGCAAATGGAATAACACCCTAGTTAAGCTCATCGCATTCCATCCTCCCAATCAATCTCATAGGAGTGTTTATGAAACGTCCCTCTATCCGTCTTCACTTCGGAGCATCAAACGATGACATTTCCGTAGACGGTCACACCTTCACCCGTCACAAGCTGACGAAGAAGGAGTTCACCTTTGTTCGCAACGTGGTCATCGACGCCTTGCTTAAGGTCGGCGCGATCAAGCGGCGGGCATACTAATGAACCGCGATAGGCTGAACCATCTGCCGCCGAAGCCGGTAGCTATCGCGGCTCTCAACTTTCTGGACAGCGTGTCGGACCACAACAAGGAGACCCAAGCGGTCGCCCTTGCGGTGACACTTCTGGCCTACGCCAAGCGCAACATGATTGACGTTGGTGATGTCTTCACGGTCGCGAACAATCTTCTTCACGCCCATCAGGACGAGAAGGACCCGAACATGGTCGCGCTCCAGCTTTATGTGAGGCACGAACTTTGACCATAACGTCCCACTATAGGGATCAATATGGCCCCGACTATGTGACGGCTCGGCTCCTCCTCAAGCGAAATCAACCCATTCCGGTCGATCTGCAAGCCCGTCTCGAAGCGGAGGGCTACGACCTCAACAAACTCAAGGATAAGTAATGGCAAAACGAGAAAAGAACCCCGACAAGGTAACGATCAACAGCCCTCGCGGTAAGCTCAAGTTCCCAAAGCTCGACAAGATCGACTACGGCACAGAGAAGTACCCGGATAAGGACGGGTCCTACAACACCCGCTTCATCCTCGACGGCAGTAACGAAGGCGTTCAGAAGTTCATCGCCAAGCTCGACGCGATGATGGAACGAGCGAAGGAATTGGCCGAAGCGAAGTTTGCTGAACTCCCGGTCAAGGCTCGCAAGGAGTTGGAGAAGAAGACCGGCGGCGCTGGTATCGTGGCAGACGCTCCTTACTCGGAAGTCTATGACGAGGAGACCGAGGAGCCGACCGGCGAGATTGAAATGCGCTTCAAGAAGAAGGCCGGTGGCACCCGCAAGGACGGCAAGAAGTGGAAAGCCTCCCGCCCGGACCTGTTCGACAGCGCAAAGCCCCCGAAGCCGATTCCTCAGGGCGTGGAAATTTGGGGCGGCTCGGTCGCAGCGATCAACGCCGACTATGAGCCGTACTTCGTTGCTGGCACGGGCAGCTACGGTCTCCAGCGCCGCCTGAACGCGGTCCAGATTTTCGAACTTGTCTCCGCTGGCGGTCAGCGTTCAGCTTCAAGCTACGGCTTCGAGGGGGACGAGGACGGCTTCGATAGCGAAGGCTTGGAGGGCTCGACCGAGGACGACGACGACAACGCATCGGGCGTTGACGGTTCCGACGATGACGATGGTGACGGCGACTTCTAAGCCGTGGGCGTAACCCGGATTAAGCCCGGAACGCGGAAGGCTGTGGACCCGTACGAACGTGCGAAGGTCCACGGCTACCGCTCTGGTCTGGAAGAAAAGATCGCTGCCGAACTGGAAGCGAAGGGGATCAAGGTCCGGTTCGAGAGTATCGTGATCCCTTACACGCCCCCAATCAAGACGCGGAAATACACACCTGATTTTCCCCTTGAGAACGGCATCATCATTGAGACGAAGGGCCGGTTTCTCACCGAGGATCGGCAGAAGCATAAGCATATTAAGGCGGAACACCCGGACCTCGACATCCGGTTCGTCTTCTCCAATTCCCGAGCCAAGCTCTCCAAAGGAAGTCCGACCACCTACGCGATGTGGTGTGAACAGTACGGGTTTCTCTACGCGGACAAGACGATCCCGCAGGAATGGCTCGATGAACCGCCCCGCAAGGAACGCCTAGAGGCGATCAGGCGGGTCACAATTCCCAAGAAATCGAAGTGAACAGCGCGGGGGTCCCGAGTGGCCCCCAATGCGCCCCTTACGAAAGGAAAATCATGTCTAACTTCAAGCTCGTGAACGACAAGCCGATGAAGACCCTGATCCTCGACCACCTTCTTGATGGTCGCTCGATCACGAACGTCGAAGCACAAGCACTGTGGCGATGCCGTGCGCTACCCAAGCGCATCAACGAGATCGCAGCCGATGGCTACCCGATCATCCGCGAACGCCGCCGCGACAGCACCGGCCAGTCCTACGTCCGGTACTCCATCGACATGTCGAAGATGGGAGCCGCAGCGTGAACAAGTGGGCCGAACTCACCGTCGAAGAACTGTTTGCCGAGGACGCCGATTGGGAACTCTGGTCCCACGTCGCGTTCGTCGCCGTCGCCATCACCTTCGTCATCTACATTATCGTCTGAGGTCTTCCATGATCCGAACCATTGCAGCCTTTTTCTTCACGCCGTCCACTGCCAAGGCCCTTTCGGCTTTCAACAAGGCGACCAAGCAGCTTGAGAAGGTGATCGCCCACGAGGGCCATATCATCGCCAAGCAGCACGAACGCATGTCCAAGGCTGAGCGCACCGCCGAAGCGGCCCGCATCCGCCAGAAGGAAGCGTCCCGTTTCCATGCCAAGATTGAGGAGTTTCTGGCCTGAAATGGGAGAGTTCGATAGCACAGCTTGGACAGGGGAGCAGCGGGAGGCCCCAAGCCTCCTGTCCCTCATCGACAAGTACATCCCGACCCGCACCCAAGCCGAAGTCACGGCGATGGCTATGCGCTACGAGGCCCAGGTCCACAACCTCCTCCTGACGATCCACCAGCTTCATGAGCGGATGGACCAGATGGCGAACCGCATGGCCGACATGGAGAAGGAATACTACTCCAAGGTCAAAATCCCGGTCAGCCTCGGCCAGTTCGGCGTTGGCATCCATGTGGACCCCTCGCAGTTCGATATGCGCACCATTCGCGTCGATTGGAGACCCGAGCCGTACCGTATGGCTATCCAGCTTCGAGACGAGCCCTTCATCAACGAGAGGGACACCCCTCTGTTGTTCGAAATGGTGGGCCAGCAGTTCGAAGAAGCGGCCAAGCGCGAACTGATCCCGGCGCTCCGTCGCCAGTACCAGCAACTCTACAATAGCTTCGCCAAACACTGACACACGAAACCGAGAGTGAGTTCATCGGCCACGAGTCATGCCCGGAGTGTGGCTCGTCCGATGCTCTCGCACGATACGATGATGGCCACGGCTTCTGCTTCTCATGTCGGCACTATGAGCCCGCCTCGGATGCAGACGACCGTCGCGAACAATCCTCCCAACAATCAACCGAAAGGAAGCGAGTGTCGAAAGACCTCCTGCCGGTCGGCTCCGCACAGGCGCTCGCCAAGCGTGGTCTATCGGAGGAAACCTGCGCAAAATGGGGCTACACCATCAGTGAATACGATGGTGAGCCCGTTCAGGTAGCAAATTATCGGGACCTCACAGGCGCTCTGGTCGCACAGAAGGTCCGTTTCAAAGACAAGAAGTTCAAGTTCCTCGGAGACACTAAGGAAGCCGGTCTCTACGGCCAGCATCTTTGGAGGGATGGCGGGAAGCGCGTCACCATTACCGAGGGAGAGATCGACGCACTCACGGTCTCTCAATTGCAGGGAAATCGCTGGCCGGTTGTGTCCCTGCCGAACGGCGCACAGGGAGCCAAGAAGGCCCTGCAGAAGGCACTCCAGTGGCTCCTCGGGTTCGAGGAAATAGTCCTCCTGTTCGACAACGATGAGCCGGGGCAGGACGCGGTGCGAGAATGCGTCGGGTTGTTCCCTCCGGGCCGATGCAAGGTCGCCAAGATTGCCGGCTACAAGGATGCGAACGAGGCCCATCTGGCTAAGGAAGGGTCCCTCGTAGTGGACGCCATCTTCGGCGCTAAGGTCTACCGCCCGGACGGCATCGTGACCATCGCAGAAGTGATGGACGAGGCCATGCAAGAGACTGTGATGGGTCTTCCGTGGTTTGCGGAACACCTCAACCACACGCTCTACGGACGGCGCATTCACGAGATCATCGCCATCGGCGCTGGTACGGGCGTCGGCAAAACCGAACTCCTCGCCAAGCAAATCCACTACGACCTCACCGTGCTCAACGAGCCGGTGGGCGTTTTTCTGTTGGAGCAGCAGCCAGCGGACACCGTCAAGCGCCTCGCTTCGACCCACGCAGGTAAGCAGTTTCACGTACCCAACCGTGACCCTGACAATCCGGTTTGGACTACGGCAGAGCTTCACGAGGCCCTGACCGAGATCAAGGACCAACGGCTGTTCATGTACGACAGCTTCGGTGCCACCGATTGGGAAGTCATCAAGACCACGATCCGCTTCCTCGCGCACAGCGAAGGTGTTCGCCTGTTTTACCTCGACCACCTGACCGCCCTCGCGGCGATGGAGGAGGACGAGCGGAAGGGTCTGGAACGTATCATGGCGGAAATGGGAGCCCTCGTGCAGGAGCTTCCGATCACGATCCACCTCGTCTCCCACCTTGCGACCCCTGACGGGACCCCTCACGAGGAGGGTGGTCGAGTGATGATCCGCCACTTCAAGGGCTCCAGAGCTATCGGCTTCTGGTGCGTCACCATGCTCGGACTTGAGCGCAATCAACAGCACGAGAACGAAGAACTACGCCGCGTGACGACCGTCCGCGTCCTCAAGCATCGCCCTGTCGGGGCCGCAACGGGGGAGTGCGTCTACTTCTCGTTCGACCCCTCAACTGGTCGGTACGTCGAACTCGACTACGACCCATTCAAACAGGAAGACAATGGACCGGAGAAGTACGGCTTTGGTTCCGGTGACGAAGGAGAAGACCCCTTCTGATCTGGTTCAAAAGCAAAAGCTGACCTACGGAGAGTTCGTCCGTGCCAAGGTGGCGGCAGGTAGCCGCAAAGCCACCACTCAAGAGAAAATCTACGCCTCAACCCTGTGGCAGCGCCGACAGGCTCGGGCCAAGGCGATCCGCAAAACCTTCAAGGTGGTGAGCGGTTGAGCCGCTACCTCTTTGACTGCGAAACCAACGGCCTCCTCGATGATCTGACAACTGTTCACTCACTGGTGTTACAGGACGCGGACACCGGGGAGGTTTTTTCATGTGCGGACCAACCCGGCTACATCCCCGTCGCAGAGGGTGTCCGTAAGCTCCTAGAGGCCGAAGAACTGATCGGCCACAACATCATCAAGTTCGACGTTCCGGCAATCCAGAAGGTGTTCCCGTGGTTCAAACCCTCGTCCCGCCTGTTGGACACCCTTGTTCTCGCTCGGCTGTTCTGGCCCGAGATCAAGGACACCGACGAAGGCTTGGTGAAGAAGGGGACGCTACCAAAGAACCTCCGGGGCAAGTACAGCCTCGAAAGTTTCGGCTACCGCCTCAAGCTCCAGAAGGGCGAATATTCAGACATCATGAAGGCCAAGGGTCTTGACCCGTGGGCCAACTGGAACGTCGAAATGCAGGACTACTGCGAACTCGACGTGGTTGTCACGAACGCCCTCTACCGCAAGGCCCTTAAGGTCTGGCAGGGCTACGACCGGGACACCGAGCGGCGCATCAAACAAGCTGAGAAGCGTAAGCAGCCCACCGACAGCATCAAGATCGTCCCTGTCTCGGATAGGTCCGTCTGGATGGAAATGGACGTGGCTCGCATCCTCGCTCGTCAGGAGCGATGGGGCTTTGCCTTCGACGTTTCCGCGGCCGAGAAGTTTTACGTCACGCTGATAGCGGAACGGGAACGGCTGGAAACCGAGCTTCGCAAGACGTTCGGCTCGTGGCTGGCCCCTGACGGCAAGCCTGTCACTGTCGGCAAGACCCGCAGAGTGAAGCGCAAGGACCTCCCGATCCTCGGCTACGAGCGCGACCGGAAGGGCGGGATCAAGATGGACAAGGAAGGAAACCCTGTCCCGATCTACGTCAAGGAACTCTACGAGGAAGGCTCTCGCTACCAGAAGTTCAAGGTGGTCGAGTTCAACCCAAAGTCCAACCACCATATAGCCGACCGGCTCAAGAAGCTGTTCGGATGGGAGCCGATGGAGTTCACTCCGAGCGGTGAGCCCAAGCTGGACGAAACGGTTCTTTCGCAGCTTCCGTGGCCCGAAGCCAAGCTCCTCACGGAGTACCTGACAGTCGCCAAGCGCATCGGTCAGTTGGCCGAAGGTAAACAAGCGTGGCTCAAGAAGGAACGCAACGGGCGCATTCACGGCTCCGTCATCACGGCTGGCGCTGTCACCCGTCGCATGACCCATAATAACCCGAACGTGGCCCAAGTACCGAAGTGCGGGTCCCCATTTGGGCACGAATGCCGTTCTCTGTTCACGTCCACCGCAGGGTTCGTCCTAGTCGGCTGTGACGCGGACGCACTGGAGCTTCGCTGCCTTGGCGGCTACATGGCGAAGTACGACAAGGGAGCCTACATCGAGACCATCCTGTCCGGGGATAAATCCCAAGGCACGGATATGCACTCGGTCAACGCTCGTGCCCTCGGCCTCGACCCGAAGAAGAACTATCCGGTTGACGGAAAGGAAATCAACGGACGAGAGATCGCGAAGACGTGGTTCTACGCCTTCATCTATGGCGCTGGTGACTTCAAGCTCGGCTCGATCATGGGAACGAAGGGGTCACAGAAGGCGATCATGGAGGCCGGTAAGCGGTCCCGTGACAACTTCCTTAAGGGTCTTCCGGCGCTCGGAAAGCTGGTGGAGAACGTACAGAAACGCTCGGGCCTCCGTGGGTTCCTGATCGGTCTCGACGGCGGCAAGCTCAAGGTTCGCCATCGTCACGCAGCATTGAATACGCTCCTCCAATCAGCGGGAGCGATCATCATGAAACAGGCACTCGTCATCCTCGACGCCGACCTCCAAGCAGAGGGACTGGTTCCGGGTATCGACTACGAGTTCTGCGCCAACGTCCATGACGAATGGCAGATCGACGTTCTTCCCATGCACGTCGAGTTCGTCTCGAAGACGGCAGAGCTTGCCATCAAGAAAGCAGGAGAAGTCCTTGAGTTCGGATGTCCCCTCGCAGGGAACGCCGACACCGGCTCGAATTGGGCCGACACGCACTAAGGAACGCAGGAGGAACCACGGCGGGGGCCACCTGTATGTCATCACCAACCCCGCATGGCCGGGTTTCGTGAAGATCGGGAGGACGACCAACGTCCTCTCGCGCTTCCGAACCTACCAGACAGCAAGTCCCCATCGTGATTTCCAACTCCATTACCAGAGGTATTTCCCTGATGTATGCAAAGCAGAACGAACCCTCCGAAAACTCTACGGTGGCCTACGGGTCAACGGGGAGTGGTTCCAAGTCCACCCGGACGACGCAGCCAACCTTGTCGATCTTGTCGCCAGCCGCCTCAGACCGAGCGGCCCACGCACAGTACCTCCGGGATCGCTACGGCATTCCGGTGCTGATGGCTCCCGATGACGGGCTCGATGATTGATTACGTTTGGGTGGTGAAGGCGGGCGATAAGTATCTCGCCAACCGCATCCACCGAATGACTTGGACCTCAACGCTCATTCGAGCGATGACCTTCCTCACCGAGGACGCAGCCGAAAGAGCCGCGGAAGCGTGGGCAGGTGAAAAGAAACTCGTACAATTGAAGGAGATCGATTGACCACGTTGATCGTGGACGGCGACCTGTGGGCCTACCGCATCGCTGCCGCCACCGAGAAATCAACTGACTTTGGGGACGGCCAGTTCGTCCTTACCGCAGACGCGGAAGCTGGCAAATTCAATCTTGACGAACTGATCCAAGGCTGGAGCGACAAGCTCGATGCAGATCGGATCATTGTGGCAATCTCCGACGAGAGAAACTTCCGCAAGGAGGTCATGCCCACCTACAAGGCCAATCGTGCCAACGTTCGTCGCCCCATAATCCTCCACGAACTACTCGACCATATCCGTGCTGAATACGAGACGTTCATCCGTCCGGGGATCGAAGCCGATGACGTTATGGGCATCCTCCTGACGAACCCGAAGGTGATCCAAGGGGAGAAGATCGTAGTCACGATGGACAAGGACTTGCGCTCCGTTCCCGGCCTCCATTGGAACCCGGAGAAGGAAGATAAGCCGGTCCTCATCAAGCCAGCACAGGCGGACGCGCTGTTCTACGGACAAGTCCTCTCGGGGGACATCGTGGATGGCTACTCCGGCTGCCCCGGCATTGGTGTGAAGGGTGCGGCTGAACTCGTCGCCAACCCCATTCGCATGGTTCAGGAAGCTTACGAGGTCAAACGAGGCCCCGCAAAGGGAACCCTCAAGTCCCGATGGGTGAAGGAGCCGACCTCAAACATTTGGGAGTGCATCGTTACCCATTACGAGAAGGCCGGTTTGACTGAGGATGACGCCCTCCAGAACGCTCGTGTCGCCCGCATTCTGCGCCACGGGGAATACGACTACAAGAAGAAGGAACCGATCCTCTGGACGCCTCAATGATGTTCGGACGCAAGTGGGTGGCGGATCAACTTTCCACCCATCCGACCGGCTCTCGATACATTTGTCACCCACCAGTGACCGACACAGATGAGGACCATGTGGTCCTCGTTCCGAACATCGAAGTTGCAGCCATTAGGCTCGAACGTGATGGCTGGACCGTCAACCGCGACGATCCTGCGTATCAGTACGGCGAGAACAATGAGGTCGAGTTCATCACCGCCCGGAAGGGCCACCTCAATCTCATCATCTACGACGACCACCGGGGGTATTCCGCGTTCCTCGCGGCTACCGAAGTGGCTCAAATCCTCAACCTCACAGACAAGGAGCATCGCGTTGCACTTTTCAAAGCCGTTTGTGGCAACAGAGGTCGCCGCTAGTGGCTGAACAAATGCTGATTGGCCTCTACTCTCCGGCGCAGCAGTCCGGGAAATCGACCGTGGCCGGTTATCTCAATCGTGAATACGGTTTCGAGACGCGGGGCTTCGCACTCGCTCTCAAGCGGATGGTCATCGACCTTATGAACTCCGCTGGCCTGACCCCGGAGCAGATTGGCCACTACATGGACATCGGCAAGGAAGATCCGATCCCCGAATTGGGCGACAAGAGTTTCCGCTACCTGTGCCAAACGCAGGGAACCGAATGGGGCCGAACGCTGATCGACAAGGACCTGTGGGTCAAGATCGTCGTCAACAACCCGCAGCGCCCGGACCTCCTCGTCATTGATGACGTTCGCTTCCCCAATGAGTTCGATGCCATCCGCAACGCTGGTGGTCAGGTTTGGCGGGTTGTCCGCCCCGGAGTAATCCCCACCTCGGATCACCCGAGCGAGGGTCTTCTGGAGGGCTTCGACTTCGACGCTACGATCACCAACGGCGGCACCATCGCTGACCTCGAACGGGCTACGGAAGTGGCCCTCAAGTTCGGCGTTTGATTAACACCCTAGTCAAGGACGTCGCCGCTCTTGAGCAATTCCCATAAGGGGCCACCACCGTTGGACCGCACGACTATCGATTGGTTGGACCGGGCATATCCCGAAAGGAGCCCTGATCCAGCCGATAGTGAGCGGGAAGTTTGGATGAAGGCAGGAGAGCGGCGGCTTGTCCGCCACCTCCTCAACCTCATCACGAAACAAGAAAGCGAAGAAACCTAATGTGTGCATTCGGAGGGGGCTCTAAGTCCTCCCAACCCGTGAAGAACATCGTCGCACAGCCCACGCCTCTCCCGGAGAAGGCACCAGAGCCAGTCGAGATCAAGAAAGACAAGGAACCACGGCAGAACAAGCGCCGGAACCCGCTCCGCATCGAGCTCGCTCAACAGGCAGCAGCCTCGGCTAACACGGGTGTCAACGTCTGATCTGAATGGCCGGATCAGCGAAGACGCGGTACGACGCCTTAGAGGCTGACCGCAGACCCTATCTGGACCGTGGCCGTCAGTGCGCCAAACTCACCATCCCGTCGCTCCTCCCTGATGATGGGGCGAACGGGTCAACCACATTCACAACCCCTGAACAGTCCCTCGGGGCTCGCGGCGTCAACAACGTCTCGGCAAAGCTCCTAATGGCGCTGTTCCCGCCGAACGCCCCTTACCTGAAAATGGAAGTGGACGCGCTTACGGCGCAGGAAATGACGCAGCAGGAAGGGCTCAAGGACGAGATCGATCGTGCCTTCGGCCAGTTCGTACGCCGCATCATGTCCGACTTCGAGGCTCGTGCCCTGCGTGCCGACCTCTACGAAGTGTTCAGGCTCCTCGTCACGACCGGCAATGCCACCCTGTACGTCCCCGAAGAAGGGCGCGGACGGGTCTATCGCATGGACAAGTACGTCTGCCTACGCGACCCCTCTGGTACGCTCCTCGAATGGGTCTCCAAAGAAGCTGTGGCCCGCGCCTCGCTCCCCGAAGACATCCGCTCGAAGCTCCCCGAACCGTCCGCGAGCGAGACACCAGCGTCCTCTAACGGCATCCAGACGGAAGCCTCGAAGGACACAGTTGACCTCTACACCCACGTTCTCCTGAACGAAGAAGGCGTCTACATCGTCTATCAGGAAGTGGAAGGTGAGATCATCCCCGACACGGAGGGTGAATACCTTGCCGATGACCTCCCGTTCCTCGTCCTGCGCTACAACAAGGTAGATGGAGAGAACTACGGACGTGGCCTGATCGAGGAATACTTGGGCGACCTGGCTCACCTCGAAAGCCTCTCTCAATCGATCCGAGAGTTCGTCGCAATATCTTCCCGCGTGATCCCGTTGGTGAACCCAAATGGTGTGGCCACGGCGAAGGACCTTGTGAAGGCGAAGAACGGCGAACCGATCTTGGGCAATGAGGGGGACATCCGTTTCCTCCAGATCGAGCGATACAACGACTTCCGCGTTGCCAAGGAAATGATTGACGAACTGTCTAATCGCCTTGCCTTCGCCTTCCTCATGAACACCGCCATTCAGCGCCCCGGCGAACGAGTGACGGCAGAGGAAATCCGTTACATGGCCCGCGAACTGGAAGACACCCTTGGTGGCACTTATTCGGTGCAGTCGGTTGACCTCCAGCTTCCCCTCGCGAAGGTCCAGATCAAGAACCTTGAACGGGCCGGATCGCTGCCCGAGCTTCCGAAGCAGGTTGCAACACCGAAGGTCGTCACCGGCATGGACGCGCTTGGTCGCGGAAATGACCTGTCGAACCTGATGCAGTTCCTCGAACTGATTTCACCGACGCCAGCCGCTCAGCGCCTCAAGTGGGACCAGATCGCCACGCGCGTAGCCAACGGCCTCAACGTCGAGACCGAAGGACTTGTCCTCACCGAGGAGGAGTTCGCGGCTCAACAGCAGCAAGCGATGATGATGCAGATGATGGACCGCCTCGGACCTAATGCGGTGAACCAGCTTGGCGGTCTCGCGCAAACACAACTTCAAGCACAAACACAGGAGCCTCAATAATGGCCGAGAAGAACACCAGCCGGGTCAATACCGGCACACGAACAAAGGCGCAGGACGCCGAAGCCCTCAAAGCCCTCAAGACCTCCGCAGAGAGTGAGGGCGGCAAAACCGTAGTTGAGGAGAACGGAGCAACGTTCATCGTTGAGAAGAACTCCTTCGGAATGACCATCAAGACAAGGATCGCTTAATGACCGAAATCGTAATCACCTCTCCGACCGGCCCCGATGCTCCCGTTGAAACCTCGGGCGTGACCCGACCGGATAACGTGCCGGAGAAGTTCTGGAACGCCGAGAAGGGCGAAGTGAATACCGAAGCTCTGCTCGCCTCTTACACCGCCCTTGAGACGAAGGTTGGTGCCCCGAAGGCGGACCAGAGTGTAACGGAAGGTGGCGACGAGGGTGTCACGGAAGGTGACGACACGACCTCTGAGGAGGACGAAGCCGCCGAGAAGATCGCCAACGAAGCTGGCGTGGACGTGGAAGCCATCGAAGCCGCTTGGCTGGAGAGCCGAACGATCCCCGACAGCGAGCTTGAGAAGCTGGCAAAGGTCGGCGTCACGAAGGAAATGGCTGAGGAGTTCATTGCCTACCGCGAAGCTCAGGCGGAACGTCTCCGTGAAGAACTGACCAGCACTGTCGGCGGCGAGGAAGCCGTCAACAAGATGGTCGAGTGGGCGGGCAAGAACTACACGGTCGAGAAGGCCGAAGCGTTCAACAAGGCCGTCAACTCGAAGGACAAGGGCCAGATCGAAATGGCCCTCAAGGCTCTCCAGAAGGACTACGAGAAGGCCAATGGACGTGTCCCCAAGCTCGTCAAGCCCACCTCAGGTGCTGCCTCTAAGGGCGGCGTCTATCAGAGCCTTGCGCAGCTTCACGCTGACCAGCGCGATCCGCGCTATGCGTCAGACCCGGCGTTCCGTCAGTCTGTGATCGACAAGCTCGCTCGCTCCAACATCTAACACCTACTCAAAAGGACAAGTTTGGCCTCCGGTTCACGCCGGGGGCCTTTTTGCGTTATGCGCCCAATCAACGAAATCATCATCCATTGCTCGGCAACCCCGGAAGGGAAGCATTTCACCGTCGAAGACATCCGCTCATGGCACAAGGCACAGGGCTGGAGTGACATCGGCTACCATTTCGTCGTTTACCTCGACGGCTCTGTCCACGCCGGTCGCCCGGTCGAGAAGGTCGGTGCCCACGTTTCGGGCCGAAATACCGGCACGATTGGCATCTGCTACATCGGCGGCGTAGCGAAGGACGGAAAGACACCCAAGGACACCCGCACTCCTGCGCAGAAGGAAGCTCTCCTCAAGCTCTGTACAGACCTGATCGGGAAATACACCCTAGTTAAGAAAGTATCTGGTCACAATCAGTACGCCAAGAAAGCTTGCCCGTCCTTCGACGTTCGCAAAGACCCGCTCGGCCAACTGGTATGAGCCAGAAGCACTCCAAGCGGCGAACCTCCAAGTTCTTTCTGTTGGTCAACACAGCACTCGCTTGGGGCCTCGCTTACTACTCGCTCTACACCGAACAAGGCAGCGCCGCAGTGGCCTCCGCTCTGGCCCTCGTTGGTTCCCTCTACGGGGCTTACGTGGGGATCGGACACATGGACTACCGCCGTTTCCTCCATTTCTTCAACTCACCGGAAGGACCTAATGATCTGGCTTCTTAAGAACTGGAAACTGGTCGCATTCGGTGTCGTTGTCCTCGCCCTCGTGGTGACAGGCGTCAAGCTCTATCGGGCTGGCGCATCGAACGCCACGCTCGCCTTTGAACTCGATGCCTCGCGGAAAGCCAATGAGCTTCTTTGGGACAAGATCAAGAACAGAGACGAAGCTGCGAAGGCTCACGTCGAGCGCACGATTGCTGACGCTCAGAAAATCACCGAACTGAACCAAAGGATCACAAGCCTCAATGATTACGTGGACACGCTCCAAGATCGTGATCGGGAGTGCCTTAGTGGCCCTGATGTTGAGCGGCTGCGCGACCTCTGGAACAACTCCGGTTCCGGTACAGGCACCTCTGCCTCCGCTCCCCGCTGACCTCAAGGTCTGCTTCGACAACACCGTTTCGGCTCCCAAACAGGGACCGCTCACGAAAGGCAAGGTCATCGAATTGATCGCCTCGCTCAAGAAATCAGAAGCCGAGAAGACGGCATGTGGCAAACGCCTCATAGCCTTCTACGAAAGTCTTCTGCTTTAGCCCCAACGGGCAAACACTAGCTTCGCCCGCCTGAACTCTCCGCGATCATTGCTGTAAGCATAAACAGCAGAGGCAGAGACGTCAGCGGGCGTTGTGTTCGGCCTCGGTCTCGCCAAGTCCAAGCCGGGCACACCCACGTCGCGGGTTACGTCACAGATTAGCATCACGCTCCTGCCGTTGATGTTGAAAGTGCAATTCTCAACTGTGGTGTCCATGGGAATCCTCCTTTGAATTGCACGAGTATATTACACGGCGCAGATTCCCGCACGTTAATACTTCGCTATCAACAGCGAATTTCCCTGTGAAGATGGAAATAGTCGCACTGTCCACTCGACGGTGACTTAAGTCCCATCAAGAAAAGCAAACAAGAACCGTGACCCACCGCTGGTTCCCCGAGGGGAGCCCCGAGTGGATAATCTTGTGTTCCTGCGTGTCGTTCTTGGACGGACCTTTTCCCTCCATCAACAAACACAGGAAAACCTAAATGACTGACGTAAATGTCTCCCGCACCGGCCAGATTCTACTCGCTGGCGACGTCGATGCCCTGAACCTCAAGATTTGGTCGGGCGAGGTGCTGAATGCCTTCAACGCTGCTTGCGTCTATCAGGACAAGCAGATCGTTCGCCAGATTAGCTCTGGCAAGTCCGCACAGTTCCCGGCAACCGGCAAGATCACTGCCGCGTACCATACGCCCGGTACGATGCTGACGGGTACTCCGATTGCCCATAACGAGCGCGTAATCACGATTGACGACCTGCTCGTGTCGAACGTCTACATCGCTGACATTGACGAGGCCAAGAACCACTACGATGTCCGCTCCGAGTACACCAAGCAGCTTGGCGAAGCTCTGGCAAAGACCTACGACATGAACGTTGCCCGTAACGTGGTCCTCGCGGCCCGTACTGGTGCCCTTATCACCGGCGAGCCGGGCGGTACTGTTATCAACGCTGGCGTCAATGTTCGCACCGATGGCACCCTCATCAAGAACGCACTGTTCTCCTCGGCGCAGAAGCTGGATGAGAATAACGCGCACGAAGGCGACCGCTACGCGATGGTCCGTCCCGCGACCTTCTACGCCGCCGCAGCCAACACCGATCTGGTGAACAAGGATTGGGGTGGTCGTGGTTCTATCGCGGACGGCAAGATCGAATCCCTCGCAGGTATCCTGATCGTGAAGTCCAACCACGTTCCGCAGACGGACGACAGCGCCCTCGCTGAACTCCCGACGAAGTACCGTGGAGACTTCTCCGATACCGCGTTCACTGTTCACCAGCGAGCCGCTGTTGGTACGGTCAAGCTGATGGACCTGTCCATGCAGTCGAAGTACCTCGAAACCCATCAGGCCACGCTGCTCGTCGCACGTCAGGCCGTTGGCCACGGCGTCCTTCGCTCGGATTGCGCCATCGAAATCGCTGCACTTGCAGCCTAACCACAACTACCGGGGCTCCTTTTGGGGCCTCGGTTATTTTTTGCGTTTGGAGAACTGAATGGAAACTCTCGGTTCCTCTAGCGAGGTTCAGGCCGTCAGCGAGCTTCTAGCCGCGATTGGCGAGGACCCGGTAGAAAACCTCGAAGACCTGCCGCCGTCTGGCAACACCGCTCTTGTCACCCTGCGTGGCACCTCTCGGGACCTCCAAGAGGAAGGCCACTGGTTCAACTCTGAGGACGATTACGTCATCGAGCCGAACGAGGAGGGCGAGATCATCATCCCCGAAAGCATATTGAGCATTGATAGCCCCGATCTGGACGTGATCCAGCGAGGAAGGAAGCTCTACAATCGGGAAACCAAAACCTTCACCTTCGATAGCGCGCTGACGTGTTCGGTCATCCTCCAACTGGAGTGGGACGAACTGCCGTCTGTCGCCCGTCGATACATCACTGCTCTGGCTATCGAGAGGTTCGTTGACGGGTTCCCCGGAGCGACCGCAGTGACCGAAGCGCGGAACCGGAACCTCCTCCGGGCCAAGGTGGCCTTCGACAAGGCTGAACTGCGCAACGGCGACTACAACCTCCTCGACAACGAGAGCATCCAGCAGAAGAACAGGAGAGGATAATTTGCGAGCCGAAGGTGGCTCTCCCAACCTCATCAACGGCGTAAGCCGCCAGCCCACCGAGGTTCGGCTTACGTCGCAGCTTGAAGACAGCGTGAACCAGTTTCCAACGGTCACGAGAGGTCTTGTTCCACGGAACCCCGCTATCCTCAAAGGGGTCATCAATTCCACAAACCCTGAAAACTCCACGACGCACCTCATCGACCGCGACGACGCCGAGCAATATGTCGTGACAGTCAGCCCTAACGGTGTTGAGGTCACGGACCTCGCCGGCAATCGGAAGACAGTCAACGCACCGGGAGGATACGGCTACCTTGCCGGGGCTGGACCGGGCGACCTACAGGCGCTCACCGTCGCGGACCACACGTTCATCCTGAACAAGAGGAAGGTGGTCCAAAACTCCGCAGAACTCACTCCGGCTTTCCCGAGGGACGGTCTAATCCATATCGTCCAAGGCGATTACCACAACGAGTACACGATCCTCATCGATGGGTGGCAAGCTGCAAGGTATAACACCGAGGGCGGCCCTTATGACAACGAGGTCAGCGCCCGATCAGCCGAAAGAGGGGCACGGCCTTCTGTCATTGCCAGTTTCCTAGCTACGGGCAACCCACCGAGCGGACAGGTCACCCTTCCGGGGTCCTCTCAGGCTCACCTAGTAGGCTCTCTTGGGACCACGTATTGGAACATTCAGGTCCTAGACAACGTGATCTACCTAAGGAACCTCACAGGTGCCAACTTCTCTCTTGACGTGAAGGCTGGCGGCGAGACGAGAGCCCGAGCCCATAAGGATGTGTCGTCGGACTTCTCGGAGCTTCCGAGGAAGGCACCGCATGGGTTTTCCATCAAGATTTCGGGCTCTGAGGACACGAATTACGACGACTACTATGTTCGCTTCGACCATCCGGGAGGTTCAGCACAGGGCCGCTGGAAGGAGACCGTAGCGCCGAGCATCCCATACAGGCTCGACGCTTCAACTATGCCTCATATTCTGGTGCGGGAGGCCAACGGTACATTCACCTTCAAGCCCGCCACCTGGGCGAACCGGGAAGTGGGCGATCTGGAGACCAATCCGTGGCCCTCATTCGTCGGACATTCGATTGATGGTATGATCTTCTTCAAGAACCGCGTGGGCTTCTTCTCGGGCGAGGCTTGTGCCCTGTCCAGACACGAGGATTTCTTCAACTTCTTCATCGAGAGCATCCTTACTCCGCTGGACACAGACCCGATTGATGTAGCGATTTCCTACCCCGAGGTCTCCGACATCCGCCATGCGGTTCCTTTCTCGGGCGAGACGATCCTGTTCACTCAGTCGGTTCCGTTCAGGCTTGCCTCCAATGGCGACCTATTCACCCCGACCAGTGTCAGTATCGAGCCCGTGCTGTCCAATCGGACATCGGCAAAGGTCCGACCAGTGGTCGCCGGGGACAAGCTTTATTTTGTGAATGACGTGCCCTCGGGATGCTTCGTCCATGAAATGACCTACGACCAAGACGTAGGGGTGAAAGCCGCCCCCACCATTACGGATCACGTCGCCGGTTACATTCCCACAGGGATTACGCTCATGGAGGCCGATGAGGATATGAAAATCCTCGCACTGGTCTCCGAGAACGAACCCCGTTCGATCTATACCTATAAGTGGCTCTGGATCGGACAGGAGAAGGCACAAGCAGCGTGGCAGAAGTGGACCGTAGCGGACCCGATCATCGGTATGAAGTTCTTCGGAGAGGAGTTGGTGGTAGTCACGAACCGGACGACCAGCCGCGAAATCCTATCAATCAACTGCCATGAGGCTTGGACGGACAGCCAGATTGTCCCCATCTACCTCGACCGCCGAGTGTCAATCACAGGCACTTATAACGCGACTACTGACCAGACCACCTACACCCTGCCATACGGGGCTACCGGGGCGAAGATCGTGAGCCGTGAAGCGGCCACCTATGGCTTCCAGCCCAACAGCCTGTCCTATAGCGGCAACACCGTTGTTGTTCCGGGCCAGTTCGCTTTGCAGGTCTACGCTGGCTTCGAGTTTGAGAGTTACGGGGTTCTGTCCAAGTTCCACTACCGAACGCAGAACAACCAAGGCGGATGGGGCAACGCTGTACCCGGAACGGTCCTGACGGTGGCGAACGTGACCCTTGACGTGGGCGATACGGTTTTCCTCGATGTGGACCTGATCCGCGACTACCGGAAGCCCTTCACCTACAGACTGTCGGCGGCGCTGACGGGGACCAAGACCGGCAAGGTGGGCTCGCTCATCATCGGTAAGATCAAGAAGGCCCTGTCGATCCTGTCGAAGGCAGACGACTTCCGACTCAAGTTCAAGAACCGGGGACCCTATCCGTACACCGTCCTGTCTTACAGGTGGACCGGGGACGCGACCCCGATTTCCTACTAACCAGAAAGGAACCTAATGACCCCACACGGAATCGTGACGCGGGCCACATTCGCTGATGCTTACGAGCTCGACGCGAAGCTCCGTCCCGAGGACCGCAAGGAAGTCGAGGACATCACCGGGAAACCGGCAATCCGAAACTTCCTTATGGGGGTTGTCATAGGGGAACCATGCCTCACCTTGAGGGACCCGGAAGGGGAACTCTTGGGCATTCTTGGCGTGGTGCCAGTCGGCGTCTCCGGAGGCTCAATCGCGCTCTCGGGGACCGCACTCCTTGAGCAGCGACGGACGTGTTTCCTCCGGGGGACTATCGATGTCCTCGCTGAACTGGATCGCTCCTACGACACCCTGTTCAACGTTTGTGACGCCCGCAACCCTGTCCACCATCGGTGGCTCAAATGGGCGGGATTTAACTTCATCAGAAAGATCGACCGATTTGGCGCGAAAGGCGTCCCGGTCATAGAGTTCGCAAGGATCAGGCAGATTGTGTGACATCATCACCATCGCCTCGATTGGTCTCGGGATCGCCCAAAGCGCAATGCAATACAACGCAGCGCAGGACCAGTACGAGCAGCAGATGGAGGTTCAGCGACAGAACGCGATCAACGCTTCTAAGGCCGCAGAGAACCAGTACAGCAACATCGCCATTCGCTCCCAACAGGAGGACATGGCGCGAAACCAACAGCAGATGGAAGCAAACATCGAAGCCGCTAGGGCTGCGTCTACCGTTGAGGTGGCAGCAGCGGAAGGCGGCGTGGCCGGTCTCTCCGTCGATGCTGTTCTCCGGGATATCTATGCGCAGCAAGGCCGCAACGAGGCGGCGCTTGATGTCAATGCGCGGATGAACCGGGATTACCTCGCCGGGGAAATGAAGGCGGCGGAAGCCGGTGGTCAGAACCAGATCAACTCTGTTCCGATCCCCGAGAAGCCAACCTTTGCTCCCTATCTACTCAACGCATTCGGCACCGGCCTGAACGCATATAGCAACTACAAGAAGCGGACTGGTTAATGGCAGGACTATTTGGAACTAAGGCTCAGGTCGCGCCTCTTAAGCAGACCCCAATTCAACCGGCGGGCATCCCCGGTTCCACGTTCGTCAGACCAGTACAGCAGGAGGTGGGCGGTAACGCCCGCCGCCTCGCGGAAGCTCTCGGGGGACTGAACACGGCCCTTCAAGGCTTCGCAGCAGTGCAACAGGCCGAGGCCGAGGACCCGAACTCAAGGGCCAACAAGGAGCAGGTAGCGCGGCTCCAACAGATGAACCGGGAGCAGCTTGCGGCAGAGATCGCCAGTGGCTCCCTAGACGGTCAACGAGTACAGCGGGACGCCGCGGAACTACTGCTTGCCGAACGGGCGAACGATGACCTTCGCACCCGTTGGGCCGAGTTTTACAACACCGAGTTCGACCGCTCCACCGGAGACGCCAAGGCCGAGTTCGAACGCATTCGCGGAGAGATTGCGCAGGGTCTCCCTTCGGAAGTCTCTCGCGGCCACCTCTACAAGCTCTCGGCTGATTTCGGTCGGACGTGGCTGGAGAAGGACGCAGAGGAGAAGATCGCCAACGTCAAGAGCGAAATCGCAACCACTGTCGTCGGCTCCTTCCGGGCCACGATTGATGACGCTATTGGCATCCACGGCAAATCCGCAGCAGATGCCGCTAAGATGGTCTTCGAGAAGTCTGCCGCCAATCGGGTATTCCTTGGGATGTCCGGTACGGAGCAGAATGACACGATCTTCGCGATTGCCGAGGAATACGCCCTAAAAGGCCGTGCGGACATCGCTCGTGAACTACTTGCATCCGACCGAGTGGGCGCTGATGGGAAGAAAGTCCCGTCTCTCATGTCCACCCGTGAGTACGGAACCAAAGCCCTCCGACTGATCGAACAAGCTGAAAACAAAGCTGAGCAGGACTATCTCGACAAGGACCTGAACTCGCGCCTCGGGATCGAGGAGAAGGTGCGCAACGGTGAGTTCACGCAGAAGGACGCCGACGCTCTCAAAGGTCAGGTTCCTGATAGCTACCTTACCCGTCAGGTCCTCCAGAGTGAGGAGAACCGGGCTCGCATCTTCACCAAGGCGGGAACCGAGCGGGACAAGGCCGAGCTTCGCCGTTACTCGAAGGAACAAGAGAACGAGGTCTACGCACAGGCTGCAACCGTCCTCGACAGAATGGGCGGAACGACCCGGCTCCGCGACAAGGAAGTTCCAAATGCGACCGGAGAAGGCACCCGGACTATCACAGTCAAGATGCAAATTGACGCTGATATTGCGCGCCGTGAGGCAGCATGGGATGCTGAGGTCGAGCAGCTTAAGGCTGGAGGTATGGATGAAACGCAAGCGGTCGCCACAGTGGATGCGAAGCGGCTCGATTGGTACGCCGGTCAGCGTATCAAGAACGAGACTTGGGACAACCTATTGAACGGCTTCGCCGGTCGTGCGGCGGCTGACACTGCGATACAGGGTGGGGATACCGCCAAATACCTCGTCCAGAATGCCGAACTGTACCGCCGCCTCAAGGCAGGGAACTCATCCTACCTCCGCACCTTCCTGACCGACAAAGACAGCTTGGCGATGCTCGATCACTACGACCGACTAGTCACGAGGAACCGTATGCCCCCGGAAGAAGCGCTTCGGTCTGCCGCAGGGTGGAACTCGAAGAAGCCGTGGGAACGTGTCACTGATCGGGGACTTTCGGCCAAGGATGAGGCCGACTTGGTTGATGACCTGATCGATGATCTGGAACTCGACAGCCGCTCATCCGACCGGGAGTATATTACCAGCGAAGTGCGGTGGATGGCCGAGAATGAAAACATGACCCTCGATGCGATCAAGGAGGAGCTGCCCAAGCGGCTCAACGATAGCACCGTAGTTATCAACGGCGTTCTGGTCCCCGATCACCGCGACCTTCCTGATGACTTCCCTCCGCTCATGGAGCAAGTTCTGGCCGACATGAGGCCAATGATGCTCCAGCGGGGTCGCACTGATGAGAACAACGAACAGGACCTTTACGTCCGCCCGGTGTCTGGCCAGTCGAAATGGGAAGTGGTCTCCAAGCGTTGGGGCGGTACAGGCTTCTTCATCCTCCCGAAGGACCTCGCGGTCGTTCGCGACAAGAAGGTTCGTGAACAGGATGAGATCGCCACCAAACTCCGTGAGGCCAAGGCGGAAGAACGTCAGAAGGCTATGGCCGACTATCAGGCTTCTATCGAGGCTGAACGACAGAATGTCCTCAAATGGGAGCAACGGGCGCAGAAGCGACCCACGCGGATGAACAAGTGGATCGCAGAAAACCTCCGCGAGAACCTGAACGAGCGCGTCATCAATGATCTCACCGTCACAGAGAGAGCCGAGAAGCAGAAGGCGGAAGCCGAGAAAGCTATGGGCGATGCTCGCGCTAGGGGGCAGAAGATGGATCGTGCGGTCTCGGATTTCCTTCGTTCACTGATCCCCTCGGTGAAAGTCGGGGACCGAACTTTGGTCCAGTAATAACCCCCTAGTTAAGGAAGCAACTTCGGCCTCGTCCTCGTGACGGGGCCTTTTTATTTGGAGAATTGCATGGACAACCGTTTGGCATCTGCCATCGTCCGGGAAGCCGAACGGATCGGCGCAAACCCCGCAGACCTCGCTACCGTCATGTCCTACGAGACGGGTGGCACGTTCGACCCTTGGAAGCAGGGGCCGACAACAAAGTGGGGGCAACATATCGGCCTGATCCAGATGGGTCAGCCGCAACGAGAGAAATACAACTATTACAAGGGTATGCCGATTGAAGACGCCGTTCGTGTCTCGGCAGATTACCTTGTGGATGCAGGTTTCAAGCCCGGAATGGGTCTCCTCGAAATGTACTCGGCCATCAACGCCGGGGGTATCGGGGAGCAGTATTATGGCCGTAGTGACGCCGGGGCTGGCGGCGCTCCGGGAACAGTCCGGGACAAAGTCCAATACCAGATGGGCTCCCATAAGCAGAAGGCAGTCGCCCTGCTGAACGGCGAGTTCACTCCCACCGAGACGACCTATTACACGTCAGCCGATACTCGTGGTCCCGAAATCCAGACCACCGCGAATGATGTCGTCATGGCCCCGCAGCCGAAGACTTATGTGGAGCAGAACGCCAACCCGGAGCCCGAGCCGTATTCCTTCCTTGAAGGCGTCGGCGCGAACTATGAGAGCTTCGGCATCACGTCGCACCTCACAAGGTGGATGGGGGAGAGCGGGACAGACCCGTACTTCACTATTGGAGATGAGCGCGGCACGCACCTCACCAAGCAATACCCTTCGCAATACCACGACTTCCTCCTTTCCTCGGGTTCGGAGTTCAATCTTCGAAGCCGTGAGCAGTGGGTTCGGGAGGACTTGGTTCGTCAAGCCCGTATGGGCGTCTCCGGCACCGCAGCGAATATCTCGCAGGGCTTGGTGGCGGGAGCCATTGATCCCGTCTCCGTGGCGGTAGGTGTCGGTACGGGTGGTATGGGCGGCGCAGCCTTGGGCGTTGGTCGCGTAGGTCGTGCGCTTTATGGTGCCGTCTCTGGTGCAGCGGTCAACGCCGCTCTGGACTTCGCTTCCGGCGAGGTGACAGACAACCCCTATGCCGATCCGGTTACGGCCGGAACGTTCGGTGCCGTGTTCGGTGCCTTCGGTGGAGCC
This sequence comes from Agrobacterium sp. CCNWLW32, assembly GCF_037083425.1. Lineage (NCBI taxonomy): Bacteria > Pseudomonadati > Pseudomonadota > Alphaproteobacteria > Hyphomicrobiales > Rhizobiaceae > Agrobacterium > Agrobacterium sp. CCNWLW32. The sequence continues at coordinate 466,965 of NZ_JBAOJM010000001.1, forward strand.
CTCGCGGCGAACCGTGGTTCATCGTTCGAGGCACACGCGGCCTACGATACAGCGGCCAGTGTTCGGCGCGGCATCAAGCCCCCGGACGTGGCCCCGGAAGGCGGCTCGATCCAGTTATCCGGCTCGGGAGGCGCAGCGCGTAACCCCGAAATGAGGGACAGCCTGATTGGACTTGATCGCGGTCTGTCCATCGAAATGTCCGACGAGAGTGTGCCGAAAGGCTTCGGCGGGTGGTTCCGAAAGGGCGACGTGACGGGTCAGATGACCACGGCAAAGAATCCGTTCACCCGCCTGATCGGCGCTCACTTCTTCGAGGAGACTGCTGGTTTCACCGATCACAGCGTTGTGCCGGACAGCGTAAACTCCCGCTTCACAGCGGCTCACCGGAAGGCCGAGGGCAACTTCAACGCCTCGTATCTCCCGGCCAAGAACGCCTTCATCAAAGAGGCGGGGCTTTCCCGGCTGAACCTAACAGGACAGGCCAAGCTCGAACGAGACTTCAACCGCATGGTTGCGGACTATATTTGGGACCCGGCTCCGTCACCGGATTCAAACCCCCATGTGGTCAAAGCCGCTGGAGCGTTCCGCAAATCTATGGCCGACTTCGCTCGGGATATGGAGGAAGCGGGTCTCTGGAAGGGCGGACCTGACGCCAATTACGTCCCGCTCGTCGCGGACCATAACGTGATCGCGCATGTGGACCAGATGGTTCACCACGAGGTCATGGAGAAGTTCTTCAAGGACGCCATCAAAGACCACGGTGGCGCTCGGATTTCCGATGACCTGGCCGCCCGCATGGCGAAGGGATATTGGGCCAACATCCGAAAGGCTGGCTACGGGATCGAGGACGCCATGTCCAAGTCTCTCCATCTGGAGGACAGGGACGGGTTCAAGAAGGCGTTTCAAGAGGCGCTAGAAGATCAGGCGAACCTCACGAACAAAGAACTTGATGAGGTTTTCGACATCCTCTCTGGCCTCATGGACACGGCGAAGAAGACGGAGGGCGATTCCTCGAAAGGCGTTGGCTACCTAAAGCGCCGTACGCTCATGAACCATAGCTATAAGGCTACGATCCAAACCCGTGACGGGAAGCTGATCGAGCTTCGCCCGCGTGACCTGTTCGAGCAGGACGCCGAGCTTCTGTTCCGGCGATACTCTCGCTCAATGTCGGGCAGAATTGCCTTCGCCAAGACGAAGATTTTCAACCCGGAGACGGGAGAACTGATCGTAGATGGCATCCGCTCCACTAGCGACCTCGACAAGCTCAAGCAGTCCCTCAAGGAAAGCTACCGGCTTATGCCGGGGAACCTTGCGGACAAGGAGGGCGAACTCAAGAACGCGCTGGAGAACATCGACTTCGGATGGGCTAAGATCAACGGCATCCCTGTCTACGGCTCGGAGAAGGCTCACGCGCAGTGGGCTCGTCGGGTCAAGTCGATGCAGTTCATCCGGCTAATGTCGAACATGGGCCTCAATCAGGTTCAGGAAACGTGGAAGATCGTCTCCCTGACGGGGTTCCGTGCGGCCATGTCGCAAATCCCCGCCATTCGGGAAATGAACCGTGCGGTCTCCACCGGCAAGCTCGGGAAGGACAAGCTCCTCAACGAACTGTCCGACATGACCGGCATCGGAATGGACAACCTCTGGAACCGCTACGACCTGCGTCTGGACGATGATCGTCTCGGTGCGCAGACGGGCGGGCGGCTCACTCAGGTTGTTGATAACGTCCTCGATGCGGGGCAGCGGCTCACAGCCAACGTCTCCTTCATGCGGCAAATCCACGACTACCAACAGCGTTGGGCGATGAAGGCCATCACGCAGCAGATCGCGGATATGGCTCGAAAGACGCGGAACGCTGACGGCTCCTTTGACTATTCCAAGCTCAAGCCACGAGACAGGGACCGAATGGCCTCTATCGGGCTCGGGGAGGATGATGCGAAGAAGCTGTTCAAGGACCTCATCGACCACTCGGAGTTCGACGGGAACAAGATCGTCGGTGTCAACACGATGAAGTGGGACCCGTCAAATGTCTCAAAGTACCGCGTGTTCCTCAATCGGTACACCGACCGGCTCGTGCAGCAGAACGACTTCGGGGCTTTGTCCAAATGGATGAGCAACCCGGTCGCCTCGATGTTCATCCAATTCCGTTCGTTCGTGTTTGGAGCTTGGGCAAAGTCCACTCTCTGGACCCTAAACCACGGCGCCTTCACCGATCCTAAGATGATGGTCCTCCTCCTCGGGGAACTTGCTGCTGGCACGGCCACCTTCGCGGTGCGCCAGTCGGGGACGGCGATCACGGAGGATGGATGGGAAAAGTATTGGGAGGAGACGATGCAGCCCGCAAACCTGCTCAAGAACGGCTTTGCCCGTACGGCGACCGCTTCGGTGGTTCCGATGTTCCTCGATACGATCCTAATGTCTACTCCTCTCGGTCCACAGTTCGGTCAAGCCCGCGCCTCTGGCTCGGCCACCGACGCTTGGCTCGGATCTCCGGTAGCTGACCAAATCGACAGCGCGATGCAGTTCTCTCGTGGAGCCATGCGTTCGGTTTGGGAGGGCGAGGACATGACACAGCAGCAGATCAAGGCGGGCATTCGGGCGTTTGCGCCGCTCGGCAATTGGGTTCCCTTCACGGCGGCGCTCGGTGCGCTGATCGAGGATCGTCCCGAACGATAACCAACTGGCCTCACCTTAAGGTGGGGCCGCTATTTGAAAGGAAAGAATGACCATTCCATCCGTCGAGTACCCCGGTAACGGCTCGACAAGACAGTTTGACGTGACCTTCCCTTATCTCCGAAAGGAGCATGTGGTGGTCTACGTAGGTGGCGATCCAGTCACATTCACTTGGATCAACAACTCCCGCGTACAGACGAGTGTGGCTCCTGCCGCTGGCACGACAGTCACTGTTCGGCGCGAAACTCCCGAAGTTCCAATCCATACCATTCAGGGGAACAAGCCTCTCCCGGCAGAGACTTACAACGATGTCCTGATCCAAGCCATATACTACGCTCAGGAGCGTCCCGGTCTTCCCGGCCTCGCGGGTCCTACCGGCCCGCAGGGTGTTCAAGGTCCGCAGGGTCCGGCAGGGCCGCAAGGTATCCAAGGTCCGGTTGGTCCAGTAGGCCCGCAGGGTCCGCAGGGCGTCAAGGGGGAGAAGGGTGACACTGGCTCTCAGGGTCCAGTAGGTCCGCAGGGCATTCAGGGCTTACGAGGTCTCACAGGCGCGCAGGGTCCGCAGGGCGTTCAAGGGCCGATTGGTAACGTGGGTCCGCAGGGTCCAGTTGGACCGAAGGGAGACCGTGGCGAACAGGGCCTCAAGGGCGACAAGGGCGATCCCGGCAAAGATGGGCGATCCTTCACGGTTAATGCCGTGGGTCTTTTCGCAGACCGTTCTCTCTACGACAGCGAGCCCGCGAGTTTCGCCTTCCTTGCCACGGACGTGGGCCAGTTATTCATCCGTATGGGTGCCTCTGGTTGGTCCGATCCGATCCCGTTCGGCAAGGGTGATAAGGGTGACAAAGGCGACAAGGGCGATACCGGCGATGTAGGTCCAGAGGGTCCGCAGGGTGAGCAAGGTCCTCAGGGACCCGAAGGTCCGCAGGGCGTTCAGGGTATTCAGGGTCCTAAGGGGGATCAGGGAGAAGTAGGACCAAAGGGTGAGCAAGGCGATCCCGGTCCCACCGGTCCCGCAGGTCCGACCGACTGGAACCTCCTGACGAACAAGCCCTCATCCTTCCCGCCAACGGCCCACAATCATAACGCCGACTACTACACCAAGGCGGAAATCGATCAGATGCTCGCGGCCTACGCGCCGAAGGCTAATCCGTCCTTCACTGGAACCATCACTGGCGTGAACCTTGACCTCTCTGGCTGGATCACGGCACAGGGCAATATTCAGGCGTACACCTAATGGCGCTACCGTCTAGTGGCTCCCTTGGGGCCAATCAAATCAACATCGAACTCGGGAGGTCCGCTTCGGCGGGCTTCTCGATGAACGGAGCGGCAGAGCGAGCCCTTGCGGGTAAGCCTTCCGGCTCAATCTCCTTCTCCGACTTCCACGGTAAGTCCTCCGAGATCGTCAAGACGATGGCGGCTGGCGGCTCGATCATCACCCTCGAAAGTCTATTCACGGCAGCAGAGTGGGCGAGCGATACGCAGAAGCGGATCATCCTCCCGGCAGGAGTCGAACGAGGCAACTCATCCACGCTCGCAGCAGCCGTTACCATCGGCCCGACCGCATGGGGCGGAAACCTGATCTTCGACGTTGCGGGCGTCATTTCCGGCAAAGGCGGCGCAGCCAATAGCGGCGTGGGAGGGGACGCCTTTCAGGCCAACCGCGTCGGCAACGCAAACCAGAAGCTCATCCTGAACCTCCAGTCGGGGGCCGTGCTTCGGGGCGGAGGAGGTGGCGGCGGTAAGGGCGGAACAGGCGGCGGCGGTTCGACTACGACCACCGTGCGTGAACCTTCCTCCGGCTGGTCACAGGGATACGCCGATGGCCGCTACTGGATGGCTCTAACGGTCGGAGGCATGGGCGGGGACACCACGGTTATGTGGGATGGTCAGGCCGTAGGATACGTTCCCCACGGCACCACCGTCGCGTCATTCGGTGGATATACCTACTATCGCGGACCACAGTTCGATGAATATGGCGATGACGGACCCGGATACTTCTATTTCTACCAGAGCTACCGAACCTCGACCGCATCGACCCCCACATCAGGAGGAGCTGGCGGCAACGGAGGCGCTGGAGAAGGCTACGGCCAAGCGCGGTCTGGAGGCTCCGCTGGCTCCGCAGGTGGTGCCAATGCCGGTACAGGCGGAACAGGCGGCGCTGGCGGGCTCTATGGGGCCACAGGCGGCACCGGGGCGACAGGCGCTAACGGTTCTTCGTCAACGGGCCAAGCGGGCTCCGCAGGGGGCGCAGCGGGCTACGGCTTGCTCGGCTCCGCAAACATAACTCTCACCAACAATGGCTCGATCCTCGGGAGGACCGGATGATCGGACCAGCAACACAGCAAGGAAACTCACTCTTGGACAATGCCACGACTGCCGTTGCGGCCTCCGCAGTGGCAAGCCCTGTCTGGCTACCGTGGCTCCATACGGCTTCACAGGTAGCAGCGACCTTCGCTCCCATCCTCGGTGCCGTTTGGCTCGTCGTCCAGATTTGGGCGAAGATTTCCGAGGTTCGAGCTCGAAACAGAAAGGACTAGAATGACCGACAAGAAGGCCACACAGGACCTTCTGGAGCAGCTTCACGGGCTTATCGCAGCCGACATGCTCAAGCGCCTACAGTCGGGCGCATGTGAAGCCAAGGATTGGGCCGTTATCGTCAAGTTCCTCAAGGACAATGGCATCGACGGTCTCGCGAACGACAAAGATGGCGCGGCCAGCGCCTTTGCGGACCTCGTGAAGGCTGCACAAGCCAGCATCGGGAATATTCACCCCAATTAACCCCTCACAGCCCGCACAGGGCCATCACGTCCTCGGTAGGTTCGCCTATCGGGGACTGTTTTTTGCGTCCTGACGGGCTCCTCTGTCCGAAAGAGAGTCCATTACCAAGCAATCCCTACTCAACAATACGACCCTTGCCGGGGGTACTGCCGGCGATCCGCTTAAGGAGGACTTCAAGGTCTTCCTTTTCCTCATCTGGAAACACCTAAACCTCCCGGAGCCCACGCGGTCGCAGTATGTGATGGCCGAGTGGCTTCAAACGGGGCCTATTCGTCTCGTAATCGAAGCCTTCCGTGGCATCGGAAAGTCGTGGGTCACAGCGGCCTATGTGTGCTGGCTCCTGTACCGCGACCCGCAACTCAAGATCATGGTGGTGTCGGCGTCGAAGCTCCGCGCTGACGACTTCTCGACCTTCACACTGCGTCTGATCCACGAGGTTCCGTTCCTCAAGCACCTTATGCCTCGTGATGGCCAGCGTTCGTCCAAGATCGCTTTCGACGTAGGTCCCGCCCGTGCGGACCAGTCGCCCTCCGTCAAGTCTGTTGGTATCACCGGCCAGCTTACCGGCTCTCGTGCCGATGTGATTATTGCGGATGACATCGAGGTCACAAACAACTCCGCAACTCAGACCATGCGCGACAAGCTCAAGGAACTTACGAAGGAGTTTGCGGCTATCCTCAAGCCTCTGGATACCTCGAAGATCATCTACCTCGGCACCCCGCAGACGGAGCAGTCGATCTACAATTCGCTCCCCGAGCGTGGATACGAGATCAGGGTTATCCCGGCCAAATATCCCACAGCGGCTCAAAGAGCGCGATACGGCTCCCGCCTTGCGTCATACATCATCAAGGACCTCGAACGCGATCCGAGGCTCGTCGGTGGCCCCGTGTGCAGTCGTTTCAATACCGATACGCTGATAGACAAGATGGCAGAGTACGGACAGGCCGGTTTCGCTCTCCAGTTCATGCTCGATACGTCACTCGCTGACGCCGATCGCTACCCGCTCAAGCTCAAGGACATGATTGTCATGGACCTTGACCCTCAAAAGGCCCCGCTGGACCTCGCATGGGGCTCAGACAGCGGCCTCGCGCTTGATGACGTGCCGATGGTAGGCTTCGACGGGGACCGCTGCTACAGGCCATTTATGGTGGCAAAGGACGCATGGGCTCCGTACACGGGGGTTGTCATGGCCGTTGACCCCTCTGGACGTGGAGGAGACGAAACCACATGGGCCATTGTTGCGATCCTGAATGGTAGATTGTTCCTCTTGGACGCTGGTGGCGACACTCGCGGCTACGATGACGCTGTTCTGGAGCTTCTGGCGAACAAGGCCAAGACGTTCAATGTCAACGAAGTCATTGTCGAACCGAACTTTGGTGACGGCATGTTCAACAAGCTGCTGGCACCCGTGATGGCCCGCATTCATCCCTGCCGTATCACCGACAGTGAACGCTCGAAGGCACAGAAAGAGGCCCGTATCGTGGACACTCTGGAGCCTGTTTTGGCGCAGCACCGCTTGGTGGTTGATAAAGGACTGATCGAACGGGACTTCAACTCCACGAAGGAATATCTCCCGGAGCATCAGAATCGCTACCGGCTGTTCTACCAGTTGACCCGCATCACCCGCGAACGCGGCTCTCTCGTCAAAGACGACCGGGTAGACGCCCTGGCACTTGCCGTCCACTATTGGGTGGACGCTATGGCCCGCGATACTCAGAAAGCCGCTGAGCAAGCCCGTGAGGCCGCTCTGGAGGCTGCTCTACGTGAGTTCATGGATCATGTGATGGGTGGCTCACCCTCCCGCCCAAGCCTCATCCGTAGGCCCATCTAGCGGTTCCTGATGGGGAGGAGACGATGAAGTCCTCCCCTGACGGGGTATCTCTAATTACACCCTAGTTAAGGAAGGGGGTCCCCTATGTGTATATATAAGTGTATATGGGGACCCACTTACGTGGTGTCTGATCGGTGTAGATACCTGCCTTGATACGTGGTGTCTGATCCACGAGATTACAGTGGACACCCTCTACCTCGTCCCCCAACTCCATTACACCTAATCCCACCCCTCTCTCGTCCTTCGGCCTCGCGAGGGGTCAGTCTAAATTTGCCCCAAAAATCCGAGGCATCGACCTCGACAGGTGACGCCGCGCAGCACCCCCCGTGGCCTCGCGCACCCACGCGCATCACCCGCGCTTTCCATACCGTCTGGCACACCTATGGACACACTTCCAATCTAACATATTGATTTCATTAGTGACGCAAAGGATAGCGTATCTCTAGCGCCACCAATCGGGCCACAATCGGCCACCAAACGCACCACGCACGGGCCACCAATGGGGCAACAGGCGTTATGTTATTACGTGTCTTTGTCCCTATCTGTTGAACGATCCCGTCAGCGCACCAATCGGCCACCGTCCGGGCCACCATCGCGCACCAATCGGCACCATGCCCCACGGCAGACAAATCATCCCTGTTTCGAAACTAAATTCGGATAATCAGGCCACTACAGGGCACTAAAATCGGGCACAATCGGCACCAATCAACCCACAATGGGAACAATTTCTTTCGTTTCTATTCAATGACTTAGCCTAAATTCGCAAAAAGATATCATTTTTCCGCTTGCAATCGTCCCGGTAATGGGACTAAACATTGGCCATCGAACGACGCAACGGGCCACCGGCCAGCGGGGTTCTCGGGGTCACAAACGGGACCGGGGCGGAGTTCAGGAAATGCCAGAGCGGGGCTAGGCCCGCCAGACTGCCACAACAGGCCGCAAGGCTTACGTGGGTTCTTTGACAATCGAATATGGATTTCCACCAGAGCGGGGCGCGAAAGTTGCGACCAACGGGCGGGGGAAGCGGAGAGGAAAGCGGTTCCTAAAGGGACACGGAAGGCCAGCCTAGCGGCGGTCGGAAGGTTCACGGAAGGCGCACCAATAGCGCACCACGAAACGGGTCTTAAGACGGTGCCTTGGGGTAATCTTCCCATTATAGGGAGGAGTGATGGTGGACCGGACAAGCAAACCGTGTCCGGGAGCGGGAAAGGGAGACTGAGTACCAGCGATGACGAATAACGGAAAGCAATCATTCTGCTGAGTGGTCCCGAGCAAGGGACCGCTTGGCACCCATGAGGGGCCACGAACGGGGGCCTTTGATGAGTGTCAAGCAAGTGGGGTTCTCACATGACAATCCATGCCAAATTCTGGAAAGAGCGATATCAGCCGGGCATTGTAAGCCTTGGATCGATGCTCCGTTCCGTCCGTGATAGCAACCGCCAGCGGTGCTACAAATGGGAATGGAAAGACCTTCGACCGATCCAGAAGAAGCTCGGATATGACGAGGCGCGGGGTTATGCACGTCTCTGCGCCAAGATCGCAATTCGCCGGATGCGTGAAACCGGGTTGATAAAATCTGACGAGGTGGCGGACGAGGTTCGCGCCTCCTTCAAGGCCGCGTTCACAAAGGAACGGCTGAAACGATGCGATGGCAGCGCCCACGGCGTCTACTTCGCGGAGTGGGGCTGGACGGACGTTATAATCGCTCATGAGGTGGCGCATTGGGCCGACCAATGGGCACACCGCCTTTCGGGTAATCTCGCCTTCGGGCGTGTCGATTATGAGGCCCACGGTCCACTCTGGCGGGGCTGGTTTGTCCACATTCTCGCCCATGCGGGGCTCCGGTCGATGGTCGGGCTCCTTGATCCAATCAATGCAACGCGGCGGATGATGACGGAGAGCCTAGATAGCGCTCGTCTGTATTACGTTCTGCCATAATCAACCCACTATAGGGAGTATTTAGCGATGAAAGAATTTGTAGTTCAGAAGATCAACGATGCTCGCGGCAATTGGGAGGATGAAGTCTCGTCCTTCGCAAAGGTGGAGGCAATCAAGATGCTCCGTGAAGCTCGGCGGGAGCATGGCGACTACAACGTCCGCATGATTACGCGACGGACGGTCCACTAATGACCGAGGCCGCACAAGGGCTCTTTGTCCTCCTCATCATCGGCCAGTTCAGCCTGACACTGTTGGGCGCGGTCTGGCTCTCCCGAACCATGCCGAAGGAGTAAGCGCATGACGCGCAAGGATTACGAGACGATTGCCGCTGCGATCCGGCGGAGCCGCGCCAAAGACCGGGAAGGAATTGTCCGGGTCATCGCTGGCAACATGCTGGACGATTTAGCGGAAGACTTGGCTGGCGAACTCGCTGCCGACAATCCCCGATTTGATACCGCCCGCTTCCTGAAAGCGTGTGGCTGTGAAGCCTGATCCACCCATTCCGCGCCATTAGTGCGCCCAAATCATCCCACTATAGGAACCAATTCGATGACTGATATCGTCGCCACGAAGGAAAGCAGTGCAGCCGCCGTCGCAAAGGCAGTCCCGGCAACGTCCGTGGCCGTCAAAATTGAAGGCTATGACAACGCCTCTCGGTCGCCCGTTCAGGACGGCTTTGTGGACCCTTTCAAGGCGGCGGATTTTCTGGTCGTCGGACAGGTTCGCTCGTCCTTCACCTATGACGTTCTCCCCACGTACAACAACCCAAATGTAGAAGCGGCGGTAGATCGTCTGCAACGCGCGGGTTATCGCTCGAAGCATATCGTGTCGCTCCCGGCGGAGCAGGGCTACTCTCCGTGGTCCTACTTCGAGAAGTACGTTCTGCCGTTCATGCATAGCCCGTGGAATGGAAACTCGATTTTCAGCGATAATTTGGACCGCTGGATTGAGAGCTTCCCGGTCCCCTCAAAGAAGGTTGCGGGGCTCGTCGCTTACTTCCAAGATGCGGACAAGCGGGCTCGCGACATCCAGACGCCGATTAAGCCGGGGAAGTACCTCAAGAAGTTCTTCGGCGACATCCTCAGTGAGGAGACCATTCAGGCTCTCGCGTTGGAGTGGACGAACGCTTACTCGCCTCGTGCATTGAATGTCACGCAGGACGCCGACGAGATCGAGCGCGTCTATCGCGGCAAGTATAATGGCTCTTGTATGCACTTCCGTCACGGCGACCACAGCGGCGATGAGCATCCCGCTCGTGTCTACGCCGGTCCAGACCTCGGTATCGCCTACATCGGTGACATCGACAGCGTTGATGGGCGTTGCCTCGTCTGGCCCGACAAGAAAATCTACTTCGGCAAGTTCTATGGCGATTATCACCGCTTGGAAGCCTCGCTGATCGCCGCCGGGTACTCGGAAGGAGAGGAAGCGGAGTTTAGCGGCGCTCGCCTCCAGCGCATCCCGTATGGAGGTGGTTTCGTCCTTCCTTACATCGACACTCACGAGAGCGTCAGGGACAACGGAACGTGGCTCATTCTGGACGATGACGGTGAGATTGGTGCACGAAACACCAATGGCCTGTCGGATGACGTCTGCCGTTGCGACGATTGCGAGGAGCCCGAACACGAAGAAAACATGACCTATATCGGGTCTGTTGATCGCCGGGTCTGCGAGCATTGCCGCTCCTCCAACTACTTCTATTGCGATGAAATGGATGACTACTACCCGGACGAGGATGGCGTCTCTGTTGAAGGCGCGGGCACTTATTCGCGGCGTGGCGTTGACCGGATGGTCAATCGCGAAACCGTCTTCTTCTGCGAGGAGACCGAGGAGTATTATTCCTCCTCCAGCTACGACCACACTGTGCTGACGGATGGGCGCACTGTGGCGCTTCATATCGCGGAGGAGCGTGGCTACTTCTGCGCCTTCTCGGATCAATACTCGCTCGATCACAACACGAAGCAGGAACTCTCCGATGGTCGCTATGTCGATTTGGACATGGTTTCCAACACGGCTGAACTCGACGCTTGGTGCGACAGCGAAGGCGTGACGCTCGTCGGGGCTATCAAAGACGAAAACCAGATCGAACTCGCCTTGGCCGCTTAATGCGGCCCGGTCGGTCCTCTCTATTCCCACATAAGGAGCCTCGGCATGGCCCGCTCGGCTGACGAAAGCACAATCCTCCAGATGTTCCGCTACATGCGCCCGATGGGCTCGACCACGGAACAGATTTTCATCAACCAATACCTCGCACCTCTCGGGTTCAAGCGGGATGAGTTCGACAATCTCGTCCTGACCGTGGGGGAGAACGCGCCTTTCTTGTTCTCCTGCCACATGGATACGGTGCATAACGTGGAGGGACTGCAAACGCTCTCCTACGACGAGGAGACCGGCATTCTGTCGCTCTCAAAGAGGGCGAAACGTTCCGGCTCAAATTGCCTCGGGGCGGATGACACGGCGGGAATTTGGCTCATCACTGAAATGGTGAAAGCTGGAGTGCCGGGGACCTACATCATCCACTACGGCGAGGAGAGCGGCTGCATCGGCTCCACAAATCTCGCTAAGGGTAATCCGATGTGGCTCTCGCAGTTCAGTTTTGCGATGGCCTTTGACCGCGCCTATCGGGAGGACGTAATCACCCACCAGATGGGCAGACGGACATGCTCGGAGGCGTTCGCTCGATCTCTCTCAGCCGCACTCGGCGGGAAGTACCGCCCGGATAGCGGGGGAGCTTACACGGACACGAACGAGTACGCCCATATAATTCCCGAATGCACAAACGTCTCGGTGGGCTACTTTAGGCAGCACTCATCGGACGAAACGCAGGACGTTCGGTTCTTGATCGAACTGCGAGACAAATTGACCAAGCTGGACTTCACCTCGCTCGTCATCGAACGCGATCCGACTGCCGCGCCTTGGGATGACGACGACGACTATCTCCCCTTCTATGGCACCCGATATTCGGATTTCCACAGCTTTTCACAGCAGGATGGGGACGACCTGAAAAGCCTTGTTCTTCAATATCCTGACCTCGTCGTTGACATCCTCGAAGGGCTCGGCGTGGACAAACATGAGCTTCAATCTCAGGTTCAGCAATTTTACGGCTTCACTGCCTATAACAGTTCCGGTTATGGGAAGAAACGGGCGGCGGGTTGAGGATTTATGAACCTTGTAATCGCCGCTCAATTCGCTCGGGACGGTTATCTCATCCTTGCTTTTATAGTAGGGGCTTGGGGGGTCTATGACACGTTCTTTCGACGTTAAAAAGGGAGTGGTTTGGGGTAACCCTCCCGACTAAATGTAGGGCAGTTGTGAAATGACAAACAACGAAGTGCAGCATGTTTCCCATGAGATTGAGTGCTTGTCGTTAGCGGCAGAATTCCTCATGAGTGCCGTCCGGGCTCTAGCAATTGGGGCCGATCCGAACGGTTTGGATGTGTCCGATCCAGTTAAATGGGCAACCGCTAAAATTCAAGAAAGCAAGCTCGCACCTCAAAGGCCGGATTGACACGGCTTTCGGCATGACCGATACAACCCATAATGGGACGGATTAGAGGGATTTAGGATGGTTATTTCAAGATCGCAAAAAGTTGGCGTTAAAGCCCTCATATCGGTGGTTGAGGAAGTGCAAAAGCACTACCCTCGGATGGAACTCGGACAACTCTCCGTGCTTCTCCGGGTTCTTGACCGTCCGGGCACAAACGCGGCGGAGCTTGTAAAAACCACGGGTCTTTCGAAGTCAGCCCTTTCAAGAGCAGTTCGAGTTCTTGGAAGTTCCGCTTACACCCATGATGGGGATGGTTCGCAGCGCGAACACGGTCTCAACCTCATAACTCAAATCATCGACCCGGCTGACAGTCGGGCAAAGCTGGTCGCTCCAACGACTTTGGGGCGACGACTTGGTGACGAGTTCGAGCGCATCATAGGAGACGCATGTAATGGCAAGACTAAGGGGTAGTCAGTGGCAAGCTGACGTTAGAACACCAGACGGAAAGAGACTTCGACCCACTTTCAAATCTAAAGCCCTTGCGGAAGCTTGGGAGACTGCGGCGCGCTTAGCTATTGAACAGGGCAAGGCCATTCCTCCTGTTCAGGCTCAAGCGAAAGCCCGAAGCACCGATCTAAGTCTTCTCGGAAACCTCTATGACCACGTTTGCCGTACCGAATGGAGCAATCTTCGGTCTGCCGCAACGGCGGTACGCAACGGGAAGCATGTCGTGGATTACTTCGGTCGCAACAAAGTTGTAGCCGAGATCACTCCAGCCGAAGCGGCGGAAATGAAAGTCCACTTCGCGGAGCAGGGCCTTACCCCGGCTACCGTCAACCGCAAGGTTGCCGCGCTGTCCAAACTCTTGCGTGTCGCGAAAGATAACGGGATCGTGGTCAATCTTCCACGCCTCCGATGGAATAAGGTCGAGCAGACCAAGTTCCGGTACTTGGACGACAAGGAGGAGAAGGCGTTGCTCGCCTATTGGGAGAGCATGGGGTACTCCGACCTCCACGACCTCTCGATCCTTCTCATCGACACAGGGGCTCGCTGCTTCTCTGAAATGTTGCCGGTTAGATGGGACGCCTTTGGTCCGGACTTCAAAACGGTGACGTTCTGGAAGACTAAGACTAACAAGCCGCGTACCGTGCCGCTCACCAAGCGATGCCAAGCAATCCTCAAGGAGCGCCACAAGACCAAGGATCGCAACCCCGTGGATGAGCGGTGGGGTCCTTTCGCTGGCTTCGCCCGTGGGTCCATGCGCTCCCGTTGGGACACCATGCGGGAAGTCTTGCATATGGCTGACGTGACGCCGCACACCCTGCGACACACCTGCTGCACTCGGCTCGTCCTCGGCGGCGTGGATGTGAAGCGCGTAATGGAATGGATGGGGCACAACGCTATTGTCACAACCATGCGTTACATGCAAATAAGGCCGAACTCCCTTGAGGAGATCGTTCACGTACTAGAGGCGGCGTAATGCCAAGAGACTTTCTCAAAGAGCCCATTAGTTGGCTGTTTGTGATTTCCGGCGTGATCCTCGTGCTGAATGCACTTGGGATATGGCCGTGGGGTCCTTTCACCTCCAACTAATCAACAGCCCTCGGATCACCTCCGGGGGCTTTTGGTAAGGGCCTTTGAGAAGGTCGCCTCCAATTACACCCTAGTTAAGCTCGTCTTCGCCCTCGGTCCTCAAACCGGGGGTTTTTTCGTTCCCTTACGTGTCCACGAAAGGAGCCACTTATGCTGGCCGCTCTCATCGGTCGAGCCGTCATCGCCTTCCTCATCATCCTCGGCATTCTCGCCATCGCTAAGTTTCTCAACGACGCTTCCAAGAAAGGAACCAACTAATATGTCCCCCAAGCTCGCTGCACTCGGTATCTCCGCTTTCGCTATTGCTGCCGTCTCCTTCGGTTCCTTCTTTGTGGTCGATCAGGGGGAGCGCGGTGTCGTGACCCGGAACGGCGCAATCATGGCGGTGGTTGAACCTGGCCTTCACTGGAAGATGCCATTCGTTGACGCTGACCACACCATTGATGTCCGCTCCAAGGCGAAGACCTACGAGAACGTCATGGCCTATAGCGCGGACCAGCAAACCGCCACGCTGGCCGTCTCGATCAATTACTCGATCCCCGGCGACAAGGCGGGCCTCGTCTATTCTGAGTACGGCAACGAAGAAAACCTTCTGTCCCGCCTCGTGGAGCGCAAGGCGATGGCCGCAATCAAGAACACGTTCGGCGGCTACAACGCCGCCCGTGCGATCACGGAGCGCGCCAAGCTCACGTCTGAAATTCAGATGGCGATGCAGGATGCGGTTGACGGGCCGGTCATAATCGAAGGCTTCCAGATCGAGAACATCGACTTCTCGGACGCCTACGAGCAGAAGATCGAGGAGCGGATGAGCGCCGAGATCGAGGTCCAGAAGCTCAAGCAGAACGCCGAGCGTGAGAAGGTACAGGCGGAGATCACCGTCACACAGGCTCAGGCAACCGCTGACGGTATCCGCGCCACTGCACAGGCCGAAGCCGACGCAGCCCGCCTCCGTGGTGAAGCAGAAGCCGCAGCCATCCGGGCCAAGGGTGCAGCCCTCCGCGACAACCCGACCCTGATCGACCTCACCGCAGCCGAGAAGTGGAACGGCATTTTGCCAACCACGATGGTTCCGGGCTCGGCAACCCCATTCGTCAACGTGAAGTGAGTCTCCAGTGACCGATCAAATCAACGCAAACGGCAAGGCGTTCAACGGCAACAAGTTCGCCTTCATCGGCTCAGTAATCTTCTTCCTCGTCCTTCTCGCGGCGGTCTTGTGAAGTTCTGTAAGGACTGCCGCTTCTATCGGGGCAGCTACTGCTACGCCCCCGAGGCGGCACAGATTGATGCCGTTACCGGTCCTCAAGCGAGTTCGGCCCACCTCGCAAGAAAATACGATTGCGGGACCGAGGACGCAAAGTTTTTCCAGCCCCGCCTCATCGCCAGAACGATCCAAAAACTGAAAGGAATGCTCTCATGAACCGTCTTACCTTCCTCCGTGGTTTCGCCGCCGGTTTCGTTGGCTCCGCACTCGTCGTCGCTGTGGTCTCCTTAGCTACTCCGGCCAAGGCTTTTGACGTTCCGTTCGACTGGACGTGCAATGCAGCGGGAACCTCTTGCCGCGCTCCGGGCCTCCAGCCGCCGAAGCAGAAATTCCCCGCCGCATTCTTCAAGAAATATGGATACCCGAAGCAGATCGTGGTCGAGAACAAGGCCGACTTCGACGCAGTAAATTCGGGCTGGAAGACTACCGGCGACTGCGAGGCGCTTCTTTTGGATGACGACTACCCGGACGTTGCGGCGGCGAAGGCGAAGTATTGCCTGTTCCACCAGAAGGGCTACCGGGCTCCGAAGCCGAAGATCGTCAAGGGTTGGTAACGTGACAGCATGGATGGCGGCGGTAATCGTCGCCTCCCTCCAACAACAGCAGCGCCGCCGAGAGCAAGAGCGAGAAGACTATGAACGTAAGCTTCGAGAACGGAAGGCCCGTGAGGCCCAATCCAAATCAGACAGAAATGCTTTTCCTTCCGGCCAAAGACACGCTCTACCGGGCTCTCTACGGAGGCTCGGTGGACGAAGCCAGCCGGGACATGGTGAACCGCTACGCCAAACAGAAGGGCGGTATAGCGCTTCGCGTAGAGTGCCCTCGTGATCCCGCAGATATCCACCGCTCTACGCTCAGTCTGATGGATTACGCTTTGCAAGATGTCGAGGTGTCGATGTCCCAAGCTTTCGCTGACATGATGATATATGGTCGCGGAGTAATAGGGGCCGACTTCCGGGGCCGCATCTACGGTCGCCGCGCTGACGTTTTCGTGGCCGACGACTTGGAGGCGGCGTGATGGACCTCGCCAAGACCCAATTCTTCTTTGAGACCGGAGCCTACACCACCACGGTTCGAACGTTCCGCCGCAAGAGGATGACAGCCCTAGTGGACCGAACAGGGAAGCCACTCAGGCTGATGGAACACGACGAGTGGCTTCGGTTCAAGAAGGACTGGTCGAAGGAAATTGAGAGCGATGGCGTGAGGCTGGCGACCATTTGGACCTTGATCGAGGTCGTTGGTACGGACGGCGGGACTCGAACCCGCACGGCGTTAGCCGAGGGCTTTTAAGGCCCTTGTGTCTACCATTCCACCACGTCCGCATGTGGGCACAATAGTCCACATATCCTCTGCATCGAGTCTCGTCAAATTGTGTGACCAACCTGTGACCAAACGTGCCCCGGATGTGACCACTTGTGCCCCCGGATTTCAGCCTAAGCAGTTGATTTCATTGGACAGGGCGCAGACGTCCGGGGCACTTAAAATCTGCCGACCATTGGTCTTGCGGGTTCAAGTCCCGCCGTCCGCACCACCTTCACCCACAAACAAAGTGCGCCCCTGCAGCGCAGATGCGGCAAGGATAGATTGCCAATTCGCGTTGATATTCAGGCGTTGGTTGCTTTTGTTCCTAGTGGTGCGCCCAAAAAATAATCCTGCTCAAGCAAGCGGCATATTTCTTCGAAAATCACCCAAAAGAACCTATTGACCTTGCCACGATGGGAAGCCCTATCTTTTTTTTAACACAAGAAAAGAGGGGTCGTACGCATGTCACAAATGGAGATCCGGGCGAGTCACCAGATTGCGATCGATGGCATGACATGCGCCTCCTGTGTCGGCCGCGTGGAAAAGGCGATTGCCAAGGTGCCGGGCGTTCTGAAGGCCTCGGTCAATCTCGCGACGGAACGCGCTGATATCTCCTTTTCCGGATCGCCCGACGTGCCGGCCGTGATCGCGGCGGTCCGGAATGCTGGGTATGGCGTCGAAGAAAAAACCATCGAACTCGATATCGAGGGTATGACCTGCGCCTCCTGCGTCGGTCGTGTTGAAAAGGCGCTGAAGGCTGTTTCCGGTGTTTCCGATGCGACCGTCAATCTGGCGACCGAGCGTGCCACCATCCGCGTTGCCGGCAATGCCGCCTCTGCAGCCACCCTGGCGGAGGCGATCAAGCGGGCGGGCTATACGGCGAGCGAAATCATCGCCGACAAGGCCGGTGATGTGGAGCAGGATAGACGCGCTACGGAACTGCGCGGCCTGAAAATCAGCCTTGCCGTGGCCGCTGCGCTGACGTTGCCAGTCTTCGTGCTGGAGATGGGCTCGCATCTGGTGCCCGCCATCCATGATTTTGTGATGGAAACGGTCGGCATGCAGGAAAGCTGGTATCTGCAATTTGTGCTGACGACACTGGTCCTGTTCGGGCCCGGCCTGCGCTTCTTTAAAAAGGGCATACCCGCACTGCTAAGGCTGGCGCCGGACATGAATTCGCTCGTCGTACTGGGCACCGCCGCCGCCTGGGGATTTTCGGTGGTGGCAACCTTCCTGCCCGAAATCCTGCCGCGTGGCACGGCCAATGTCTATTATGAGGCGGCGGCGGTTATCGTCACGCTCATCCTTCTCGGCCGATTCCTCGAAGCGCGCGCCAAAGGCCGCACCAGCGAGGCGATAAAGCGCCTCGTCGGCCTGCAGGCGAAGTCCGCCCGCGTGCTGCGCGATGGCGAAACCGTTGATGTGCCGTTGCAGGATGTGCGCACCGGCGATGTGATCGTCGTTCGCCCCGGCGAGAAAGTGCCGGTCGATGGGCTGGTTCTCAGCGGTTCTTCTTATGTCGATGAATCGATGATCACTGGCGAGCCGGTCCCGGTCACCAAGGCGGCGGGTTCCGAGGTTGTCGGCGGCACGGTGAACCGCAATGGCTCCTTCACCTTCCGTGCAACCAAGGTGGGTGCCGATACGCTGATCGCCCAGATCATCCGCATGGTGGAGGAGGCGCAGGCCGACAAGCTGCCCATTCAGGCGCTGGTCGACAAGGTCACCAACTGGTTCGTGCCGGCTGTCATGCTGGCCGCACTCGCCACTTTCACCGTCTGGTTCATCTTTGGGCCTGATCCGGCCTTGACCTTCGCGCTCGTCAACGCGGTTGCGGTTCTCATCATCGCCTGTCCCTGCGCCATGGGCCTTGCCACGCCGACCTCGATCATGGTCGGCACCGGCCGCGCCGCCGAGATGGGCGTGCTGTTCCGCCGCGGCGATGCGCTTCAGACGCTGCGCGATGCCGACGTGATTGCCGTTGACAAGACCGGCACCCTGACGCTCGGCAAGCCGAAGCTGGTGCATTTCACCACGACGCAGGGCTTCGATGCGGATGAGGTGCTTCGCCTCGTCGCCTCGCTGGAGAACCATTCCGAACATCCGATTGCGGAGGCGATCGTCGAGGCGGCGAAACATGGCGGCCTGACGCTTGCCAATGCGGAAGGCTTCGAGGCGACCCCCGGTTTTGGTGTTGCAGCCATGGTTGACGGCCGCAGGGTCGAAGCGGGCGCAGACCGGTTCATGATCAAGCTCGGTTATGACGTCGCGATGTTTGCCGATGATGCCGAAAGGCTGGGCAGGGAAGGGCAGTCGCCGCTTTATGCCGCCGTCGATGGCAGGCTGGCCGCGATCATCGCCGTTGCCGATCCGATCAAGCAGACGACCCCGGAGGCGATTGCGGCGCTGCATGCGCTGGGCCTCAAGGTCACGATGATCACCGGTGACAATCGCCGCACTGCCGAAGCTATAGCCCGCCGTCTCGGTATTGATGAGGTGGTGGCGGAAGTGCTGCCCGACGGCAAGGTCGAGGCCGTCAAAAGGCTTGCTGCCGGCGGGCGACGTGTCGCCTTTGTCGGGGATGGGATCAATGATGCACCGGCGCTTGCTGCGGCCGATGTCGGGCTTGCCATCGGCACGGGTACGGATGTCGCGATTGAAAGTGCCGATGTGGTCTTGATGTCTGGCGATCTGCGCGGTGTTGCCAACGCCATCGCGCTCTCCAAGGCGACCATCCGCAATATCGGCCAGAATCTGTTCTGGGCCTTCGCTTACAACGCTGCACTCGTTCCGGTGGCGGCTGGAATATTGTATCCTGTCAACGGCGTTCTGCTGTCGCCTGTCCTTGCTGCCGGAGCCATGGCGCTTTCCAGCGTCTTCGTATTGACGAACGCGCTGCGCCTGAAAAGCTTCCGTGCACCGCTGGTGGACAGACCGGCGGGCATGCAGCTCGCAGCGGCCGAATAGGAGGCGGATGTGATGACGCCTGGCAACACAATCTATCTGCCGCAGATCGGGCGCAGCATCATGGCGGCGCAGGGTGAAACCGTGCTTCAGGCCGCGTTGGCCGCTGGCGTCACCTATCCGCATGGCTGTCGCATGGGCCGCTGCGGGGCCTGCAAATCGCATCTCATTTCCGGCAAGATCGATCTTCTCAAGCATACGCCCTTCTCCTTGACCGAAGAGGAAAAGGCGGATGGTCTGACGCTCGCCTGCCGGGCCGTGCCGTTAAGCGACATGACGATCAGCTGGCTCGATGGGGCGGATGAGATCGCCGATATTCCGACCGGCCGCTTTGAGGGCGTGGTGGCGGAAGTGGTGGATGCGACACATGATATCAAGCTCATCCGTATCCGGCTCAACGAGCGCGGGCAGTTTGCCTTCAAGCCCGGACAATATGTGCGCCTGCTTTATGCGGACTGTTCGCCGCGTGACTATTCCATCGCCAGTCGGGTGGATGAGGAATTGATCGAATTTCACATCCGGCACGTTCCCGGCGGCATGACGAGCGGCCGCATCTTTTCGCTCGCCAGGGCTGGTGACCCCGTGACGATCGTGGGGCCTTTCGGTTCTTCGTTCCTGCGGGAAAAACATTGTGGGCCCATCCTCGGCATTGCCGGCGGGTCGGGGCTTGCCCCCGTCAAGGCGGTTGTCGAGGCAGCACTTGCAACGGGCCGTGAACGCCCGGTTCATGTCTATTTCGGCGCGCGCGCTCAGCGTGATCTCTATATGCTCGACCGCTTCGGAGATCTTGCCGCGCGGCATGGCAATCTGAGCTTCGTTCCGGTTCTCTCGCATGAAGACCATGCCGATATCAGGTGCGGTTATGTCGGTGCGGCGGTGGCGGATGATTTCGACGATCTCGATGGCTGGAAAGCCTATATTGCCGGACCGCCGGCCATGATCGAGGCGACGGTGCCGCAGCTTCTGGCGCGCGGCATGCGCACCGCCGACATTCATGCAGACGTGTTTTTCACCCCGGAAAGATAGGAGCAGGATCGATGAACATTGGCACAGCCGCCACCGCCTCCGGTGTTTCTGCAAAGATGATCAGGCATTACGAGATGATCGGCCTGATCAAATCGGCAAACCGCACGGATTCCGGATACCGGGTCTATACGGCCAATGATCTGGAAACGCTGCGCTTCATCCGCCGCGGACGCGATCTCGGTTTTTCCATCGAAAAGATCAGGCAGCTCATGACCCTGTGGCGCGATCCGGGTGGCGCCTCCTGCGATGTCAAACGCATCGTCATGGAACATGTCGTCGATCTGGAAGCGAAGATGCACACGCTTCGGGAGATGGCAGACACGCTTCGAAACCTTGCAACCTATTGCCCCGACAATGGTGAGCCGGAGTGCCCGATCATTCAGGATCTGGCCCATTCCGAAAATGTCGATTTTGCACCGGTGGCTGTCGTGCCCAAGCGGCCCGGCATGCTGAAGGGTACGTCCGGGCCGGTGATGGATTTACATCGCCTGGCGAAATAAGCGGCTTTTCCCTTTGGGGGCGAGCGTCGATTGCAGTGGAAATGCCAATTGCTGTGAAGGAGACAGGGCCATGTGGATACAGATAATACAGCGCTTCTTTATTCTGTGCCTGATGCTGGCGATCGTTTCCGTCATCGCGTTTCTTCTGCCCTATATGGCGGGCGGTGATCCGGCCCGCACCATCCTGTTTTCACGCATGCGCGATACGGCACTTGATCCACATGCAGTGGAGGCGCTCCGGGCCAGTCTCGGGCTCGACCGGCCGCTTTACGTGCAATATTTCGCATGGCTGTCGAATGCGTTGCGTGGCGACCTTGGGTTTTCCTTCACCAGCAGCCAGCCTGTCGCTGCCGAGCTTATGCGGTCGCTCTGGGTGTCGGTGACGCTGGCGCTGACGGCGCTGGCGTTCGCGATCGCCGTCGCCCTGCCGCTCGGCACATTGGCGGCGATGCGTCCGGGCGGTCGTCTGGACAATTTCGCGACGCTGATGATCCAGACATTCGTCGCAACGCCCGAATACTGGTTCGCGCCCATGTCGGCGCTGGTCTTTGCGCTCTATCTCGGCTGGTTGCCCTCGGCCGGATGGGATAGCTGGCGCTCGCTGGTGCTTCCTGCGCTGACCCTGACGCTGCGGCCGCTCGCCTATTTCACGCAGGTGACGCGCGCCGCCATGGCCGAGGTTTTGCGCGCGCCCTATATCACGGCGGCGCGCAGCCGCGGCCTTGGCATGCATGGCACGGTCATGCGCCACGGCATCCGCAACGGCTCGCTGCCGGTGGTCACCTTCTTTGCCCTGTGGCTTGCGGGGCTGCTTGGCGGATCGGTGGTCGTGGAAGTGATCTTCGCCATTCCCGGCATGGGCCGGCTTCTCTACGACGCCGTGGTCAATCGCGACATCCCGATGCTGCAGGGTGGTTTCATCTGCATCGTGGCCCTGTCCATCCTGGTCAATACCCTGGCCGACAGCTTCTATGTCCTGATCAATCCAGCAATGCGAGGTCACCATGACCACTAGCCTCTTTCCGAGCGCGCCAGCCGCTGCCATGCCGATGACCATGCCCAAGCGCCCCTCGAGCCTGTCCCGCTTCACGGATTTCATCCGCTGCCGGCACTGGACCTTCTATGCGGGAGCGGCGATTTTTCTCGTCATCATCCTGCTGCTGGTGATCGCGCCGTGGATTTCACCCTATGATCCGGCAAAGCAGAACCTTCGTCTGCGGTTGAATGCGCCAAGCGCCCTCTACTGGCTGGGAACGGACCACCTGGGCCGCGATGTGCTCAGCCGGCTGCTGATCGGCGGCCGCTTCACGGTCACCATTGCCGCCATCACCGTCATTCTTTCTGTCGTGATCGGGACCTTCATCGGCATCATCAGCGGCCGCAACCGCGGCATCCTCGACGAGGTGCTGATGCGCATCGTGGACCTGCTCATCGCCATACCTGACGTCGTGATCGCGATTTTCCTCGTGGCCATCTTCGGCCCGGGATACGGAACGCTGATCGCGTCGCTGACCATCGTCGGCTGGACACCTTTTGCGCGGCTGGCGCGGGGGCTGACGCTCTCGATCAATTCGCGTGAATATATCCGTGCCGCCGAGGTACTCGGCTGCACAAGGCGCTTCATCATCTTCCGGCATATCATTCCCAACACGATCTGGCCGATTGCGGCCGTGGCGTTCCTGCGCTTTGGCCACAAGCTGATCACGGTGGGCGGATTGTCATTTCTGGGCCTTGGCGTACAGCCGCCGGCCGCAGACTGGGCGCTGATGCTGGCCGACGCGCAGGCCTATGCGGAGCGGATGCCCGTCCTCGTCATCGCACCGGGTCTGGCGATCTTCCTTGCAGCGCTCAGCGTGACGTGGATCGGCCATGGCCTCAATCTGGAAACAAAGAAAACCAACGGTCATTGACGCCTGCGGGCGGGCAATGACGGATTTGACGATTGTCAAACATACGTGACGCAACGGAACAGGAAGGAGAGTAATATCGTCTGAAGCCGCATGAAAATTCGTGAATGCCTCCGATTCAATAAAAATAAGGGGAACTCTTATGAATATCGAAGGACAAACGCTTGCCAAGACGGCCATGTCTCCCGAATGCGCACCGCTTCTGGAGATCGAGGATCTGCACGTTTCTGTGCCGGCGCAAAACGGCCGCAAGTTTGTTATTTCGGGCCTGACGCTTTCCGTCAACGCCGGAGAAGTCGTCGCTCTCGTCGGCGAATCCGGATCGGGTAAGAGCATGACGGCCCTGTCGCTGATGCGGCTTTTGCCGCAGGGCGCGGAAATCAATTCCGGCCGCATTTCCTTTGCCGGGCGCGATATTCTCGCTCTTTCATCCTCCGAACTCGATGCACTGCGCGGTGCCGATATCGGCATGCTGTTCCAGCAGCCGCAGGCCATGCTCGACCCGACCAGCCGGGTGAGGACGCAGGTTGCCGAGCCGCTCTGGATCCACCGTAAAATGAGCCGGCACGCGGCGCTTGACCGGGTCGTCGGTCTCCTGTCCGATGTCGGCATTCCCGATCCCTCAGCACGGGCGCAATGCTTCGCGCACGAGCTTTCCGGCGGTATGGCGCAACGTGTCATGATTGCCGCCGCACTGTCAGGCAATCCGCAGCTTCTGATCGCCGACGAACCGACGACGGCGCTCGATGTCACCGTTCAGGCACAGATACTCCGCCTGCTTGATGACGAACGCCGCAAGCGCCGGCTTGCCACGTTGCTCATCACCCATGACCTCTCGGTCGTCGCCGCTTTCGCGGACCGGATTGCGGTCATGTATGCCGGCCGCATCGTCGAAGAGGGGCCGACCCAGGCGATCCTCAAGGCGCCGCAGCACCCCTATACCAAGGCGCTCATCAGCTGTTCACTCCTGACCACCGACAGCGAGGGGCAATTGCTGACGATCCCCGGTTCGAGCGCGCAGGCCCATGACATGTCCTGCGGCTGCCGGTTTCATCCGCGCTGCACGCTTGCCAACTCGGCAGGCATGGGCGGCCGCTGCATGGCGTCGGAACCGGATCTGAATGCCTTGCCCGAAGGGCGCAAGGCGCGATGCTGGGCGGTCGGTCACGATCATGCCGCTCATGATCATGCCAGCCACACGGTCTGCTGAGGGAGGGCGACAATGTTATCGACAGCGACGACACAGACCCCGTCACCGGCGGAAAACAGGAGCCGGCCCTTTGTGGTCGCAAAGAACCTCTGCAAATATTATCCCATATCGGGCTTTGGTCACCGTGTGGTGAAATCCGTCGACGATGTTTCCCTGACGATCGGCGAGGGGGAAGTGCTGGGCCTCGTTGGTGAATCCGGATGCGGCAAAAGCACGGTTGCCGGGCTGATCACGCGGCTGACCCACGCAACCAAAGGCGAGGTCAGCATCGGGCAGAACGATATGCTGCACATGCAGGGCGAGGCGCTGCGGCGCATGCGCCGGGTGGTGCAGCTGGTGTTTCAGGACCCTTATTCGGCACTCGATCCGCGCATGCGTATCGGCCAGAGCATGGAAGCGCCGCTTGCCCAGCATGGCATCGGCACCCGCGAGGAACGTACGGCGCGGGTTTTCCGGATGCTGGAAGAGGTCGGTCTCGACGGCTCTTTTTATGATCGCTATCCGAGCCAGTGTTCCGGCGGCCAGTTGCAGCGCGTCGTCATCGGCCGTGCGCTGCTTCTCAATCCGAGCTTCCTCGTCTGCGACGAGCCGACATCGGCGCTCGATGCCTCGATGCGGACGCAGATACTGAACCTTCTGATGGACATGAAGCGCCGTCACGGTTTGACGGTTCTGATGATTTCCCACGATCTGCGCGTGGTGCGTTATCTCTGCGATCGCATCGCGGTGATGTATCTCGGGCGCGTTGTTGAAATCGCTGACCGGGAGGAGCTTTTCCGGGCGCCGAAGCATCCCTACACCAAGGCTCTCATAGCATCGTCGATGCTGGACGAGACGGGGTTATATGCACCGGAAATGCTTCTTGACGGCGATTTGCCGAGCCCTCTCAATCCTCCTGACGGATGCAAATTCCACACCCGCTGCAAATATGCGACCGAGATATGCGGCGAGGTGGAACCCGTTCTGGAAGGCGTTTCCGGCGAGCATTTTGCCCGCTGCCATCGCTGGCGGGAATTGGGCTGAAGGACAACGCAGTTACAGTTTTCTGTTGCTGTAAAAACAGATGAATCGTGTGTTTGCGAATTAATATCGGAATAAAATTCCGAGTATAAAACGTAAAATAGATAATATTCGAATGGATAATCGATAGATATCCATAGAGTATTCTTGTTGTCTTCGTAATTATTGAGTGAAATTTCGAGAAAATGTACGAATTGTGAGCGTTGTCATCAAAAATAAAAGGGGAATCTTCTATGATGAAGCACGCACTTTTGGCGACGTGCGCCGTTGTGGTCTCGTTTGGGACGCAGGCGGCGACAGCCGGAACGATCACCTATGACGATTATACCGGCGTCAAGACCGGCTGGCAGATGGCCTCCGACGATGCCTATCTCGGTTCGCGCGCGGGGTGTTTCGAAAGCCTGGTCCGCGTCGGCTATGACACCGCACTGGAGCCGGGGCTGGCCGAATCCTGGACACAGACCTCGCCGAAGGTCTGGGAATTCAAGCTGCGCAAGGGCGTGAAGTTCCAGAACGGCGAGCCGCTTAACGCTGCGGCCGCAGTCAATGCACTCACCAATCTTCTCAAGGCGCCCGTTCCGGCTCGGGCCTTTTCGCCCAAGCTGATCGCTGCCGTCGATGCTGGTGGCGACGATATCGTGAAGATCACGACCATCGAGCCATCGGTGCTGCTGCCGGCGCAAATGGCAAGCCCGGCGACTTCGATCCTCGCGCCATCCGCCTATAAGGATGGCAAGGTCGATCCGATCGGAACCTGCACCGGGCCATTCAAGATCACCAAGGTCGATGCCAACCAATATATGGAGCTGACCGCGAACCATGACTATTGGAACGGCATGCCGAAGCTCTCGGGCGGCCGCGTAAACTTTATTCCGGATGCCGATACGCGCGCCACCCAGATAAGAAGCGGTGAAGTGCAGATTTCGCGCGTGATTCCACCCTGGGCGGTAAAGACCATTGAAGCCACGAAGGGTGTGAAGGTTGCGCCGATTACCGTACCCCGGATTACGGAAATGCTGCTCAATAATTCGAAGCCGCCGTTCAAGGATATCAAGGTTCGGCAGGCGATCCGGGCTGCCATCGACACCGCCGGTATTGCCGACAGCATCTATGAAGGCGTGGTAAAGCCCGCAACGATGCCCTTCGCACCCGGAGAGCCGTGGGCGCCGCAAGACGTCACGCCCGCTTATGACGTAGAGAAGGCAAAGGCTCTGCTGAAAGAGGCGGGAATTGCTCCCGGCAGCCTGAAGCTGACGCTTCTGGCCTACACTGAAAGAACCGAACTCAAGGATGTTGCCGCCGTTATCCAGGCCCAGTTGCAGGAAATCGGCATCAAGGTCGATGTGCGCGTTGCCGATTACACTGCGATCGAGCCCGATCTCCTGGCCGGCAATTTCGACATGGTTCTTCTGTCACGCGGTTATGCCACTGATGTTGCAGAACCGATCGGTTTCCTCAACGCCGACTACACCTGTGGAGGCGGCTACAACATCTCGCATTATTGCAGTGAGGAGACGGACAAGCTGATCAAATCCGCCTATGCGGCGGCTGAGCCGGCCAAGCGTTACGCCATCTATGCCGAGGCGGCGAAGAGGGTTTACGACGAAGCCGTCACCGTCTACCTCATCCACGAGACCGCTTTCGATGCCTAT
This sequence comes from Agrobacterium sp. CCNWLW32, assembly GCF_037083425.1. Classification (NCBI taxonomy): domain Bacteria; kingdom Pseudomonadati; phylum Pseudomonadota; class Alphaproteobacteria; order Hyphomicrobiales; family Rhizobiaceae; genus Agrobacterium; species Agrobacterium sp. CCNWLW32. The sequence goes on from NZ_JBAOJM010000001.1 coordinate 494,107, forward strand.
TCGGACAAGGTCGAAAACTTCAAGCCGCATCCGATCAACTACTTCATCATGACCAAGGATCTGGCGGTGAAATAAGCCGACATGACATTGCTGACGAGGTATGGCCCGGCTCGCAAGAGCTGGGCCATATTGCTGATATGGTGCCGCCACGCCGGGGTTGGATGCCGGATCAGGCCCACTGCCGTCCGGGCCAAATTTCTGGACAATGTGCGTGACATTGATTTGGAATGACGAGCTACGCCAAACACTCCGGCGTCATCCTCGGGCTTGTCCCGAGGATGACGCGAGAGGCGTGAAGCCTTCGCCGCCGGCTTCGGTAGAGATATCTGTTCGGGAGGTGTGAAAGGACGAAGCTTGATCTCGTCCGACGGCTGTCACGCAGGTTCAGCGCGAAGCGGGGCAGGCGGGGCGACCCGGCGGCGGCAGGATGGAAGCGCCGCCGGTATCTCTTCGGATCAGGCGCGTGCTTCCGGCGTATAGCCAGCGGCGGTGATGATTTCGGCAATACGCGCTGCATCGGAGACGCCGCCAACCACGACCGTGCGGCTTGCCGGATCGGCATGCACGGCAGCGCCGGGAACGGTCTTTTCGATCGCGCCCTTGATCACACCGGCGCAGTGACCGCAGGTCATGTCTTCAACGTGGAAAGAAAGGTCGGCATCGACGGGTGCGGCAGTGGTTTCGGGGTGATGCTGATGGGCGGTGCACATAGGCGGTTCTCCATGGTTTGGAATTCGTAACAGGAGGAGCCTGAACTATTCCAACGTGGGAAGGTCAAGCGCTTTATTCGCGCATGCGCAACATGTGTATCGCCGGATCAGCTGCGCCAGAAGATCGGCATCAGCAGCACCAGAACCGTCAGGATTTCCAGACGCCCGAGCAGCATCAGGACCGACAGGAGATAGAGCGCCGGGTCGCTGATTGTGGAGAAATTGCCGACAGGCCCGATGATCGGGCCGATGCCGGGTCCGACATTGGCAAGCGCCGTCGCAACACCCGATGTGGCGGTGAGGAAATCATAACCCATCAGGCTCATGGCAAGGCTGCCGGCGATCCACAGCGCGATGAAACAGCTGATGAACAGAAAGATGGTGCGGATGGTTTCCGGATCGACCACCTGCTGGCCGTAGCGCACCGAATAGACGGCATTCGGATAGATCAGCTTCTTGAGGCCCGCGCGCGCCACATTGAAGATGATGAGGAAACGATAGGCCTTGATACCGCCCGCAGTCGAGCCGGAACAGCCGCCCATGAAGGTCGCGAAAAAGGCGACGACGACGACGAACGGACCCCAGAGCGTATAGTCGTCGCTGGCAAAACCTCCGGTCGACAGGATAGAGGTCATGTTGAAGAAGGAATGGCTGAGCGCGTCGTCCAGCGGTACACCGTTTCTAAGGTGATGATAGACGCCCACCGCAATGGAGATCGCGCAGAGATAACCGAGGAAGACGGCGATCTGCGGGTCGCGCAGCGTCTCCAGCCGGCGGCGGACGGCAAGCAGGATCATCACCGAAAAGGGCAGGCTGCCGAAGATCAGGAAGATCGTGGCGATCCACAGCAGCGCGGTATTGTCAAAATAGGCGAATGAGGCGTCATGGGTGGAAAAGCCGCCGGTCGCGACGGTCGACATGGCGTGGTTCAGCGCATCGAAATGCGACATGCCGGCAAAATCGAAGGCCACCGTGCAGGCGATTGTCATGATGATGTAGATCGCCACGAAAGCCCGTGTGAAGCTCGCCAGACGCGCGAAGGGCCGGTCGTTGCCGGTATCGGAAGATTCCATGCGAAAGAAGGTCATGCCGCCGACGCGGAGCAGGGGCAGGATGAAGAGACCGAGGGCGACGATACCGATGCCGCCGAGCCAGCAGAGCAGGGATCGCCACAGAAGGATGCCCTGCGGCGCGTTGTCGAGGCCGGATATGGCCGTCGATCCTGTCGTGGTGATGGCCGAAACGGATTCGAAGATCGCCTGACCGGGCGTCAGGTCGAGTTCCGACAGATAAAGCGGAACCGCGCCGATGATGGAAAACACCAGCCAGAGCAGGTTGACGAGCAGAAAGCCGAAACGTTTGTTGAAGGAGGTGATCGGTCCGCGGGTCGCGAGCGCGCATGCAAGTGCAAAGCCGCCGCACATGAAACCCGAAAGCGCAAACACCATCCAGTCATCATTGCCGTAATAAAGATCGGTCAGTGCCGGCAGAAACATGGCCGTCGCAAGGTAGAGCCCGAAGATGGACGCCACATATATGACCGAGCGCAGAAGGTTGCTGTTCAAGAAATGAAACCCGGAGTTCGTTGCCGCGCTGAAATGAGTCTTTGTCTCGGACGCCTTCCTATGGCATAGCGGGTGCCATTATGAATTTCAATGGATTGACTATCGTGGACAAGCAGCTTGTGGAAGCAGCGCGGCGGGAAGTGCGGGAGATATTTCCGGAAACGCCGCTGCAGTTGAATGAACATCTCAGCCGTCGGTATGGCGCGTCGATTTGGCTGAAGCGTGAGGATCTGTCCCCGGTTCGTTCCTACAAGATTAGAGGCGCATTCAACTTTCTGCGCAAGGCGGTGGCCAAGGCCGGCAAGGACAAGATTTTCGTCTGCGCCTCGGCCGGCAACCATGCGCAGGGCTTTGCTTTCGCCTGCCGCCATTTCGGCGTTCACGGCGTTGTTTTCATGCCGGTGACGACACCGCAGCAGAAGATCGAGAAGACCCGCATCTTCGGCGGTGAATTCATCAGCATCCGTCTCGTGGGCGATATATTCGACCAGTGTTACGCCGCTGCCCGCCAGCACGTACAGGATAATGACGGCTACATGGTGCCGCCCTTCGATCATGAAGACATCATCGAGGGTCAGGCTACGGTTGCTGCCGAGATCATGGACCAGCTTCCGGAAGGCACGAAGCCTGACATCGTCGTCATGCCTGTTGGTGGCGGCGGTCTTTCGGCTGGCCTCACCGGCTTTCTGGCGGGCACCGTCCGCAAGGAGAACTTCGTATTCTGCGAGCCCGAGGGTGCGCCGAGCCTGAAGAAGAGCCTGGAGCGCGGTGAACCGGTGACGCTCACCAAGGTCGACAATTTCGTCGATGGCGCCGCCGTCGCCCGCATCGGCGACCTGAACTTCAAGGCGCTGAAGGATTTCCCGGCCGAGCAGGTCATGCTCATTCCGGAAAACGCCATCTGCGTGACGATCATCGAGATGCTGAACCTCGAAGGCGTGGTGCTGGAGCCTGCGGGTGCGCTCTCCATCGCCGCGCTGGAGAAGCTCGGTCGTGAGAGGCTGGAAGGCAAGACGGTTATCGCCGTGGTCTCCGGCGGCAATTTCGATTTCGAGCGCCTGCCGGATGTGAAGGAACGCGCAATGCGTTACACCGGCGTGAAAAAATATTTCATCCTGCGCCTGCCGCAGCGCCCTGGCGCGCTGCGCGATTTCCTCAACCTGCTCGGTCCGGACGACGATATCGCCCGTTTCGAATATCTGAAGAAATCGGCCCGCAATTTCGGTTCGATCCTGATCGGCATTGAAACCAACGCGCCGGAAAATTTCGCCGGCCTGCTGGAGCGCTTCGAGGCCGCCGGTCTCGGTTATGAAGACATCACCGAAAACGACATCCTGTCGAACCTGATCATCTGATCGGGGAGTTAAAGACAGGGAAGGGCGGATCACCTCCGCCCTTCAAACGTGACATAGATTGAGGGAGTGAAAGCCATGGCATCGTTTTTTTCCAAAATCCTCTCGGCCTTCGGCTCCGGCCAGCCGTCCTCGGACGCGCCGCAGAAGGTGTCGCAGGCTGAGCCGCATGCGCATGGCGACTATCTGATCTATGCGACGCCGATCAAGGAAGGCGGTCAGTTCCGCCTGGCCGGCCGCATTGAGAAAAAGGCCGGCGACGAGGTGCTGGTGCATGAATTCGTGCGCGCCGATGTCTTCAGCAGCCTGGACGATGCGGTGGAGTTCACGATCCGCAAAGCGAAGCTCATCATCGATCAGAACGGCGCATCGCTTTTCCCAGGAAAATGATGACGTTTTCTTGCCCCGCACATTAAGATTCCGTTGTTTGCTTCGGCCTATCGTCTCTGAAGGGCATGGAGTCGCGCCAATCAACCCGCGCGACGTGAATCGATAAGGCATGTGCCGATGCAGTGGGCAAATCTGGCCCTCTTTTTGACGGAGGCCATCGTCTATTTTTCGGTAATGACGGCCTTCCTTCATTACCGGCATATTCTCGGCATCGGTGTTTTTCTCACCGCGCTGGGGGTCATGCATTTTCTGGAAACCTATCTGGCGGCCGTCTTTTACGTGCAGCTGCCTTTCGGCGTGGCGTCGCCCGGTTCCTCGATTCTTTTTGCCGGCAAGCTGATGATGATCCTCATGCTCTATATGCGCGAGGATGCTGCGGTGGTGCGCCAGCCGATCTATGGCCTTTTTCTCGGCAACATATTGACCGTCATCATGGCCCAGATCATCCGCTTTCATCAGACGGTGGCGATCGTGCCCGGGCAGTCTGTCAGTACCGGCTTTCTGGACGAGATGGGTGTGCTGATGGTCTGGGGCACCAGTCTGCTTTACATCGACGCCATCGCCATCATCCTGTTTTATGAAAAACTGGGGCGGTATCTGCAGCGCCATATCGTCCTGCGTTTCGGCATCTGCGGTGTCGTCATCCTCAGTCTCGATCAGGCGGGTTTTTACGGTGCGCTGCGGCTTCTGTTCAACGCGCCGGTCGATGTGTTTTATGATGGCTGGAAGGCGAAGATGGCGGCCGTCGCGGTCTATTCGCTGCTCTTCGCCATCTATCTGTGGCTGACATCGGCCAAGGGCCGTTTCCTGATACGCCGCAACATTGCGGATGTCTTCAACGATCTGACCTTCCGTGAGCGCTACGAAGAGCTGTTATCTCGCTCCGGACGGGACATGCTGACGGGTGTTTCGGACCGCGCCCGCATGGAGCTCGACGCGCCCTCCATCGTGCTTGACTGCGCCGAGAAGAGGCGGGCGATCAGCGTGCTTATCGTCGATATCGACCATTTCAAGACTGTCAACGATACGTTCGGCCATCTGCGGGGCGATGAAATTCTTCGGGAATTCGCAGCAGTCATGAAGCGGTCGGTTCAACCACATGGCCATCTCTACCGTTTCGGCGGCGAGGAATTTGTGGCCCTGCTTCCGGCGATGACGCACGAGGCCGCACTTGCCTTTTCCGAAGGTCTTCGTGCAGCCGTGCTGACGGGTCTGCGCCGGCCCGACGGAACGCCCCTGACTGTCAGTATCGGTGTCGCGACCGGTCTGGAGGATGGGCGGGTATTCCTCGAACTTCTTTCCGAAGCCGACTCGCGGCTCTATGCGGCAAAAAATAACGGCCGGGATCAGGTCCACGGCCGTTACGGAATGTGGGTCGGCTGATACCTTGTCGGTATCAGCCTCCGTTCAATTGTCTCAGGCGGCCTGGGCCAGCTCTTCAACCTTGGCTTCGGCGGCGGCCACAGCCTTTTCGACGGCTTCCGGACCAAATGCCAGGCCTTCGACATAGATGACTTCCACATCCGTCATACCCATGAAGCCGAGAACGGTCTTGAGGTAGGGAACGGCATGGTTCATCGATACGGCCGGGCCTTCGGAATAAACGCCGGCGGCGGCCAGCACGATGTAGACCTTCTTGCCGGTGGCAAGGCCAACCGGGCCGGTTTCGGTGTATTTGAAGGTCTGGCCGGCGCGGGCGACGTTGTCGATCCACGACTTCAGGCCGGAATAGATGTTGAAGTTGATGAGGCCGGTGCCGATGACGACCGTGTCGGCTGCAAGAAGCTCTGTAACCAGCTTGTCGGAATAATCGGCGGCAACCGCTTCTTCGGCGGTGCGCTGGTCGGCCGGCTTGCGGATCGCTGCGGTCTTGACGGTGTCGAGGTGCGGGATCGGGTCAGCGGCGAGATCGCGGTGGACAAGGGTGTTGGAAGCCGACTTGGCCTTCAGCTTGTTTGCGAGCTCCCCCGAAAACTTGTTGGAAACCGATTCGTCGCCACGCGGGCTGGAGGTGATGAGCAGAATGTTGGACATGGTCTTTCCTTGCATAAGCGATGAATTGACGGGCGCCTTGGGAGGGCGGGAGAGCACGATGCCCTTCCTTTGCGCTCTATATGAAAAATTACTGCCATCAAGAAAACTGTGATAATATGGAAGCAATCTATCGATGAAATGGATGGAACATGGACGCGAACCCGACGCTCGACCAATTGCAGGTGTTTTTGACGGTTGCCGAGACCGGCAGCTTTTCCGCTGCGTCACGGGCGCTCAATCGCGCGCAGTCGGTGGTCAGCTACACGATTGCCAATCTCGAGGCGCAGCTTGAAGTCACGCTGTTTGAGCGCAGCGGCGTGCGCCAGCCGAAACTGACGGATGAGGGCCGCGCCATGCTTGAGGATGCAAGGCGCATCGTCGCCGGCCTGCAGGAGATGCGCGCCCGCGCCAAAGGGTTGAAGCAGGGGCTTGAGGCGGAACTCTTGGTCGCCATCAGTACCATGGTGCCAGCGGAGGCCGTGGTGGCCGTGCTGCGCGATTTTCGCACACAGTTCCCGACCGTCACCCTCAGCCTCAATGTCGGCGAATTGGGCATGGTCATGGATATGGTGCTCTCCCGCAAGGCAGGCATCGGCATCGGCGGGGCGATGCTGCGCCAGGATGATGAGCTCGTTGTCGAAAAGGTGGGCCATTCCTTCATGTTGCCCGTCGTCGCGTCGGATCACCCGCTGGCGCAGATCGAGCGGCCTCTGGTTCTCGCCGACGTGCGCGAGGAGGTCCAGCTTGTTGTCACCGATGCATCGGGCCTCACCAAGGGCCGCGATTTCAATGTTCTCTCTTACAAGACATGGCGGGTCAGCGACATCGCCACGAAATACCAGCTCATCAAGGGTGGTCTTGGCTGGGGCGGTCTGCCCGCATCGATCGTGCGCAATGATCTGACCAATGGCAGCCTGAAAGCGCTTGAGCTGGAGGCCTATGAGCAGGGCGAATATCCGCTCTTTGCGCTGCGGCGGGTGGATTCACCGGCAGGCCCCGCAGGCCAGTGGCTTGCCGAAGCATTTCAGCAGCGCCTGTCTGCCTGCCCGAACCACAAGGATTTCAACGGGATGCTTGCGGCCAGCAAGCAGAGGACCATTGCTGTCGCCGCTGAGTGACAGTCTCGCCCTCCCGGCCGGTTTCAGCCGGGAGGGCGAAGCTTTTAGAGAACCAGACGGAACTTCGCGAAACCTTCCGCGCCGTCACCGGCATCCTCGATTTTCGCGCCCTTGATCTCAGCCGCATAGTGACGGCCCTTGGGGCCGGTCTCGAAGATCGCCGTGGTATTGGCGACAGGCGCGAAGGACCAGTTGGCATCCGCAGACGGGTTGATGGTGCCCTGATCGATGATATAGCGCACGATCACGTCGCGGTTGGTATCGGGCGCCACGAAGATCACCTTGTCGCCGGCGATATCGGGGAATTTGCCGCCGCCGCTTGCCCGGTAATTATTGGTGGCGACCACGAATTTCTGCTCGGGATCGATCGGCTTGCCTTCAAATTGCAGGTTGACGATGCGGTTGCTATCAGGGTTGACGGCCTTGCCGTCCTTGTCGAATTTCGCCGGTTTGGAAATGTCGATCTGATAGGTCACACCGTCGATGACATCGAAATTATAGGACGGGAAATCCGCGTTCAGCAGCGGCGCATCCTTTGCGCCGGCCTCAACCGTGTTGAACATGCCGGCCGACATTTCCAGCCAGTTCTTCACCTGCGCGCCGTTGATCAGCACCGCCTGCACCGTGTTGGGGTAGAGATAGAGATCGGCGACGTTCTTGATGGCGATGTCACCGGCGGGGACATCGGTGTAATAATCCGCGCCGCCGCGGCCGCCCGACTTGAAGGGTGCTGCTGCCGAAAGCACGGGCAGATCCTTGTATTGTCCTTCCTTCAGCATGTCCTTGATATACCAGGTCTGGGCATTGGAAACGATCTGCACGGATGGATCGTCCGCTACCAGTGCGAAATAGGAATAGAGCGGCGCGGAGGTTTTACCGACCGGACGGCGCACATAGGCAAGTGCCGCCTCATGATCGGCTTTGGCGGCGGCGAGGACTTCCGCTTTATCCGTGAAATCGGCGACGACCTTGCGGTTTTCGTCACGGTGATAGATCGGCCGGGCTTCGGAGGTGAAGTCTACGATCTTCCAGCTTTTGCCGTCCTTTTCAAGCAGCAGGTCGATGAGGCCCATATGCGAGCCCCAGAAACCGGCCATCACCGCCGGCTTGCCCATCAGCGTGCCCTTGACCGCATCCGCACCCTCAATGCCGTCCCAGGTCTTCGGACCGGGGAAAACGAGATGCTGGTGGCCGGTGAAGATGGCGTCGACGCCTTCGACGGCAGCCAGATAAAGCGAGGCGTTTTCCATGCGCTCCGTCTGGCCCTTGCCGTCGATGCCGGAATGGGAAAGGGCGATGATGATATCAGCGCCTTCTTCCTTCATGACAGGCACCCAGGCTTTCGCAGCCTCGACGATGTCACGCGTCTGCGCCTTGCCCTCGAGGTTCTTGGAATCCCACATCATGATCTGCGGCGGCACGAAGCCGATGATGCCGACCTTGACCGGGCTCGTCACGCCGCCGCCGTCGCGGATCTGTTTTTCCAGAACGACATAGGGCTTGAAGAACAGCTCGTCGTTTTTCGGATCGGAAGCAAGCTGGCCCTTGGTGAGGTTGGCGCAGACGTAAGGGAAACCCGCGCCGGCCAGCGTGTTCGACATATAGTCGAGGCCGTAATTGAATTCGTGGTTGCCGAGCGTGCCGCAATCATAGCCCAGCACATTCATGGCATTGATCACGGGGTGCTTGTCGCCGGCCTTCATACCGCGCTCATAGGCGATATAGTCGCCGAGCGGATTGCCCTGCAGGAAGTCGCCATTGTCCACCAGCATCGAGTTACCAGCTTCGGCGCGGATGGTGTCGATGATCGAGGCGGTGCGGGCGAGCCCCATCGTGTCGTTCGGCTTGTCGGCGTAATAATCATAGGGAAAGACATGAACATGGATGTCAGTCGTTTCCATGATGCGCAGATGCGCCTGGTTGGTCGCTGCGCGCGCAGCAAAAGGGTGCAGCAGCACCAGCGCCGAGGAGGCCGCGATGCCGCCCAGAAGCGAACGTCGGGTGATGGGGTGGAGAGCGAGAAGCGACGACATGGGAACTCCTTCGAATGAAGCTTGCTCTGTCATGAAAAACGACAGGGTAGAAGCAATCGCAGAGGAGTCCATCACCAAAATGACAGGCCCGTGACGGATGGGCCTGTTTTCAACCGTTTGATAAATTTTTTGTCACGGCAGCGCGGCACGGGTGTCGCCGTACCGGAGAATACGCATCGTCCGCCCTGCGCATTCCTCTTCGTTGGACCAGCGGATTAGCGGGCGAGGGTCGGTTTCACGTCTTCATGGAAGAAGCGGAAATAGGAGGAGAGCTGCGCCAGTGTGTTGGTGGAAAGCTTGAGCTGCAGGCCGAGGCGGTTCATGTGCTGCCACTGCACGACGCCTTCGATGAAGCCCAGATCTTCACTCTGCACCTTGACCCGGCTGCCCTTGGCGGCGGCGAAAGGGCCGTCCAGTTCGAGCGCCATCCCCGTCGCCGAAAGATCGACCACGCGTCCCCTGGTCGACTGGCTGAAATAATGCACGGTCGCAAAAATTCTGGTTTTGCTGCGGGGCGCAGTCCGGGTCGCCATATTGAGGTTATTTGTCATGTTGCTGCTCAAATCAATTGTTTCCGATACCATGCATCATGGCGCAAAAAGCTTGAGAGCCGTTTAGTTCTTCTCTTAAAATTGCAGGTAATTGCCGATTATGCTGTGTCGATACGGCACTGATAGCAATTATTACGGGCGGATCGCACATGGACATAAGCGACATCCGCGCGCTCCAGAAGGCGCAGTGCGCGCGACACGATCTCGCCCGTCGCCGTCACCGCGCCGGTGCCGTAGACGATGCGGTCATCGGCTCCATAACCCCGCACGATGTAATCCGGGCTGTCCAGCATCGGCGGGACAGCCTGTGTCTGGGGATAGCGCTCACAGGCCTCGGCATGCAGAAAAACCGGTCCCGTTTCCGCATAAGGCTGTAGCGAGGGGAAAGGCCGGTAGGCGAGGATCAGCATCCCGTCGCCTTCGCCGATCTGGCGAAGGCAGTGGCGGCAGGGCATGCCGCCTGGAGAAACGGCTTTTTCCGGCGGATTGCCATAGGCGTCGGCGGCTCCCGCCCGGAAGGCCTCGGCTTCCTTAGCCGGCATTGCGGTAAAAACGAGATCGGTCATGTCGGGGCCTCCTGGGTTGGGATCGGCGTTGCTTCTTTGCAGCTATGGTCCCGAAACGGATCACTATCCACCCGATTCTTGACAGGCGATGCAACCAGCCCATTGCGTGACTCGTTAGCTTCGGGAATCAGTGACGCTCCTCGTTCCCGGAAGGTCTGATTTTATGTTCCGTCGTTTTCTGGCCGCCGTTCCGCTGGCTTTCGTATCGTTGACGGCTCCGATGCAGGCCGAGGCGCAGGTCGCCTCCGGTCTCGACGGCCTGTCCGACGATCAGCTTCAGCAGGCGGTCAATTTCGTTATCGGCAACGCGATCTTCTCGCTTTATCACGAAGGCGCACGCATGCTGATCTCGGATTTCGGGACAGCGGACACGGCAAGTGTTCAGGCCCCGGCCGATCAGCTGGCCGGCACGCTCATCCTTCAGGCCAATGAGGAATGGCTCGACACCGCGCTCGTCAACGCCACCGACAGCTGGTATCTCGCACGTGAGACGGAGACCCTGCCGGAGCACGAGGCTCCGGTCTTTTCCGCGCTGGTGCCCGACAGGAGCCGCGACCGCAACATGGCCTGCCTGATGGTCGGTCGCGACAAGGATGGTTATGGCGATCTGGCTGCCATGATGGGGCTCAACAATGCCGAGTTCGACAAATGCGCCGCCGCCTATCCCGGCGTTGCGTCGGCCTGGGAGAATTTTCTGAGCACCCACCGCAGCCAGACGCCATCCAGATTTGCCGTCAGCTATGTGCCGCCGCGTGATCCAGAACTTGAGCCCTATGCCATCATGGTCAAGGAATCGAAGATTCTCGATCTCATCAGCCGCAGCTTTGGCGGCTATGGCCTGAAGGGAGACGTCAAGCTGACGGCCAGGTCCTGCGGCCGCCCCGATGTCTACTGGTCAGCCGAAAAGCGCGAAATCACCTATTGCTACGAGCTTGGTAAATTCCAGGCGGAGCTGATTGCCGATCATCTGCTGAACACGGTCACGGAAGACAAGGGGGCCGCCGGCGGCCATATTCCGACGGCGGTCAATCTCGAACGGGAAATCTGAGGTAGATTGCCGGACGCTGGTGATCTGGCCTCCTGAACGGGGAGGAGGCCAGCCACCCCTCAATTGCGCATCGAGATTTCCAGAAGTTCCGTATCGGCGAGCGGCTCCACCCAGGCTTCATAGGTGCCGACGGGCGAAAAGCCCATCATCTGGTAAAGCTGCAACGCGCGCGGATGGTCGAGCGTATTGGTGGTCACCGTCACCCGCTGCGGATTGTCTTGCCAGGCGGCATAAAGCGCCTGCAGGAGGAACCACTTGCCGACACCGGCACCGATCGCCTCTTCGAGCAGGCCGAAATAGGACAGCTCTGTCACCTCGTCGCTCGCCTTGTTCAGTTCGAAGAAACCGGCGGGCGCACCGTTCATATAAAGGACCGTGACGCTGTTTTTTGGATCGCGCAGGATGGCGGAAAGCTCCGCATCGCTCATGCGCATGCGCTTTTGCCAGTGCCAGCGTTTCCCCACCCGCCAGTAGAGATAACGGTAGAAATGCAGGGGAATATTGTTGACCCGCATCAGCGCCGTCTGAATGTTGACGGGGATCGGCAGGCTGACCTTCGGCGGCGCGGTCATTTCCAGCTGTGTCACATGCGCCTTCAAAGGCCCATGCGACACCACGGGAACAGGCTCGGCGGGGCCGGCAACAATAGGCGTATCTTCCAGTCCGCCCCATTCCGACCACGAGCCATCATAGAGCGAATTGTCCTGATGGCCGAGTGATTCAAGCGCCAGCGTGATGACGGCTGCGGTAACGCCCGAGCCGCAGCTGGTGACAACGGGCTTGCCGAGATCGATGCCGGCGTCGGTCACCATCTTGCGGATGGCGGTGAGGTCCTTGAAATGACCGTTCTCGGAAAAGGCGGTCGCGGGCAGGCTGCGCGCGCCGGGCATATGGCCGGCACGCATGCCGGCACGCGGCTCGGCCTCGTCGCCGGTGAAGCGGCCTGCGCCGCGAGCATCGGCGATCTGCTTTTCACCGCTGTCGACGATGCCGCGCATCGTTGACAGCGACGTCACGCGCTTTTCGTTGAAATCGGGTGTGAAGGTTGCGGGTTCGATTTCCGGCGTGCCGGTTTCGAGCGGCCGGCCCTCGCGCTTCCAGCCGTCCAGACCGCCATCCAGCACATAGGCCTTGCGCACGCCCATCACCCGCAGCATCCACCAGACGCGCGGTGCGGAAAAGAAACCGGGGCCGTCATAGACCACGATCGTGTCGGTATCGCTGAGCCCTAGCTCGCCAGCCTGTTCGGCAAAGAACTCCGGCGAGGGCAGGGAATGCGGCAGGCCGGTCGTATGATTGGCGATCTTGTCCTGATCGAAGAACACGGCGCCGGGCAGGTGATCGGCCGCAAATTCCTCCGCGCCGTTGCGTTTATGCGCCGGCAGATACCACGAGGCATCAACGAGACGAAACCCGGCCGTGCCGAGCTGTTTTTCTACCCAGTCCGCCGAAACGACGAAACGGCTCTTATCCGTGCTCACGATGTCTCTCCTGATTTCAGGCAGCAGCTTCAGGCGCGCCGAAACGAATGCGGAACCGCCTGTTCTCCTTGCCCTTTTTTTCTATCTTGGCAATGTGAATATCGCCCACTTCCTGCGTTTCGGAAACATGGGTGCCGCCGCAGGGCTGGCTGTCGATGGCAGAATTTTCGCCGATGCAGACAAGGCTGACCCGGCCGAGGCCCATTGGCGGGCGAACATTCTTGGATTTGACGATGCCCGGATTGGCCTGCAGCTCCTCGTCGGTAATCCATTGCAGGAAGACGGGATGGTTGGCTTTCACCAGGTCCATCAGCTTTGCCGTGACCTCATCCTTGTCGATGGTCTCCGACATATCGAAATCGACACGCGATTCGTCCTCGCCGACGGCAGCTCCGGTGATCGGCCATTGGCAGACAACGGACAGAAGGTGGCAGGCGGTATGCATGCGCATCAGCTTGTAGCGGCGTGGCCAGTCTACATGCAGGGTCAGCTTTTCGCCGATCTCCGGAGAAGGCTGGCCTTCGAGCGGCACATGGACGATCACGCTCTTGTCGGCACCGTTTTTGGTGATGCCGAGTTCGATGCGCGACCCGTCTGCCCGCTCGAGAAAGCCGCTATCGCCCGGCTGGCCGCCGGAGGTGGCGTAAAAGCAGGTCTGATCCAGCTCTATGCCGCCATCCTCATGCACCGCCGTGACGATCGCTTCTGCGGTGGAAAGATAAAAATCGTCACGGAACAGGGCATTCACAGGCATTTCGGCATGTCCTCAAACGGTTTCGTACGGAACCGCAATCTCGCTTTTCGTCGCCAGCCACTGTGGAATCGGAAGTCCCTTGGAACGCAGGAAATCCGGATTGAAGAGCTTCGACTGATAACGATTGCCGTAGTCGCACAATATCGTCACGATTGTATGCCCCGGACCGAGCTCGCGGGCAAGGCGGATTGCGCCGGCAATGTTGATGCCGGAGGAGCCGCCGAGGCAAAGCCCTTCTTTCGTGACCAGATCGAACAGAACCGGCAGCGCCTCTGCATCGGAGACGCGATAGGAAAAGTCAGGCGTGAAACCTTCCAGATTGGCGGTGATGCGGCCCTGTCCAATACCCTCGGTAATGGAGGACCCTTCCGACTTCAGGACGCCGTGCTTGTAAAATTCGTAGAGGGCGGCACCTTCGGGATCGGCAAGGCCGATCTTGATGTCAGGATTGAAATCGCGCAGGCCATCAGCAACGCCCGCAAGTGTTCCGCCGGAACCGACCGAGCATATGAAACCATCGACCTTGCCATCCGTCTGGTCCCAAATTTCAGGAGCGGTCGTTTCGATATGGGCCTGACGGTTGGCGATATTGTCGAACTGGTTGGCCCAGATCGCGCCGTTTTCATCGGTTGCGGCAAGCTGTTTCGCCAGCCGGCCGGAGACCTTCACGTAATTGTTCGGGTTGGAATAGGGTGCTGCCGGAACTTCGACCAGCTTCGCGCCAAGAAGTTTCAGCGCGTCCTTCTTTTCCTGGCTCTGCGTCTCGGGAATGACGATGACCGTCTTGTAGCCGAGCGCATTGGCGACCAGCGACAGGCCGATGCCGGTATTGCCCGCCGTGCCTTCCACAATAGTGCCACCCGGCCGCAACTGCCCGCGCCGTTCGGCGTCGCGGATGATGTAGAGCGCGGCGCGATCCTTCACCGACTGGCCGGGATTGAGGAACTCCGCCTTGCCGAGGATTTCACACCCCGTCGCTTCAGAGGCGGCTTTCAGACGGATGAGCGGCGTGTTGCCAATAGCACTGAGCGCAGAGGAGTGAATGGTCATGATTGAGCCTTCTTGTCTGAGCGGAAATTAGGTGCCGTTATGTCCCGTTACAACCGCTTCAACGCAAGAAATTATCTTCCCGGCTTTGGCTTAGCCACGCAAAATTTTGCCGATACCCAATTTTATGCGTTTTTCTTGACTTCGGCATAGGCGGCAAGCGCTCTTTCCCGCGCCTTTCCATGGTCGACGATCGGCAGCGGATAGGTCTTGCCAAGCTCGATGCCCGCCTTCTTCAAGACCTCTTTGGGCGCTTCGAACGGCTTGTGGATGTATTTCCGGTCGAGCTTTTCAAGCTCCGGCACGAAGCGGCGCACATAGTTGCCATCGGCGTCGAATTTCTCGCCCTGCAGGATGGGGTTGAAAATGCGGAAAAACGGCGAGGCGTCCGCGCCTGAACCCGCCACCCATTGCCAGTTGGCGGCATTTGAGGCCGGGTCGGCATCAACAAGCGTATCGCGGAACCATTTCTCGCCCTTCCGCCAATCGATCAGCAGATGTTTGATGAGGAAGGAGGCAACGATCATGCGCACCCGGTTATGCATGGTGCCGTGTCGCCACAATTGCCGCATGCCGGCATCCACGATCGGATAACCCGTCATGCCGCGTGTCCAGGCCTTGAAGGATGTCTCGTCGTCCCACCAGCCGAAGGCGTCGAAACTCTCGTTCCAGTTCTTCTCGTCCAACCCAGGGAAATGAAACAGCAGGTGATAGCAGAATTCCCGCCAGACGATTTCCTTGCGGAAACGGCTGATATCGTTTGAGGCGATATTGCGGGAAAGCCCCTTCGTCGCGTGCCAGACGGTGGCAGGTGATATTTCACCCAGGGCCAGATGCGGCGAGAGCATGGAGGTTGCGTCCTTTGCCGGAAAATCGCGACCTTCTTCATAGCCTTTCAGGGCGCCATCGATGAAATCATCGAGTTTCTCCTGCGCGCCACCCTCGCCGGGAGCCCAGATGTCGCTGAAGTGTTTCGCCCAGTCTGGTTTAGTGGGCAAGAGCTTCCAATCGGAGAGCTTCTCAGATTCCGGCCATGCCTTCGGCGCTTTCAGGCTCTTCGGCGCGTCCGTCGGCGCATGCGGCTCCTCGCCGCCCTCCAGCGCCCGCCAGAAGGGCGTATAGACCCGGTAGGGACCGCCGGATTTCGTCTGGAGCCGGGATGGCTCGTGCAGCAGGTGCCCGGAAAAACTGCGAACCGTCAGGCCATCGTCGCGCAGCTTCTGCTTCAGCGCCTTGTCTGTCGCCATGCCTGCCGGATCGTAACGGCGGTTCCAGAATACTGCGTCAGCACCGGTTTCGGATATCAGCTGGCGCAGCGTCTCGCCGGCGTCGCCGCTGGCAAGAACAAGGCGACCGCCGATTTTTTCCAGCGCGGCGGAAAGGCAGGCGAGGGAGTGGTGAAGCCACCATCCCTGCGCGCCGCCGAGCGGGCCGCAGGATTTTTCCCTGACATAGACGGGGATGACGGGGCCGCCATGCTCCACGGCGGCAAGCAGGGCAAGATTGTCCGAAAGGCGCAGGTCCTTGCGGAACCAGACGATGACGGGGGAGGCTGTTGTCGGCATGAAAGGACCCGGTTCACTTCCGCTTGAACGAGTGTTGAGACGCTTTGTTCCGCAAATCGGCTAGAATGGAAAGATGGAGGTACATGGTTTCTCGAGGGTTATTTTTTCGCCCTTGAAACCGCTGATGAAGGGAACCAACTGGAGGGGCCGGCGTTTGTCGCGGGTTAATAGAGCATGGAAGTGCAATCAATGTTGCTGAACGACGTTAAGTGGGAAAAGCCCGTTACCATCTCCCTTGAAAACGGTGCTCCCCGGATTTTCAATGGCGTTTACGAAGCCTTCGATTTTCTTCAGCACGAATGGCCCGAACGTGGCGACAAGGCGCATGAACAGGCGCTGCGTCTGTGCCGCGCCTCGCTGATGGGCGATGTGGCGGGAGAAATCGCCCGCACGGCCTTCGTTGCCGCCAGCCGGCAGGCGCAATGCCTTGTCGAAGAGCAGGGCAAAATCGCATCCTGAGCGGATTTTCAGGACTGACGTGTAAAAGGCCACCCGGCAAAAACGGGTGGCCTTGTTTGTTGAGAGGCAGGAAACGGGTTGTTTCGAATGCGGGATATGGCATCGTGCATGCGAAAAGGCGAATGAGTGACGGCAATGAGCAATAACTACGGCTATATTGTTTTTCCGACGGCCCTCGGCCATTGCGGCCTTGCCTGGGCGGGGCGCGGTATCGCGCGTCTGCAATTGCCCAGCCCTGACGCCGGTGAGACTGAAAAACTTCTCCAGAAGCGCCTGCCATCCGCCTCCATCGCCGTTCCGGAAACACGCACGCGTGAGGTGATTGCAATGATCACCCGTTATTTCGGCGGCGAGCAGATCGATTTTACGACCGTAGAACTCGACCTCGCCGGACAGGAGCGATTTTTCCTCGATGTTTACGCCGTTGCGCGGCAGATCGGCTGGGGCGACACCACGACCTATGGCGGCATCGTAAAAACGCTTGGTCTCGGCATGGAAAAGGCCCGCGATGTCGGTCAGGCCATGGCGAAAAATCCGGTGCCGCTGATCATTCCCTGCCACCGGGTTCTCGCTGCCGGCGGCAGGCTTGGCGGCTTCTCCGCACCGGGCGGAACCACCACCAAATTGCGCATGCTGGATCTCGAAAATGCCGGCCGCAGCCGCGCCGATGAGGTGCAGGGCAGCCTGTTCTGAAGCAATGACAGATCAGCGCACATGAATAGGTGTCTGATTTCTGCCCATTTCTCGTCAAATTGTCGCTAAATTGTCACAATACACGGGCGCCCTCTAACATAAGGGCGAGACGTTTGAGAGTATCCGCGTTAATTCTATCCGTTGCCTTGTCTTTTACAGTCGTTGCATCGGCCTCGGCCGGCATGCTGAACCAGGCGGAAAAATACACCGGGCTGCACGAGTCCAAGAACAACAAGAGCCTCAAGAATATTCTTGGCGCAAATCCCCGCAGCACCCCATGGTGCGGCCTTTTCCTGCATGCTGTCGCCAGCAAGGCCGGCCGGCAGTCTCCCAAATCCTATGGATTTGCGAAGTCCTGGACATCCTTCGGTTATGCCGTTCCGGTGGGCCAGGCCAAGCCGGGCGATGTCGTTGTCATTCGCAACGGCCGCGGTTATCACGCCGGCATTTTGAAAAGCATGAGCGGCAAGACCGCCCAGATCCTCGGCGGCAATCAGTCCGGCCGGGTGCAGGTGTCGAACTTCAATCGCAAGGCCATCGTGTCGGTCCGTCGATAAAATCTCCAGGCATTCCTTTGATAAAGGCGGGCTTTGACCCGCCTTTTCCATTTTCGGCCTATGGCTGCTCTCTGGTGCCCGGCGCCGCCTCGCGCTGGTCATCGTCCTCAAGGTCCGTGGCGACGATGAAGGCGTCCTCATGCTGCCTTGCCGCCTGCCGGCGTGCACGCAGGCTCATGCTCTCGTCCGGGTAAATCTCGCCGTCCTTTGCTTTCAGCTCGCTGTCGGTTTCGAAACGCGCGACATCCTCGTCGCGAATATCAAGCGGTTCGGTTTTCGGCTTTTGCGGGGTGTTCATGAAATGGTCTCCTGCGGGTTTCTGCAGGGCAAACGATCCGCGGTCGACAACGGTTCCCTTTCACGCGGAAATGCTCACCCGCGACGAAACCGCGCGGAACAAACTCTGGCTTTTTTTGTTTTTTCAGTGGCACAATCAAAACCGGTGCAACACGAAGAGGGAGGTCCGTTATGAGCCATGACCGCGAAGCCGTAATCCGTGAAAAAGCGCGCGCAATATGGGAGAGGGAAGGAAGACCCGACGGGCATCATGAAAGACACTGGATCGAGGCAGAACGGGAACTTTCCGCAGATGCGGAAGCGGCAAAGTCCAAAAGCGGGAATGGCGTGAAGAAGCCAGCTGCCGCGAAGGCGTCAGCGGAGAAGGCGCCTGCGAAGAAAATGCCAGCGAAAAAGGCAGCCTCGGCAAAGGCCAAATCCCCGGCGGTAAAATCGCTTGAGAAGGAGCAGAAATCTACGGTCAGAAACAAGGACGACGATTTGACCGAGAGCCTTGAGGAGAGTTTTCCGGCAAGTGATCCGCCGGCACTGACCAACGCCACAAGGGCGACGAAACGGGCGATCAAGAAGACCTGACCGTTTGACGGCTGAATAACCGGGAATGCAGGAAAATCCCCGATCCAAATCGAGCGAATTGCAGCGGCACTTCGCTCTTCAAAACATGTTTTTGAGAGAGATGGCTCCCCGGGCCGGATTCGAACCGGCGACCTGTCGATTAACAGTCGAATGCTCTACCGCTGAGCTACCAGGGAACGTGCACCGCTTGGCGCGGTGTGAGCGGGGTAATACAAATGCTTTTCCGATTTGCCAAGCGGTTTTTTCAAAAAAAACGCATTCCTCTTGTTTTATCCCTCCAGAGTCCCGATTTTCCGGGCTTGTCGACGGTGAAAAAATTATCCACAGGCCAGATGAAAAAGGGCAGGATGGAATGAAATTCGGTATCGACCACAGAACGCATCGTCTCCATGTCGGAAAATGGAGCCTTGCCATGCCGCGTTCGCGCGTCGGCAGGATCGCGACGGGCTCGGCTCTGGTGGTGGGCGGAACGCTGGGTTTCCTGCCCGTCCTTGGTTTCTGGATGATTCCGCTTGGTCTCATCGTGCTTTCCCACGATCTGCCCGTGGTTCGCCGCCAGCGGCGACGGCTGGCGGTCTGGTGGGCGTCGCGGCAGAACGGCCGCGACAGCCGTAATGGCGGCCGGCGATAGGTCTTAAGCGCCGATGGAGCTGCTGATGCCCTGGCCGGCCCAGAAAGCCGCATAGGCGAGCGCTGCGAAATAAATCGTCGTCAGACCCAGGAAGAGATAGCCGCCGAGCACGGTGACGCCATCCCGCTGAATCATCCCGGCCGAAAAAAGCAGGATCGCGACACCCGGAAGGGTGTTGGAGAAGGGAATGAAGCCGAGCGGCATCATCAGCAATACGCCCGCCGTCATCAGCGCAAGCCCGTTTATCCGGTTGGCGATGATGCCCGTCGTCAGCGCGGGAATGCGCGGACGGATGAAACCATCGAGCTTGGAGACAATGGCGACGCCTTTTTGAAGGGCGGGAACAAGCTTTGCCGTTTCCATCTGCCGGTCAAGAATTTTTGCCGGCAACCATGGCAGGCGATTGAGGGTGATTGCCAGGCTGACAAGGATGATCGCTGCGCCAAAGACCGTGCTGACGCCGGGAATGGAAACCGGAATGAGAAAGGGTAGGGATGCGATCGCGCAGATGAGCAACAGGCCCTGTTCGCCGATTGCTTCCATCAACTCGCGCAACGTGATCGTCTGACCCTGCAGCTTTCCTATTAGCTTCTCAAGCGTCGTGCTGAGCTTTTCAGACGTATCAGTGAATGCGAATTCGTTCGTCATACGGCTTCCCGGGAGTTGTTTTAACTCCGGGCTTGATAACATTCATCCAGCCCAATGCCTATCATTGATAGAAACGGAGCCTTTCACATTTGGTCGAGTGGTTCCGTCCTGCTCAGTGCGAAACCCAGCTGCTGTAAGCCCCTGCAAGAAGAACCACCAGCAGAATGACAAGTATGACCGGATTGATCGATGTAACGAAGCTTACATATTCCATGATAACTTCCTCCTCTTCCGTCCGCCTTCATTCTACAGCAAAAAGGCGAACTTATCTACCACAGGGTGAAATTTTGCATTGCAGCAACCGGCTCTCGGTATGGGCGGGAAATGCTTGTCATTATGATTTTTTGCGATGCAAAAATAAATTTTCCAACATTTGCCATTCTCTTGCGTTGTCTCTAATTCTCATTCGGGTTCGGTCTCTCCGGCCCGCCGGCCGCCGTCGGCAAACCACATGAATTACCGCCGGCCTACCCTGGCTCCTGCCTGTCTTCACTCCGCAACACTCTTCCCCGGGGACATGAAATGCTGAAAAACATCTATGTCTGGACGATGGCGCTCGCTGCGCGCAAAACCGCCGTATGGTGGCTGGCGATCGTGGCTTTCGTGGAAAGCTCCGTCTTCGTCGTACCTGCGGATGTGCTTTTCCTGCCCATGGTGCTGGCCAAGCCGAAAAAGGCGATGTTTTATGCACTCGTTGCAACCGTCGCCTCGGTTCTCGGCGGCATCGCCGGCTGGTTCCTCGGTCATTATGCTTTTGAGAGCCTTGCCCGGCCCATTCTCGAATTTTACGGCAAGCTCGACAGCTTCGAGCATCTGAAGAACTCGGTGGATTACGAGACAATCGTTCTCCTGCTGGTGACATCGGGGCTCGCGCATCTGCCGCCGATCAAGGTCGTCACAATTCTCTCCGGTGCTGCCAATATCAGCCTCGGCCTCTTCATTCTTTCGGCTGTCGTCACGCGCGGTGCGCGCTTTTTCATCCTGGCCGGGTTGCTGCAGAAATACGGTGAACCGGTACGCCATTTCATCGAGAAACGTCTTGGCGCCATCACCGCGGCGGCGGCGGCCGCACTCATTGCGGTCTATGCGGTCTACGTTTTTGTGCGTTGATCAAGCGCAAATTTTCTACTCTTACAATACTGTCGCAGAACTTTCAGCTTACTGTCAGAATCCACCTGTATCGGTTCTCTCGTCGAATGAGGGAACCGTTTTATTATGCGAAGATTCTGGAAGTGCTCCTTTTGGGGCATGGGTATTGCTGTGCTTGCCACGGGCGGTTATCTCTACGCCATTCAGCTCCTCGGCAATTTTCACGAGGTAGTCGCGGGGCAGCTTTATCGCTCCAACCAGCCGAGCAATGAGCAGCTCGTCCGCTATACCAGGGACCATGGTATCAGGACGGTCATCAATCTGCGCGGTGCGAATGAAGCCAAGGCTTGGTATCGGGATGAGGTCGAGACCTCCCGCGAGCTCGGATTGAATCACATCGATTTCGGCATGTCGGCCAGCCAGGAGCTTGACATGAACAGGGTCAACGAGCTGGTCGCGATCATGCGCGATGCGCCGAAACCCATTCTCATTCATTGCAAGGCCGGTGCGGACAGGACAGGCCTCGCCACCGCTCTCTATCTCAGCCGCGTCGCACGGTTTGATGAGGAGCAGGCGGAAAGCCAGCTTTCCTTCCGCTTCGGCCATATCGGCATTCCTTATCTGTCGCAAACCTACGCCATGGACCGGACGTGGGAAAACGCGGAAAAGATGCCAGTCATCGACGATTTCGCGATCGCGTCCAACGAATATTGAACATCGCGTGGAGCAGGCGGTGTAGGCAACAGATGCCGGCACCGCCCTTCGTAGGGACACCCTGCCGGCTACCGCCCACCCAGCGGGCTACCACGCAGCCTTAAACTCATCTCTCCGCCCCGGCAGCCGACATGGCGAGGGATTTTTGTCTAAGGCTCAATCGACTATCTGGCTTGCCGGCATGCGTCATCGCGCCCAAAGACTGTGGCGGAGACGATTCTAATCCCGCCTCGCGTCGGGCTTCCAACCGCGCGTATATCCATTTCCCATGATGGCGACCGCAAGGGAAAGCTGTTCCTGCAAATGCTCGATTTCGCCGAGAAGCGCTTTGACAGCCGCCTTCGCATCGCCGTCATGACACTGGATGACATATCCCGCTATGTCGTCGGGCCGTGTAGGGGTGATTTTTTCAGCGTCGGGCATAGTGGATGACCTCTCTTTTGTTCACTAAATGTTCTAATTTTAGCGGAGAGTCAACAAGGCAATGCGCGCCGTCCTTCGATGGCGAGCGGCTTTACACTTGAGCCTGTATTCTCGGAAATTTAACCGGAGGACGCTCTCAATCAAAAATGGCGGATCAAGAAGAGAATGGTCGGAGCACGGGATTCCGGCCCACAACCCCGACGACTTGGTGCCGTGGAATCAAACGTTAATGAACCGACGGATCCTCGCCATCCAGGAAGCTGCGAATCCCATCCTTCTCACAAGTGGCCAGGAATTCTTCCCAGGCGTCTTTGTCGGTAGCGAAAGGTTCGTCCCAGGTGGTGACATCGTCATGCTCGCTGATAACCTCGAGCGTCCAATCCTGCTGGGTGCCAGCCGGCCGGTAGATATCAACAAGGACAGTGATGCCCTCGTCTTCAAACTCGCCCGAGAATTCTGAGTGTTCTATTTTCGGTTTTTTTGCCATCTCAGCACACTTCGTTCTCAAGGCTTGGATAAATGCACACCCGAACAGGGTCTTTTAAACTCGCGCATAGCGCTCATTACTAGAGAGCTAAAACAAATATAGCCAGCTCTGGGGGAACTGGCTATCTATCTGATTTTAATGGTCGGAGCGGCGGGATTCGAACCCACGACCCCTTGACCCCCAGTCAAGTGCGCTACCGGGCTGCGCTACGCTCCGAACCTGAAAGCCGTTTATATATAAGCCTGTTAGGGTGCAAGCGGAAAATGGTCTTTTCATAAAAAAAGGAACAAAGGGTGTGGACGGCAGGAAGGGGCCGGGGCAGGGTGATGCTTTCCGGCATGGGCGACCGTCAAACGCGTGACACATCCTCTTTCCATCATTGCCGGAACAAGCTGCGTTCTTCGGCGTTCAATCGCAGCGGAATTGAAACTCAGGGAGACGAACTATGTCCGAACTCGTCGTTGTTGGTTTTGACGGAACGGAAGTGGCCGACAGGGTGCTTCTGAAGCTTGCAGGCCTGAAAAAGGAATATCTGGTTGATCTGGAAGATGCCGTGGTCGTCGTTCGCGATGAAGACGGCAAGGTGCATCTGAAGCAGAGCGTCAATCTGACGGCAATCGGCGCAAGCTCCGGTTTCCTGTCTGGCGGTCTGTGGGGCGGCCTTGTCGGCCTGCTGTTCCTCAATCCGCTGGCGGGATTTGCCATCGGCGGCGCGATTGGTGCCGGCACGGGCGCCCTTGCGGGTTCGCTGACGGATTTCGGTATCGACGATGATTTCATCAAATCACTCGGCGAGACCATTCCCAATGGTTCTTCGGCGCTATTCGTGCTGATCCGCAAGGTGCAGCCGGAAAAGGTGCTGGCAGAATTCGAAGGCCTGCGCGGGCGGGTCATCAAGACCTCGCTGTCGCCGGCGCAGGAAGCGCAGCTGCAAAAGGCGCTCTCTGGTGGAACCGAACCGGCCACCGCGCCTGCCGTCTGAGCAGACGAAAAAGCGACGCTGCGGCATGTTCCATGTCGCAGCGATCCGTTCAGTCCTCGGGAAATCTGGCTTTATACGGTCAGGGTGCCGTTTTTCGCCTGTGGCCAGGTGAGATAATAATAACGGCTGCCGACGCTGCCGAAAAACGCGTTGTCGCCGGAAACAGTGTCGACATAGGCGCCGGTCTCGCTTCTGGCATAAGCCGAGCCGTCGCGTTTGAGATGGTCTTTCAGAAAGTCGCTCCATCCCGTCGTGGTGATCTCCGTCGTCGGCTTGGAGGTGGTTTTTGTATCGGAGGCCACGTCCCACGCCTTGATTTGGGCGCCCTCGGCGGGATCGGAGGCCGTCAGCGTGCCTGTTGTCAAAGCCTCCAGCATGGCCTTGGCCTGCGAAGCCTTGTCCGGGTCCCTGGTCAGTTCTTCCAGCATCTCCTTCAGCTCCTTCATGAAATCGGCCTTGCTAATATCGCCGGAAGAAAGCTGCGTATCGGTATCGTCGGTCTGCGTGTCTTCGCTCGAGGTCTGGGAATATTGCGCCAGAAGCTGGGTGAGGCGCGTATTGGTGGAAGAAGATGAGGTGTCGAGCCCGTAGGAATCGATGAGAGCCGCCCGCGTCGAGGAGGATGTGGCAGGGGAATTGTCTTCCTGCTCCTTGATGGCCTTGAGGGCGAGCCTGGTGGCGGTGAGGCGTGTGGACAGGTCGATGGAGGAGACCATTGCGCTAGCTGTTTCCTTGATCGGGCGATACGGATCATTCGTACCGAACCGGCGCAGCGGGCATCGATCCCGCCTTTCGTCCTCTCTCATAAGAAGACCGGGTACATCCCGGCCGTGTTCGGCGTGGGATGCACCCGGTCTTAATGGCCGGACTTTGCGCGACGCTTGCGGATCAATTCTCCTGAACGGAAACGCCGTTCGGGCCGATATTCATCTCGATCCCCTTCGGCTTGCTTTCCTCGTGCCAGACATAAGCCCCAAGGCCAACAAGGACCACCAGGAGTGCGCCGATGATGAGATAGAGATTATTGGTCTGCGTCATAAGATGTCTCCCCGTTTGACAGTCAGAATCGGGGGCTAAACGCATGAAATGGCGTAAGGTTCCGTAAGGTGAAGCGTTTTAGGCGGCCCGCGCGCGGCGGCGCAGGCTTTCGCGCTTCTCAAGCGCCATGCATCCCCACAATATGCCCAGCAGCAGGAAGAAATGCCGCCAGTGGTCGGTATCAATGACGGCGCCGATCATTACGTGTCCGACGAAGGTCACCCAGGAAATGATCAGGAACGGCTGCCACGGGCGTGGCCGCAGCAGATGCCTGAAACCTGCGGCAATGGTCCAGCAGATCAGGACCAGATAGATGACGAAACCGAACCAGCCATGCGTGGTCAGGCTCTTCAGCCAGATATTATGTTCGGCGGCGGGGAAGATATTGTCGAACACCATGGGGCCGATGCCGAGCGGGTGTTCCATGGCGAGCAGGAAGCCGAGATAGTGGCGTGCAAAACGCCCGAGATGGCCGCCATCATAAGATTGCACCGCCGAAGCGCGGCTGGAGAATAGATCCGCCACCTGCTTGAACTGCAGCGCGATGATGACCGCCGCAACCATCAGCCCGGCGGCGACGAGAAACAGCACGAGGATTTTCAGACGAAACGCAGCCGTCCGTTCCTTCAGCAGCATGACGAAGACGAGGAGGATGGTGGCGAACAGAAACAGGCCCCAGGCCGCGCGCGAGAACGACAGGAACACGCCAAGCGACAGGATGAGCAGCCCGGCGATCCGCCAGGGCGCATGCATCGCCTTGCCGGTGAGAAGGCCGTAGATCAGGTAAAGCGACGGTGTCACCAGAAAGGGACCGAAGACGTTCGGGTCCTGAAAAGCGCCTTTTGCGCGGTCGTAAAGAGTGAAGACCTCAAAACCCGGGATGGCGTGGAAATATCCGATGATGCCGAGCAGCGCTGTGATCAGCGCTGCCGTAAGCCAGGCTCGGAAAATCAAAAGCAGCCGCTGGTACTTGTCCTCCACGATCGCCGCATAAAAAACCGAGGTCAGCGCCAGGAAGGTCGAGACGGCGAGATAGAGCGGTCCCTCATCCAGATCGGCCATGGTGGTGAGCGAAAGATAACCGCCGACATTAAAGGCAAGCAGCAGGCACAGAAGCAGGACGACGGTGCGCGAAAGGCGAAGGCCAAGCAGGAACCACACGGCCACCTGTCCCACCATCATCAATTCATAAGGGGCCGGTTCGGAGATGACGAAGCCGGAAAGGAACACGCCGAAGGCGATGAAGAACGATCCGATGAGCCGCATGGTGGCCAACGGTGCGTCGAAATTCGCCGCGTGCTGGTAACCGGTGTGGGTCAATAGGCGTTTTCCGATTTGAGCAGCCGTATCGGCGTGAGGAACAGGATCTTCAGATCGAGGAACAGTGACCAGTTCTCGATGTAATAGAGATCATATTCGGTGCGGAACTTGATCTTGTCGCCGTGGTCGATCTCGCCGCGCCAGCCGTTGATCTGCGCCCAGCCGGTAACGCCGGGCTTCACCTTGTGGCGCGCGAAATAATGCTCCACCACCTCGGTATATTTCAGATCGCCCGTCTGGGCATGAACGGCGTGCGGGCGCGGCCCAACGAGCGAAAGATCGCCATAGAGAACGTTGAAGAGCTGCGGCAGCTCGTCCATCGAGGATTTGCGCAGGAAGCGGCCGACCGGTGTGACGCGGGGGTCGTTCTTCGTCACGGCTTTTTTGGCGGTCGGATCGCTGAGTTCCGTATACATGGAACGGAACTTCCAGACATTGATCGTTTCATTGTTGAAGCCGTGGCGCTTCTGCTTGAAGAGAACAGGGCCTTTCGAGGTCGTTTTCACCGCAATTCCCGCCCCCAGCATCACCGGCCACAAAATGGCGATACCGATGAGGCTGAAAGTAATGTCGAACACCCGTTTCGCCACCGAATCCCAGTCACGGATCGGCTTGTCGAACACATCGAGCATCGGCACCTTGCCCACATGGGAATAGGCGCGGGGACGGAAACGCAATTTATTGGCATGCGCCGCGATGCGGATATCGACTGGCAGTATCCAGAGCTTGTGCAGGAGCTGGAGAATGCGCGCCTCGGCACTGAGCGGCAGGGCGATGATCAGCATGTCAAGCTTCGTCAGACGGGCAAACTCCACCAGTTCAGCAAAGGTGCCAAGTTTGGGATAACCGGCGACAACTTCGGGAGAGCGGGCGCTTTTCCGGTCGTCAAAGATACCGCAGATGCGGATATCGTTATCGGATTGCTGCTCCAGCGAGCGGATAAGGTCCTTAGCGGTATCGCCACCGCCGACGATGACGGCGCGGCGCTCCATGACGCCGTTGCGGCCCCAGTGGCGAATGGCAAAACCGAGGATCAGTCGACCGGCGAAGATCGCGATCGCACCCGTTGCGTACCAGATGCCGAAGGCTTGCCAGGAGTGCAGCGCATCGGGAAAGAAGAGGAGAAGGAAACAGCCAATTCCCACGAAGGAGAGACAGACGGCGCCCTGAATGCGGGCGAACATCTTCAGCGGCGTGCGCAGTGTCGGAAGCTGATAACAATCACCCGCCTGCAGAAGAAAGACGCAGAGCGCCGCCCCCAGCACGCCGCCGCCGAAAACCGCCAGAAATGTTTCGAGACCGCGATCGGCCGCGATGCCGTTGACGATGGCGGCGATGACCACGAGCATCGTAAATTCGAGAAGCCGCAATTGCCCGATCACCATATTGGGCGAATGATTGCCGGCGCGAAGCTGGTTGGCGATCTGCCGAGCAAGCGGATTGAGAACGACGGGTTCGGATGCGGAGGATTCTCCGGTTTGACGCTCGGAGATTTTCTTGCGCAATGACGCCAGATCGAATTGCAGTCTGTCCTTGTCAGTCTTGGTCATTGCTTTGGTCCGCACCCTCCAGCGCATCGACCTGAAAACCGCACAGATTTTCAACCGGAACGATACGCAACCTCAAAGTGGTAGAGCGCCCTTTGTGCATCCGGGTGGATGGCCGCGCTCTACGAGCAGAAAACTAGCCGAAACATGCTAAGAAACGTTTATGATCAGTTTCTACAGGACGGCTGGAATATACAATTAAAAATCGTGTTTTTAAATAACTTTAGCTCGTCAGCAGGTCGCGATAGAGCTTCATCATCTCATCGGCCATAACAGGGGTTGAAAATTTCGCCTTGAAGCTGTCGGGGTGCGGCATGACCCGCTGCGCCCAGTCGGCATCCTCGGCATCCTTGACCATGATCCGCGCCAGCGCATCGGCATCGCCCGCCGGGACGAGCGCCTCGCTGTCTTCTCCGAGGATTTCGGGAATGCCGCCGACATGCGAGGCAATGACCGTCTTTCCCGCCGCAAGCGCTTCCAGCACGATATAGGGCATGGCTTCGGCGCGCGAAGGCACCACCACCGTCGTCGCCAGTTCGAAAGCCTGTCTGGCGGGCATGGCCGCATGCATGGAAATCCGCCGGGAAAGCCCGGCCTTGTCGATCATCGCGGCATATTTGTCCCTGTCCGGTCCATCGCCGACGATCACGCCGGACATGGGCTGGCCGAGGCTGCGTTCCATTTTCGCGAATGCCCTGATGAAGACATCCGGTCCCTTGAGATCACGGAGCATGCCGATGTAGAGGAAACGGGCCGTATCATCGCGGGCGGGGACGGTTTCGAACTCGCTTTCCTGCACGCCGTTATAAATCATCGCGGTGTGGGTGCGCGGCTTGCCGACCTTGGCTTCGTAAGTCGTCTGCTCGAAATTGCAGACGAAACAGAGCGCATCGGTGAAATGCTCCTGAAACCGCTCCAGCCGCAGGAAGAGCTGCCCCTTCAGGCTGTTTCTGGCATAATGCAGGCTGCCGCCATGCGGGGAATAGAGGCGGGCTACGCGATACCTGTTCGCCCGCAGGAGTGAGCCGATCAGCCGGGCAAGAGCGCCACCCTTGGCGCTGTGCCCGTGCAGAATGTCCGGCCGCAAACTTTTGATGTGCTTGTAGGATTTCCACAGCGCCATGAGGTCGCCGGGGCTGATGGACCGCCGGATGGGCAGGCGGGTGAGGCCAAGTTCCAGCATCGGGGTGATCTGTGCGAAAAGCCGTTCCTCATGCGCACCGCCGGTGGAACTGTCGCAGACGATGCCAACCTTGTGGCCCTGTTTGACATGTTCCTCGATAAGATCACGTACATGGCGGAAAACGCCGCCCACCGGGGAGCGGAAGCAGTGAATGATGCGCAGGGGTGGGCCGTCATCCGACACGTTCGCCGCTCCGTTTTCAGAAGAAGCGTTCGCGTACATAGACGGTGTCACCCGCCAGAATGGGGGCGGTAATCCCGATCCGGCCGGTCATCACCTCGGCATTGATCTTGCGGGTGATGTCGACATCGGCCTGGTTGGCGCGCGGGGTGAAGCCGCCGGCAATGGCGATGGCGTTCTGGACCGTCATACCAGGCACATAGGAATATTGGCCGGGACGGCCAACTTCGCCCATGATGAAGACCGGACGATAACGGTCGATCTCGATCGTCACATCGGGATCGCGCAGATAGCCCTGGCGCAGCTTGGCGGCAATGGCCGCTTCGAGCTGCGGCAGCGTCTTGCCGCGGGCAGGAACCTGGCCGACGAGCGGGAAGGCGACATAGCCGGCCTGATCGACCGTATAGGTATTGGTCAGTCCGGCCTGCTCGAACACGTTGATGCGCAGCCTGTCGCCGCTATCGACATGATAGGGTTGCAGGGCAGCCTCATTGAAGGACCTCGGCGCGGGTTGATATGCCGCGCAGCCGGAAAGGGCCGTCAGAACGGCAAGCGTCAGTGCGGTGACATGTCGTGATCCGGCGAGCGGCATCTGATCTGGCTCCGAGTCGATCTTTGATCATTCTTATCGTTCTGTTAGGGTTAATGTGCGGTAAACAACCCGGGCGAGCGATGGTAATATCAGCTTTATTTCGTCGGATTCTCCGGGATTAACTGTTGTGTTACCGGCAAGACTTAAGCTTCGCGAAAATTGGCCATCTATATTTGAGCGCCCGAGGTTTGTCTCGGTTACGGAGCCTGCATGAACGGCGATCGCATTGACGACAGGGATGTGGATATCGATCTTGCGCAGCTTGTCGCAGCCATATGGCAGCGCAAGGGACGGATCGCGGCGATCACGCTTCTGGCCGGAGGCTCCGCCTTCGTGATATCAAGCATGATGTCGCCTGCCTACAAGGGCGAGGCGCGCGTGCTCATCGAATCCCGCACCGCCTCCTTCGGCGCTTCGCAGCAGTCCAATGCGCCCGCCGAGCCCGTGCTCGATGAATTGACCGTTTCCAGCCAGGTGCAGATCCTGCAGTCGGTCGATCTCATCAAGCAGGTCGCCAAAGACATGAAGCTCTACGAGCTGGATGAATTCGATCCTGAAGCCCATCCTTCGCTCATTTCGCAGCTGCTGGTCGCCGTCGGCGTCAAGAAGGACCCGCTTCAGGTGCTGCCCGAAGAACGGGTGCTGAAGGCCTTCCGGGAGAAGCTGCAGGTCTATCAGGTCGAAAGCTCGCGCGTCATCACCGTCGAGTTCTCCTCGCAGGACCCCAAGCTTGCCGCCGCCATCCCCAATGAGATGATGAAGGCCTATATCGCCCTGCAGAGCGGCGCGAAACTGGATACAAGCACGGAAGCGGCGCGCTGGCTGGAACCGGAAATCGCCAGTCTGCGCGAAAAGGTGCGCGACGCCGACAGGAAGGTCGCAGATTACCGCGCTTCGTCCGATCTTCTCTCGGCGGGGCAGGGCGAAACCCTCGCCACCCGCCAGCTCAGCGATATCTCCACCGAACTTGGCCGTATCCGCGGAGAGCGCGCCAATGCGGAGGCGCGGGCGGAAGGCGTGCGCAACGCGCTTGCTACCGGCCGTCCGCTTGATACTTTCCCCGATGTCGTCGGTTCCCCGACGATCCAGAGGCTGAAGGAAAACGAAACCACGATCCGCAGCCAGATTTCCGATCTCTCGTCTTCAATGCTGGAAGGCCATCCGCGCATCCGGGCGCTGCGCAACCAGCTCGACGGCATACAGCGGCAGATTCAGGAGGAAACCCGCAAGGTGCTGGCAAGTCTCGAAAACGAGGCCAATGTTTCGCGTCTGCGGGAACGGCAGCTGATCCAGCAACTGAACATGCTGAAATCGGAAAGCGTGCGTGCGGGTGAACAGCAGGTCGGCCTCAACGATCTGGAGCGGGAAGCTTCGGCGCAGAGGCAACTTCTGGAAACCTATCTTGCTCGTTATCGGGAAGCGACGTCGCGCGCCGGCTCGGTGGATTCCACGCCGGCCGATGCTCGTGTCATTTCGACGGCGGTGGAGCCGCGCGAAC
This sequence comes from Agrobacterium sp. CCNWLW32, assembly GCF_037083425.1. Classification (NCBI taxonomy): domain Bacteria; kingdom Pseudomonadati; phylum Pseudomonadota; class Alphaproteobacteria; order Hyphomicrobiales; family Rhizobiaceae; genus Agrobacterium; species Agrobacterium sp. CCNWLW32. Next base: position 525,235 of record NZ_JBAOJM010000001.1, read on the forward strand.
CCTATTTCCCGAAGACCGGCGCCATTACCATCGTCGTTACTCTGGCGGCCTTTCTGCTGTCCTGCATCGTGGTCATGCTGGTGGAGCTTTTCACCGGCCGGGCCTTGAAGCCGATGGGCCGGAAGCAGGTTCCGCCGCTCTCCGATCCGCCTTCCCCTTCGCGTGCTCCAGCCGATCCGGACAAGGCAACGGATATGCCGGAACAGCCTGTTGCCGTGCATCATGAGAGCATACCGTCTGCTGCGCGGGCCATGCCGGTTGCGGCATACCAGCCCGCTGCCGAAAAGGAGCAACGGCACCTGCCGGCTGTAGCCGCTACCGCCACGCTGGCCCCGCCGGTGGAAGCTGTCGCGGCTGCGAAGGAAGAGGCAGTGGAAGAGGACGTCGACACTTCTGACGATTTCTCGATCGATGCTGTCGCAGGTTTCCTGGCCAGCCGTCTTGCCAAACCGGTTGCCGCCATTGTATCTCCAGCCGGTGATAGCGGTTCGACAACGACCGTCATGCTGGCGCGCGCTTTGTCCGAGATGGGCCGTTCGGTCGTTCTCGTTGACATGACGGCGTCTGCCTGTCCGACGCGGCTGATGGCGCCGGAAGCCGGGCTTCCCGGTGTCATGGACCTTCTGGCGGGTGCGGCCGCCTTCGGTGAAACCATTCACAGTGACCGCCTGTCCGACGCCCATATCGTGCCGCGCGGCAATGCGCAGCCGCGCGAGGCCATGCGCGCGATAGATCGCCTGACGATGATCCTCGGCGCGCTCTCCGACGCCTATGATACGGTTCTCGTCGAATGCGGCGCGGTGCAGATTTCGAGCCTTGGGAAAATGCTGCGCAACCTGCCGGCGGAAATCATCGTCTCGGTGCCCGGCAAGGATAGCGAATTGCTGGAAAAGACGCTCGGTGAACTGGTTGCCCAAGGCTATGAACAGGCATTGCCGATGACCGGTATGCGCAAGCCGGACCGTCTGAGCGCGGCGTGATCTGCGCTCAGTCGGCAGCGATGTCCGTCTTCGGCCGTCCGGCACGAAAACGCTGAATCAACGCATAAAGCGCCGGATTGGATTTGATCAGGCTCTTCGTCCGGGCAATGGCGACATAGACCGAGGCCGCTGCGCGACCCTTCAATGTCACCGGTAGGAATATATCGTGCTGCACGGTAAAAAGCGGGCACCAGCTGCGCTTATAGAGCTGGTCGCCGACGCCGAAATCGAAGATCGCCGCCTTCTCGCGACACGCCCTTTCGATCATCAGCCAGAACAGCAATTCGCCGGGGCTGAGTTCCGAAACGGACTCGTCAATCGAGCCGAACTGGCAGATGATGTGATCCTGCTTGCGCGAAAGGCCGGCTATCGCGGCAATGACGCCCTCGTTTTCCCCATGCAGGCGAATGGCATGCAGTTCCAGCAGGCTGCCTGTGCCCGTCTCGGGAAAATTGGCGAGATCGTAGAAGAAATCCTTCACCGATTGATTGCGAAAGACATCCGGAATGCCCTGCGAGGCGAAACGGGCGGCCTTCTGGCGGAAAAACGCCTGCAACAATTCGCATCTTTCCTGTGGCGAACGCGCGATCACATGGCTGTAACCGCCCATTTCCTCGGCCCTTCGGCTCTGGATGCGGAATTTCTTCCGTCGCCTCTTGGCATTGACCTGCCGAAGCGTGGCCTCGAAGCTCTCGAGCAGGGGAAGCTGGAAGGCCGGATTCTGGTTTTCGACGGAAGCAAGATGCGAGAGGGGATTGGTCCTGCCGCGCCACGTCAGCGGTATGTTCTGCAAAGCCAGAATATCGGCCCGACCATGCAGCAGCTTCCGCGCCTCGCGGGCAATTGCCGCCGCGATTTCCTGTCCGGCCTGTTCGGCAAAGGCGGGGTCGAAAAGCCCCGTATTGATATTGTTGAAACGGCCGCCGGGAAAACGTGCCTTGCGGATGCCGCCTTCCAGCACGATTTCGAGCGGAAGCAGGAAGATCGTCTTGCCGCCCTGCCGGCCGCGAAGTGTCAGGAGCGCGCTGTCCTGCGTTTGCGCCCAGATGGAGCACCAGCCAAAACCCTGATGCAGCGAATTGAGCGGGTCGCCTTCCAGCTGCTCCCAGTCGGAGCGGATGGTTGCGGCGTCATCGACGAGATCGATCAACAGACGATCAGCACTCCGCCGCTCGTTTTGCACGGCGGTCGGCGCTTGCTTGTCGCTGATAAAGACCGGCTCCTCAGCCGCCATCCACTCTCTCCGGTTGTTTCGGTCGGACTATATCGTTCAGCGGCAAACAATCGGTTTATAATATTGCGACCTGTGGATGTTATACAACGGCTGGCGCTCAGCCCTGTTTTTTAGGTCCGGCCATCCATTTGATGATCAGCATCGCCGGCAAAATCCACAAAATTCCGGTGAACACGAAATAAGCGAGATGCACCCACCAGGGCGATTGCGCCAGAGTCGCCGATGCAATGGCCGTCGCCACCACGGCGTAAACGACGACGAGGCAGATGATGACGACGGTGCCGATGAGCGATCTGAGGCGAGGATGCATGAAATCTTCCGTGATTGAACAGCTGTTGCGACTATACCGCCGCGACCGCATGCCGCAAACCCTGAGGTCTTGTTTTGTGGTGCCGGTTGGGGCTAATCAACATGACTGTATGAGGGAGACCTGAAAGATGCGTTCGAGCGGCATGACGATGGCAAATGGTTCTGCGGAAATGGTGGTGGAGGCTGCCCTGCAGAAACAGGAGAAGGACCGCCGCCTGCTGCGCATCTGGCTGCGCGTCGTGCTTTTCACGCTCGTCTGTCTGGTCCTCGTCGGCGGCGCCACGCGGCTTACCGAATCCGGCCTGTCGATTACCGAATGGAAGCCGATCCATGGCGCCATCCCGCCGCTTTCCGTTGCTGAATGGGAAGAAGAGTTCCAGCTCTACAAGCGCATTCCCCAATATCAGGAAATCAACAAGGGCATGTCGCTTGACGAGTTCAAGACGATTTTCTGGTGGGAATGGGCGCATCGCCTGCTTGCCCGCACCATCGGCATCATCTTCGCACTGCCGCTCGCCTTCTTCTGGCTGACCGGCCGCATCGAAAAGCGTCTGCGCCTGCCGCTGGTCGGCCTTCTGGCGCTTGGCGGCTTTCAGGGCTTCATCGGCTGGTGGATGGTATCGTCAGGCCTCGTCAACCGCACGGATGTCTCGCAATATCGCCTTGCCACGCATCTGACCATCGCCTGCCTCATCTTCGCGGGCTGCATGTGGATATTGCGCGGCCTGTCGCATCATTCGCCCGACGCCGCCGACGAAAAGACGGGCAGGGGCTTTGCTGCGTTGCTGACGGTGCTCTGTCTGTTCCAGATCTATCTCGGCGCATTGGTTGCGGGGCTGAATGCCGGCCTTTCCTATAATACCTGGCCGCTGATGGACGGCTCGCTGGTGCCGGGCGATCTCTTCCTGCAACAGCCCTGGTGGATCAACCTCTTCGAAAACCCCAAGACGGTGCAGTTCATCCACCGCCTCGGCGCCTATACGCTGTTTGCCGCCACGCTGTGGCATATGGTGTCGATGGCGCGCGCGCTGCCGAATACGCCACACGCCCGCCGCGCCGTACTGTTCTTCGTGCTGGTTTCCATTCAGGCGGCGCTCGGCATCACCACGCTTTTGATGCATGTGGATATTCATGTTGCGCTTGCCCATCAGGGCATGGCGCTGATCGTGCTTGGTTTTTCCGTCGCCCACTGGCGCGGGTTCATCGGCGAATATCCTGCGCCGGTTTCGGTCGAAATCAGGGACTAGAGTATGCAGGTTCATTCTGAACCTGCATACTCTAGATTCTTTTGTTTTCGTTTGTCTTTTCGGGAAAACCGGGTTCCACTTTTCCCTGACAAACTCTGAGCCTGCTCAGAACTGTTTCAGGACGGCCTTGATGGTTGCCGCGACGGCGAGTTCGTTGTCGCGCTCTTCCGCATTATCGTCCTCTTCGTGCCACGTGGCCGAAAGGCAGCCATAGGCGAAGGCATATTGCAGCAACAGCCGTTCATCCCGTTGCAGCGTCTTCGCGAAAATCGCCGCCATGGAGGCGATGCGCGCCTCGCTACGGGTGAGGTCGAAACGGTCCAGCGGATTGGAGAACATGTTGGCGACGTCGAATGCCGCATCGCCGATCAGGCCTGACGGGTCGATGATGATCCAGCCGCGTTCGCTGCGCATGATGTTCTCATGGTGCAGATCGCCGTGCAGCGGCTTGATATCCCGCTGCTTGCCGATCAGTTCCTGCGCAAGCGTGGCCGCCTCGATATAGGGGCTTTCCACGCCGTCAGTGCGGCCCTGTTCGGCCTTGCGGAACAGGCTTTCGAAATAGAGCGGCAGCGTCAGCAGGCTTGAGGGCGGCGTCTGCTGCGATGGCTGATGATATTCCAGCAGAACGTTAGCGGCGATTTCCGTGGTGGCATCGTCGTCACCGTCGCGGAACAGCACGTCGCGCAGCGTCTCGGTTCCGGCATGCTCCATCAGCAGAATGTCGTCCGAGCGGTCGAGCAGCTCCACGCAGCCGACACCTGCGCGCCATGCGATGAAATCCGCACCGCGAAGGCTGTCTTTCAGCACTTTCTTTTTCAGGACCTTGGCAACGGCAAGGGAACCGTCCTTGCGCGTCAGTTCGTAAACGATGCCGGCTGGTGTATCGGCGATGCGTTTTGCGGCCTCGATATTCCACGAGGCCGGAAAAGATGGCGTGGTGCTGTTCATGCAAGTCTCATGCGGAAAGCATCAGTTCCATGTTCTGGACGGCCGCGCCAGACGCACCCTTTCCGAGATTGTCGAGCAGCGCGACGAGATTGATATGCTCGCCGCCCGGCGTGCCGAAAACGAAGAGCTTCATCGTGTCCTTGCCCGCCAGTTCTTCGGCGTCAATGCGCGCGAGGCCCTTGCTTTCGGCCAGCGGCACGACGCTGACGATGTCCTGTCCCGCGTAGTGGGCGCTCAGCGCCGCATGGATCGTTTCGATGGTCGCGCCTTCCTTCAGGTCAGCGGCAAACAGCGGCACCTGCACGATCATGCCCTGCGGGAAACGACCGACGGAGGGCGAAAACAGCGGTGCACGGTCGAGCTGACCGTGAATGGTCATCTCCGGCACATGCTTGTGCTTGAGCGTCAGGCCATAAAGGAAATTATTGGCGCTGATTGAGTCATCGCGGCTCTGGTCTTCCATCTGTGCGATCATCTGCTTGCCGCCGCCGGTGTAGCCGGAAACCGCATTGACGCTGACCGGATAACCGTCCGGCAGGAGGCCTGCGGCGCGCAGCGGGCGCAGAAGGGCGATCGCGCCGGTCGGGTAGCAGCCCGGATTGGCGACGAGGCGGGCGGAACGAACCTTTTCGCCCTGTTCCTTATCCATTTCGGCAAAGCCATAAGCCCAGTCCTGATGGACGCGATAGGCGGTCGAGGTATCGATGATACGGACATTATTGTTGCCGGCCACCATGGAGACGGCTTCTTTCGAGGCATCGTCGGGCAGGCAGAGGATCGAAATGTCGGCGTTGTTGAGCATGTCCTCGCGCATCGCCGCATTGCGGCGCTCGGCTTCGGGTATGGACAGCAGCTCGATATCGCGGCGACCGGCAAGGCGCGTGCGGATCTGCAGACCCGTGGTGCCGTGTTCGCCATCGATGAAGATCTTCGCTGTCATGTCCTTGTCCTGACTTTTCAAAGGGTTGCGAGGGTATTCGGAATCAGTTCGGTAAGCGCCGTTTTCTTTGTCAGCCAGCCTTCGCCAGCCGTTCGGCACGCAGGCCAAGCATATACATTGCAACGGTGGCTCCGGCAATGGCGGTAATATCAGCGTGGTCGTAAGCGGGGGCGACTTCCACGACATCGGAACCGCGAATATCCAGCTGGCCAAGCCCGCGCAGAACGGAGAGAATTTTCGCACTGGTCGGCCCGCCGGCGACAGGCGTGCCGGTTCCCGGCGCAAAGGCTGGATCGAGGCAATCGATATCGAAGGTCAGATAGGTGGGCATGCCGGCCGTGTGCTTGACGATCAGCGAGGCGATATCGCTCGCCCGCATTTCCTCCACCTCGTACCCATGGAGAATGCGAATGCCAAAATCGTCAGGCGCATGGGTGCGGATGCCGATCTGGATCGAACGGTCGGGATCGATCAGGCCATCGCGCACGGCGCGCGCCACGAAGGAGCCGTGGTCGATGCGCTTGCCGTCATCGAACCAGGTGTCCTGATGCGCATCGAACTGCACCAGCGCCAGCGGCCCGTGTTTGGCGACATGCGCCTTCAGGAGCGGCCAGGTAATGAAATGATCGCCGCCGAGCGTCAGCAGATAATCCGTCTTGGAGATGATCCGGCGCGCTTCCTTTTCGATCGTGTCAGGCGTTTTCCAGTGGTTGCCATAGTCGAGCAGACAGTCGCCGTAATCGATGGTGGGCATATGGGCGAAGAGATCGTGCGCGAAGGGATATTGCGGGTCGTTGTCGAAAATCGCCGAAGCCCGGCGGATCGCCTGCGGCCCGAAGCGCGCGCCCGGCCGGTTGGAGGTTGCTGCATCGAAGGGAATGCCCCAGATGGCAGTCGATACGCCCTTGAGGTTCTTGGTGTATTTGCGCCGCATGAAGGAGAGGACACCCGCATGGGTCGGGTCGGTGGCGGCAGATGTCAGCGTCGTGGCGGTAATGGCATGGTCGATTGTTTTGGCCGGCATATGTCACCCCATCGCGTTTTGCGCTGAAGGTGCTGTCTTCGCGCCGAAAAAACAAGGGAGCAGACATGAAAAAAGGCGGAGCCAAAGCCCCGCCTTTCGAAGTTCTGAGCGAACCGTTCCGAGAAGCGATTAGCGCTTGGAGAACTGGAACGAACGGCGGGCCTTGGCCTTACCGTACTTCTTACGCTCGACAACGCGGCTGTCGCGGGTCAGGAAGCCACCCTTCTTCAGAACGGAGCGCAGGCCCGGTTCGAAGTAGGTGAGCGCCTTGGAAACACCGTGACGTACGGCGCCGGCCTGGCCGGAAAGACCGCCGCCTGCAACCGTTGCAATGATGTCGAACTGGCCGGAGCGGGCAGCTGCGACCAGCGGCTGCTGGAGGATCATCTGCAGAACCGGACGTGCGAAATACGTGGTGAAATCGCGGCCGTTGATGATGATCTTGCCAGAACCGGCCTTCACCCATACGCGGGCTACAGCGTTCTTGCGCTTGCCGGTCGCGTAGGAGCGGCCGAGGGTATCAACCTTGCGGACGTGCACGGGAGCCGAAGCTTCCGATGCCGGGGCGAGGTCTTTCAGAGAGGAAAGATCGGCCATTATCAGGCGCTCCTTACGTTCTTCTTGTTAAGCGCGGCCACGTCGAGAACGGTGGGCTGCTGTGCTTCGTGCGGATGGTTCGAGCCGGCGTAAACGCGCAGGTTCTTCATCTGGCGACGGCCGAGCGGGCCGCGCGGGATCATGCGCTCGATGGCCTTTTCAACGACGCGCTCCGGGAAGCGGCCTTCGATGATCTGGCGAGCCGTACGCTCCTTGATGCCACCCGGGTGACCGGTGTGCCAGTAGTACTTCTTGTCGGAGTACTTGTTGCCGGTGAAGGCAACCTTTTCAGCGTTGATAACGATGACGTTGTCGCCATCATCAACGTGGGGGGTGTAGGTAGCCTTGTGCTTGCCGCGCAGGCGGGTTGCAACGATGGTGGCGAGGCGACCAACAACGAGGCCTTCGGCGTCGATGATGACCCACTTCTTCTCCACCTCAGCGGGCTTCTGAACGAAAGTAGACATAGATTTCACTTTCTAACGTGGACCCGTCATCCTCTTCATGAAAGAGCATACGGGCGTTTCTTGTTGCTTGGTTTGGTTGCCATCAAGGACAACCGCAAATGACCCTATTCCGGCTGGAATCCGATCTGGCGCGCTTATACGGTGCGCGAGCGAAAGCGTCAATATGACGGATTTTGGAGGTCGTAAAAATAATATAGTAAAAACAATGACTTGATAATGGGGTATTATTTTACCTCACCAAACAAACCCGTTTTACCCCAGTCGCATCACCAGAACGCCCGCTGCAATGATGCCTCCGGCAAGATAACGCCAGATGCTGGCGCGTTCTTTGAGGATCACCACGGAGATTACCAACGCGAAGAGAATGGAGGTTTCCCGCAGCGCCGCGACGACGGCGACGGGCGCCTTGGTCATGGCGTAAAGCGCAAGTCCGTAGGACAGAATGGAGCCGCCGCCGCCGATCAGGCCGCGCCACCAGTTGCGTCGGACATGCTGGACGACAGGGCCGACGCCGCGCTGGAAAAAGGCAAAACCGAAAAGCAGCACCGGCGGCAAAAGCGACATCCAGAGCGTATAGGAGATGGCGTTGCCGGAAAGTCTTGCGCCGACGCCGTCGACGAAGGTGTAGGACGCGATCACGAAGGCGTTGAGCAGCGCGACTAGAATAGCCTTTCCGCCGCCACGCCTTGCCTCGAATACGAGTGTCAGGATGCCGCCGGAGATGATCGCGATCCCGGCAAGGGCCAGCGGGCTCAAAACCTCGCTCAGGAACAGGCTGCTCGTCGCCGCGACGATCAAGGGAGCCACACCGCGCATGACGGGATAAACAAGGCCGATATCGCCGATCGTATAGGCGGCGGCGACAAGGCGGAAATAGGCGAATTGTAGAACGGCCGAAGCGATCAGGAAGGGAATGGCGACCGGTGCGGGGAAGGGCAGGAAAGGCAGAAACGGCAGTGAACAGGCCGCAGCTCCCGCCGCAATCAGTGAGGCGTCCAGTGATTTGTCGGATCCGGATTTGACCAGCGCATTCCATCCGGCATGCAGCATCGCGCCCAGGAGCACCAGAAGAAGAATGTCAAATGTCACAATAGAGACTCGCTCGCGGGCTACTTTGGGCAACCTACAGCATCGGCCTGAAAACCGGAATCGATTTTCGGTGAGGGCGACACGCCCCTGCGAATTGTTCGAGTGAGCGTTTTGCGCCGGTGGAACCACCCACAAACGACATGTGACTGCGGCTGATATTGCAACACGCGTAAAACTCTTGCTTTGTGCATGTCAGGCGCGCGCGGAATGATTTTGCTCCGGCGCGATATGGTATTCTGCTCAGGATTTCATCCGTCAGATGGTGGCATGAGCGCTGGGCGCACAGCTTGTGGTTTCGATTCGGAGCGTGTTTTGGCCCATAATACTACCTGTTTTGTCAAATAGCTCCGCTGGGCGCTTCGGTCGGAAGGTATATCAATTGGATGGGATGTACATGAAAAGAAATTTCATATCTGCTATGAACGGCTTGCTGTAACGTTGCAGGTTTGTTTGTAGATTGATTTACAGAATAACTTTCTGAAAATTAGATAACTCTAATTCACCTGCGAACGGAATGAAAACAAACAGGAGACGAAGGGCGCATAACTTGCACGCTAATGTTGTTTGAGCCGCTTTTGTGCCGGTTTGCGCCATTTTGAAAACTGGACAAAATTAGTCAATAGAACCGGGATTCTGGTATTTTGGTGAAATCATTTTGCGTGGACGAAAACGTGCCACTGCGCGACGATAGGTCTGTCGTGGCAGCGATTTTCGGCCGGGCAAGGGTTCAAGACAGCAGGGAAGCTTCCTAGATGGGAAGGGCAGGCGCATTCGGCAGTGTCAGGAATGCGTCGGTGGAATTATGCAGACGAGGCTATGCTCGCGCAGCTTTCAAATGGCGCATCTGCATTGGTATTCTTCAAACCATGTGACGTTCCAAGAGGGATAAGTTGACATGCAGCATGATAGTTACGAGCCCGACTACCTCAGAAAAATTCTGACTGACGTCAAAACCATCGCGCTGCTCGGCGCTTCGCCCAACCCGGACAGGCCGAGCCACGGCGTCATGCGCTTCCTGCTGTCCAAGGGTTACCGCGTGTTTCCGGTCAATCCCGGCCAGGCAGGCAAGGCGATATTGGGACAGAAGGTCTACGCCAGGCTCGCCGATGTTCCCGAGCCGGTGGACATGATCGATGTTTTCCGCGCGCCGGAATATTTATCGGCAATCGTCGAAGAGGCGATATTGCTGCCCGAGCGACCATCGGTGATCTGGGGCCAGCTTTCCGTTCGCGATGACAATGCCGCCGCCAAGGCGGAAGCCTATGGCATAGAGGTTGTGATGGACCGTTGCCCTGCAATTGAGTATCCGCGTCTCAATATTGTGCGATAGTTGGTACGGATCGGACTTATCATTTGGCGGCAAGGCATTATGATCCCTTCAAAATTCCATTGGAGGAAACATCATGCCGAGCAGCAATCCCGGGTTTTCAACGCTGGCCGTCCACGCGGGCGCACAACCTGATCCGACCACCGGCGCGCGTGCGACACCCATTTATCAGACGACGGCCTTTGCTTTCCGCGACGCCGATCACGCCGCCGCCCTGTTCGGATTGAAAGAGTTCGGCAATATCTACACGCGAATCATGAACCCCACCCAGGCTGTTCTGGAAGAGCGCGTGGCGGCGCTGGAAGGCGGCACGGCGGCGCTTGCCGTGGCGTCCGGCCATGCCGCGCAATTGCTGGTCTTCCATACGCTCCTGCAGCCCGGCGACAATTTCGTCGCCGCTCGTCAGCTTTATGGCGGCTCGATCAACCAGTTTGGTCACGCCTTCAAGGGCTTCGACTGGCAGGTGCGCTGGGCTGACGCCACCGATCCGGCCAGCTTCGAGGCGCAGATCGACGACCGCACACGCGCCGTCTTCATCGAAAGCCTTGCCAATCCCGGCGGTACTTTCGTGGATATAGCCGCGATTGCCGATGTCGCCCACCGGCACGGCCTGCCGCTGATCGTCGACAACACCATGGCGAGCCCCTATCTGCTGCGGCCGCTGGAACACGGCGCTGACATCGTGCTGCATTCGCTGACGAAATTCCTTGGCGGGCACGGCAATTCCATGGGCGGCATCATCGTTGACGGCGGGACCTTCGACTGGTCGGCGACGGATAGATATCCGGCGCTGTCGCAGCCCCGGCCGGAGTATTCCGGCGTCGTGCTGCACCAGACCTTCGGCAATTTCGCCTTCGCCATCGCTTGCCGCGTTCTGGGATTGCGTGACCTCGGACCGGCCATTTCGCCCTTCAACGCCTTCCTCATCCTGACGGGCATCGAGACACTGCCGCTGCGCGTTCAGCGCCATTCCGACAATGCGCTGGCCGTCGCGAAATGGCTGAAGGCGCATCCCAAAGTCAGCTGGGTGCATTATGCCGGGCTGGAGGACAGCGACAACTACGCCCTCCAGCAGCGATATTCGCCAAAGGGCGCAGGCTCCGTCTTCACTTTCGGCGTCAAGGGCGGTTATGCGGCCGGCAAGGCGCTGGTGGAAGGGCTGCAGCTCTTCTCCCATCTCGCCAATATCGGCGATACGCGCTCCCTCGTCATCCACCCGGCCTCCACCACCCATGCGCAATTGACACCGGAACAGCAGACGGCCGCCGGTGCAGGGCCGGATGTGGTTCGCCTGTCGATCGGCATCGAGGACGTCAAGGACATCATCGCCGATCTCGAACAATCGCTTGCCAAGCTGTGACGTGGTTGGTCACGCGAGTTTGGTACTCGCGTGACTCCCCTTCGAATTTCCTGCGGTGATATTCCCGTTCATTGCGCGGGTGAAATCAGCGGGAAACTGAGGTTGTCACTTCGGTTTGTGGATAAAACTTTGGTGTCAGTGCCGGAAGGCAGTTGGTGAGCCTGATGGACGATTGGCGCGCCGCTTCCGTTCATCGGTTACCATCTTACTCAAAGCATCGAATCTGCCTAGAACAGGCCCTTGCACTCCCATTGCGAAAGATAGGCCATATGAAAAACCGAACCGGAATGCTCCGCATCGTCACCCTTCTCCTTGCGATCGGGGTCGCAGGTATGGCTGATATACCTGTCGTCGCTTCGGTTTCGCCGGCAAAGGCGGAGGCGGAATATTTCCCGACTCAGAAGGATTTTGTCGGAAAGTGGAAACTCAGCGGTGCGACCAGCCGCCCGCCGCGCGATATGAAGACCGCGCCCACCTCGCAGCAGGAAGCGGATGCGACACTGTTCCAGGAGACGGTAACGACATTTTACTCGGCGTTCGACTATCTGGAGATCACGGCGGACGGTCGTTATAATTTCCATCAGGCCGGTGATCCCGCGGGTTCATGCGTCTGGTGCGGAACATGGTCTTTCAACAAGAGTTCGCTTTGGCTGAAGCTGGATACGGCGCCCAGGCTCGATATTTATGCGAAGGACGGCGATATACAGATGACCTACACCGCCGAACCCGACAAGAAGTCGAAATATACCTGGCTGGTTTTTGGCTGGACGAGGATGGAGTGAACCGCATCTTCTCCCGCTGCAAGGCCGCGACGGGAAACGGGGCAACGAGCAAGCGTTCGCTGCCCATGAAATCAATTTTAAGTTGTATTTGAAGTTGAAGACGTTTGACGAAGCGCTCACAAATGAGCAAAGCTATTTTACCAACCACATTTGATGGATCTGGATGTCATGGCGAATTTTCTGTCCTTTGATGATGTTACCGAGGTGGAGCATGGCGCGCCTGCGCCGGAAAGGCTGATCTCCGGCGATCCGAGATTCACCACATGGAATATCGAGGAGGCTCCCGGCGGCATCTATGCCGGCATCTGGCAGTCCACCCCCGGCAAATGGCGGGTTGTTTATGACGAGTGGGAATATTTCAACATTCTCGAAGGCCATTCCATCCTGACCGAAGATGGCGGTGCGCCACGCGATCTGAAACCCGGTGACCGCGTTATCCTGCGTCCGGGCTTTGCCGGCACGTGGGAGGTCGTGGAAACGACGCGCAAAGACTACGTCATCCGGCTCTGAGGCCGGATGCGGTTTGGTGCTTACTGCTCATCGAATTTGAGAATCGATGGAAGGAGTCCGGGAAAGCGGGCTTCCATATCCTCAATGCGCACAACGCTGATATTTTCGACGCCCTGTTTATGGGTGCGGATCAATCCTGCCTCACGCAGGATTCGCATATGGCTGGACAGGGTGGAGCGCGGCATATCCTGACAGGGCGCTGCCGCACCGCAATTCTGCCCGGCCTCCGACCCCCATAATTTGCGGATGATGCCCATGCGCGCGGGCTCGCCAAGGGCGGACAGCACGGCGGTAAGCGATATGTCCTCGCGAGCGGGATGAAAAAACTGAACCATGGACCGCCTGTAGCATATGGATTGACAAGCTTCAATATTTCAATAAAACCGAAATACCGAATTATGGTAATTCGGAAATTACGATATTCATGGAGTTTGCAATGTCTGGACTATTCAGCGGACAGGTGGTCGTCGTCACGGGCGGATCGACAGGCATCGGCTTTTCAGTCGCCAGGTTGTTTCTGGAGGGCGGCGCCTCTGCGGTTTATGTGACGGGCCGCAATTCAGCCAATCTCGACGCCGCCGTCGCCAAGCTCGGGGAAGGGGCAATCGGCTTCGTTTCCGATGTTGCCAAGCTTTCGGATCTGGAACAGCTCAAGGCTCGCATTGAAGCCGACGGGCGAAAGGTGGATGTGCTGGTCGCCAATGCCGGCATCGCCGAGAACAACGATCTTGGTGCGACCCATGAGGCGCTCTACGACCGGATTTTCGACATCAACGTGAAGGGCGTGTTTTACACGGTGCAGACGTTGTTGCCGGTGCTGAAGGACGGCGGTTCGATCGTATTGACGGGGTCGATCGTCGGCAACAAGGGTATGGAAAAGCTGAGCGCTTACAATGCTTCGAAAGCGGCGGTTCGCTCATTCGCCCGCAGTTTTGCCAATGATCTGAAAGCGCGGGAAATCCGCGTCAATACGGTGAGCCCGGGCGTTACCCGCACGCCGATCATGGAAAATGGCCTGAAGATGGACGATGAGAAGATCGCCGGTTTCAAGGCCTATCTGAAGGATGCGGCACCGATCGGCCGTATGGCCGACCCCGACGAAATCGCCGAGGCGGTGTTGTTTCTGGCATCTTCCAAGGCCAGCTATATCACCGGCGTCGAGCTCTCGGTTGATGGCGGTCTGGCCCAGATTTAAGGCCGAATCCTCCCTCTGCCTTACCAGCTGAGATCGAGCCGCTCGAGGCCATGGAAATGATAGACATCCTTGACCTTGGGCGGCTCGGCAATCTTCAGGCCCGGCAGGCGTTTGAAAAGCAGGGGCAAGGCGAGATTAAGCTCCAGCCGTGCAAGCGGTGCGCCGATGCAGAAATGGATGCCGGCGCCGAAAGAGACGTTGGCGCCTTCGTTCCGGTCCGGCCGGAAGGTCAGCGGATCGGAAAATTTTGCCGGGTCGAGATTGGCGGCTGCCAGGATGAGGCTGACCTTGTCGCCGCGCTTGAATGCGACGCCGTCGATTTCGACCGGTTCCAGAACCCAGCGCTGGAAAATATGAACCGGGGCGCAGATGCGCAGGGTTTCTTCCACCGTGCGTTCCGTGGCGGCCTCGTCGTGGAACAGGGTCTCCGGAGAAATGCCGCTTTCCAGAATGATGCGCACGGAATTGCCGATCTGGTGCACGGTCGCCTCGTGCCCGGCATTCAGCAGCACGATGGTGGTGGAGATGAGCTCGTCGTCGGTCAGGTACTGGCCCTTGTGCTCCGTATGGATCATGTGGCTCAGCAGGTCATCCTTCGGCTCCGCCCGCCGCTCGGCGATCACGCTGCGCACATACTCTGAAAATTCATGCGCGGCCCTGTCGGCCAGAAGCTCGTCCTCGGGCGTGCGCTTGAACATGTACATGCCGACATAGGCATGCGACCATTTCAGAAGCTGCGGCCCCATCTCTTCGGGAATGCCGATCATGCGGGCGATCATCGTCACCGGGATGATATCGGCATAAGAGGAGAGCAGCTCGGTTTCGCCCTTGCTCTCGAAGGCATCGATCAGGCGGTTGGCGAGTTCCTCGATTTCCGGTTTCATCTTGTCGACATGCCGAGAGACGAAGGCGCGGTTGATGAGCGTGCGCAGCCGCGTGTGTTCCGGCGGCTCCAGCTCCAGAAGCGAATGCTGCTCGGCGGCGTCGAAATGCTTCACATGTTCCAGCGGTTGCGGCAGGCCGATTTCCTCGCGGCTAGCCACATGCAGGATCTGCCGTCCGAAGCGGCGGTCGCGCAGAAGTGCGCTGACATGGTCGTAACCGGTGAAGAACCATTGCCGCTGCTCCTCCCAGTAAAAGGTGGGACATTGCCCATGCAGGGCGGCATAAACCGGGTTCGGATCGTTGTAGAAGGCCGGGTCGCGGGCGTCGAGTGAAACGCGGCGGGTGGCGGGATCGATTTTGAGAAAGGGAAATGTCGCTGTCATGCCCATGGTTTATTCCGCGCGTGGCGCTTTGGGAAGGGAGGGGAACTCCCCTCCGTCTGTCACTGGATGGTTACATCGTCATCGACTGGCGATGGCGGATATCCGGTTCAGCGCCGCAACCTGGCGGTCGGCATTGTTGTCCATCGGGTTTTCGTCGCGGTCCGAGGCGGGCACGACGACATTGGCCGAATTGACGTGGATGACGGTCCGGTTGCGCCCGGCCTTCTTGGCAGCATAGAGCGCACGGTCGGCTTCCGTCATCATTGTGTTGAGGTCGGCATCCCTGATCATGGCTTCGGCGATGCCGACGCTGGTGGTCACCTCGATGCTTTCACCACGCGAACTGATCTTCGACAGGCGTAGATTGCCGCGGATGGCTTCTGCAAGCGTCGCTGTGCTGGAAGGGCTTTCGACTTCGGCGACCAGCGCGAATTCCTCGCCTCCCATTCTGACGAAAAGGCCGCGATCGCCGATCACACGCTGGGCGATATTGCAGAAATGCACGAGGACCGCATCCCCGGACTGATGGCCGTATCTGTCGTTGATCTTCTTGAAATGGTCGATGTCGAACAGCACCAACGCCACATAACGGCTGGAGGCCGGCGACCTTTTCTTGATGCGCTCGAACTCCTCCAGCAGACCGCGCCGGTTGAGAACGCCGGTCAGATGATCGGTCATGGCGAGCCGGTGAAGACGAATCTCCGTGTCTTCCATGATGATCTTGGCGCTGATCATGATGATCGCCGTGAAGCCGAGCATGCCGGAAATGGAGAGCGCCGATGTCATGGGAATGGCATTGGGGATTGCGGCATTGGCCGGGATGACGATGGATGCGACGATCGCTCCGGCAAAAGCCTGCAGGATCAGGATCGTGGCCAGAACCTTTCGGCTGCGAGATGCGCGCGCCCTGCTGGCCAGAAGCACGCCCGCGAGCATGAAATAGCCCGTGGCCGCGCTGGCATGATAAAGCAGGATGCGGGCGACCATGTCTTCGCGCACGGGCGGCACGAACATTCCGGCGATCCACAGCAGGGCCGGAATAGCAACCCAGCCGCCGAGTTTGCGCTGCTCGAAGCAGAGCAGGCCAGCCAGCCAGAAACCAAAGGCGGAAAGCGCCAACGTATTGCCGACCTGAATGGACAGAAAACTGGAAATATCGCCGCGAAACGCCACCATGACAGTGCCGATGCCTGTGGTGAGGAAACCTGCGGCGAAATAGAGATTATGCCGGCGGGAAGGGCGGTGCAGCCACAGCGTTCCCAAAAGCACGGCAAGGGTGAACGTTTCCGCCGCCCACAGTAGCGTGCTCGTCTTTGCATCCAGCATTGCAAAATCCTATCTGCGCCATCATGCGGTAAAAGCGGGCCATCTCGCACAAGGTGCGTTATGCCCGCTGGAATTGTTGAGCTGCCATTTCGCCCGGATGGGCCCATTCCCCAACGGGAACCGGAAATTCGCTGGCCAGTATCAGCAGCAAATACTAACGAGTTCTTGCCGGTGAGAAGTTATATCTGTGTATGGCGGACGATTTTTGCCCCCGCCGCGCGCCATAGTAAAAAAATGGTGGCGGTGAGGGAAAGAGGCCCGGCCGGCCCCGCCCGGTTCGAAACCCTTGCCAAGTCGGCCCTCGACGGCCTGCAAACGCTGTTGAGCCGTTAAGGATATGCGGCTTCGTGTCTTGAAGTACGGGGCAGGGACACTCTATGTAGGGAGTATGAAGGTTAGAAGTGATTCCGGAGCGGTTTTCCGCGAAGGGCAGAGTTTGACAAAGGACGGACATGAAAAATCCAGTTGATACCGCCATGGCTCTGGTGCCGATGGTCGTAGAGCAGACCAATCGCGGCGAACGCTCCTACGACATATTTTCCCGTCTTCTCAAGGAACGCATCATTTTCCTTACCGGCCCGGTGGAAGACCAGATGGCGTCGCTCGTCTGCGCGCAGCTTCTTTTCCTCGAGGCTGAAAACCCGAAGAAGGAAATCGCGCTCTACATCAATTCGCCGGGTGGCGTCGTGACCGCCGGCATGGCGATCTACGATACGATGCAGTTCATCCGCCCTGCGGTTTCCACGCTCTGCGTCGGTCAGGCCGCGTCCATGGGCTCGCTGCTTCTGGCTGCCGGTGAAAAGGGAATGCGTTTCGCCACCCCGAACGCCCGCATCATGGTTCACCAGCCGTCCGGCGGTTTCCAGGGCCAGGCATCGGATATCGAGCGCCACGCCCGTGACATCATCAAGATGAAGCGTCGCCTGAATGAAGTCTACGTGAAGCATACTGGCCGCACGCTCGAAGAGGTTGAAAAAACCCTTGATCGCGACCATTTCATGGATGCAGACGAGGCGAAGGAATGGGGCGTGATCGACAAGATCCTGACCTCGCGCCAGGAAATCGAAGGCGCCGCCGCGAATTGAGGCGCGCCGCTTTTTGACGTTTGTTTGAACCCGCAAAAGTAATTTCGGGGCTTTCAACCGCAACAGAAAGCGATATTAGTATATATAAAGGCTATGTTGAATTTTTATGACGTGGCCTTTGGTTTGATGGGGAATTCGTTGCAGCCGGTTGTCAGCTCATGTATCTGATACCGGTTAGTACCCCGGGAAACGAGGCGGATACGGCGATGCACCCCAAGGGCTGCCGTATCGGCGGGCGGTAAGTTGACCGCGATCCGTTTGGCGGACCTGCGGCGTGCTGGAAGGAAAGAGATATGAGCAAAGTCAGCGGCAGCAACGGCGGCGACTCTAAGAATACACTCTATTGTTCATTCTGCGGCAAGAGCCAGCACGAAGTCCGGAAACTCATTGCCGGACCGACGGTATTCATCTGCGATGAATGCGTCGAATTGTGCATGGACATCATCCGCGAGGAGAACAAGACGTCGATGGTGAAGTCGCGCGAGGGTGTTCCCACCCCGCAGGACATCATCAAGATCCTCGACGAATATGTCATCGGCCAGAAGCAGGCGAAGAAAATCCTGTCGGTGGCCGTTCACAACCACTACAAGCGCCTCGCGCACGCCTCCAAGAACGGCGATGTCGAGCTTGCGAAGTCGAACATCATGCTCGTCGGTCCGACGGGTTGCGGCAAGACCTATCTTGCCCAGACGCTCGCCCGCATCATCGACGTTCCCTTCACCATGGCGGACGCAACGACGCTGACCGAAGCCGGTTATGTCGGCGAGGACGTGGAAAACATCATCCTGAAGCTGTTGCAGTCTGCGGATTACAATGTCGAACGCGCCCAGCGCGGCATCGTCTATATCGACGAAGTCGACAAGATTTCCCGCAAGTCGGACAACCCGTCCATCACGCGCGACGTGTCGGGCGAGGGCGTTCAGCAGGCGCTTCTGAAGATCATGGAAGGCACGGTCGCTTCCGTTCCGCCGCAGGGCGGCCGCAAGCATCCGCAGCAGGAATTCCTGCAGGTGGATACGACCAACATCCTGTTCATCTGCGGCGGCGCGTTTGCCGGCCTCGACAAGATCATCTCGGCCCGTGGTGAAAAGACCTCGATCGGCTTTGGTGCGACCGTCAAGGCGGAAGACGATCGCCGCGTTGGCGAGGTTCTGCGCGAACTGGAGCCCGAAGACCTGGTGAAGTTCGGTCTCATCCCGGAATTCATCGGCCGTCTGCCGGTTCTGGCGACGCTGGAGGACCTCGACGAGGATGCGCTGATCCAGATCCTGTCCGAGCCGAAGAACGCGCTGGTCAAGCAGTATCAGCGCCTGTTCGAGATGGAAGATGTGGAACTGACCTTCCACGAGGACGCTCTGCGCGAAATCGCCCGCAAGGCGATCACCCGCAAGACCGGCGCCCGCGGCCTGCGCTCGATCATGGAGAAGATCCTGCTGGATACCATGTTCGAACTGCCGACGCTGGAAGGCGTACGCGAAGTGGTCATTTCCAACGACGTCGTCAGCGGCGTCGCCCGTCCGCTCTACATCTATGCGGATCGTCAGGAAGAAAAGACCAACGTTTCGGCCTGATCGACCGATCCGGTACTTTGATGAAATCAAAAGGCCCGCATCCCGTGCGGGCCTTTTCTGTTGTGGCCGGGCGTGAAACTTGCGCCTAACTTGGCGAAGCCCGATTTTGCGTTTGGAGCGGATTGCGCTTTGCTGATAAAGTCTTACAACTGATTTGCAGCGCGATATGACGGAAATGTGAATTCCCGTCGGCGACCCGGTTCCTGACCTTCAAGGATAACCGGAAATGTCGGGAGTACTAGCCGGCGCTGGGTTTTGTTGAATTTCACGGTCTTGCCGCTCAGCGGGATCGTCTGTTCCGGCGACTTGAAATCGGTGTTTCGAAACTCCATTTTCAGTCTCGAGAAATGAATGTGCCGGATGCCCCAAGCTGTCCGGCAAAGTGTCCCGAAAGGGACCATGAAAGGAAATGATATGACGAACATCACGTCTGCGGCATCTGGTGGTACCTATCCGGTACTTCCCCTGCGCGACATTGTCGTTTTCCCGCATATGATCGTTCCCCTGTTCGTCGGGCGGGAAAAATCCATTCGTGCGCTCGAGGAAGTCATGGGTTCGGACAAGCAGATCATGCTTGTCACCCAGATCAACGCCAGCGATGACGATCCGGCTCCCGAAGCCATCCACAAGGTCGGCACGGTCGCAAATGTCCTGCAGCTTCTGAAGCTTCCCGACGGCACCGTGAAGGTGCTGGTGGAAGGCAAGGGCCGCGCCCAGATCGACAGCTACACCGGCCGTGAAGACTTCTATGAAGCCACCGCGACGCCGTTGCAGGAGCCTGCCGAAGATCCGGTCGAGATCGAGGCGCTGTCGCGTTCGGTCGTTTCGGAATTCGAGAGCTATGTGAAGCTCAACAAGAAGATTTCGCCCGAGGTTGTCGGCGCTGCCGGCCAGATCGACGATTATTCGAAGCTCGCTGATACGGTCGCTTCGCACCTGTCGATCAAGATTACCGAAAAGCAGGAAATGCTGGAAACCGTCAGCGTGAAGCAGCGGCTTGAAAAGGCGCTTGGCTTCATGGAAGGCGAGATTTCCGTGCTGCAGGTCGAAAAGCGTATCCGCTCGCGTGTCAAGCGCCAGATGGAGAAGACCCAGCGCGAATATTACCTGAACGAGCAGATGAAGGCGATCCAGAAGGAACTCGGCGACGGCGAGGACGGCCGTGACGAGATGGCCGAACTGGAAGAGCGCATCGCCAAGACCAAGCTTTCCAAGGAGGCCAAGGAAAAGGCCGAAGCGGAAATGAAGAAGCTTCGCCAGATGAGCCCGATGTCCGCGGAAGCGACCGTCGTGCGCAACTATCTGGATTGGCTGCTCGGTCTGCCCTGGGGCAAGAAGTCGAAGGTCAAGGTTGACCTCAACGCGGCCGAGAAAATCCTCGATCAGGATCATTTCGGTCTCGACAAGGTCAAGGAACGCATCGTCGAATATCTGGCCGTGCAGGCGCGCGCCTCGAAGATTCGCGGCCCCATCCTGTGCCTCGTCGGCCCTCCCGGCGTCGGCAAGACCTCGCTCGCCAAGTCGATCGCCAAGGCGACCGGCCGCGAATATGTGCGCATGGCGCTGGGCGGCGTGCGTGACGAGGCGGAAATCCGCGGTCACCGCCGTACCTATATCGGCTCCATGCCTGGCAAGATCGTGCAGTCAATGAAGAAGGCCAAGAAGTCCAATCCGCTCTTCCTGCTCGACGAGATCGACAAGATGGGCATGGATTTCCGTGGCGATCCGTCTTCCGCACTGCTGGAGGTTCTCGATCCGGAACAGAACTCCACCTTCATGGACCACTATCTTGAAGTGGAATACGACCTGTCCGACGTGATGTTCGTGACCACGGCCAACACGCTGAACATTCCGGGTCCCCTGATGGACCGTATGGAAGTGATCCGCATCGCCGGCTACACCGAAGACGAAAAGCGCGAAATCGCCAAGCGTCACCTGTTGCCGAAGGCGATCAAGGAACATGCCCTGCGTCCGGAAGAGTTCTCGGTCAGCGATGACGCTCTGATGATCGTGATCCAGCAGTACACCCGCGAGGCGGGCGTGCGCAGCTTCGAGCGCGAGTTGATGAAGCTTGCGCGAAAGGCCGTGACCGAGATCATCAAGGGCAAGGTCAAGTCCGTGGAAGTCACAGCAGCCAACGTTCCGGATTATCTGGGCGTTCCGCGGTTCCGCCACGGCGAAGCCGAGCGTGAGGATCAGGTTGGTGTTGTCACCGGTCTGGCATGGACGGAAGTCGGCGGTGAGTTGCTCACCATCGAAGGCGTGATGATGCCGGGCAAGGGCCGCATGACGGTCACCGGCAACCTCAAGGAAGTGATGAAGGAATCCATTTCGGCAGCGGCATCCTATGTCCGCTCGCGCGCCGTGGACTTCGGCATCGAACCGCCGCGTTTCGACAAGAGCGACATCCACGTTCACGTTCCGGAAGGGGCAACCCCGAAGGACGGACCGTCCGCCGGTGTTGCCATGGCAACCGCCATCGTCTCCATCATGACCGGCATTCCGGTCTCCAAGGATGTTGCGATGACGGGCGAGATCACGCTTCGTGGTCGCGTGCTGCCGATCGGCGGCCTGAAGGAAAAGCTGCTCGCAGCCCTTCGCGGCGGCATCAAGAAGGTACTGATCCCGGAAGAGAACGCCAAGGATCTGGCGGAGATTCCGGACAATGTGAAGAACGAGATGGAAATCATCCCGGTTTCGCGCATGGGCGAGGTCATCAGGCACGCCCTTCTGCGCCAGCCGGAGCCCATCGAGTGGGACGGCAGCATCGAGACGCCTGTTATCGCTACGGTCGAAGGCGTCGACGACGGCAGCCAGACCATCGCACATTGATACGTGCTTCGTCGCGAGGGGCGGGAATCGCCTTTCGCGACGGGTGCTGCATAGATTCAATATGTTAGGTGTCGGAAGGCGCATTCTGCGCTCAGCTCCGGGCAAGTGATGCGAATTTGGCACGAATATGTGGAAGGCCGGCAGAAATGTCGGCCTTTTTTGTGAAAAAAATCGCAGACCCCTTGTTTTTCAGGCGATTCCAGCGCTTTTGGGTTGCTGCGCGCGGATGCAAACGTATTCTGCGCCGGCTTAATTTGAGTCGTTTCAAACCATTGAAAGGGGTGGAAACATGAACAAGAACGAGCTCGTCTCTGCTGTTGCCGAAAAGGCTGGTCTCACGAAGGCAGATGCTGCTTCCGCTGTTGATGCCGTATTCGAAACCGTACAGAGCGAACTGAAGAACGGTGGCGACATTCGCCTCGCTGGCTTCGGCAGCTTCTCCGTTAGCCGCCGTGAAGCCTCCAAGGGCCGTAACCCTTCTACGGGTGCTGAAGTCGATATCCCGGCTCGCAACGTACCGAAGTTTTCCGCAGGCAAGGGCCTGAAGGACGCCGTCAACTCGTAAGGTTTCCGGAAAGCCGCAACGCCCGGCGGCGGGCGGGCGGCTTTTCAGGTTCACGAGGAAACATGTTTTGACGCGCTGACGCCATCATGCCGGCCCAAAACCGGGCGGTTTTTCGAAATGCTTTTCGGACAGCCTGGTTCTCAATCCGGCAGGATGTAAACGAAAGTAGGGAGCGCGCCTGTGCAGCCTCCATCCGGTCACACGGTGCTCCGATACGCGGAATGTGCGCAGAAACAAGAAAGCCCGGTCTCCATGGCCGGGCTTTTTGATTCCCGACAGGAAATGTCATGCCACTGTCATGTCTTTGACGCAGAAGCCATGGGGTATTTCTGGACCCAAGGGGGATTAAAATGGCGTTCCGATTTTCTCAAATGGCCTTGACCGCTGCTCTGCTCACGTCCGTGGCCTTGCCGGCCGCTGCCGAGCCGGTTTTCAACCGCATCGCGTCTTTCCCGGTGGCGAAAAACCTTCCCGCGGACAAGGACGCCAAGTCCGTCACCTCGGCTGAAATCATCACCGCCAGTGAAGACGGCAAGACGCTGATCTATTCGGACAGCCCGCTCGGCGGCATCGGTTTCATCGACATCACCGACGCGAAGGCCCCCAAGGCCGGCGGCGCATTGCTGCTGGAAGGCGAGCCGACCTCTGTTGCCGTTGCTGGCCTTAAGGTTCTCGCCGGCGTCAATACGTCGGAAAACCGCGCCAACCCGTCCGGCAAGCTGGTGACAGTCGATATTGCCACGAAGAAGATCGAGGCAAGCTGTGATCTCGGCGGCCAGCCCGATTCCGTCGCCGTTTCCCCTGATAAAACCTTTGCCGCCATCGCGATCGAAAACGAGCGTGATGAAGATGTGAACGAAGGCGCACTGCCGCAGATGCCCGCCGGCTATTTGGTAACGGTCGGCCTGAAGGACGGCGTGGCCGACTGCGCGACGCTGAAGAAGATTGACGTTACCGGTCTCGCCGAAATTTCCCCTGAGGATCCGGAGCCGGAATTCGTCTCGATCAACGCCAATGGCGAGATCGCTCTGACGCTGCAGGAAAACAACCATATCGTCATCATCGATGGCAAGACCGGCACGGTGAAGACGCATTTCTCCGTCGGCAAGGTTGATCTGGAAGGCGTCGACACGAAGACCGACGGTCAGCTGAAATTCACCGACAAGCAGGAAGGCCGCAAGCGCGAGCCGGACGCTGTAAAGTGGCTGGACAATGACCGTATCGTCATCGCCAATGAAGGCGACTGGCAGGGCGGTTCGCGCGGCTTCACCATTTTCGACAAGACCGGCAAGCTTCTCTATGAAGCCGGTGCTTCGCTCGAGCGCGCGGTTGCCGCCATCGGCCACTATCCGGAAAAGCGCTCCAAGGCCAAGGGCATTGAGCCCGAAGGTCTGGAAGCGGCGACCTTCGATGGCCAGAAGTATTTCTTCGTGCTTGCCGAGCGCGCTTCGGTGGTCGCCGTCTACAAGGATACCGGTGCGGAGCCGCAGCTGACGCAGCTCCTGCCTTCGGGCGTCTCGCCGGAAGGCGCCGTCGCCATTCCGTCGCGCAATCTCCTTGCTACGGCCAATGAGGTCGATCTGATCGAAGACGGCGGTGTCCGCTCGCATGTCATGCTTTATGAGCGCGCCGAAGGCCAGCCTGCCTATCCGCAGCTCGTTTCCGCCACCGTCGACGGCGCGCCGATCGGCTGGGGCGCTCTTTCCGGCCTGGTCGGCGATGCTGAGAAGCCCGGCATTCTCTATGCCGTCTCCGACTCGGTCTATGGCAACCAGCCGTCGATCTTCACCATCGACGCCACGAAGAAGCCTGCCACCATCACCAGCGTGCTGCGCGTCAAGCGTGACGGCATTGCTGCTCAGAAGCTCGACATCGAAGGCATCACGCTTGATGGCAAGGGCGGTTTCTGGCTGGCCTCTGAAGGCGACAGCGCCAAGCTTGTTCCGCACGCGCTCTATAACGTCAACGCCAAGGGCGAAATCAAGGCCGAGATCGCTCTGCCGAAGGAACTCCTTTCCGGCGATACCCGCTTCGGTTTCGAAGGCGTGACCATGATCGGCAAGGGCGACGACGCCACGCTGTGGATGGCTGTGCAACGCGAGTGGGGCACGGATGAGAAGGGCTTCGTCAAGCTCGTCTCCTACAATCCGAAGTCCAAGGAGTGGGGCACCGTGCGTTATCCGCTCGACAAGACCGAGGCAGGCTGGATTGGCCTTTCCGAAATCACCGCGCAGGGCGACTATGTCTATATCGTCGAGCGCGACAACCAGATCGGCGACAAGGCCAAGATCAAGAAGCTCTACCGCGTTGCGATCGCGGATCTGAAGCCGGGCAAGATCGGCGGCGAACTGCCGCTGGTGGCCAAGCAGGAAGCCCATGACTTCCTGCCCGACCTCAAGGCCCAGACCAACGGCTACGTCGTTGACAAGCTGGAAGGCTTCACCTTCGACAAGGCTGGAACGGCCTATGCCGTGACCGACAATGACGGCGTGGACGATTCTTCCGGCGAGACGCTGTTCTTCACCGTCAACATGAAGGCGATCAACTGATCGAGCCGAAAGGCGCTGTAAATGAGAAAAGCCGGGCTATGCCCGGCTTTTTTGTGCGGCGAGGGCCCCCCGGGCCGGGTTCCCCGATTTTGCGCGATTCCTGGCGATGGCTAGCTATTGAAATCAGCATTGCCGCTTGGATATCGGATTGTGGAGGATTTCGTCCGGAGACCGTCCGGGAAAATACTGCGGGTCGACCGTAACGGATCACCGCCCCATGGAATTTTTGCTTTTGGGAGTATCTTGTTTTTCTGAGTCCTGCTGGACCCAGCGGAAAAAAATATAAACAGGCAGCGCAATAAGCGCGAGTGTTACAAACGCGTCGATCGACATGGTTTCATCCATCAGTTCAACCGTTCATCATGAAACGGTGCGCAAACAATGCCCGAAATCTCTTTAAAAAGTCTGAATCCGCTTATTTTTCGGTATGTTACACGGTGGCACAGGGATTCGGTGAAGCTGTCGGAATCCGAAACGGACGTATCGATTTGGAATAGATGAGGGCTGGAAAACGATTCCGGTGGTTCCGGGCTCGGATTGATACGCCCAGCGACGAGATGCGGGGCAGGGCCGGCTGATTCCAGATGCGGAAAATGCAGGACAAAAGACCGCGCCAGCTGAAGAACATTCAGCTCATAACATGTGAATTTGAGAAATTTGGAAAATGGTGGGCGATGAGAGACTCGAACTCCCGACATCCTCGGTGTAAACGAGGCGCTCTACCAACTGAGCTAATCGCCCTTCGCGTCCTGCGGATCATGTCCGCCGCGTCGGTGGCCGTGATGTATTCGGATCGGAAAAAAACCGCAAGGGCTTTTGTGAAGTTTTTTTGTTTTTTTTCGGAGCGGCTTTTCCCTCCGTCGAAGGGGAGGGGCAAAAAGCCGGGAACTGCGGGCTTTTTGGTGAAATCAGAAACCAATGACGCCTTGATGGCCCTGGGGAAATGCCGTCGGGGAAGCCGCTCGCTGTGGACAAGTTTTTTGTTTTCGTTGGGAAAAGCCCGCAAAACAGGGCGTTTGCTGGAACGCCGATCAAAGGCCCCAGGGTTTTTCCCGATCAAAATCAAAAAGCTTATTCTTTTGTCGTGAAACCTGCTTGACACCCCCGCACGAACGCCGTAGTTAGCCGCTCAACGAACAGCCGAGGCTGGTTCGTACGGCGGGACAAGGTCCTGTCCGTCAGGATAAGCGGGTGTAGCTCAGTTGGTTAGAGTGCCGGCCTGTCACGCCGGAGGTCGCGGGTTCGAGCCCCGTCACTCGCGCCATCCTGTTCCTCGGAAAAAACGCAGATGAATGTCTGTGGAGCGCGGGTGTAGCTCAGTCGGTTAGAGTGCCGGCCTGTCACGCCGGAGGTCGCGGGTTCGAGCCCCGTCACTCGCGCCATTTCTTTCTCTTGAAATGTCTCCTCAAAACCAGATCGACGCGCTGTTTGCACGCCTCGATTTTTGACGATTCCGATGCTTGATTCCGGCCGTTTCAAACGCGATTTTTCCTGCTTTTTTTAGTCAAGTTTCGATATCGGGATATCGTCACTTCACCGCCGTTTCGACGTAAAATTCGTGTGACTTTTTTGCGGTTGCGTCGTTCAATCGATTATTATTGTATTTGAGGGGCTTAGGTCGGAATTGTGGCCCAAATTTGCGTCAATTCCGGCAATATTGTTGCCAATCAATGCGGCAGGTGTCTTGAAATGGTGCCTAAACTCTTGCAGAGAGGGCGCGGCTGCGCTAACCACTTTGGCGTTGCAACATATTTGTCCGCTCTTTGAGACTTAAGGTCACAAAGGCAGGTCCGGCACCCGGCCGGACAGGGAAGAGACCATGACTGAACTCCTCAGTTCCTACATTCCGATCGCAATCTTCATCGGTATCGCTCTCGTCATCGGCCTGGCGCTTCTCATTGCGCCCTTTGCGGTCGCCTACAAGGCGCCGGACCCGGAAAAGCTCTCCGCTTTCGAGTGCGGTTTCAACGCCTTCGACGATGCCCGCATGAAGTTCGATATCCGCTTTTATCTGGTGTCGATTCTGTTCATCATCTTCGATCTGGAAGTCGCCTTCCTGTTCCCCTGGGCGGTGTCTTTCGGCGAGATGGGCTGGTTCGGTTTCTGGTCGATGATGGTGTTCCTTCTCGTCCTCACCATCGGCTTTATCTATGAGTGGAAGAAGGGAGCGCTGGAATGGGCATGAGCCAGAACAACACCACGCTCGTTGCGCCGCAGCCGAAGGGGATCATCGATCCCTCGACCGGCAAGCCGGTTGGCAGCAACGACGCCTACTTCACGGACATCAACGACGAGCTGGCCGATAAGGGCTTTCTCGTTACCTCGACCGACGAGCTGATCACCTGGGCGCGTACCGGCTCCCTGATGTGGATGCAGTTCGGTCTTGCCTGCTGCGCCGTCGAAGGCCTGATGCAGGCTTCCGGCCCGCGTTACGACATGGAGCGCTTCGGCGTTGCCCCGCGCGCCTCACCGCGCCAGTCGGACGTCATGATCGTCGCCGGCACGCTGACCAACAAGATGGCGCCCGCTCTGCGCAAGGTCTATGACCAGATGCCTGAGCCCCGTTACGTCATCTCCATGGGCTCCTGCGCCAATGGCGGCGGCTATTACCACTATTCCTACGCTGTCGTGCGCGGTTGCGACCGCGTCGTGCCGGTGGATATCTACGTTCCGGGCTGTCCCCCCACGGCGGAGGCGCTGCTTTACGGCGTACTTCTGCTGCAGAAGAAGATCCGGCGTACCGGTACGATCGAGCGTTAAGGGCAAAGGACGGATTAAGTAATGAGCGAAGCTCTCAACGATCTTGCTGCTTACGTTAAGGAAGCGCGCGGTTCCCTCGTGGTGTCGGCTGATATTGCCTATGGCGAACTGACGCTGAACACGACGCCTGAAAGCGTGATCGCGCTTTTGACCTTCCTGCGTGACGATGTGCAGTGCGGTTTCGTCAACATCATCGATATCTGCGGTGTCGACTGGCCGCAGCGCGAGAAGCGTTTTGATGTCGTCTATCACCTGCTGTCGCCGCGCCAGAACCTGCGCGTGCGCGTCAAGCTGCAGGTGGCGGAAGACGAGGGTGTTCCGTCTTCGACCCCCGTTTATATGGGCGCGGAATGGTTCGAGCGCGAAGCCTGGGACATGTATGGTATTCCGTTTGAAGGCCATAAGGACCTTCGCCGTATTCTCACCGACTACGGTTTCGAAGGCCACCCGCTGCGCAAGGATTTTCCGGTTACCGGCTTTGTGGAAGTACGTTACGATGACGTGCTGAAACGGGTTCTTTATGAACCGGTCGAACTGAAGCAGGAATTCCGCAATTTCGATTTCCTCTCTCCTTGGGAGGGGACTGAATATGTTCTCCCGGGTGACGAAAAGGCCAAGCAATGAGCGAAGCCCCTGCGACAGAGCGTGCCCAATGTCTTTGCGGTGCCGTCGGCCTCAAGGCCGCGATCGGTGCCCGCGAATTCGGCGTCTGCCATTGCTCCATGTGCCGCCGCTGGTCCGGCGGTGCGTTTCTGGCTGTCGAATGCGCTGATATCTCCGTCGAAAACGAAGAGAACCTCGGCGTCTATTCCTCGTCTGAGTGGGGTGAGCGCTGCTTCTGCAAGAATTGCGGCAGCACGCTGATGTGGCGCTCCAAGGATGGCAAGCATTTTGCCGTCTCGTTGCAGGCTTTCGACAACCCTTCCAGTTTCCATTTTGCGTCGCAGATTTTCACGGATGAGAAGCCTTCGAGCTATTCTTTCGCGCAAACCACGCAGAACATGACCGGCCCCGAATTCATCGCCATGATCACCTCGGCGGAGCACTAGAATGACTGAGCATAACGTCCGCAATTTCACGATCAACTTCGGTCCGGAACACCCTTCCGCGCACGGCGTGCTGCGCCTGGTTCTGGAACTGGACGGCGAAATCGTCGAGCGCGTCGATCCGCATATCGGTCTTTTGCATCGCGGCACCGAAAAGCTGATCGAGACCAAGACCTATCTGCAGGCCGTTCCCTATTTCGACCGTCTCGACTACGTCGCGCCGATGAACCAGGAACACGCTTTTGCGCTCGCCGTCGAAAAGCTGCTGGGCCTCGAAATCCCGATGCGCGGCCAGCTGATCCGCGTGCTTTATTCTGAAATCGGCCGCATCCTGTCGCACATCATGAACGTGACGACGCAGGCAATGGACGTCGGCGCGATGACGCCGCCGGTCTGGGGCTTCGAAGAGCGCGAAAAGCTGATGGTGTTCTATGAGCGCGCCTGCGGCGCCCGCATGCACTCGGCCTATGTCCGTCCGGGCGGTGTTCATCAGGACCTGCCGCCGGAACTGGTCGATGATATCGGCAAGTGGTGCGATCCGTTCCTGACCGTGCTCGATAATATCGAAGGTCTGTTGACCGACAACCGCATCTACAAGCAGCGTAACGTCGATATCGGCGTGGTCTCGCTTGAAGACGCCTTCGCCTGGGGTTTCACCGGCGTGATGGTGCGCGGTTCGGGTGCTGCCTGGGATTTGCGTCGCGCGCAGCCCTACGAGTGCTATTCCGATCTGGAGTTCGATATCCCCGTCGGCAAGAACGGCGACTGCTATGACCGTTACCTGATCCGCATGCAGGAAATGCGCGAATCGGTGAAGATCATGAAGCAGTGCGTCGATCTTCTCTCCGGCAAGCACCGCATCGGCCCGGTCTCCTCGCTGGATGGCAAGGTGGTTCCGCCCAAGCGCGGCGAGATGAAGCGTTCGATGGAAGCTCTTATCCATCACTTCAAGCTCTATACCGAAGGCTATCACGTTCCGGCCGGCGAAGTTTACGCCGCCGTCGAAGCGCCGAAGGGCGAATTCGGCGTCTATGTGGTCGCCGATGGTTCCAACAAGCCCTACCGCTGCAAGATCCGCGCTCCGGGCTACGCACACCTGCAGGCCATGGATTTCCTGTGCAAGGGCCATCAGCTTGCTGACGTTACAGCCGTGCTCGGCTCCCTCGACATCGTGTTCGGGGAGGTCGACCGCTGATGCGTCTGCCGCTGGCCATACCGGCTTTTCTCGCTGCGATGTCGGCACCCGTTCTCGCCCAGACGGCGACGAGCGAGCCTGAGGTATCGCTGTCGAGCGGCGGCTCTTCGACCATCAAGCAGCTTCTGTCATCGGGATACGAGATCAAGGCCTCGGTTCCCAATGGCAGCAAGTTCATCGTGTTCATGCAGAAAGACAAGGCGGCTTACGCCTGCGAATTCGTCACGGTGGCGAGATCGCGTTGTGAGACGTTAAACTGAAAAGGCGTGAGGAAGTATGTCCGTTCGTCGACTAGCCGAAGATCAGTTCCAGCCCGTGGCATTTGCCTTCAATGCGGAAAATACCGCATGGGCGGAAAAGACGATTCTGAAATATCCCGAGGGACGCCAGCAATCAGCGGTCATCCCGCTGCTCATGCGTGCGCAGGAGCAGGACGGCTGGGTTACCCGCGCCGCCATCGAGAAAATCGCCGACATGCTGGATATGGCCTATATCCGCGTCATGGAAGTGGCGACCTTCTATACGCAGTTCCAGCTGAAGCCGGTTGGCACACGCGCCCACGTTCAGGTCTGCGGCACTACGCCCTGCATGCTGCGCGGCTCGGAAGCGCTGATGGACGTCTGCCGCAAGAAGATCCATCACGATCCGCTGCATACCAATGAGAGCGGCACGCTCTCCTGGGAAGAAGTGGAATGTCAGGGCGCCTGCGTCAACGCGCCGATGGTCATCATCTTCAAGGATGCCTATGAGGACCTGACGCCCGAGCGTCTGGAAGAGATCATCGACACGTTCGAGGCAGGCAAGGGCGATACGGTCAAGACCGGCCCGCAGATCGACCGTCACGAGTCGGTCCCGGTCGGTGGCCTGACGACCCTGACGGAAGAGATCAAGCCGGATCGTTCCAATCTCGACAAGCCTGCCGAAGTCGTGGCTGATGCCGCACCGGTTCCGCCGGCCAATGCCGCCAAGCCGAAGACGGACGCGCCGGAAACCGATCCGAAGCTGAAGACGCCGGCCAACGAGCCGAAGGCTGCTGAAGCGAACGTCAAGGCCGCCGAAAAGGAAGCTTCGGGATCTGCGAAGCCGTCACTCGATTCCAAGGATCGTCCGGCCGGCATCGAAAAGCCCGCAACGCCCGACGACCTGAAGCTCATTTCCGGCGTCGGTCCGAAGATCGAAGGCACGCTGCACGAGCTCGGCATCTTCACCTACGCGCAGATTACCGGCTGGAAAAAGGCTGAATGCGACTGGGTCGACGGTTATCTGAATTTCAAGGGCCGCATCGAACGCGATGAGTGGATCAAGCAGGCCGAGGCGCTCGCCAAGGGTGGCGAAGCCGAGTATATCAGGGTCTTCGGCAAGAAGCCGCGGTAAAGGGTGAAGCATGTTAAAAGATCAGGATCGCATCTTTACCAATCTCTACGGCCTCAAGGACAAGTCCCTGAAGGGCGTGATGGCGCGCGGCCATTGGGATGGCACCAAGCAGATCATCGAAAAGGGTCGTGACTGGATCATCAACGAGATGAAGGCTTCCGGCCTTCGCGGTCGCGGCGGCGCAGGCTTCCCGACGGGTCTCAAGTGGTCCTTCATGCCCAAGGAAAGCGACGGCCGTCCGCATTATCTCGTGGTCAACGCCGACGAATCCGAGCCCGGCACCTGCAAGGACCGCGAAATCCTGCGCAACGATCCGCATACGTTGATCGAAGGCTGCGTTATCGCCGGTTTCGCCATGGGTGCACACACCGCCTATATCTACGTGCGCGGCGAATATATGCGCGAACGTGAGGCGCTTCAGGCCGCCATCGACGAATGTTACGATGCGGGCCTGCTCGGCAAGAACAACAAGAACGGCTGGGATTTCGACATCTACGTCCATCACGGCGCAGGTGCCTATATCTGCGGCGAAGAGACAGCACTGCTTGAAAGCCTCGAGGGCAAGAAGGGCCAGCCGCGCCTGAAGCCGCCGTTCCCGGCCAATATGGGTCTTTACGGTTGCCCGACGACCGTCAACAACGTCGAATCCATCGCCGTTGCTCCGACCATTCTGCGCCGAGGTGCGGCATGGTTCTCGTCTATTGGCCGTCCGAACAATGTCGGCACCAAGCTGTTCATGGTCTCCGGCCATGTCGAGCGTCCATGCACCTTCGAAGATGCGCTGGGCCTGTCCTTCCGTGAACTGATCGAACACCATTGCGGTGGCATTCGCGGCGGCTGGGACAATCTGCTTGGCGTCATCCCCGGCGGCGCATCCTGCCCCATCGTGCGCGGTGAGGACATGAAGGACGCCATCATGGACTTCGACGGCATGCGCGAAGTGAAGTCGTCCTTCGGCACCGGCGGCATGATCGTCATGGACAAGTCCACCGACGTCATCAAGGCGATCGCCCGCATCGCGGCGTTCTTCAAGCATGAAAGCTGCGGCCAGTGCACGCCGTGCCGTGAAGGCACCGGCTGGATGTGGCGCGTGCTGGAACGCATGGTGAAGGGCAACGCGCAGAAGCGCGAAATCGACATGCTGTTCGAAGTGACGAAGCAGATCGAAGGCCACACCATCTGTGCGCTCGGCGACGCCGCCGCATGGCCGGTACAGGCGCTGATCCGCAATTTCCGTCCGGAAATCGAAAAGCGCATCGACCAATATACCTACAGGGCCATGGATGATGGCGCTGTTCTGGAAGCTGCCGAATAAGCTTTCGCAGTTTGCATGCGGCGCGGGGATGATCCCGGCGCCGGAAAACCATGAAGCGCCTGACCGACGAGATGAAGTCTCGGGCGCGATTAAGGATTTGTTGCGGACCGTGTGAGAGACACGGGACGAACAGGCAACAGGACGTAAGTAGAACCATGGCAAAGCTCAAGGTTGACGGTAAAGAGATCGAGGTTCCGGATCATTTCACGCTGTTGCAGGCGTGCGAGGAGGCTGGTGCTGAAGTTCCGCGCTTTTGTTTTCATGAGCGCTTGTCGGTCGCGGGTAACTGCCGCATGTGTCTGATTGAGGTGAAGGGCGGACCGCCCAAGCCCGCCGCATCCTGCGCCATGGGCGTGCGCGACGTTCGCGGCGGCCCGAATGGCGAATTGCCTGAAGTTTTCACCAACACGCCGATGGTCAAGAAGGCCCGCGAAGGCGTGATGGAGTTCCTTCTCATCAACCACCCGCTCGATTGCCCGATCTGCGACCAGGGCGGCGAATGCGACCTGCAGGACCAGGCTATGGCCTTCGGTATTGCCGGTTCGCGTTACGCGGAAAACAAGCGTGCGGTTGAAGACAAATATATCGGTCCGCTCGTCAAGACGGTGATGAACCGCTGCATCCACTGCACGCGCTGCGTCCGTTTCACCACGGAAGTTGCCGGCATCGCCGAACTCGGCCTCATCGGCCGCGGCGAGGACGCTGAAATCACCACCTATCTCGAGCAGGCGATGACCTCCGAGCTTCAGGGCAACGTCGTCGATCTTTGCCCGGTCGGTGCGCTGACCTCCAAGCCTTTCGCTTTCACTGCCCGTCCGTGGGAACTGAACAAGACCGAAACCATCGACGTGATGGACGCTCTCGGTTCGGCAATCCGCGTCGATACCCGTGGCCGCGAAGTCATGCGCGTCATGCCGCGTGTCAACGAGGCAATCAACGAAGAGTGGATTTCCGACAAGAGCCGCTTCATCTGGGACGGCCTGAAGACGCAGCGTCTCGACCGCCCTTACGTCCGCAAGGATGGCCGCTTGCAGCCCGCAAGCTGGGGCGAAGCCTTCGGCGCTATCAAGCAGGCGGTTGCCGCGACCAGCGGCAGCAAGATCGGCGCGATTGCCGGTGACCTTGCTTCCGTCGAGGAAATGTTCGCGCTGAAGTCGCTTCTGGCGTCGCTCGGCTCGGCCAATGTCGATTGCCGTCAGGATGGCGCAGCGCTTGATCCGTCTTTGGGTCGCGCCAGCTACCTGTTCAATTCCACAATCGAAGGCATTGAGCACGCGGATGCGCTGCTGATCGTCGGCGCCAACCCGCGTTATGAAGCGGCCGTGCTCAATGCACGTATCCGCAAGCGCTGGCGTCGCGGTGGTTTCCCGATCGGCGTGATCGGCGAAGCCGGTGAGCTGCGCTACAATTATGAATATCTCGGCTCCGGCGCGGAAACGCTTTCCGATCTCGCCAATGGCTCTCACAGCTTCGTTGAGAAGCTGAAGTCCGCCAAGAACCCGCTGATCATCATCGGCCAGGGCGCTCTGGCACGCGCCGATGGTGCAGCCGTTCTCGCGGCCGCTGCGAAGCTTGCCGTTTCGGTTGGCGCAATCAGCGAAGAGTGGAACGGCTTCTCGGTGCTTCACACTGCCGCTGCCCGCGTCGGTGGTCTCGACATCGGCTTCGTGCCGGGCGAGGGCGGTGTTGCTGCTGCCGAAATGGTAACGTCCATGGACGTTCTCTTCCTGCTCGGCGCCGATGAAATCGACCTGTCGAACAAGGGAGCCAAGTTCACCGTCTACATCGGCAGCCACGGCGACCATGGCGCGATGAACGCCGACGTCATCCTTCCGGGTGCGGCCTATACCGAAAAATCCGGTATCTGGGTCAACACCGAAGGCCGCGTTCAGGTGGGCAACCGCGCCGGTTTCGCACCGGGCGAGGCCCGTGAAGACTGGGCGATCCTGCGTGCGCTTTCCGACGTGCTCGGCAAGAAGCTGCCGTTCGATTCGCTGTCGGCGCTGCGCGGCCAGCTTTATGTCGCACATCCGCATCTGGCGGAAACCGATGAGATCGTTGCCGGCAACGGCGCGGATGTCGAGGCACTTGCCGCTCGCGCGGGCAGCCTCAATAAGTCTGCGTTTGCCTCGCCGGTAAAAGACTTTTATTTGACGAACCCGATTGCGCGCGCATCCGCCGTCATGGCCGAGTGTTCCGCATTGGCCCGCAACAATTTCCAGGCTGCGGCAGAGTAAGGGTAGGGGATTATGGAATCGTTTTTCTGGAGCTACGTCTGGCCCGCGCTGATCATGGTCGGCCAGTCCCTGCTGCTTCTCGTTTGCCTTCTGGTGGCCATCGCCTTCCTTCTGCTTGCCGACCGCAAGGTCTGGGCAGCCGTGCAGCTGCGCCGTGGTCCGAACGTGGTTGGTCCCTTCGGTCTCTTCCAGTCCTTCGCCGACCTTTTGAAGTTCATCCTCAAGGAACCGGTCATTCCGGCCGGCGCCAACAAGGCCGTCTTCCTTCTGGCGCCGCTGGTCGCCGTGACGCTGGCGCTTGCCACCTATGCCGTCATTCCGTTCAATGAAGGCTGGGTCGTCGCCAATATCAATGTCGGCATCCTCTACATCTTCGCGATTTCCTCGCTTGAAGTGTACGGTATCATCATGGGCGGTTGGGCTTCCAACTCGAAGTATCCGTTCCTCGGCGCGCTTCGTTCCGCCGCGCAGATGGTGTCCTATGAAGTGTCGATCGGCCTCGTCATCGTCACCGTGCTGCTCTGCGTCGGTTCGCTGAACCTGACGGATATCGTGCTTGCCCAGAAGACCGGCCTTGGTACGATGCTCGGCCTGCCGGCCTCGTTCCTCGACTGGCACTGGCTGTCGCTGTTCCCGATGTTCATCGTGTTCTTCATCTCGGGCCTTGCCGAAACCAACCGTCCGCCCTTCGACCTTCCGGAAGCGGAATCGGAACTGGTTGCCGGTCACATGGTCGAATATGGCTCCACGCCTTACATGATGTTCATGCTCGGCGAATATGCTGCGATCGTCCTGATCTGCTGCCTGACGACGATCCTGTTCATGGGCGGCTGGCTGCCGATCGTGGATGTGTGGTTCCTGAACTGGGTTCCGGGCATTGTCTGGTTCGCGCTCAAGGGCTGCATGGTCTTCTTCATGATCGCGCTGACCAAGGCTTTCGTTCCGCGTTATCGTTATGACCAGCTCATGCGCCTCGGCTGGAAGGTGTTCCTGCCGCTGTCGCTCGCCATGGTCGTTATTGTTGCATTCGTATTGAAGCTGACGGGGTGGGCCGGTTGATGTCCGTACGCCTCGCTCAGAAATCTGGAGTTTGAGATGGCAAGCCTTTCCCAAGCCGTCAATTCACTGTTCCTCAAGGAGTTCGTCGGTGCGATCTTCCTGACGATGCGCCACTTCTTCAAACAGAAGGCGACGGTGAACTATCCCTTTGAAAAGGGCCCGGTGTCTCCGCGCTTCCGCGGCGAACATGCGCTGCGCCGTTATCCCAACGGTGAGGAACGCTGCATCGCCTGCAAGCTGTGTGAAGCTATCTGTCCTGCTCAGGCGATCACCATCGAAGCCGGCCCGCGCCGCAACGACGGCACCCGCCGCACGGTGCGTTACGACATCGACATGGTGAAGTGCATCTATTGCGGCTTCTGCCAGGAAGCCTGCCCGGTCGACGCCATCGTCGAAGGCCCGAACTTCGAATTCGCGACGGAAACCCGCGAGGAGCTTTATTTCGACAAGCAGAAGCTTCTCGACAATGGCGACCGCTGGGAGCGTGAAATCGCACGCAACCTCGCACTGGATGCGCCTTACCGTTAAGGCGCAACCGTCTTTCCGGGGGAGCCTCCGGAAAGCGATGAAAAGTAAAATGCCTGCGCGGTTTTCGCCGGCGGGGACGAAACGGGTGAGGGGGCTTTCGGCCATCTTCTCCCGATGAGGACAAGAAGGCACCAAGATGGGTCTGCACGCTGTATTCTTTTATATATTCGCTTTCGTCGCCGTGGCGTCTGCGTTCATGGTCATTGCATCGAAGAACCCTGTTCATTCGGTGCTGTTTCTGATTTTGACCTTCTTCAACGCAGCCGCGCTGTTCCTGCTGACGGGAGCCGAGTTCCTCGGCATGATCCTGCTGGTGGTTTATGTCGGCGCTGTCGCGGTGCTCTTCCTCTTCGTCGTCATGATGCTGGATGTGGATTTTGCGGAGCTGCGCTCCGGCGTGCTGCAATACGCCCCGATCGGCGCGCTGATCGGCGTCATCCTCGCGGCGGAGCTGATCGTCGTTGTCGGCGGCAGCGTGCTCAACCCGCAGGCGGCGAAATCGATCACCATGCCGATCCCGCCGGTGACCGAGCGCACCAATACGGCCGCGCTGGGTGATGTGCTCTATACCAATTACATCTACTTCTTCCAGCTCGCCGGTCTCGTGCTGCTGGTGGCCATGATCGGCGCCATCGTGCTGACGCTGCGTCATCGCACTGACATCAAGCGGCAGGATGTATCCACGCAGGTCGGCCGTGACCCGAAGACCGCCGTCACCACGGTCAAGGTCAAGCCGGGTCAGGGCATCTGAAGGCGCGAACGGATTCAAGGAAACACAATATGGTAATCGGTCTTTCCCACTATCTGACGGTCAGCGCGATCCTCTTCACGATCGGCGTCTTCGGCATCTTCCTCAACCGGAAGAACGTCATCGTCATCCTCATGTCGATCGAACTCATCCTGCTTGCGGTCAACATCAACATGGTGGCCTTCTCGGCCTTCCTGAACGATATCGTCGGTCAGGTCTTCGCTTTGTTCATTCTGACCGTCGCAGCCGCCGAAGCGGCCATCGGTCTTGCAATACTCGTTGTCTTCTACCGCAACCGCGGATCGATCGCCGTCGAAGACGTCAATATGATGAAGGGCTGATAAGGCTATGATCTACAAGGCTATCGTCTTTCTTCCACTGATCGGCTTCCTGATCGCCGGCCTGTTCGGCCGCTCCATCGGCGCCAAGGCTTCGGAATATGTCACCACCGGTCTGATGATCGTGGTCGCCATCCTGTCCTGGATCGTCTTCTTCACCGTCGCGCTCGCCCATGGCGAGCCGGGCGAGGTGATTAAGGTCACCGTGCTGCGCTGGATCCAGTCCGGCGGCATCGATGTCGAATGGGCCTTCCGCATCGACACGCTGACGGCCGTCATGTTCGTCGTCGTCAACACGGTTTCGACGCTGGTGCATCTCTATTCGATCGGATACATGCACCACGATCCGCATCGTCCGCGTTTCTTCGCCTATCTGTCGCTCTTCACCTTCGCCATGCTGATGCTGGTGACCTCCGACAACCTGCTGCAGATGTTCTTCGGCTGGGAAGGCGTGGGTCTGGCGTCCTATCTGCTGATCGGTTTCTGGTTCAAGAAGCCGTCCGCATCGGCTGCCGCCATGAAGGCCTTCATCGTCAACCGCGTGGGTGACTTCGGCTTCATTCTCGGCATTGGTGGCGTGTTCGTGCTGTTCGGCTCGATCAATTTCGAAACGATCTTCGCTGCCGCTGCGACCTATCTGCCGGCTGAAGGCGCTGCCTCCTCGGAAACCGTCATCAACCTGTTCGGCATGCAGCTGGACAAGGCCAATGCGATGACGGGCGTGTGCCTGCTGCTCTTCATGGGCGCGATGGGTAAATCGGCGCAGTTCCTGCTGCACACCTGGCTGCCGGACGCGATGGAGGGCCCGACCCCGGTGTCTGCCCTCATTCACGCCGCAACCATGGTCACCGCCGGCGTCTTCCTCGTCGCCCGCATGTCGCCGCTCTTCGAACTGTCGCATGATGCGCTGACCGTCGTGACGCTGATCGGTGCGATCACCGCCTTCTTCGCGGCAACCGTCGGCCTCGTACAGAACGACATCAAGCGCGTCATCGCCTATTCGACCTGCTCGCAGCTCGGTTACATGTTCGTGGCGCTCGGCGTCGGCGCTTATGGCGCTGCCGTGTTCCACCTCTTCACGCACGCCTTCTTCAAGGCCCTGCTGTTCTTGTGCGCCGGCTCGGTCATCCATGCCGTCGATGGCGAGCAGGACATGCGTTACATGGGCGGCCTGCGCAAGCATATCCCCATCACCTTCTGGACCATGACCGTCGGCACGCTGGCGCTGACCGGCGTTGGTATTCCGGGCACGATGATCGGTTTTGCCGGCTTCTTCTCGAAGGACGTCATCATCGAGTCCGCTTATGCTTCGCATTCGGTTCTCTCGGGCGTCGCCTTTACGCTGCTGGTCATCGCGGCGCTCTTCACCAGCTTCTACTCCTGGCGTCTGGCCTTCATGACCTTCTTCGGCAAGCCGCGCGCTTCCGCCGACGTCATGCACCATGTGCATGAATCGCCGATGGTCATGCTGATCCCGCTCTTCATCCTCACCGTCGGTGCGATCTTCGCCGGTGTGGCCTTCGAAGGTTATTTCTTCGGCCATGAATATGCCGAGTTCTGGAAGGGCGCTTTGTTCACGCTTCCGGAAAACGAGATCCTCGAAGAGTTCCACCATGTTCCGCTGTGGGTGAAGTGGAGCCCGTTCTTCGCCATGGCCCTTGGTTTCGTGACCGCCTGGTACATGTACATCAAGTCGCCCGAGACGCCGAAGCGTCTGGCCGAGACCCATCGTGGCCTCTACCAGTTCCTTCTCAACAAGTGGTACTTCGACGAACTCTATGACTTCCTCTTCGTTCGCTCCGCAAAGGCGCTTGGCCGCTTCCTGTGGAAGAAGGGCGACGTCGCCGTCATCGACCACTATGGACCGAACGGCATTGCAGCGCGTGTGGTTGACGTGACCAACCGCATGGTCCGCCTGCAATCCGGTTACCTTTATCACTATGCCTTTGCGATGCTGATCGGCATCGCGGCGCTTGTCACCTGGATGATGCTCGGGAGTGCCCTCTGATGACCGATTGGCCCATTCTTTCAACGGTCACCTTTCTGCCGCTCGTCGGCGTGGTGCTGCTGCTTCTGACGAATGAGAACGGCCCCTATGGTCGCCGCAACATTCTCAATGTCTCGCTGCTGACGACCGTCTTCACCTTCATCGTGTCGCTGTTCATCTGGATCGGTTTCGACAATTCGAACCCCGGCTTCCAGATGGTCGAGAAGCATGCCTGGTTCGGCAACATTGCCGCCTATCATCTCGGTGTCGACGGCATCTCCATGCTGTTCGTCATCCTCACCACCTTCCTCATGCCCTTCTGCGTGCTGGCAAGCTGGGATTCGATCGAAAAGCGCATCAAGGAATACATGATTGCCTTCCTGCTTCTGGAAGTGGTCATGATCGGCGTCTTTGTGGCGCTGGATACGGTTCTCTTCTACGTTTTCTTCGAAGCGACGCTGATCCCGATGTTCATCATCATCGGCGTCTGGGGCGGCAAGGATCGCGTCTACGCATCCTACAAGTTCTTCCTCTACACGCTTCTCGGCTCGGTTCTGACCATGCTCGCCATCATGGCGATGTACTGGCAGGCGGGTACGACCGACATGACCGAACTTCTGAAGTACGGCTTCCCGGCCGGCATGCAGACCTGGCTATGGCTTGCCTGTTTCGCAGCATTCTCGGTCAAGATGCCGATGTGGCCGGTTCACACCTGGCTGCCGGATGCCCACGTTCAGGCGCCGACCGCAGGTTCTGTCATCCTTGCCGGCGTCATGCTGAAGCTCGGCGGTTATGGTTTCATCCGTTTCTCGCTGTCGATGTTCCCGCTGGCGTCTGATTATTTCGCACCCTTCGTCTTCACGCTGTCGGTTCTCGCCATCATCTACACCTCGCTGGTGGCGATGATGCAGGACGACATCAAGAAGCTGATCGCCTATTCCTCCGTTGCCCACATGGGTTACGTGACCATGGGTATCTTCGCCGCCAACGTGCAGGGCGTGCAGGGCGCAATCTTCCAGATGCTGTCGCACGGCATCGTGTCGGGCGCGCTCTTCCTCTGCGTCGGCGTGGTTTATGACCGGCTGCACACCCGCGAGATTTCGGCCTATGGCGGTCTCGTCAACAATATGCCGAAATATGCCGTCGCCTTCATGATCTTCACCATGGCCAATGTCGGTCTGCCCGGCACCTCCGGCTTCGTCGGTGAATTCCTGACGCTGATCGGCGTATTCCGCGCCAACACGCTGGTCGCGCTCTTTGCGGCAACCGGCGTTATCCTCTCGGCCGCTTATGCGCTGTGGCTTTACCGCCGCGTGATTTTCGGCGCGCTGGAGAAGGAAAGCCTTAAAAGCATGCTCGACCTTTCGACCCGCGAAAAGGTCATCCTTTACCCGCTGGTTGTCCTGACGATCTTCTTCGGCGTCTATCCGGCTCCGGTTTTCGATGCCACCGCCGCATCGGTCGATCTTCTGGTAAACAACTATACGGCTGCACTGCAGGCGGCGCAAAATGTTGCGCTCACTATGAATTGACGACAGGACCCGTTGGACATGACCGCTGAAATCCTTTTTGCCAGTCTGCACATTGCGACGCCCGAGCTGATCCTTGCGGTCGGCGCGCTGGCGCTGCTCATGATTGGTGTCTTCTCGGGCGACAAGTCGACAACGACGGTCACCGGCCTTGCCGTTGCCCTCCTGCTCGTCGTCGGTCTCTGGATCATCTTTGCCCCCGCATCGGGCGTGGCTTTCGGCGGTGTCTACATCGCCGATGCCTTCGGCAACTTCATGAAGGTACTGGCGCTGATCGGCTCCATCACCGCCATGATCCTGGCCGTCGGCCAGGGCCGTTTCGAGCCGATCGGCCGTTTCGAATATCCGGTATTGCTGGTTCTCGCGACCCTCGGCATCCTGCTGATGATCTCGGCCAACAACCTGATCTCGCTCTATATGGCGCTGGAACTGCAGTCGCTGGCGCTCTACGTCGTCTGCGCCATCAACCGCGAAAGCCTGCGCTCCACGGAAGCGGGTCTGAAGTACTTCGTGCTCGGCGCGCTCTCCTCCGGCATGCTGCTCTATGGCATGTCGCTGGTCTACGGCTTCACCGGCAATACCGGCTTCACCGAAATCGCGCAGGTTCTGGCGGCCGAAACCCGTTCGCTCGGCCTCGTTTTCGGCCTGGTCTTCGTTCTCGCCGGTCTGGCATTCAAGATCTCGGCCGTGCCGTTCCACATGTGGACGCCGGACGTCTATGAAGGTGCGCCGACCCCGGTCACGGCATTCCTCTCGGCCGCGCCCAAGATCGGCGCCATGGCGATCCTCGTGCGCATCGTCATCGAGGCTTTCCAGCCGGTCTTTGCCGACTGGCAGCAGATTGTCGTCTTCATTTCCATCGCCTCCATGCTGCTCGGCTCCTTCGC
Organism: Agrobacterium sp. CCNWLW32; assembly: GCF_037083425.1. Lineage (NCBI taxonomy): Bacteria > Pseudomonadati > Pseudomonadota > Alphaproteobacteria > Hyphomicrobiales > Rhizobiaceae > Agrobacterium > Agrobacterium sp. CCNWLW32. The sequence continues at coordinate 567,446 of NZ_JBAOJM010000001.1, forward strand.
CGCGATCGGCCAGAAGAACATCAAGCGCCTGATGGCCTATTCCTCCATCGGTCACATGGGTTACGCGCTGGTTGGTCTTGCCGCCGGCACCGAAGCCGGTATCTCGGGCGTTATTCTCTACATGACTATCTACATGGTCATGACGCTCGGCACCTTCGCCTGCATTCTCTCCATGCGCCGCAAGGAAATCGGCAATGTCGAGACTGTCGAGGATCTCGCCGGTCTTTCATCTTCCAACCCCTTCATGGCGGTTGTGCTGACGATCCTGATGTTCTCGCTTGCCGGCATTCCACCGCTCGCCGGCTTCTTCGGCAAGTATTACGTCTTCCTCGCCGCCATTGAAGCGAAGCTCTATCCGCTCGCCATCATCGGCGTGATCGGCTCCGTGGTCGGCGCCTACTACTATATCCGCGTCGTCAAGGTCATGTGGTTCGATGAGGCCAAGGACAAGTTCGAGCGTCCGGCTGGCGAACTGAAAGTCGTTTATGCGCTTTCGGCCCTGTTCGTTGTCGCCTTCATCGTCTTTGGCGGTGCGCTCGGCAACGCGGTGACTGTTGCGGCGAAGACCTTCTTTTGAGCAGCACACACAAGCATACGGGTCGGATGTCCATCGATGATTTCCGGCACGAGGCGATGGCGGAAACGCCATCGACCAATCTGGAATGTTTTGCCCGGGCAAGGGCAGGCGATGGCGGCAATCTGTGGGTTACCGCCATCCGCCAGACCGGCGGCCGCGGCCGTCGCGGCCGGCCATGGGTTTCCGAACCCGGCAATCTCTACGCATCGCTTCTTCTGATCGATCTCGCGCCGATGGACCGCATCGGCTCCCTGCCGCTCGCTTTTGCGCTTGCAGTCTATCGCGCCGTTCGCGCGGTGCTGCCGACGAATGGTGAACCGCTGGAGATCAAATGGCCGAATGACGTGCTGATCGGTCGCCGCAAGACCTGCGGCATCCTGATGGAAGCGGAGCTGCTGCCTGACGGCCGGCGCGCCATCGTCATCGGCATCGGTATCAATATCGCCCATAAGCCGGACAATCCGCTTTATCCCGTCACCATGCTCTCCGAACATGGCGCGTCCTGCTCGCCCGACGAGCTGTTCGCCCATCTCTTCCGCGAGACGGCTGATGTGCTGCGGGACTGGGACGAGGGCAGGGGTGTTTCCGGCATAATGACCGGCTGGCGGGCGGCCGCTTGCGGTATTGGCGAACATATCACCGTCAATTTCCCTGATCGTTCGATTGGCGGGCGTTTCGTCGGAATTGATGATAATGGTTATCTGCTGCTGGATGAAGACGAGGGCGCCAGGCGCTCCATCGCCGCCGGCGACGTATTTTTCGGATGAGGTGAACGGCGCGGCCCAGGAAGCCGCGCCGAACCGGTTCCAGAGGTTGGAGCTTTCCTGCGGCTCATGAAATGCAGGGTGACAAACCGGTTCCGCATCGGCCCGGTCGATCAGATGGTTTAACAGGTCCGATGCTGGATAGAGGCGGTGGGCACGGCAAAATGCCGTCGTCCGCGTGCTTTCGTGAATGGATAAGAAAAATAATGGCTAAACAGGACGAACTGGTCTTTATACCGCTCGGCGGTGTGGGTGAAATCGGCATGAATCTGGCGCTTTACGGCTATGGGCCGGAAAGCAAGCGCCAATGGATCATGGTGGATTGCGGCGTGACATTCGCCGGTCTCGATCTGCCGGGCGTCGATCTCGTTCTGCCTGACATCAGCTATATCGCCGAGCAGAAGAAGAACCTCAAGGGCATCATCATCACCCACGCCCATGAGGACCATTATGGCGCGCTGAATGATCTGTGGCCCGGCCTCAATGTCCCGGTTTATGCCTCGCCTTTCACCGCCGGCATGCTGGAAGCCAAGCGCGCTTATGAGGGCACGCGCGCCGAAATTCCGGTAACGATCTTCAAGGCTGGCGACCGTATCAATGTCGGGCCGTTCGAAATCGAAGCTGTTGGCGTCAACCACTCCATTCCCGAGCCGATGTCGCTGGTCATTCGCACGCCGCTCGGCAATGTCATCCACACCGGTGACTGGAAGATCGACGAAGCGCCGTCGCTCGGGCCGTTGACGGATGAGGCGCGCTTCCGCGCCATCGGCGAAGAGGGTGTGCTGGCATTGATGTGCGACAGCACCAATTCGGTGCGCGATGGTGTGTCGCCCTCCGAACACGAGGTTTCCGAAGGCCTGCGCCAGATCATCGAAAATGCCGAAGGCCGCGTGGCGGTCACCACCTTCTCCTCCAATGTCGGGCGCATCCGTTCGATTGCGCAGGCTGCTGAGGCCGCGGGCCGCGAGGTGCTGCTGCTGGGCTCGTCGCTGAAGCGGGTCGTCAATGTCTCGCAGGATCTCGGCATCATGGAAGGCATCAAGCCGTTCCTCGCAGAAGATGAATATGGTTATATTCCGCGCGACCGTGTGGTGCTGATCCTGACCGGTTCGCAGGGCGAACCGCGCGCAGCGCTCGCCAAGCTTTCCCGCGACGAGATGCGCAATGTGGCGCTCGCGTCGGGAGATACTGTCGTATTTTCCTCACGCGCCATTCCCGGCAACGAAAAGGCGATCATCGAGATCAAGAACGGCCTGATCGAGCAGGGCGTGCACATTGTCACGGACAATGAGGCGCTGGTGCATGTCTCCGGCCATCCGCGCCGTAATGAACTTCTGAAGATGTATGAGTGGACGAAGCCGCAGATCGTCGTGCCTGTGCATGGTGAGGCGGCGCATCTGGTGGCGCAGAAGGAACTGGCCGAACAGGCCGGCATTTCGCAGGTACCGAAGGTGCGCAACGGAAATGTTCTGCGCCTTGCTCCCGGCCCGGCCGAGGTTATCGACGACGTGCCGCATGGCCGCGTCTTCAAGGACGGCAATCTCGTCGGTGACATGGACGAGATGGGCATCAGCAATCGCCGCAAGCTTTCTTTCGCCGGCCATGTTGCGGTCAATGTCGTGCTGGACAGCCGTTACGATTTCCTCGGCGATCCCGATGTGGTGCCTTTCGGCCTGCCGGAATTCGATGACGAGGATGAGGCGATGGAAGACACGCTTTATGACGCCGTGCTCGGCGCTGTCGAAAGCATTCCGCGCGCCCGCCGCAAGGATCTGGAGCTGCTGCGTGAAGCGGTGCGCCGCGCCGTGCGCGCCGCCGCCAATCAGAGCTGGGGCAAGAAGCCGATCGTGACGGTTTTCGTCACGAAGGTCTGAGCCGGAAAGCGGGGTATCATCCGCATGCCGTCACCCCGGACTAGATCCGGGGTCCAGCGCGATCAAGTCCTTGATCGCGTAAAGACTCCTTTCACGGCGCAGACGCGCCGTGGCTGGATGCCGGATCATCCTCGGGCTTGTTCCGGGGGCCGGCATGACGGAAGAGAGATCGTCCGCCTTTGTCGGCGACCTGAGTGTGCCTGCTCAAAGCGCGGTTCTGTTCCTCTTTCCAAGGCTTTTTATGCATCTTGCAGGGAATTGATTCCGGTTTGCGGATGAATGCGTTACAAGAAGCGCATTGTGCAGGAGGATCACATGCCGCTTCTTTCGGTCTTCGCCGTTTATTTCATCGTCTGGTGGACGGTGCTTTTTATCGTGCTGCCGATTGGCCTGCGCACCCAGGACGATGAGGGCGATGTGGCGCTGGGGACGGTTGCCAGCGCGCCATCCAGCTTCAAGGGCGGACGTATCGTGTTGTGGACGACCCTGATCTCGGCCTTGATCTGCGGGATCTGGTATGGCGGAACCTGGTGGTTCGGTGTCAGCCTTGATGACCTGCCGAGAATTATTCCCGTTTTCGACTGAAAAAAGCGCGGGCAATGTCCGCCCCCGCCTACATCTGCGCCCTCAACCTGATAGCAAGCCGAAGCGCCTGCCTATGCAAGGGGCAGTCTGCCGTGAATCTGGCTGAGACTCTGTCATATGGATGTCATATCTATCGTGCACACAGCAGGAGCTTGCCGGGTGCCTGATTCATCGCCGTAATTCTACTGGGATTGATGGCCGGGAGCAGGGAAATGCGTGCAGAAGCAAAAAAAAACAAGGCCTTTCAGCCTTGTTTTCAGGTTTCGCGTGATCTGTAACCGTTACCGGGGCTGCGAACGAGCGCGCCTAAGATCTGATCCTCCCAAGACTGACCGCGAAAATGACAAGAATTTAAACTTCCTGCCTCTTTTGTAAGCTAAAGCTAGCTCAAACCCCCATGCTTGTCATCTCATTTTTTGCATATTTGTTACAGTCGGCAAAAAATTCTCTGTGGTGCAATTTGTCGCACCGGATCAAGAATAATATTCCGGCCAAAGCGTTTTGACGCGAATTAGCTATCGTGAAAATACCACAAAATCGCCTTAACGCTCTTTGCATGGCGGGTTTTCATCTGGGTCAGAAACCGCTATATCCGGCGCCAATATCCCTCTATTCGGGGCGATTCCCGCGCCTTTTGGCGCTGTCGTCCACATCAATGGAAGCCGTCATGCGTCTTAGCCGTTATTTCCTGCCCATCCTGAAGGAAAACCCCAAGGAAGCCGAGATTGTCTCTCACCGCCTCATGCTGCGCGCCGGCATGATCCGGCAGCAATCGGCTGGCATCTATTCCTGGTTGCCGCTCGGCAAGCGCGTGCTGGACAAGGTCAACAAGATCATCCGCGAGGAGCAGGACCGTTCCGGCGCCATCGAGCTTCTGATGCCGACGCTGCAGACCGCCGAACTCTGGCAGGAGAGCGGCCGTTATGACGACTATGGCAAGGAAATGCTGCGCATCAAGGACCGCCAGGACCGCCAGATGCTCTATGGCCCCACCAACGAGGAGATGATCACCGACATCTTCCGTTCCTATGTGAAGTCCTACAAGAACCTGCCGCTGAACCTCTATCATATCCAGCTGAAGTTCCGCGACGAGGTGCGTCCCCGTTTCGGCACGATGCGTTCGCGCGAGTTCCTGATGAAGGACGCCTATTCCTTCGACCTGACCAAGGAAGACGCGATCCATTCCTATAACAAGATGTTCGTGGCTTACCTGCGGACCTTTGAGCGCCTTGGCCTGCGCGCTATTCCCATGCGCGCCGATACCGGCCCGATCGGCGGCAATCACAGCCATGAGTTCATCATTCTGGCCGATACCGGCGAATCCGAAGTCTTCTGCCACAAGAGCTTCCTCGACCGAGGCATTCCAGCTGAAAGCACCGATTTCGACGATGTCGCGGCGCTGCAGGGCGTGTTCGACGAGTGGACGACCGATTACGCAGCCACGTCCGAAATGCACGACGAAGCCGCCTATGACGCCATTCCCGAAGGCGAGCGCCTTTCCGCGCGCGGCATCGAGGTTGGGCACATCTTCTATTTCGGCACCAAATATTCCGAGCCGATGGGCGCGAAAGTGCAGGGCAAGGACGGCAAGGAACACCCCGTCCACATGGGTTCTTATGGCATCGGGCCGACACGCCTTGTTCCCGCCATCATTGAAGCATCGCATGACGAGAACGGAATCATCTGGCCGGCCTCGGTCGCTCCTTTCGACGTCGTGATCATCAACATGAAGGCTGGCGATGCGGCCTGCGATGCGGCCTGTGAAAAGCTGTATTATCAGCTCTCCAACGCCGGCAAGGATGTTCTCTACGACGATACGGACGACCGGGCGGGCCAGAAATTCGCCACCGCTGATCTGATCGGCGTGCCGCTGCAGATCATCGTCGGCCCGCGTTCGGTCGCGAATGGCGAAGTCGAAGTGAAGGATCGCAAGACCGGCGAGCGGGAGACCGTGACGATCGAGGCGGCGATGAACAAGGTGCTCGCCTAAGCGCGAATGGAAGACGGAGCGGCTTCACCCGAAGTCCGCTCCGGTTTCGTAGCGCAGATGCAGCAGAAATATGGGCCGGTTTTCGGAAAAGACCGGCCTTGCAGTTTGAGATCAGGGAGACGACATGGCACAAGCCGAGGCTGACAAGGGTGCGGCTGTTTCCGCCGGGGCAAAGACCGCCCGGCCGTTTTCCGCTTTCGAACGTATGGTGGCCTGGCGCTATCTGCGATCGCGGCGCAAGGAAGCATTCATTTCCGTCATCGCCGGTTTTTCCTTTGTCGGCATCATGCTGGGCGTGGCGACGCTTATCATCGTCATGGCTGTCATGAACGGGTTCCGCACGGAGCTGATTTCCCGCATTCTCGGTATCAACGGCCATATGATCGTGCAGCCGATTGACCAGCCCTTCAATAATTATGATGAGCTGGCTAAGAAATTCGCCGCCGTACCCGGCGTCACCATGGCTCTGCCGCTGGTGGAGGGCCAGACATTGGCTTCCGGTCGTGGCGGTGCGGGTTCCGGCGCTCTGGTGCGCGGTGTGCGCCAGGAGGATATCGACAAGGTCAAGGAAGTCGCCACCAACATCAAGACCGGCGACCTCGTCGGCTTCATGGCGGGTGACGGCGTTCTCGTCGGCTCCAGGCTCGCCGCCCAGCTTGGTGTTACGGCGGGTGACGATATCACCCTCATATCACCAGAAGGTGACGTAACGCCGATGGGCGTCAATCCGCGCGTCAAATCTTACAAGATTTCCGGTGTCTTCGAGATCGGCATGTCGGAATACGACGCATCGATGATCTATATGCCTCTGTCCGAAGCCCAGCTTTATTTCAATGCCGACGGCATCGTGCAATCCATCGAGCTTTATGTGAGCCGCCCGGATGATGTCGATGGCATCCGTCCGCTGGTGGAGCAGGCGGCCGAAAGGCAGATCTACATTACCGACTGGAGGCAGCGGAACCAGACCTTCTTCTCCGCCCTGCAGGTGGAACGAAACGTCATGTTCATGATCCTCACCCTCATCGTGTTGGTGGCGGCGCTGAACATCATTTCCGGCCTCATCATGCTGGTGAAGGACAAGGGCAGCGATATCGCCATTCTGCGCACCATGGGCGCAAGTTCGGGCGCGGTGATGCGCATCTTCTTCATGACAGGTGCGGCCATCGGTATGGTCGGCACCTTCGCCGGTGTGGCGCTCGGCGTCATCGTCTGCCTCAACGTGGAATCCATCCGGCAGTTCTTCTCCTGGATTTCGGGCACGGTGCTGTTTGACCCGCAGCTTTATTTCTTGAGCCAGCTTCCGGCAGAAATGGATATCAGCGAAACGATTTCCGTTGTCATCATGGCGCTCACGCTCTCTTTCCTGGCAACGATCTTCCCGGCATGGCGGGCTTCCAAGCTCGATCCGGTGCAGGCCCTGCGTTACGAATAAGGACCGCTTCGCAATATGGCAAAAAAAACAGTGCTGCGGCTCACCGGCGTTGAGAGAACCTATGGTCAGGGCGAGACGTCGCTTTCCATTCTGCGCAAGGCCGATTTTGAATTGAAGAGCGGTGAGATGGTGGCGCTGGTCGCCCCTTCAGGCACCGGCAAATCGACGCTGCTGCATCTGGCAGGCCTGCTGGAACATCCCGATGCCGGCGAGGTCTATATTAACGACGCGCCCTGCAACGGCCTGCCGGATGAAACGCGCACCGCGATCCGCCGCAGCGATATCGGCTTCGTTTATCAGTTCCATCACCTCCTGCCGGAATTCTCGGCGGTGGAAAATGTGATGATGCCGCAGCTCATCGCCGGTCTCACCCAGGCTGAAGCTCGCAAGCGCGCCAGCGCGCTGCTCGACTATATGCGTGTGGGGCATCGCGGCGAACACCGTCCGGCCGAACTCTCGGGCGGTGAACAGCAGCGTGTCGCCATTGCCCGCGCCGTCGCCAACGCGCCGCTCCTGCTGCTCGCCGACGAGCCGACCGGCAATCTCGATCCGGAGACCGCGCATTATGTATTCGACGCGCTGGAGGCGCTGGTGCGCCAATCTGGCCTCGCGGCGCTGATTGCCACCCACAATCATGAACTCGCCGCCCGCATGGACCGGCGCGTAACGCTCGCCGACGGGAAGATCGTCGATTTCTGACCATGGGATTGCGCGGGGATGATCCTCGCGCATCACCATGCCTTCCGGAGCGACCGGAACGACTACGCTGGTCGTTGCCGTGAGGGAACGAGGACGAACCGTCGCGAGCCCGGATCAATCTCTCCGGCGCCTCCTGAAGAATAGCTGTTCTCTGAATTTGATTTTTTTCCGAACCCGGAGGCGTTTTTTGCCTTCGGGTTTTTCGCTTTGGAGTCAGCGGCTTGCCGTTCCCTTGATCGGAACCGAAGGCGATTCTCGTACATTAGCAAGAGGAATATCAGCAGAACCCTGTTGACAATCGAACAAAATGAGAACAAAGTTGGAACATAACGAGTAAGGAGAGACCAATGACTGATTTCATCCGTGACGTTGCTGCTTTCGCTTCCATCGCTGTCTTTGTTGCCAGCTTCTCGGTGATCCTCACCGCCCTGTGAAGAAGACACCGGCGCAGAAGCCTGTATGGACGCCGCAAAGCGGTGGACATTAAGCGCCGGAAATCGGAAAATCGCCCCCTCGATTCAGAATGACAGGATGATGATATGGGCGATACGGTTATGCGTGGAGAGATCTCTGGCGAAACGTTGAAGACGCCCGGTTTCGTCCATCTTCGGGTTCATTCCGCTTATTCCCTGCTTGAGGGGGCGTTGCCCCTCAAGAAAATCATGTCCAAGGCCGTCGCCGACGGCCAGCCGGCCATTGCCATTACCGACACCAACAACCTCTTCGTCGCGCTGGAGTTTTCCGAAAAGGCGCGCGATGAGGGTCTGCAGCCGATCATCGGCTGCCAGCTGTCGATCGACATGCAGGATGCGGCGGAGGATCGCCGCAACCACAACAGCCATCTTCAGAAACTTCCCGCCATCGTTCTACTGGCCGCCAATGCCGAAGGTTATGAGCGGCTGGTGGATATCGTCAGCCGCGCCTATCTGGAAGGCGAGGGCAGTGGCGGTCATTCCGTGCATATTACCCGCGCATGGCTGGAGGAAGCCTCCAATGCCGGCTTGATCGCGCTGACGGGCGCTTCTGGCGGACCGGTGGATATGGCCTTGAAGGAAGGCCATGCAGCGCAGGCGAAAGAGCGGCTGCTGACATTGAAGTCACTCTTCGGGGACAGTCTCTACATCGAATTGCAGCGCCAGTCCGGCTACGACCGTTCCCATGAACGGCGCATGATCGGCCTTGCTTACGAGCATGATATTCCGCTGGTTGCCACCAATGAAGCGTTCTTCCCCTCCAAGGCTGATTACGAGGCGCATGATGCGCTGATGGCGGTGGCGCACAACGCCATCGTCTCCGATGACAGCCGGTTTCGGTTGACGCCCGACCATTACCTCAAGAGTCGTGAGGAGATGGTGGCGCTTTTTGCCGACATTCCCGAGGCGCTCGAAAACACTGTCGAGATCGCGCTCCGCTGCTCCTTCGTGCTGAAGAAGCGTGGCCCGATCCTGCCGCGCTTCACCGGCGCCAGCGACGACCCCGAAGCGGCGGAACGCGCTGAAGCCGAGGAGCTTCGCCGCCAGGCAGTAGAGGGGCTGGATCAGCGGCTGGCAGCGCTCGGCATGGCGGCCGGTTATACGGAGCAGGAGTATCGCGACAGGCTGGATTTCGAACTCGGCGTCATCTCGCGCATGAAGTTTCCCGGTTACTTCCTGATCGTTGCCGACTTCATCAAATGGGCCAAGCAGCATGATATTCCGGTAGGCCCTGGCCGTGGTTCGGGTGCGGGTTCGCTTGTCGCTTACGCGCTTACCATTACCGACGTCGACCCCCTGCGCTTCTCGCTGCTGTTCGAACGCTTTCTCAATCCCGAACGCGTATCGATGCCCGACTTCGATATCGACTTCTGCCAGGACCGCCGTGAAGAGGTGATCCGTTACGTGCAGGCCAAATATGGCCGTGAGCAGGTGGCGCAGATCATCACCTTCGGTTCGCTGCAGGCGCGCGCGGCCTTGCGTGATGTCGGCCGCGTGCTGGAAATGCCCTATGGGCAGGTGGACAAGATCTGCAAGCTGGTGCCCAACAACCCGGCCAATCCGACGCCGCTGTCAAAAGCGATCGAGGAAGAGCCGCGCCTGCAGGAAGAGGCGGACAAGGAGCCGGTCGTCGCCCGCCTCTTGGATATCGCCCAGAAGATTGAGGGGCTTTACCGTCACGCCTCCACCCACGCCGCCGGTATCGTCATTGGCGATCGGCCGCTCTCCAAGCTGGTGCCGATGTATCGCGATCCGCGATCCGATATGCCGGTCACCCAGTTCAACATGAAATGGGTGGAAAGCGCCGGCCTCGTCAAATTCGACTTCCTCGGTCTGAAGACGCTGACGGTGCTGAAGGTGGCGGTGGATTTCGTCGCCAAGCGCGGCATCAAGGTTGATCTTGCCGCCATCCCGCTGGATGACGCCAAAACTTACGAGATGCTGTCGCGCGGCGAAACCATCGGCGTGTTCCAGGTGGAAAGTGCCGGCATGCGCAAGGCGCTGATCGGCATGCGGCCGGACTGCATCGAGGACATCATCGCGCTGGTGGCGCTTTATCGTCCCGGCCCGATGGAAAACATCCCGGTTTATAACGCCCGCAAACATGGCGAGGAGGAGCTGGAATCAATCCACCCGACCATCGACCATCTGCTCAAGGAAACGCAGGGCGTTATCGTCTATCAGGAACAGGTGATGCAGATCGCCCAGGTCCTGTCAGGTTATTCGCTCGGCGAAGCCGATCTTCTGCGCCGCGCCATGGGCAAGAAGATCAAGGAGGAGATGGACCAGCAGCGTGAGCGCTTCGTCGATGGCGCCATCAAGAATGGCGTCTCGAAGCCGCAAGCCAACACCATCTTCGACCTTCTGGCGAAATTCGCCAATTACGGCTTCAACAAGAGTCATGCCGCCGCCTACGCCATCGTGTCCTACCAGACCGCCTATATGAAGGCGCATTATCCGGTAGAGTTCCTCGCGGCCTCCATGACGCTCGATATGGCGAACACGGAAAAGCTCAACGATTTCCGGCAGGATGCAGGCCGCCTTGGCATCGAGGTCGTCGCACCTTCGGTGCAGACGTCCTTCCGCCAGTTCGAGACGGGTGAAAACCGCATCTATTATTCGCTGGCCGCCATCAAGGGCGTAGGCGAGGGTGCGGTGGAACACATCGTCCAGGTTCGCGACGGCAAGCCGTTCACGAGCCTTGAGGATTTCTGCCTGCGCATTGACCCCAAACAGATCAACCGCCGTGTGCTGGAAAGCCTGATCAATGCCGGCGCTTTCGATTGTTTCGGCCGCGACCGCGCCGAACTGATCGGCGGGCTGGACCGCATTATCGGTTATGCGCAGATGGCGCAGAACAATCGCACCATCGGCCAGTCGGACATGTTCGGTTCCGGCGGCGGCAACGGCCCGGAAAAGCTTGTCCTGCCCGCTTTCCAGCCCTGGCTCGCTTCGGAAAAACTGCTGCGTGAATATCAGGTTCTCGGTTTTTACCTCACCGCCCATCCTCTCGATACCTATCGCCCCGTGCTGGAAAAGTTGCGGGTGCAGAATTTCGCCGATTTTTCAGCGGCGGTGAAACAGGGTGCGACCGCCGGGCGTCTGGCCGGCACCGTCACCGGCAAGCAGGAACGCAAGACCCGCACCGGCAACAAGATGGGAATCGTCACCTTCTCGGATGCATCAGGGCAATATGAGGCGGTGCTGTTTTCCGAAGGGCTCGGCCAGTTCCGGGATCTGCTGGAAGTCGGCAAATCGCTTGTTATCACCGTGCAGGCGGAAGAGCGCCCGGAAGGCATCGGCCTGCGTATACAGACGGCGCAGTCGCTTGAAGAGAAATCCGTGCAGATGCAGAAGGCTCTGCGCGTTTATGTGCGCGATTCCGGTCCGCTGAAAACGGTCGCCCGCCATCTCAACACCAAGGGTGACGGCTCGGTCTATTTCATCGTCATCAAGGATGAAGGCAGCCGCGAGATCGAGGTGGAACTGACGGAGAAATACCGTATCTCGCCGGAAATCGCCGCTGCGCTGCGGTCCGCACCCGGTGTCGTTGACGTGGAACTGGTGTGAGGCTCGCGCCTCACACGTCGCTCATACCGGCCCTTCTTTCGTAACGGTGATGAAGTCCGTTCCGGCGCCTGTTTCCATCTGGTGACTAATGTCGGAAACGGTGATCGAGCTGCCGCTTGAAAGCTCCTGTTCGATACGGCTGCGTATCTCTGCGGGTATTTCGAGGCGGCTGAGCACGGCGCTCAATTGATCGAAGCCGCCAGGGGCTTCGGTAACGGTGATTCCGAGCCGCTTGCGGGCTGCCGCCGGCAGGTGGTTTTCGAGCGTCACGCCGTTCCATTCGGCAGTTCCAGCCGCGCGGTCCACGGTAACAGCCTCGAAGAAGTGGGTTCCGAGCGCCACTTCCGGGTCCTTGATGTCGATGGCTGCTTCGAACAGCGGTTTGAAATCCTGCCGCACCATGATCTGGCCGGTCGGCGGATGGTCTTCACCGGCGGAGGCATAAAGCGCCGCCACGAAGGCGTCGGTCAGAAGCGGCCCGGTGGTCTTCAGCCCCTTCCAGCGCTTGAAACCATTGATTGCGCTGATCGTCATCTCTCCGGTGTAACCATCGGCAGAACCAGCATCGAAGCCGAGACGGGTCAGCACGGTTTGAATATCCATCACCTTTTCGCGCTCGCCACGCCGGGTGATGAGAATGCGCAGGGGTGAGGGTTCTCTGGCCTTCGCCGCCGGCTTGAGGGACTGGGTCTTTTCATTGACGGCAACCTCAACCGTGCCCAAGGCTGCATCGAATGTCGCCGGGCGCAACTCCACATCCGAAAGAAGCAGCTTGCCGTCATCGGCATCGTCGCGTGGAACAAACAGCGCCGGGTGCTGTACGAAACGCAACGAGACCGGGCGGTCGGTGATGATGACATGGACGCCAGTGCGCGTGTCGCCGAAAAGTGACTTGGCGAATTTGGAAGGCAGGCGCACGCAGCCATGCGAGGCCGCATAGTTCGGCACCTTGCCTTCGTGCAGCGCGATACCGGACCATGTCAGCCGCTGCATGAAGGGCATGGGTGCAGCCGAATAGATATTCGACTCGTGGTATTTCCGCTTTTCCAGAATGGAGAATATGCCGCTCGGCGTCTCATGACCGGCCTTGCCGGTGGAGACTTTCGAGGTGGCGATGATTTCGCCATTTTCATAAAGCGAGAGCGACTGATCGCTTTTTGATACCAGAATCTGCAGCGCGCGGCTGTCAGCGGCAAGCGCCGGAAAGGCGAGAATGCTGGCCGACAGCATGCCAGCCATAAGACGGAGGCGAAGGGACATGACGCAATACACCACATGCACAAAACTTGCCTCACTCAACCACGCGAAGTTTAATGAAGTTTAAGGACGGCTTATCCCGAACATCACTAATTTGTGTAAAATCTAAAATATATCGGGCACGACGTGACGGGGGCCAGATTGCGCGACCCTTCGCACAACCCAGCGGGCATTATTTGCGTGTTCCGAAAGTATAGCCGGTCTCGACGCTGCCCTTGCCGAACTTGTCGCGCAGCTTGTCCATCGCCGCTTCCGCCGCCGCCCGCCGTCCCGCCTGTCTGTCGACGAGATCGGGAGGGTCGGCGAGGCCCGCATCGCGCAGATCGCTGACGCCAATGCCGATGAGGCGAAATTTGGTGCCGTCGGTTTCTTTCTCCAGCAGCGAGAGGCCGGTGCGGAAAATCCGGTCGGCAAGCTGCGTGGGATCGTCCAGCCTGCGGTTGCGGGTGCGGAGCTTGAAGTCGGCCGTCTTCATCTTCAGCACCACCGTCTGACCGGCAATGCCGCTTTTCTTCAGCCGCCAGGCAACCTTTTCGGATAGAGAGCGCAGGATCGGCACCAGATCCTCATGGCGGGAAATATCGTTGAAAAAGGTGGTTTCGGAAGACACGCTTTTGACGGGGTCGTTATTATGCACGTGCCGCTCGTCAATGCCGCGGGAAAGCCGGAAGAGGCGCTGCCCCATCACGCCATAACGGCGCATCAGCTCGCTTTCCTCCATCTCTTGCAGCTGCGCGATCATGCGGATACCGTCCGCTTCCAGCGTCGCCGCAAAGGCCTTGCCCACGCCCCAGATGGTGGTTACCGGCCGCGCCGCCAGAAAGGACAGCGCTTCCGCTTCACCGATCACTGAAAAGCCGCGCGGTTTTTGCAGGTCGGACGCGACCTTGGCGAGAAATTTGCAATAGGAAAGCCCGGCTGAAACGGTCACGCCCACTTCCTTTTCCACGCGCCGGGCGAATTTCGCCAGCACACGGGCCGGTGGATCGTGATGCAGCCTCTCGGTGCCGTAAAGATCGAGAAAGGCCTCGTCTATGGAAATTGGCTGCACGAGCGGCGTCAATTCCTGCATCATCGCCCGGATTTCGCGCCCGACACGGCTGTATTTCTCCATGTCCGGCTTGATGACCACCGCGTCAGGACAGGCTTCCAGCGCCTTGAACATGGGCATTGCGGAGCGCACGCCCTGAATGCGGGCGATATAACAGGCGGTGGAAACGACCCCGCGCTTGCCGCCGCCAATGATGACAGGCTTGTCGGCCAGTTCCGGATTATCCCGTTTTTCAACAGAGGCATAAAAGGCGTCGCAGTCGATATGGGCGATGCTCAGATCGTAGAGTTCGGCGTGATAAACAAGGCGCGGGCTGCCACAGGCGCGGCAACGCCTCAACCCTTCTGGCTGGCCGGCCAGACAGTCGCGGCAAAAACCGGGATCATAAGGGTGCGACGTGGACATGAGCCGAAAACAAAACCAGAACGTCGCCGACCATACTCCGGCCGTGACGACGGCTCAAGGGCCTCGTCCGTCAATACACGCCCGAATCGAGCCCCGGGCCGGAAAAGTGATGCCAGGCGGCCGCCACTGTTTCGGGTGACGTGTCGGTCGCGGCGCAAAATGCCATGAGATCGGGTTCGTGGCTCATAAGAAAATCGGTGAGCCCTGCCAGAAAGCCGGGATCGTTGACGGCCTGGCGCAGCATGTTGGCCTGCAATCCACTCAGCGCCAGAAAACGCGCCAGCATGTCCGGCTCGTTTGCCAGCCAGCCAAGTATGGCGGCCGCCGTTTCTTGCGGATCCTGAGCGGCATTGCCTTTGTTTTTCGTATCGCGCAGCATTTCTTCCCCGAAGTTACCTATTTTGAAACCAAATCCCTCTAGCCTTGCGCAACAAATGGACGATGGAATCGGTTCTCTGACACCCTATATGTCTGGATGAAGGTTTCAAAGCGAAACGGGGACTGCTCACCATGCCCAAGCAGGTCATGATAGTCGAAGATAACGAGCTGAACATGAAGCTCTTTCGCGACCTGATCGAGGCGTCTGGTTATACGACGATCCAGACGCGCAACGGCATGGAAGCGCTCGATCTCGCCCGCAAGCACCGCCCGGACCTCATCCTCATGGATATCCAGCTACCGGAAGTTTCGGGGCTGGAGGTGACGAAATGGCTGAAGGAGGATGACGAGCTGCATGTCATTCCGGTCATCGCGGTCACGGCTTTCGCCATGAAGGGCGACGAGGAACGTATTCGCCAGGGCGGATGCGAGGCCTATGTGTCGAAGCCGATTTCCGTTCCGAAGTTCATCGAAATCATCAAGACTTATCTGGGCGATGCGTGAGGCGACTGGGGAACGGTTATGACGGCGAGAGTTCTGGTTGTTGACGATATCCCGGCCAATGTGAAGCTTCTCGAAGCGCGTCTTGTGGCGGAATATTTCGATGTCGTCACCGCCGAGGATGGCTTCAAGGCGCTGGCCATCTGCGACGAGGAGCAGGTCGATATCATCCTGCTCGATATCATGATGCCGGGCATGGACGGGTTCGAGGTCTGCGAAAGGCTGAAGGCCAATCCGAATACGGCGCATATTCCGGTCGTGATGGTCACCGCACTCGATCAGCCGTCGGATCGCGTGCGCGGCCTCAAAGCCGGCGCCGACGATTTTCTGACCAAACCGGTCAACGACCTGCAGCTGATCGCCCGCGTCAAAAGCCTGGTCCGCCTCAAGGCCGTCAGCGATGAGCTGCGGCTGCGCGCCGAGACCGCACGGCAGATCGGCATCGAGGAGATGCTGCGCAGCGATGGCCTGATGCAGACGCCCGGCCGCGTATTGGTGGCGGACGGCCGCGCCAGCTCGCAGGAACGTATCGTCCGGGCGCTCAAGCCGATTGCAGAGGTCGATGCTGTCACGGAGCCGCAGGCGGCGCTGCTCAAGGCGGCGAGCAATCCCTTCGAACTCGTCATCGTCAATTCCAATTTCGAGGACTACGATCCGCTGCGGCTGTGCTCGCAGCTTCGCTCGCTGGAACGCACCCGTTTCCTGCCGCTGCTTCTGGTGGCGGAGCAGGGGGCGGATGAGATGGTGGCGCGCGCGCTCGATCTCGGCGTGAACGATTATATTCTCCGCCCGATCGATCCGAACGAACTCGTCGCCCGCTCGCTGACGCAGATCAGGCGCAAGCGTTATAACGAGCATCTGCGGCTCAATCTCCAGCACACGATGGAACTTGCCATTGTCGACGGGCTGACTGGCCTCAACAATCGCCGCTACCTCGACAACCACCTGAAGATACTGTTCGACCGCGCCGCCGTTCGCGGCCGTCCGATCTCCATCTGCATGACCGATATAGACCGCTTCAAGCTGGTCAATGATACCTATGGCCATGATGTCGGCGATGAGGTGCTACGGGAGTTTGCGGCACGCATCCGCAGCACGGTGCGCGGTGCGGATCTTGCCTGCCGCTATGGCGGCGAGGAGTTCGTCGTCGTCATGCCCGATACGCCGATAGAGCTTGCGGCAAGTGTCGCCGAGCGCCTGAGGGCGATCGTGGAGGACAAGCCCTTTTATGTCCGTTCCATCGATCGGGAATTGAGCATTACCGCCTCTCTCGGCATAGCCACCAGCAGCGGCGCCTTCGGTGCGCCGGACGAAATCCTGAAACATGCGGACAAGGCGCTTTACGAGGCGAAACACGCCGGCCGCAACCGCGTCGTGGCGGCCGCCGCTTGAACCGGCGGCGGCGGATTAACTAAAAATATTCCGCAATCTCTCCGTCATGTCCCGGCGAAATATTCGCTCGGAAATCGGGCATGGACACCGCCAGACTGCAAGCCATTGACCTTGGATGTATTTTATCGTTTTGCAATGAAAGGGTGCAGCTTAACGATATAAATAGAGTTCAAGTTGAAAAACACGTTGAATTCAATCTCTCCGGCAACTATAGTGTGCCAGCTTTGTATACTTAACCATGTTTCCCAGGTGATATGTCTCTGGCTTAAGAATTTCTTGATTTTTATTTTACTTCTGCGCACACTCACAATCGAGAATAACAGTTCTTCCGGCGGTTTATCCGTCTTGCGATGATGAATGATTGCGGCTTAGCCGTCGCGATTTCGCTCGTCAGGGGCTGGTATTGCGTAGTTTGAATGCCCCATGATGCTCAGGTCCGCCGCATCTCCTGAATCGTGGGGTCGGTCGGCTGACGATGTCCGAATCGGTTCCTCGTGCCGTAATCACATCGTTGGCCGACCGCCTTATTTCCGAAAATTGCCTGCTCTTGGTACACGCGTTGCAGCGTAGCGGCTTGCGCAGTCGTCTTCCTTACGCGACGAGGTCGTGACGCGGCAGGGGCGGATGGCGGTAACCCCCAGCATACCCTCTGAACACATGAACGATTGCAGTGGTGAGTGGTGCGTCAGACCATGTGGTCGGACTCATCGATAACCTGCGTCCACACGTTGCCAATGACTGCACAATTTCCGCGGCGGCAGGAGGCAGGCCCCTTGTTTTCCCGCTGGGAAGCCTCTGGGCGCAAAGGGCTTGTGGCCACTTCTTCTGCTGGGTACAAACAAAAAACGCGCCCATTGGGCGCGCTTTTTGCCGGAGACCCGATCAAGAAATTACTTGATCTTGGTTTCCTTGAATTCAACGTGCTTGCGTACAACCGGGT
This sequence comes from Agrobacterium sp. CCNWLW32, assembly GCF_037083425.1. NCBI lineage: Bacteria > Pseudomonadati > Pseudomonadota > Alphaproteobacteria > Hyphomicrobiales > Rhizobiaceae > Agrobacterium > Agrobacterium sp. CCNWLW32. Next base: position 585,334 of record NZ_JBAOJM010000001.1, read on the forward strand.
CATACTTCGTCTTCGTCATCTTGTCCGTGAACGTACGGCTGTTCTTGGTGGTGACGTAGAAGGTACCGGTGTCGGCTGTCGACAGCAGCTTGATCTTGATTGTTGTAGCTTTCGCCATGGTCGTCCTGCCTTTAAACAAAAGAGAAGCCGCAGGCGCTTCTCACCTCGGCTAAATCTGGCGCGAAACTACGTATCGCGCCCGAAAAGTCAAGCCTGTTTTGCCCGGAAAACAAAACGGAACCCATAAAGCACCACGTAAAGCCCGAAAAATACGGCAAGCGCCCAGGCGAAACCATCGGTGCCCGCAACATCCATGGAAATGCCGACGGCCTGTGGTCCTGCAATGGTACCCATGGCGTAACAGAAGATGAAGGCGGCATTGGCGGCCACGAGATCTGCGCCCTTGAGGCGCGAGCCGAGATGGGTGAGGCCGACGGTATACATGCCGGAGACGAGGCCACCCCAGAACAGCAGCAGCGCCGCCACCAGAAGCCAGCTTTCCACCAGAACCGGCAGCGCCAGCGTGCCGCAAACGCCCGCAAAGGCCATGAGGGCGAGCATGGTGCGCCGATCCTTCATCCGGTCGGAAAGCAGGCCGATCGGTATCTGGAAGACCATGTTGCCGATTCCCATGACGGTCAGCAGCAGCGCCGCCTGCGATTCGTTGAAGCCCTCACGGGTGGCGTAGATGGGAAAGAGCGACAGGCCGCCTGCCTGCACCGAACCGAACACGAAAGCCGCGGCCGACGCCATCGGCACCAGCCAGACGTAGCGGACGAAGTGGTGATTGGGCCGCTCGTCCAGCTCCGGGCTCTCGCCGCGCGCCATGAAGATGGGGATAGCGGCCAGAAGGATGATCGCCGCGCCGACGAAGAAGGGCAGGATGCCTTCGCTGCCGACGACGGAAAACAGCAATGGACCAACCGCGAAACCGACCGCAAGGCCGGTCGCGTAAATGCCGAGAACCATGCCGCGTTTTTTCGGCGGCGCGGTCATGTTGATCCAGTATTCGGAGAGAATGAACAGCGTCGTGGTCGCGCCATGGAAGACGATTCGCAGCGGAAACCACATCCAGAAGGCTTCGGCGAAATAAAAGCCGAGTGCGCTCAGCGCCGAAATCAGGACCGCGAGAAGCATGGTTCGCGCCACGCCGAAATCATGGGCGATCTTGCTGGTCACCGAGGCGGCCATCATCGCCGCGACACCCGCCATGGCCGAATTCACCCCGATCATGGTCGAGGAGATGCCGCGCTTCTCAAGGATGATCGACAGGAGCGGCAGGCCGAGACCGATGGCGACACCCACCGCACTGATGGCGGAAATGGCGGCGATCAGTGAGGGCCAGTGAATGGCGTCCGCTTCTTCGCATTTCATTTGTGACATGACGGCCTTTATACAAAGTCTCGAATGAACCGGCCGTGGCGCGTGATATAGAGCCGCGCGGGGCTTTCAAAGGGCAGTGAGGGATCACCTATCATGAGTTTTGTGACATCTTCGAGAACCGTACGTGTGATTTTGGGCATGTTCAGACCGGAAAGGTCTGTCATGTCAAGCCATTGCACGTTGGAGAGCTCGTCGGAATCACGGGTGAGCCTGACATCGAGCCCCAACTCATCGGCATAACAGCAGAAGAATCGCGTGTCGTAGCGCCGCACATTACCGGGTGGGGTGATGGCGCGAGCCACATATCGGAAACGGGAGAGATCAGGACCTTCGGCACCCATTCCGAGGTTCACGCCGGTTTCCTCGAAAAGCTCGCGCGCGGCGGCCAGCGCCAGAGCCCGCGCGCCAGCGGCACTCAGGCGGCGCGCCGCCGAAGCGGTGAGGCTGTTGAGGACGGCAGGGTGCAGATCACCGGAAAAGGGCAACGCATGGTCGCGCGGATCGCGTTTGCCGCCGGGAAAGACATAGGCGCCCGGCATGAAGACGTGGGCGCTGCTGCGCTGGCCCATCAGGACCCTGGGTCCTGAGCCGGAACGGTCGAAGAGGATGATGGAGGCAGCGTCTCGCGGCCGCATGGGAGCGCTCACCGTTTCGGGGTCCCGGGAAAGCTCAGGCACGTGCAAGGTCCTGCTCACGTCAGTGAGACGAGCCGTCTATCTGCACTTTTTGCTGTTTTCGATCAAAACCGTGCATTCGCAGCGCCCATTGCAGGCCGATGACGCCGCCCTTGATCGGTTGCAGCGTCAAAAGTGCGGACAGAATGGTGATCGGCACCCAGATGGCGAAATGCGCCCACATGGGAATGTTGAGGACCATATCCGTCATCATGAAGCCGCCAACGGCGATATGGCCGATGATGACGATGGAGATATAGGGCGGCAGGTCGTCCGAACGGTGATGATGCATTTCTTCGCCGCAGGCCGCGCAGGCGTCCACCGGCTTCAGCCAGGCCCGGAACAGGCGGCCGCTGCCGCAGGCCGGGCAACGATTGGCCATTCCCCGCATGATCGAGCGGCCAAGCGGCCGTTCCGCGCTATCGTCTCCGAAGGTGACCGTTTCCGAGCCCTGATGTGCACTCATCCTTAAGTCCTTCTCCCGTTCGTTCAACCGCCTGCAGCGGTCTTGTTATCGTCGCCTTCTCGGCGGACGTGTTCCAGGCTTGGCGGCAAGACGAGATGTCCGCCGGCCTGCCTTGTGGAACGACCGCGAGCCGACCGGCATCTTGCGCCCCGGGCTCAGCATATCGAAACGCAGCGCACCTGCCAAAGGCACCGCTTCCGCAAGCCGCACCTGAACCGTATCGCCAAGCTGGTAGCCGAGGCCGGTCTTTTCCCCTGTCAGGGCCTGATGGGCCTCATCATAGAGGAAATAATCGGTTCCGAGTGTAGATATAGGAACAAAACCATCAGCACCAAACTGCGGCAGCGCGACAAAAAGTCCCGCCTTGGTGACACCGCCGACGCGGCCCTCGAATTCTTCGCCCACCCGTTCAGACAGATGATGCGCGATGAGGCGGTTGATGGTGTCGCGCTCGGCGGCCATGGCGCGCCGCTCGAAGGTGGAGATTTCGGCGGCGATATCGTCCAGCGTCGCTTCTTCCTGCGGGGTGATGCCGCCTTCGCCGAGCCCCAGAGAGCCCACCAGCGCGCGATGCACGATCAGGTCGGCATAACGGCGGATCGGCGAGGTGAAATGCGCGTATTTCATCAGGTTGAGGCCGAAGTGACCGATATTCTCAGGGCTGTAGATCGCCTGGCTCTGGCTGCGCAGCACCATCTCGTTGACCATGATCTGGTGCGGCGTGTCGAGTGCGCGAGCCAGAATGCCATTGAAGGAATTGGCGCGCATGGCCGCTCCCTTGGCCATGGTAATGCCGATGGTACCAAGGAATTCGCGCAAAACCTCCTGCTTGGAAAGCGTGGGCGCATCGTGGATGCGATAGACCAGCGGCTGCTTTTTCTTTTCCAGCGTCTCGGCGGCGGCGACGTTCGCCTGGATCATCATTTCTTCGATCAGCTTATGCGCATCGAGGCGTTCGGGAATGACGACCTTGTCCACCGTACCATCAGGCCGAAGCAGGATCTTGCGCTCCGGCATGTCGAGTTCCAGCGGCTGGCGGCGGTCACGGCCGCGCTTCATCACCTCATAGGCATGCCACAGCGGCTTCAGGATAGGTTCCAGCAGCGTACCGGTCTTGTCGTCCGGCCTGCCGTCAATGGCTGCCTGTGCCTGTTGGTAGGAAAGCTTCGCCGCGCTCTTCATCATGATGCGGTGGAAGGTGTGGCCCGCCTTGCGGCCTTCCTTCGAAAAGGTCATCCGCACCGCAAGGGCAGGGCGGTCAACGCCTTCCTTCAGCGAGCAGAGATCGTTGGAAATGCGCTCCGGCAACATCGGCACGACGCGATCGGGGAAATAGACGGAATTGCCACGCTTCAGCGCCTCGCGGTCCAGCGGCGAACCGGGCCGCACATACCAGGAGACATCGGCAATGGCGACGGTGACGATGACGCCGTCAGGATTGTCGGGAGACGTGTCGGGCTCGGCATAGACCGCATCGTCATGATCCTTGGCGTCGGCCGGATCGATGGTTATGAGCGGCAGGTCGCGCCAGTCCTCGCGGTGCGACATGCTGGCTGCCTTGGCGGCATCCGCCTCGGCAAGAACGTTCGAGGGGAAGATATGCGGAATGCCGTGGGAATGGATCGCGATCATCGAGATCGCCTTTTCGGAGGCGACAGAGCCGATGACCGACAGAACCTTGGCGCGCGTCAGGCCATAACGACCGCTGTTGCGCGAGGTTTCCACCTCGATCAGATCGCCATCCTTTGCATCGCCGACGCCATCGGGGTCGATGACCATTTCCTCGCCACGCCGGTCGATCGGCATCAGCCGTCCGCCGCCGCCTGCCGTCTCCTTGAATACGCCGAGCAGCGCGTTCTGGCGGCGGTCGATCAGCTTCACGACACGGGCCGTATAGGCCGGGCCGGCGCTTTCCTTGGAGGGGAAGATCTTCGCCAGAATACGATCGCCAAGACCCGCTGCCGGGGCCTTCTTGCCGCGGTCCTGCGATGACTGGCGGATGAGTACGGCGGGTGCCGCGCCCTGATCCTCCGGCCATTCCGCCGGCCGGCCGATCAGTTCGCCGTCCTTGTCACGGGTGGTGATGTCGAGAACCGTCACAGGCGGCAGGCCGCCCGGGCGTGTCAGAGACTTGCGGCTCTTCTGGACCATGCCGTCGGTTTCAAGCTCCTTCAGCAGCGCCTTCAGGACCACGCGGTTTTCACCCTTCAGGCCGAAAGCCTTGGCGATTTCGCGTTTGGAGGCCTGCTGCGGGTGGTCGGCGATGAATTTCAGCAGCACTTCGCGGGAAGGCACCTCGCCATGGATGATGCCTTCACCTTCATTCACACGCTTGCCGCGCCCGGTGCGTCCGAAACCGTCGCTGGCGGAACCCTGTCTCTGACGCGGCGCCTTGCTCACTCTGCTGCCTTCTTGGGTTTGGCCGCTGCCTTCGGCTTGGCGGCCGTTTTGCTCTTTGTTGCCGCCTTGGCCTTGGTCGCCTTCGGCTTCGCCGCGGCGTCACCATCGGCCTTCTTGGCCTTTACAGGCTTGCCGCCGGTGCCGGTCTTGGCAATACGCTCGGCAATCAACACCAACGCCTCGTCCAGCGTCACCGAAGCCGGGTCCTGTCCCTTTGGAATGGTCGCGTTGACCTTGCCCCAGTTCACATAAGCGCCGTAACGCCCGTCACGAACAGTGATCGCGCCGCCATCGGGGTGGTCGCCCAGTTCCTTCAGAGCAGCCGGCGTGCCGCTGCGGCCGCGTCCCGGTCCCTTGCTCTGTTTCTCGGCAATGACGGTTACTGCCCGGTTGAGGCCGATCGCGAACACGTCCTCGATGCTTTCGAGGTTCGCGTAGGAACCGTCATGCAGCAGGAATGGTCCGTAGCGGCCGAGACCGGCCGAGATCATCTTGCCGGTTTCGGGGTGCTTGCCGATATCGCGCGGCAGGTTGATGAGCGCCAGAGCCTTTTCGTGGTCGATATCTTCAGGCTTCCAGCCCTTGGGCAGCGAGGAGCGCTTGGCCTCCTTGCCGTCGCCACGCTGGATATAGGGCCCGAAACGGCCAGAGCGGAGCGTGAGCTCTTCTCCAGTCATCGGATCGGCGCCCAGCGCCTTCGGCTCGTTCGATGCGGCAGCTTCGGCTTCCGAACCGTCCGAGGTCAGCTGGCGTGTATAGTTGCATTCCGGATAGTTGGAGCAACCGACAAAAGCACCATATTTGCCGAGCTTCAGCGAAAGATTGCCGGTGCCGCAAACCTGACAGATGCGCGGATCGGACCCGTCCTCGCGCTTGGGGAAGACCAGCGGCGCCAGAACCTCGTTCAGCGCATCGAGAACGTTGGTGACGCGCAGTTCCTTGGTATCTTCGATCTGGGCGAAGAAATCCTTCCAGAAATCACGCAGAACCTGCTTCCAGTCCAGTTCGCCGGCGGAGATGCGGTCGAGCTTTTCTTCAAGGGCTGCGGTGAAATCGTATTCGACGTACTTGGTGAAGAAGCTTTCGAGGAAAGCCGTCACCAGCCGGCCGCGCGAATGCGGTATCAGCTTGCGTTTGTCGACGACGATATATTCGCGGTCGCTCAGCGTTTTCAGCGTCGCCGCATAGGTGGAAGGACGGCCGATGCCGAGCTCTTCCATCTTCTTGATCAGCGAGGCTTCCGAATAACGCGGCGGCGGTTCGGTGAAATGCTGGCTGGCATTGATCTTCTGCTTGGCGAGGTTTTCGCGTTCGTTGATCGGCGGCAGACGGCCTTCGTCATCACCGTCGTCGCTCTGCTCGCCATCTTCCTTCTGGTCGGTATAGGCGGCGATGAAACCGTCGAAACGGATCACCGAGCCGACGGCACGAAGACCGGCCTTTTCGCCGTTCTTGTCGGCAAGGATTTCCACCGTGGTGCGTTCGATTTCGGCAGAGGCCATCTGGCTCGCAATGCCGCGCTTCCAGATCAGGTCGTAAAGGCGCAGCTGATCGGGATCGAGGTAACGCTTCACCTGATCCGGCGTGCGGTTGAAATCGGTCGGGCGGATCGCTTCGTGCGCTTCCTGGGCGTTCTTGGCCTTGGTGGAATAGAAACGCGCCTTTTCCGGGACGTAACGGTCGCCGAACTGCTCGCCGATGGCAAGGCGGGCGGCATCGATCGCTTCCGGCGCCATCTGCACGCCGTCGGTACGCATATAGGTGATCAGACCGACGGTCTCGCCGCCGATATCGATGCCTTCGTAAAGCTTCTGCGCCACCTGCATGGTGCGCGAGGCGGAAAAGCCCATGCGCGAGGAGGCCGCCTGCTGCAGCGTCGATGTGGTGAAGGGCGGGCCGGGATTGCGCTTGACGGGCTTCGCCTCGACGCTGTCGACCACATAAGTCGCGCCGTCCAGCAGCGTCTTCAGCCGGTTCGCGTCTTCGCCGGTCTTGATCGCGCGGTTCTGCAATCGCTTGCCGTCAGCGGAAACCAGCTTGGCCTCGAACTCGTCACCGCGCGGGGTCTTCAAAAGCGCGCTGATATTCCAGTACTCTTCGGAAACGAAACGCTCGATCTCGGATTCGCGGTCACAGACGAGACGCAGCGCAACGGACTGCACGCGGCCGGCCGAGCGCGCGCCGGGCAGCTTGCGCCACAGCACCGGCGACAGGTTGAAGCCGACGAGATAATCCAGCGCACGGCGGGCGAGATAGGCGTCTACCAGCGGAATGTCGATGTCGCGCGGGTTCGCCATGGCATCCAGCACCGCCTTTTTGGTGATGGCGTTGAAGACCACGCGCTTGACCGGCTTGTCGCCGAGAACGCGCTTCTTCTTCAAAAGATCGAGAACGTGCCAGGAAATGGCTTCACCTTCGCGATCCGGGTCGGTTGCGAGAAAGAGGCCGTCGGAGGATTTTACCGCATCGGCAATATCCTTCATGCGCTTGGCGGAAGCGCTGTCGACTTCCCAGGACATTTCGAAATCCTGGTCGGGCAGCACCGATCCGTCCTTGGCAGGAAGATCCCTCACATGGCCAAAGGATGCAAGAACCTTATAGCCCGGGCCAAGATACTTATTGATCGTCTTGGCTTTGGCAGGAGATTCTACGACGACGACATTCATATTGTTTTTCTCTGGAACTGGTCCGTTAACATGGCCGGATCGCCGCGCGATGCCGCAATTGGCCTTCTTTATATTTCGACATGGACAGGTAATGCGCGCGGGTCAAGAGGCAAGGCCGATTTTATCACTCCAAGGTGATTGCAACCTATGGATAATCTATTGTTGTATTGCAATCTTTGGTAAATTGGTTATGATGGGCAACATCATTTGAATCTACTTAATGCTCTTCGTTTCAGGCGTAATTCTTAGGATAAATATATGGTCCCGAACGCAACAAACAATAATGCCGACAATGAAGGGACCAGAGAGAACTTGGCTTACATTCGCCAGATGCTGGCGGAGCTGCGCCAGGTCGCCAGCCGCGAGGGCGCCGACATGCTGTGTTATCTGATCGAGATGGCTTATGTCGAAGTCGGTGATATCCAGAGCGGACGACGCAAGCTGTCAATCCGCGATGAAGAGCGACACGCGCCCCCCGGCATGCCGGTTTAGACGTCCTGCAATATCAAGCTCCAGCAGCACCAGATGAACGGTGGCAGCGGAGAAACCCGTGTGACGGATGATATCGTCCGTTTCCACGGGCGAGGGACCGAGAGCGGCGGCGATGATGCTGCGCTCGTCGTCCCCTGGTGGTGACATCTCCGTGTCGGATCTCGGTTCCTCGATCTTGCGGTCATAGGGCAGTTGTGGCTCCATCAGCGGTCGCAGCGCCTCGAGAATATCGTTGGCACCCGTGGTCAGCATCGCCCCCTCCTTGATCAGCCGGTTGGTGCCCTCGCAGCGTGCATCAAGTGGGGAGCCGGGCACGGCAAAAACCAGCCGTCCCGCTTCGCCGGCGAGACGCGCCGTGATCAGCGAACCTGAGCGCTCCGCCGCCTCCACGATGACGACGCCGAGCGAGACGCCTGATATCAGCCGGTTGCGACGGGGAAAATCCCGTGCGCGCGGTTCCCAGCCGAAGGGCATTTCACTGATCGTCGCGCCGCCCTGATCGTATATCTCCTGCAACAGCCCGAAATTTTCCTGCGGGTAAGGACGGTCGAGACCGCCAGCCAGCATGGCAACCGTGCCGGTTGCAAGGCTTGCCCGGTGCGCCGCCGCATCGATGCCGCGCGCCAGACCGGAGGCGATCGCATAACCGGCCCGCCCGCAATCGCGCGCCAGCATGGCGGCGAATTTAGCACCGTTGATGGAGGCGTTGCGCGAGCCGACGATGCCGACGCAGGGCCTTGTCGCCGCGTCCGCCGATCCCTTCATGGCGATCAGCGGTGGTGCGCCATCCAGATGTCGCAGGGCAGGCGGGTAATCCGGTTCGCCGATGCCGATGAAACGCGCGCCGAATTTGTCAGCGATTTCGATCTCGCCTTCCGCTTCCGCCTGTGTGGCGATGCGCGGGCTGCGGGAGGAGCCGCCCCGCCGTGAAAGCTCGGGCAGGGCGTCGAGCGCCTTTTCGGCGCTGCCGAAATGATTGATGAGTTCGCGGAAGGTAACGGGACCGATATTGTCGCTGCGGATCAGCCTCAGCCAGGCGACACGCTGCCGCGCGGAAAGCTCTATGCCCTGCCGTGTCGTTTCCTCATGCGGCATGGCATATCCTCAAATGGGTCTCAGCCCTTTTGCCCGATCCTGCTTTCAGTGCCTGCCAGCAGGCGCGTAATATTCTCGCGGTGTTTCCACCAGGAAATAACGCTGAGCAGCGTCACCAGCAGCGCCGTCTTTTCAGGTCCGAGCACCCAGAGGGCCACAGGAATAACCAGCATGGCAAGCAGCGCCGACAGCGAGGAATAACGGGTGATGAAGGCGGTCGCGAGCCAGATCAGGGCAAAGGCCAGCATCATCAGCGGGGCTACGCCCAGGAGCACGCCGATATAGGTGGCCACACCCTTACCGCCCTTGAAGCCGAGCCAAACCGGAAACAGGTGGCCGAGAAAGGCGAAGAAACCGGCGACCAGCGAAGCCTCATAACCCCAGAGCGCATTGGCGACCAGCACGGCCGCCGTGCCCTTCAGCGCGTCAAGCAGCAGGGTAGCCGCCGCAAGTTTCTTGTTGCCGGTGCGCAGCACATTGGTCGCGCCGATATTGCCGGAGCCAATCTTGCGCACGTCGCCCAGCCCCGCCATGCGGGTGAGAATGAGGCCAAAGGGGATGGAACCGAACAGATAGCCAATCAGCGCTGCCAGCGCGAGAAGGGCAGGCGCCGTCTGCCAGTCAGTCAAAGCACTCATTCAAACGTCCCCTCTGTCGCGCCGGCCGCGTGATCTCTGTTGGTGATCTTATGCCAAGGAATGAACGGCTTTGCCAGCCACATAAGTGGCGACCGCGCGGCCGCTGAAACGGGCATCCTCGAACGGCGTGTTCTTGGATTTCGAGACCAGCTGTTCCTTGGCCACAAGCCACGGTTCGTCGAGGTCGATCAGGGTGATATCGGCCTTCGCGCCAGCCTTCAGCGTTCCCGCATCCAGTCCGAAAATCTTGGCCGGGCGGGTGGAGAGCGCATCGATCAACCGTATCAGCGGAACCTCGCCGCTGTGATGCAGGCGCAGCGCCGCCGCCAGCAGGGTTTCAAGCCCGATCGCGCCACTCGCCGCATCCGAAAACGGCAGGCGTTTGGTGTCGACATCCTGCGGGTCGTGCGAGGAGACGATGATATCGATCGTGCCGTCCTTCAGCGCTTCCACCATGGCTTTGCGGTCGTCTTCGGCGCGCAGCGGTGGCGAGAGTTTGAAGAAGGTCCGGTACTCGCCGATATCGTTCTCATTGAGGGTGAGGTGATTGATCGAGATGCCGCAGGTAGCCTTTACGCCCCGCTGCCGCGCAACGCGGATCGCTTCTGCCGATTCCGGAACGGAAATCTTGGCGGCGTGGTAGATCGCCTGCGTCAGTCCGGCAATGCGCAGGTCGCGCTCCAGCGGAATGATCTCGGCTTCCTTCGGAATGCCTGACAGACCGAGCCAGCTTGCGAAAAGCCCCTCGTTCATGTCACCGCCGCCGATATATTTGTCGCGTGTCTCGAGCGCGATGACAGCGCCCAGTTCGCGCGCATAGGTCATGGCGCGGCGCAGCACCAGCGTATCGGAAAGCGCCCTGCGGCCGTTGGTGAAGGCAACTGCACCGGCTTCCTTCAACATGCCGATCTCGGTCATTTCTTCGCCGTTCAGACCCTTGGTCAGGGCTGCTGCGGGATGGACGTTGACGAGCGCCTTGTCGCGCGCCGTCTTTTTCACATATTCGACCAGCGCGATATCGTCGATGACTGGATCGGTGTCGGGCATCATGATGATGCTGGTGACGCCGCCGGCCGCTGCCGCACGCGAGGCGGATTCGATGGTTTCGCGGTGTTCGGCACCGGGTTCTCCGACGAAGACGCGGGCGTCCACCAGGCCGGGAACGGCCAGCAGCCCCTCGCAGTCGCGCACCGTCGCACCCTCAGGTGCGCCCTGATTATGCGCATCCTTGCCGGCTGCGAGAATAGCGCCATCGGAACCGATGACGATGCTGCCGGTCTCGTCGAGATTACGGGAAGGATCGACGATGCGGAGATTGTTGAGAACGGTAACGGCACTCATACGCGCTCACCCTGATTTTGCGAGACAAGCAGGGTTTCCATGACGGCCATGCGAACGGCAACCCCCATTTCCACCTGGCTTTCGATGACGCTCTGCGGACCGTCGGCCACTTCTGAGGCGATTTCCACGCCGCGGTTCATCGGGCCGGGATGCATGACCAGCGCATCCTCTTTCGCCGCTTTCAGCTTCTCGGCATCGAGACCGTAGTAATGGAAATACTCGCGCACCGAAGGCACGAAGGAACCGGACATGCGTTCACGCTGCAGCCGCAGCATCATCACCACGTCGGCATTCTTCAGCCCTTCCTTCATGTCGTGGAAGACTTCCACGCTCATGTCGCGAATGCCTGATGGTAGAAGCGTGGCAGGGGCGACGACGCGCACGCGCGCCCCCATCTGGTTGAGCAGGATGATGTTGGAGCGAGCCACGCGCGAATGCAGCACGTCGCCGCAGATCGCCACCGTGATACCCGAAAGCTCGCCCTTGGCGCGACGGATGGTCAGCGCATCGAGCAGGGCCTGTGTCGGGTGCTCATGCTGGCCGTCGCCGGCATTGACCACGGAGCAGGCGACCTTCTGTGCGAGAAGAGCGGCGGCGCCGGCGGAGGAGTGGCGCACGACCAGCACATCCGGGCGCATGGCGTTCAGCGTCATCGCCGTGTCGATCAGCGTTTCGCCCTTCTTCACCGAGGAATTGCCGACTGACATGTTCATCACGTCTGCGCCGAGACGTTTTCCGGCAAGCTCGAAGGAGGATTGCGTGCGCGTCGAGGCTTCGAAGAACAGATTGATCTGGGTGAGGCCCCGGAGCGTCGAGGTCTTTTTCTCGCGCTGGCGGCTGATTTTCACCGCCTCATCGGCCTTGTCGAGAAGCAGGGTGATATCCTGATGGGAAAGCCCCTTGATGCCGAGGAGATGGCGATGGGGGAAGAAGACCATGCGGTTTGCCTCCTGACGGGCGCCGCATTTTCCCGTGAAAATGCCCGGAACGCCCGAATGCTGATCCGTGCGCTCCCATTCGCTGTGAACACGCCTCAGGAGTGCCGCGGAATTCGGTCCTGCGCTCTATAGAGATTGCACGGTCGCGGGGCAAGCGCCCGCAACCCCTGAAATGAAAACATGGCGATGTTTCCCCAACCCTAGCGGACAAGTGGCCTGACGATGGTCCGAGCATGCGTCAGATGACGCCATGCTCCTTCAAAAGGGCCTGCTCGTCGCCTGACGCCCAGCCGAAAACTCTCGGCGCTCCTTCCAGCCTCTGGACGAAATAGTGAACGTCGAAGTTGATTGCGACATCCGATTGTTGCTTGCGGGTAAAGTTCGCTGTCCAGGCAACGTGGGCGACGCAATGATGTTCATCGATCGGCGAGATACGGATATTGCGGATCCGAATCTCCTTCGTTCCGATCGCTCGATAGCGGTCATAACCCTTCTTCATGACCTGCTTTAAGTGATCATCGTTCTTTCCGGTCATCACCCCGGCTGGGGATGCGGCGATGAAGTCGGAGGCATAGAGGGAGGCGACCTCCTCCATATCCATGTCGCCTTTGAGAGACTTGTTGAAAAATCGCTCATACCGCTCGAAGAGCTTTCTCACGCTGGCCTCCATGGTTTCCTCTCCCTGTGTAGCCGTTCAGCAAGTCGCCAACCGAAAAAGCCCGTCGCAAGTTCCATATCAGGCGGCGGCCTATGCAGAATCCCTGACGATGGTGCTTCGAACGGGATCGGATGCCTGCCGCAAGCGGAGCGGATTGACCGTGCGGAACCCGACATTTGGTCCGGGTTGGGAAGTTTCGCCGCTTGCTTTATATCAAGGCGCCGCCCTGCGGCATTGGGCAGTTTCGGGTGGAATTCTCCGGCCAGATCCGGCCTTTGACGCAGTTGACTGGAATTATCGCAATGCATTCCTATTCTGTTTTCGCCCTGGCCGTACTGGCCCTGCTTTTGACGCCTGGCCCGACGAACACGCTTCTGGCGCTTTCCGGTGCCGGCCGTGGTGTCCGAGCGTCGCTGCCTTTGATGATCGGTGAAATCGCCGGCTATCTGCTGGTCATCCTTGCGCTTGCTGTGCTGTTTTCCGATTTTCTGAAGATGCATACGGGCCTTGCGCAGGCCATCAAGCTCTGTGCCGCCATTTGGGTCGCATTTCTGGCCGTTCGGCTGTGGACCCTGCCGTCTTCGGCGCCAATCGGCGAGGCGATCACTCCTCGTCGGGTTTTCGTCACCACCTGTCTCAACCCGAAGGGGCTGATCGTCGGCCTTGTCTTGTTGCCACAGGCGCCGCTGACCCAGATATGGCCATATATCCTGCTGTTTTCTGCTCTCGTGGCTTTCGCGGCGCTTGTGTGGCTGTTTGCAGGGGCGCTTCTCATCCGCCATGCGGGCCAGTCTTCGCCGCGGCTCGTGCGCGGCACCGCCTCGGGCTTCCTTCTGGTGCTGTCGCTCGGTCTTGCCGGAAACGTGTTTGGCATTCTCTAGGCCGGATACCTAAATCAGGGGCACTCCCGAAAAATGCTGAAAGCGGCGGTTTAATCGTCTCAATCGCTTCCTGCGGGTGGAATTATGCAATATCACCCCACTATGCAACGCCAGTACAAAACAGCTAGAAGCAGCGGATGACCCAGAATTCCCGGACAGAAGAAACGCTCGCCGAACTGAACCAGCCAAGCCTCTGGTCCGGTATCAACGCCTATCGTTCCGATCCGCTGATCGTCGATCTCACGTCCGGCCTGTCGCGCAATCTGAGGGACGAGTTCGACCAGCTCGGCCGCTACGTCACTTCGCATGAGGCGCAGGAGCTGGCGCGCATGGCCAATCAGGGCGTGCCGCAGCTGCACACCCACGGCCCGCGCGGCGAACGTCTGGATCAGGTGGAGTTCCATCCCGCCTGGCACGCGCTGATGCGTCGTTCCATGTCATCGGGCCTGCATTCCAGCGTCTGGGAGAACTCTCCCGATACGCGCGGCAATGAACACAAGGCGCGCGCCACGAAATTCTACCTGACCTCGCAGCTCGAGGCTGGCCATCTCTGCCCGCTCACCATGACCAGCGCCTCCGTTGCCGCCATCATGGCCTCGCCGCGCGTGCAGAAGGAATGGGCGCCGAAGATCCTGTCGCGCAAATATGATTCCTCGCAGAAACCGGGCCTGCAGAAAACCGCCGTCACCATCGGCATGGGCATGACGGAAAAGCAGGGCGGCACGGATGTGCGCGCCAATCGCACCACGGCGGAGCGGGTGGGTGAGGGCATCTATCGTCTGTCCGGCCATAAATGGTTCCTCTCTGCGCCGATGAGCGATGGTTTCGTCATGCTCGCCCAGATGGGCGACGGCATGGGCTGCTTCCTTGTGCCGCGTTATCTGGAGGATGGTTCGAAGAACGGCCTGCACTTCCAGCGCCTGAAGGACAAGCTCGGCAACCGCTCCAATGCATCAGCCGAAGTCGAATTCACCGATGCGTTCGGTTATCTGCTGGGCGATCCCGGCAGCGGCATCCGCACGATCCTCGACATGGTGACGCTGACGCGGCTGGACTGCGCGCTGGCATCATCAGGCATGATGCGCGCCTCGCTTGCCGAAGCGGTGCATTACGCCCGCGGTCGTTCGGTTTTTGGCAAGATGCTGGTTACCCAGCCGATCATGACGCGCGTTCTCGCCGACATGGCGCTGGATGTGGCGGCCTCCACTGCGCTCTCCTTCCGGCTGGCGACGGCGTTTGATGCCGCCCGCAACAATCCGGCCGAAGCCGCCTATGCGCGGGTGATGACGCCCATCGTGAAATACTGGTGCTGCAAGATCGCGCCGGCCCTCATCTACGAGGCCATGGAGTGCCTTGGCGGCAATGGTTACGTTGAAGAGCGGCCGATTGCCCGCCACTATCGCGAAGCGCCCGTCAACGCCATCTGGGAAGGCTCCGGCAACGTCATGGCGCTGGATGTGCTGCGGGTTCTCCAGCGCGGCAAGGACCTGTTCGATCTCGTCTTCCAGACGCTGGAGCGTGATCTCGGACCTGCCGGCAAGAAGACCACCGACGTGCTGCGCGCCGCGATCGCCCTTGCCGAACGTGACGAGGGGGCGGCCCGTCTATTGGTGGAGCAGTTTGCACTCGCGGCCGCTGCCGCCGAGCTTTGCCGCCTTGGCGCCGGCAAGATCGCCGATGCCTTCCTCGAAACCCGTCTGGCGGGCGGCTGGCGGCATACTTACGGCATGCTCGATTCCCGCTTCGATCCGAATTATATAATCGATCTTCTTTATCCGCCTGCATCTTGACCGATGCATGCGGATGAAGGTTTTGCAGTCCTGGCGGGAGGGGTCTCGGATTTGACAAACAGCAATGGCGTAAGGCGTGTTCTTATCTGTCACGACAGCTTCGCGCATCGATGCGCGGCAAGGGAAGGCGGCTGCCAATGCTGACCTTCCGTTCCGCCCGCGCTGAGGATGAAGACGCGCTCTACGCCATAAGCCTTGCCACCGGCGATGCCGGGCAGGATGCTACCCCGCTTTACAATGATGGCCGCATGGTCGGGCACATCTATTCCGTGCCCTATCTGCATCTCTGGCCCGATGCCGTTTTTGTGGCTGAGGATGAGGAGGGTGTGTGCGGTTATATTGTCGGCGCGCTCGATACGGCGGTGCACGAAGAGCGGCTGGAGCGGGAATGGTGGCCGCATCTGCGTACTCTTTACCCCGATCCCGGCGGCGACCAGCAGACATGGGACGCCGATCAGCGCCGGGCCCAGTTCATCCACCATCCGCGCCGCACGCCCACCTGGCTCACCGATCCGTTTCCGGCCCATATTCACATGAACCTGCTGCCGCGCACGCAGGGCAAGGGCGGCGGCACCCGGCTTCTGTCGCGCTGGCTCGATATGGCAAGACAGAACAACGTCTACGGCATCCACCTCGGCGCCAGCGAACGCAACCATGCGGGCATGCGCTTCTGGGAAACCCGCGGCTTCAAACGCCTCGAAAGCCACGAAACGCCCGGCAGCGTGTGGTTCGGCATGGCGCTGGAATAAACCGGCTGATTCCGCGGAGCATGGGTTCGGGATTGTTCACGTCGGCTACCCTTCATCCACAGGAACCTTCCGTCCATCCGCCCCGCCACATTGTTCTTCCCTTCATGCTTTGTTAACCCGTTGAGAAGGCCTTTCAGAAAACGGGTAGGGAATCATGCTGGCGACCGCAGAGGCGATTTCAGCCGACAGACCGGAAAAGCGCATCAAGGATCGCGCTCAGACCGAGAAGGCGATTTTTAACGCGGCGCGATCGCTGCTCGCCGAAGAGGGATTTCAGGGTTTCGGCATCAACGCCGTCGCCCGCCGCGCCGGCTGCGACAAGCAGCTGATCTACCGTTATTTCGGCGGCCTCGATGGCTTGATCGAGGCGATCGGCGAGGATCTCGGCTCCTGGGTGAAGGATCGCATTCCCGAGGACACCGGCGGCATGTTTCTTTTGACCTATGGCGATCTCATGGAAAAGCTGGCGCTTTATTTCATGGATGCGCTGCGCAGCGATCCTCTCGTCTGCAAGATCATCGCCTGGGAAGTCTCTGACGGTTCACCGCAGGTGCGTCAGCTGGCCGAAGCCCGCGCCAAGTCGCTGGGCAAGTGGCTGGAGCGCATGCGCGGTTCGCTGGCGGCGCCGAAGGGCGTGGATACAGCGGCGGTCAATGCCGTGCTGTTCGCCGCCATCCAGCACCTCGTCATCTCCGCTGCCACCAGCGGCCAGTTTGCCGGCGTGCCGCTCAAATCGGACCGGGACTGGGACAAGATCTCCACTGCCGTCAAAAGACTGGTGCGTGGCGTTTACGGCTGAACCGGCTTCAGCAGGTGTAGGGCGGTCACGTTCAGGACCAGCGCGTTAAAGAAAAATCAGCCATGTTTTCACCCGGTCGGCAACCGCCCGGCGCATCCGGTCGTTCACGGGATCACATGCTTTTCCACATGCCGGCCGCCCGTCATTAACCATAATGACAGCTTTCATTTGCCTCGCCCGGGC
Organism: Agrobacterium sp. CCNWLW32; assembly: GCF_037083425.1. Lineage (NCBI taxonomy): Bacteria > Pseudomonadati > Pseudomonadota > Alphaproteobacteria > Hyphomicrobiales > Rhizobiaceae > Agrobacterium > Agrobacterium sp. CCNWLW32. Next base: position 602,487 of record NZ_JBAOJM010000001.1, read on the forward strand.
TGCCGGTCCAGTGTGGATTAACGAAATGTTAACCATGCGCAATGACTGCGCATAAGGGAGCCGCAAGTGAGCCGCTGGACAGCTTTAGGCGTCATGATGACGTTTTTTGTGATGCTGCCGTTGGATATCGACGTGCCGGCGCTGAACCTCTGCCTGATGGCCGTGGCGCGCTGGGCGGTGCTTGCTGGCTTTCCCGATGCGGTGTTGGCGCGGGGGCAGGTGGCATGAAGTGGTTTCTGATACTCTGGGCCGGTCCCGTCGCATTGCTGGGCAGCTGGTACTGGCTTTCCTATTACGACATGAGCTTCGGCTTCTACATGCTGACGCGGCAGACCCATGATCTGGTGTTCGAGATATACGGCAATATTCTCGGCCTGTCGCCGGAAAGCCTGCCGCCGCTGGTGGCGCGCGCCATCGCGCTAGACAGTCTGATCGTTTTTGCGATTCTCGCATTCCGCAAGAGAAAGCAGATTGCCGCCTGGTGGCAGGGCCGTCAGTCGGCCGCGCGGGTGAGTGCGGAAAGCCTGTCCAGCGCGCCCTGAAGAATGAAGCTCGCGGCGGCCGAATCGATACGTTCGGCCCGCTTGGCGCGTGAGACGTCCATTTCCAGCAATGCGCGCTCGGCCGCGACTGTTGAAAGCCGCTCATCCCAGAAGATGAAGGGCAGGGCGGTTTTTTCGCCCATGGTGCGTACGAAGGCACGCGTCGCCTGTACGCGGGGACCGGCCGAACCATCCATGTTCATGGGCAGGCCTATGATGAAAGCGGAAACTTTTTCCTTTTCGGCGAAGGCCAGCAGCACTTCCGCATCCTGCGTGAATTTCACCCGTTTGATGACCGGACGCGGCGTTGCAAAGCGCCGCGACAGGTCCGACATGGCAAGCCCGATGGTCTTTGTGCCGAGGTCGAGGCCGGCAATTGCCTGCGCGGGCTGAAGCGTCTGCGCCAGTTCCTCGATGGTGAGTATCGCCATGTCGCGCGCTGTCCTTACCGTTTGCGGACGAATTCAGTGCGCAGCACCAGACCCTTGACCGCATCATGCCTGCAATCGATCTCTTCCGGATTGTCTGTCAGGCGGATCGACTTGATGACGGTGCCCTGCTTGATGACCGTGTTGGTGCCCTTGACCTTCAAATCCTTGATCAGGGTGACGGAATCGCCATCTTCAAGCACATTGCCCGCCGCATCGCGTACTTCATTCGCACGCGCCGCTTCTGCAGCCAGTTCGGAGGCCGGTCGCCATTCACCGGTCGCCTCGTCATACACGTACTCGTCATCATTTGCGGCCATGGTCGCCTCTCTTAAATATTGGTAGTGCGGTTGTTCAGGCCGTCCTATGTCATAATATACCGGTAATACAAAGGAGAACTTCCCATGAAAATCACCTGGCTCGGCCATTCCGCCTTCCGCCTCGAAAACGGTAGCGCGAAGATCCTCATCGATCCGTTCTTCACCGGCAACCCCGGTTTTGCCGGACAGGATGGGAAGTCGGCGGCCGAAGGCATCACTCATATTCTCCTGACCCACGGCCATGGCGACCATGTCGGCGACACCGTTCAGCTTGCGCGCGAGACGGGTGCAACCGTACTGGCCAATGCCGATCTTGCCGCATGGCTTTCCGCCAAGGGTGTCGCGAAGGTCGATATGGGTAATACCGGTGGCACGGTGCATTTTGACGGTTTTTCCGTCACCTTCACCAATGCGCTGCATTCCTCCGCCCAGATCACCGAGGATGGCGTCTCCCATTCGCTCGGCAGTGCCAATGGCCTGATGCTGCATTTCGAAGACGGCCCGGCCGTTTATCACATGGGCGATACCGACATCTTTTCCGACATGAAGCTGATCAATGAACTGCACCAGCCGGATATCGGCCTCGTGCCGATTGGTGACCGCTTCACCATGGGCGGAGCCGTCGCGGCGCTTGCCTGCCAGCGCTTCTTCAAGTTCGAGAATGTCATTCCCTGCCACTATGGTTCCTTCCCGATCATCGACCAGACGCCGGGGAAGTTCGTGACCGGCATGGAGGGGTCGGAAGCCCGTGTCCACACGCCTAAGGCGGGCGATACGCTGTCCTTCTGACGTTTTGCTCAGGCATGTCGTGACCGCAAAAGCACCTCACACTTTGACGCGACATGCTTTCTACCGTTGCGAATGGCGGACATGGTGATTATAGCGGGTAGGAAAATTCTGACCGGAGTAGAACCATGTCCGTCGATCTCGCCACCGTAAAGCGCGTTGCGCGCCTTGCCCGTATCGCAGTCAGCGAAGAAGAAGCACAGAATATGCTCGGCCAGCTGAACGGCATACTCGGTTTCGTGGAGCAGCTTTCGGAAGTGAATGTCGACGGCGTCGAGCCGATGACATCAGTCACCCCGGTGGAGATGAAAAAGCGTGCCGACGTGGTGACCGACGGCAACAAGGCGGAAGACATTGTCGCCAATGCGCCCGCGACCGACCGGGACTTCTTCATGGTCCCGAAAGTGGTCGAATAATCCGACCGCCGTTTGCCGCCCGATTTTTCCAAGATTTCGAAAGCCGTTGCCGACCATGACCGATCTGACGAGCCTGACCATTGCCGAAGCCCGCGAAAAGCTGAAGGCCAAAGAGTTTTCCGCCCTGGAGCTGACCAACGCCTATCTCTCCGCCATCGACGCGGCGAACGGCGCGCTGAACGCCTATGTCGTAACCACGTCTGAAAAGGCGCGTGACATGGCGAAAGCCTCCGATGGCCGTATCGCGTCCGGTTCGGCTGGCGAGCTGGAAGGCGTTCCGCTTGGTGTGAAGGACCTTTTCGCCACCCGTGACATCCACACGCAGGCGTGTTCGCATGTTCTCGATGGCTTCAAGCCGAAATATGAATCCACCGTTACCCAAAATCTCTGGGATCAGGGCGCCGTCATGCTCGGTAAGCTCAACATGGACGAATTCGCCATGGGCTCGTCCAATGAAAGCTCCTGGTACGGCCCAGCCATCAACCCGTGGCGCGCCAACGGTTCCGCGCAGAAGCTCGTACCCGGCGGCTCCTCCGGCGGTTCGGCCGCTGCCGTCGCTGCTCATCTCTGCGCCGGCGCCACCGCAACCGACACGGGCGGCTCCATTCGCCAGCCGGCAGCCTTCACCGGCACCGTTGGCATCAAGCCCACCTATGGCCGTTGCTCGCGCTTCGGCATCGTCGCCTATGCCTCTTCGCTGGATCAGGCCGGCCCGATCGCCCGTGACGTGCGCGACGCCGCTATCCTGCTGAAGACCATGGCAAGCGTTGACGCCAAGGATACGACCTCGGTTGACCTGCCGGTGCCGGATTACGAAAAGGCCATCGGCCAGTCGCTGAAGGGCCTGAAGATCGGTATCCCCAGGGAATACCGCGTTGACGGCATGCCGGAAGAAATCGAAAAGCTCTGGGCCAAGGGCGTGGAATGGCTGCGCGATGCCGGCGCCGAGGTTGTCGATATCTCGCTGCCGCATACCAAATACGCGCTGCCTGCCTATTACATCGTCGCACCGGCGGAAGCCTCGTCCAACCTTGCCCGTTATGACGGCGTTCGTTACGGCCTGCGCGTCGACGGCAAGGACATTGCCGACATGTACGAAAAGAGCCGCGCTGCCGGTTTCGGCAAGGAAGTGCAGCGCCGCATCATGGTCGGCACCTATGTGCTGTCGGCCGGGTATTACGACGCCTATTACCTGAAGGCGCAGAAGGTTCGCACGCTGATCAAGCGTGACTTCGAAAACGTCTTCCACGAAGGCGTCGACGCCATTCTGGCGCCGATCACCCCGTCCTCCGCCTTCGCAGTCGGCGACGAGGAACTCGCCTCCGATCCGGTGAAGATGTATCTGCAGGACGTTTTCACCATCACCGTCAACATGGCCGGCCTTCCCGGCCTTTCGGTTCCGGCCGGCCTTGACGGCAAGGGCCTGCCGCTTGGCCTGCAGCTCATCGGCAAGCCATTCGAGGAAGAAACGTTGTTCAAGACGGCGCACGCCATCGAGCAGGCCGCCGGCAAGTTTACCCCCGCCAAGTGGTGGTAAGCGGCCTCAAGCTTAGACAGATGAACGAAGCCGATCGCCATGCGGTCGGCTTTGTCGGTTTTGCCGCCTGGCGTTCCGGCGAGGCCTTCGACGACAGCTATCTCGATCCTGATGTCATCGAGCGGGTGAGTAGCGAATTCGAGAGTTTCGCCAAGTCTCCGACTGGTGACGTCGTCGTCGCTGAGATGGAAGGCGTGATTGCCGGCTGGGGCGCATGCGATGTGGCACCGCATCACATTTCCGATCTCTGGGTGGACCCGAACCGGCAGGGCAAGGGGATCGGCAAAGCCCTGATCCTTCATTTTCTAGACAGGATGCGCGCGCAAGGCCTGCCGCTAGCCACCATCGACACCCATGCCAGAAATCGCGCCGCTATCGGTCTTTACGAGCGTTGCGGATTTGAGATCGTCTGGCGCGGTATGGAATGGTCCGACATCATGAAAGTCGAGCTTGAAAAGGTGAAGCTCGAGCGCAGGCTCTCGCCATAACCCGCTTTTACGGCCGCAGCTGATTCTCGGCGAAATGCCGGGCGACAGCGCTGCCGCCGCCCGGTCGATTTATCTGTTGTCCAGCTCACCCCGCACGAGTTCCAGCCCGCGCGTGGTGATGAGGTAGGGCTTGCCGCCCGAGGAGGCAATGGCTCTCTTCCGTTTCAGCTTGCGGAAGGTGAGGAGATTGAGGCCGCTGAAAATCCAGCCATCACGCGTATAAAGCGCGAGTTTTTCGATTTTGTGGGCGTCATCTCGAACGAGTTCAATTCTGCCGCCTTGGGCGAGCAGGTGAAGAATGCGCTGTTCGGCGCGGGAAATGTCCATTTTTGGAAGTCCGGTCGGCGTCATATAGACGCGTGAAAACAAATCCGGGTGCCATTAAGGCATCCGGCTCGGTTTCAGCATGGCCCGGCGCGCAATAAACTTGCGGGCAGGGCCTTTACCGGGACTCCGATTGAGCGAACATAAAAACTCCGTTCTTGCTCCTTTTGGGTAGCGGGCGAACCCGGCGCGGTCAAGTCCCGCTAGGCGCGAGAAAACCATGCTGGTCGAATCGCGCTGGCAATGGTTTAATTTCAATGGCCATGGAGGGCGCGGCTTGATCGTCATTCGCAATGCGCATGAGCAGGAAGCGGAGGTTCTGGCGGCCATCGGCCTCAGGGCATGGCGACAGGCAACCGCAGCTCTCGGCATCACCCCGACCCTTTACGACAATGCGGCCAGCGCCTTTTCCAATTTTACCCGTTCGTCATGGCTGGCAATCAGGGTGGCGGAGTTCGGTGGCTCGGTTGCGGGCTGGGCGGCGCGCGAACATTTTGACGAGACGATTTCCGATTTCTGGATCGATCCGGATTTTCAGCGCCGGCGGGTCGGCAGTCGTCTGCTGGGTGATGTGGAAAGGCTGATAGAGGACAGGGGATTCGAGACCATCCGGCTTGAAACTCACGCCCAGAACGAACCGGCCGTCGCCTTTTTTCGCCACCATGGCTATAGCGTCCGCTGGCTCTCCGTTTCCTATGCGCCAAAGCTCGATCGCGAAGTGCAGTCGGTAGGCCTGCAGAAGCAATTGGCGGAGGTCGAGAGTGGTCTTTATGGGCCGGCTTTCTGAGACAGAGTTTGCAGAGCATCCACCAGCCGCATCGGCCAGTCTGGCATGATGGCAAGCGATGCGACAAGGCCTACCTGCAATATCACGATTGATATCAGGATGCTGCGGAAGGGTTCCTTGCGCGTCTTGTGCCGCAGCAGGCGTTGTGCCGAGATCGCGCCCAAGCTGCCGCCAATGAGCGCAAGCGATAACAGCGTGCTTTCCCGGATACGCCATTCGCCATTCCTCGCCGCTTGCTTGTCCCACCAATAGACAAGAAAGACGAAAAGATTGAAGGCGATATAGGCCGTGAAGCAGAGAGCGATCGTCACCATGGCGTGAATTGAAACCGGGAAGCGTAAAAAACGCGTATCCGGTATTGGCTAAAATCCCGGGCCTGGCGTGACAGGGTGCAAGATGTCTTGCGCCCGCGCTCCATTTGTTCTACCCACCAAGGCCAAAGAACCCGTATATCGTGAGCTTCAGATGACCCTTGTAGACGTGCGCACCCCCGACCCGAAACGCTTCATTCCCGGCGCCACCGGCGATTGGGAAATCGTGATCGGCATGGAGGTGCATGCGCAGGTTCTCTCCAATTCCAAGCTGTTTTCCGGTGCATCGACCACCTTCGGCAATGCGCCAAACTCCAACGTGTCGCTGGTGGATGCCGCCATGCCCGGCATGTTGCCCGTCATCAACGAGGAATGCGTCAAGCAGGCGGTGCGTACCGGTCTCGGCCTGAAGGCGAAGATCAACAACCGTTCGATCTTCGACCGTAAGAACTACTTCTATCCGGACCTGCCGCAGGGCTACCAGATTTCGCAGTTCAAAGATCCGATCATCGGTGAGGGCACTATCACCATTTCGCTCGGTCCGGACCGTCAGGGCAATTTCGAGGATATCGAGATCGGCATCGAGCGTCTGCATCTGGAGCAGGACGCCGGCAAGTCCATGCACGACCAGCATCCGACCATGTCCTTCGTGGACCTGAACCGTTCGGGCGTGGCGCTGATGGAAATCGTTTCCAAGCCGGACATGCGCTCGTCGGATGAGGCCAAGGCCTATCTGACCAAGCTGCGCTCGATCGTGCGTTATCTCGGCACCTGCGACGGCAACATGGATGAAGGCTCGATGCGCGCCGACGTCAACGTTTCCGTGCGCCGTCCGGGCGAAGGTTTCGGCACGCGCTGTGAAATCAAGAACGTCAACTCCATCCGTTTCGTTGGTCAGGCCATCGAATATGAGGCGCGCCGCCAGGTCGCAATTCTGGAAGATGGCGGCGTCATCGATCAGGAAACCCGCCTGTTCGATCCCGGCAAGGGCGAGACGCGTTCCATGCGCTCCAAGGAAGACGCGCATGACTATCGTTATTTCCCCGATCCGGATCTGCTGCCGCTCGAATTCGACGATGCTTTCGTCGAGGCGCTGAAGGTCGATCTGCCGGAGCTTCCCGACGACAAGAAGGCGCGCTTCGTGGCCGATCTCGGCCTGTCGGTCTATGATGCCTCGATCCTCGTTTCGGAAAAGGCGATCGCCGATTATTACGAGGCCGTCGCCGCCGGCCGCGATGCGAAGGCCGCCGCCAACTGGGTCATCAACGATCTTCTCGGTGCGCTGAACAAATCAGGCAAGGATATCGAGACGACGCCGGTTTCGCCGGAACAGCTCGGTGGCATCATCGATCTCATCAAGTCTGAGACCATTTCGGGCAAGATCGCCAAGGACCTGTTCGAGATCGTCTGGAACGAGGGCGGCAACCCGGCCGAAATCGTCGAGGCGCGCGGCATGAAACAGGTGACGGATACCGGCGCCATCGAAAAGGCCGTGGACGAGATTATCGCCGCCAACCCGGATCAGGTCGAGAAGGTGAAGGCAAAGCCGACGCTTGCCGGCTGGTTCGTCGGCCAGGTCATGAAAGCGACGGGCGGCAAGGCCAACCCGCAGGCGGTGCAGGCGCTGGTGAAGGCCAAGCTCGGTATCGAGGAAGAGTAAGCGAAAGCTGCTTCCTGCCGGTAGGAGGCATCGAGGCACAAAGCTCTCCTTCGTCATCCTCGGGCCTGTCCCGAGGATCTAGATACCCACAAGGCCAAACGTGCTCAGATCCTCGGGACAAGCCCGAGGATCACGTCGAGAGTGCGGGAGGCTCGACATATATCTGCCGGGATCAACGCCCGGCTTTTCTGTTTCAAGACGGAGCCCAAACATGTTTTTCATCCGCACGGCAAGTCTGCGGGACATCGAGCCGGTCCGCACCTTGCTCGCCACGACATGGCACGCGACCTATGATGCGATCTATGGCGTCGACAAGGTGAACCAGCTGATCCTCGCATGGCATTCGCCGCAGGCCATGAAGGACCGTATCGAGAAAAAGGGCGGCGAGTTTCTGGTGGCTGATGACGGCAAGCGGATTGGCGGCATGGCCTATGGCTCCATGTCCACCAAGATGGCGAAGACGGCCCTGTTGCACCAGCTTTACGTCGCGCCCGACCTTCAGCGCCAGGGCGTCGGCCGTGATCTGTTCGCGGAACTGGAAACCTGTTTTCCGGATGCGGAAATCATGCGGCTTGAAGTCGAGCCTAAAAATACTGTCGCAATCGCCTTTTATGAAGGCGTCGGATTTGTCGAGGTGGACCGAATCGAGCGCATGGCGGGCATCGAGGGTCTGCCCGGCATCGTTATGGAAAAGAGCCTGACCCGATGAATGCGACATTGCAGAATCTCATTATCCGCACGGCGCGCGAGGACGACCTTCCCGCCCTTGCCGCCATTTTTGCCGCCGACGAGATCGGCGGCCATGGCGATACGGCGGAAGAATCAGCGCAGCCGGATTATCTTGCGGCCTTCCGCGCCATCGAGGCATCGCCGAGCGAAACGCTCTATGTGGCGGAACTGGATGGTGAGGTGGTCGGCACCTTCCAGACGGCGATCCTGACCAAGCTCGTCGGGCGAGGGGCAAAGTCCATGGTGATCGAGGCGGTACAGACGCGCACCGACATGCGCGGTCGCGGTATCGGCGCGGTGATGATCAATCATTGCCTGGAAGAAGCCCGCCGCCAGGGTCTCAACGCTGCGCAACTGACGTCCAACGCGGCCCGGCTGGACGCGCATCGCTTCTACGAGCGGCTGGGGTTCGAGAAGCGGCATCTGGGCTTCAGGATGAAGCTGAAATAGCACGGATATATCTCGAAATGCTGGACAATTGCCGTGAGGGGCGGCATAAGCATGTCTTGTGCCGTGCACGGAAAATCGCTGCGGCGCATTCAAGCCCGAGGAACGCATAATGAAGACTCTCCTGACGCAAATCTTCACCTGGTGGAACGGCCAGACGATCGGAACGCGGTTTCACACCTGGCGTTTCGGCAAGAAGGTCGGGCAGGACGAGTTGGGCAACACCTATTATGAAGGCGGCACCACGTCCTGGGGCATGCCGCGGCGCTGGGTAATCTATAATGGTTATGCCGAAGCGTCGGCCATTCCGCCCGGCTGGCATGGCTGGATGCATTACCGCACCGACGTGCCGCCAAGCCAGGAAAGCTACGTTGCGCGCGAGTGGCAGAAGCCGCACCAGCCGAACCATACTGGCACGTCCAAGGCCTATCGGCCTCAGGGATCGCTGGCTGTTGCCGGCGAGCGCCCGCGTGTGACCGGCGACTACGACGCCTGGACCCCTGGCAACTAAGCTTTTGTGACGCGCGGTGTTGTGCAAAACACCGCGCTTGCATCTGGCCTCACCGGTTTTTGCCACATTCCGCCCTTAGGCGTTGATCCGGTCGGCATCGCGACACAGGCAAATTTTGGAGACCACTATATGAGGAAAATCACGCGGGATCGTTCTTTGCGTGCGCTGACAGTGTCGCTGTTTGCGGCGGTCTCTGCTGTTCTCCTCGTGTCGCCCGTCTCCGCCGCTCGTCTGGAGAACCGCGTCGCCGTGTTTTCCGGCATCGACAAGATCACCGGCCGCATCACCTCCTTCGATGTCTATATCGATGAGACTGTGCAGTTCGGCGCGCTTCAGGTGACGCCGAAGGTCTGTTATTCCCGCGACCAGACGGAAACCCAGAAGATCGATGCTTTTATCGAGGTCGATGAGATCACGCTCGACCGCAAGATCAAGCGGATTTTCACAGGCTGGATGTTCGCCGACAGCCCCGGCCTCAATGCCGTGGAACACCCAATTTACGACGTGTGGCTGACAGGCTGCAAGCAGGACTCGGAAGTTCCTGCTCCCTCTACGGCAAGCAAGTAATTTAACCCACGACCGCGCCTATTTCTGGCGTCTGAGCTTCTCGGCCAAATCGGCCAGTGCTTTGCTTTTGCTTTCCAATTGTTCGATCATTTCTTCCCGTGTCAGTTCGGGGTCGATCGCGATCGGCACGGTGAACTTATTGGGTCGATCGCCGGCGGGAGGTGAGGGGAATCTGATTTCAGAAAATGCCCTCTTCACGGCCGTTCGGGTTTGATAGGTGCTATCCCTTACGTTTTTGACTTGAACGGCCTGTATTTTCCCCGCCGGGTCAACGCGGAAAGTAACAAGGAGGACCTGCCGCTTGTTTGTCCGCACGACCTTGAATTCCGGGCGGCCGGTTGTGCCCGTCAAGGCTCGGGAAACTTCGTTTCGCCAGGCGGCCAGCGGGTTCGGGAGCTGTTCAGCAGCGGTGACATTCACCGCCAGCGTCAGCATCAATAACAAGGCCGCAATCCAGCGCATGACCAACCCCCGATGAATAAAATATCATGACCGGATAAGTCATGTTTTTGAGGGTTGCAAGCAAAATCTCAGGTTGTTTTCAGCGTGGATTTTCTTGCGCAGGCAAATTTTCGAAGGGCACATCCGGCCTATCGACAGCCGCTTCCAGTATCGTCGCATATTCCGACTTTGGAATATCGATTGCCCCGAATGTCTTTAAATGTTCGGTCGTAAATTGCGTGTCGAGCAGCGTAAACCCCTGCTGCCGCAAACGCTCCACCAGATGCACGAGGCATATCTTCGATGCATTGGTGCGGCGGGAAAACATGCTCTCGCCGAAGAAGGCACCACCAAGCGAGACGCCATAAAGCCCGCCGACAAGCTCTTCGCCCTCCCATGCCTCCACGCTGTGTGCATGGCCGATCTGGTGCAACTCGGTATAGAGCCGGCGGATGGTGGCGTTGATCCACGTGCTTGGTCTATCTGGCGCTTCCGCCGCGCATCCGGCCATGACAGCTTCGAAGGCAGTGTTGAAGCGTATCTCGAACGGCTTCCTGCGCATCGCCTTGGCGAGGCTTTTGGAAATATGGAAGGAGGCGAGGGGAATGATACCCCGAATCTCCGGCTCGACCCAGAACAGCTCGGGATCGTCAGCCGAATCGGCCATGGGAAACAGGCCGGCGGAATAGGCGCGCAGCAGAATATCGACCGTTATGCCATTATTTCTGCTGCGCCGCCCAACCATAGCGTCTTAGTGAGACGCGTCACCGGCCAGGTATTTCTCCAGCCAGTGAATGTCGTAATCGCCCTTCAGAATATCCTCGTTTTCGAGAAGATCCTGGAAAAGCGGCAGCGTGGTCTTGATGCCATCGACGACGAATTCGTCCAACGCCCGACGCAGGCGGCGAATGCACTCGTCACGGTCGCGGCCGTGAACAATCAGCTTGCCGATCATGCTGTCGTAGTAGGGCGGGATCTTGTAGCCCTGATAGGCGCCAGAATCGACGCGCACGCCAAGACCGCCCGGCGTATGGAAATAGGTCAGCGTGCCCGGCGAGGGAACGAAGGTGCGCGGGTCTTCGGCATTGATTCGGCATTCGATGGCATGGCCATGGAATTCGATATCAGCCTGCGTGACCGACAGACCCTGGCCCGAAGCGACCCTGATCTGTTCCTGCACGAGATCCATACCGGTGATCGCTTCCGTGACCGGATGCTCCACCTGAAGACGGGTGTTCATTTCGATGAAATAGAACTCGCCGTTTTCATAAAGGAACTCGATGGTGCCTGCACCGCGATATTTCAGCTTGCGCATGGCGTCGGCGCAAATCTCGCCGATCTTCATGCGCTGTTCGACGGTCAAAGCCGGCGAATTGGCTTCTTCCAGCACCTTCTGGTGACGGCGCTGCAACGAGCAATCGCGTTCGCCAAGGTGAACGGCATTGCCTTCGCCATCGCCGAAAACCTGCACTTCGATATGGCGCGGCTTGCCGAGGTATTTTTCCATGTAGACGGCGTCGTTGCCGAAGGCTGCCGCCGCTTCGGAGCGGGCAGTCGCAACCGCCTCTTCCAGATCGGCCTCGGTCTTCGCCACCTTCATGCCGCGACCGCCACCGCCCGCCGTTGCCTTGATGAGGACTGGGAAGCCGATCGTGCGGGCAATTTCGAGCGCGTTTTCAGGCTTCACTTCGCCATCAGAGCCGGGAACGACGGGAATGCCGAGTTCCTGCGCCGTCTGCTTGGCGGTGATCTTGTCGCCCATGATGCGGATATGTTCGGCGGTCGGTCCGATGAAGGTGATGCCGTGTGCGTCGAGAATATCGGCGAACTTGGCATTTTCCGACAGGAAGCCGTAACCGGGGTGAACCGCGTCCGCACCTGTTATTTCGCAGGCCGCAACGATCTGGTGGATGTTGAGGTAGCTGTCACGCGAGGGCGGCGGGCCGATGCAAACGCTTTCGTCGGCAAGGCGCACATGCATGGCGTCTGCGTCGGCCGTGGAATGTACGGCTACCGTCGGAATGCCAAGCTCTTTCGCGGCGCGCAGGACGCGTAGCGCGATCTCGCCGCGGTTGGCTATGAGGATCTTCGAAACCATGCTGAACCGCCTTTATTCGATGACCACGAGGGCTTCGCCATACTCCACGGGCTGAGCGTCGTTGACGACGATTTCCACGACCTTGCCGGACTTGGGAGCCGGGATCTGGTTCATGGTCTTCATAGCTTCGACGATGAGAATGGTCTGGCCTTCCTTGACGGTCGCGCCCACTTCGATGAAGGGACGTGCGCCCGGGGCAGGCGAAAGATAGACCGTGCCGACCATCGGCGAGGACACGGTGTTGGCCGGGTTACGGGCCGGTGCTGCGGCCGCTGCGGGAGCAGCAGGTGCGGCGATCGCCGGCGCGGCGGCCGGGGCAGGTGCCGGCGCATAAGCGGCGGGCGCTGCAGCATAGACCGTGGCGGGAGCGGGAGCAGCGCGGGAGACGCGGATGCGCAGATCTTCCTGCTCCACTTCGATTTCCGAAAGGTCGGTATCGTTGAGGATATTCGCGAGCTCGCGGATCAGTTCCTTGTCGATACCCTGTTTCTTTTCAGACATGACAAACCCTATTCTTTGTTTCTTTTTATGCCGTGATGTTTTTCAGCGCGTGAAGCGCCATGATATATCCATATGGCCCGAAACCGCAGACCATGCCCTTCGCCGCGGGTGATACCATCGATTTGTGACGGAACTCTTCCCGGGCGTGGATGTTGGAAATGTGCACTTCCACGACGGGCGTGGAAATCGCGCGAATGGCGTCATGCAACGCGATCGACGTGTGGCTGTAGGCGCCGGGATTGATGACGACGCCCGCCGCCCGCTCGCCCGCCTCCTGCAACCAGTCCACCAGCACGCCTTCGTGGTTGGACTGGCGGAATTCCACTGCGAAACCGAGATCGGCACCGGCCGCAAGACAATCATTCTCGATGTCCTTCAGCGTCTTGCCACCATAGATACCCGGTTCCCTTTTTCCCAGCATGTTGAGATTGGGGCCGTTGATGACGATGATGATGTTGCTCATTCACGTTTCCATAAGAAAATCAGCGACACCTATAGACTGCGCAGACGTCAAGGAAAAGCCCCCGCAAGCCGTAAACAGCCCGCTTGGCGGGCATCTCACAGGGAATGCAGTGGCTTTTTTAGCAATCAGGAGCAGGTGGCTTTTCCACAGCTGCGCATATTGGCGATTTTTTCCTTCAGCGGGTCGGCACCGACCGCGCCGAAAACCGCTTCGTCGCCGACGATATAGGACGGCGTTCCGGTGATGCCGAGGCTGGTTGCCAGCTTGTAAGTCTCCTGCACCTGCTCGTCATTGGGGTTTTCCGCCATCGATTTGCGGATGTCGGCTTCCTTGAGACCGAGCGAGGTCGCGACTTCCATGGCGCTGTCTTCATTCGCCCGTCCGCGGCCACCGAGCAGGGTGCGCTGGAACTCGGGGTACTTGGCCGGAGCAAGCAGTTTGACGGCGTTGGAAACGCGGTGCGCGGCGACCGATTCCGGTCCCAGAATCGGGAACTCCTTAAGAACGACGCGCACCTTCTTGTCGCCCTTCAGGATTTTATCCATGTCAGCCATGGCGCGTTTGCAATAACCGCAATTGTAATCGAAGAACTCGACCAGCGTGACGTCGCCATCCGGATTGCCGAGCGCCAGATCGAATTTCGATTCGAAGATGGCCTTCTTGTTGTCGGCGACGGCTTCCGCCGCCTTGGCGTTACGCGTCGCATATTGCTTGCGTTCAAGCGCATCCTGAACCTCGAGCATGATTTCCGGGTTCTCGATGAGATATTGCTTGATGAACTCGCCCATTTCCTTCTTCTGCTGCTCATCGAGCGCATGGGCGGGCAGGGAGGCGAATACCGTCGAAAGGGCCGTCACGCTGGCGAGAAGGGTGGAACGGAGAAAATGCGCCATATCGGTCCTCATTCTGTGCGGCCGGAGCCTCTTGAAATCTTATGAAGGCAATTACCTTACTTTAAGCCAAATGCCATACGGCAAAAATACTTGTCCGCATTATGATCGCATGATTGTGAAGATTGTGATTCTGCGGCAAGTCTCTGAAATACGGTTCAGGAAAGAGCATGCCCTTGATCACGATGTCGAAGCGGAGCGCAGTCGAACCCTTTCACGCCATGGATATTCTGGCGGAAGCGAACAGGCGCAGGCAGGCGGGACGCCCCGTCATTTCCATGGCGGTCGGCCAGCCCTCCCATCCCGCGCCGAAAGCGTCGCTCGAAGCCGCTGAGGCCGCGCTGAAACACGGGCGGATCGGTTATACCGATGCGCTCGGCCTGCGCGAATTGCGTGAGGCGATCGCCGGCCATTACCGGCTGCGTCACCAGGTCGCCATCGATCCGGGCCGCATCGCGGTGACCACCGGTTCGTCTGCTGCCTTCAATCTCGCCTTCCTCAGCCTTTTCGATGCCGGAGACCATGTCGCCATCGCGAGGCCCGGTTATCCGGCCTATCGCAATATTCTGAAGGCTCTCGGCCTCAATGTCGTGGAAGTGCCGGTCACGGCCGAAACCGGTTATACGCTGACGCCGGCAAGCCTGGAGCGCGCGGAAACAAGAGCCGGCTGCAAGCTGAAGGGCGTGTTGCTGGCAAGCCCGGCCAATCCGACCGGCACCGTCACCGGCCGCGAGGCGCTGAAGCGGCTGGCGGGCTATTGCGAAAGCCGTGATATGGCTTTTATTTCCGACGAAATCTATCACGGCCTGACCTTCGTCGGCGAAGAGACGAGCGCGCTCGAAATCACCGATAATGCCGTGATCATCAATTCCTTTTCCAAATATTATTGCATGACCGGCTGGCGCATTGGCTGGATGGTGCTGCCGGAGAATCTCGTCCGTCCGGTCGAGTGTCTGGCCCAGAGCCTCTATATTTCCCCGCCGGAACTTTCGCAGCTTGCGGCGACTGCAGCCTTTTCGGCGGCGGAGGAACTGGATGTCTACAGGGAAAGCTATCGCACCAACCGCGATTTCCTGATGGCGCGCCTGCCGGAAATCGGCCTGCCGCTGGCATCGCCCATGGATGGCGCTTTTTACGCCTATGTCGATACAAGCCGCTTCTCCAACGACAGCATGGATTTCGCCAAGCGCATGCTGGCGGAAATCGATGTGGCGGCGACGCCAGGCATGGATTTCGATCCCGAAGAAGGCCATCGCGCGCTGCGCATTTCCTATGCGGGTTCCGTGTCTGACATTGCCGAGGCCGTTGGACGTATTGCCGGCTGGCTGAAATAAGCCCGGATCATCCGCTCGGGGAGATCAGGCGGGTGTGCAGCTAAAGGTGCTGTTGAATGCCTTTTCACCCTTTGCGGTGAAGGTCAGCACCCGGCCGTTTCCGCGCCGCAGCCAGTCACGCTGCTGCATGGCTTCCAGAAGAGACGCGCCAAGCCCGCCGCCGAGGTGATGGCGGCGTTCGCTCCAGTCAAGACAATGCAGGCAGACCGGGCGGCGCGCCTTTTCCAGTGGCGAAAGGTCGATGCCGAAGCTCGAGAAGAAGTCGCGTCCGCTATCCGTTAGGGCGGGATCGTCACCTAACGTCACGAGCCCCTTCGCGGTAATAGCGGCAAGCAGCGCCACGCCGCTTTCTCCGGCCAGATGGTCGTAGCAGATGCGCGCTTCACGCAGAGCCTTGTCCTTCGGTCCGGTGCGGACGCGGATTGCCCCTGTGCGTTGGGCAAGGCCCATAAGTGCTTCTAGAACCTGTGCAACATCCTCGTCTGACAGACGGAAGTAACGATGCCGCCCCTGTTTTTCTGCCTTCAATAATTGTGCTTCTGAGAGTTTGGACAGGTGCCCGCTCGCGGTCTGCAGGGTTACACCAGCGGCTTCCGCAAGCTCGCTTGCGGTGAGCGCGCGCCCATCCATCAGCGCCGTCAGGATATTGGCGCGGGCAGGGTCGCCGATCAGGGCGGCGACGTTGGCGATGAGAGGTCCGTCTTTCATACTTCGATGATAGCCGAAGCATTGATGCTAGGCAATAGCGTAAAAAGATGCGGCAGAACACTAAGGAGAGTGACGATGCTGACCTGTTTCATCCGCTACGAGATCGACCCCTTCAAGGTCGATGCCTTCGAACAATATGCCCGCAACTGGGGTGAGGCGATCCCACGCTGCGGCGCCGATCTCATTGGTTATTACGCACCGAAGGAGGGATCGAGCACGATCGCCTATGGTGTTTACAACATCGAAAACCTCGCCGCTTACGAAGCCTACAGGGCGCGTCTTGCCGCCGATCCGGCCGGGCGGGAAAATTATGAATTCGCCCGGCGCGAGCAGTTCATCCGCCGTGAGGACCGGCTGTTTCTACGTCTCGCTTCCGCCCCGCATGCCGGAGGCGGGCAATGATCGCCGTCATCTTCGAGGTCTGGCCGGCCGACGGCGAAAAACAGCATTATCTCGATATCGCCGCCAGCCTGCGGGCCGGACTCGAAACCATTGATGGGTTCCTCTCCGTCGAACGGTTCCAGAGCATCAGCAATCCGGAAAAGATGCTGTCTTTGTCGTTTTTCCGGGATGAGGAGGCGGTGAAAGCGTGGCGTAATACCCTGCCGCATCGCACCGCGCAGTCGCTGGGCCGGTCCGGTGTTTTTTCCGATTATCGCCTGCGCATCGCGCATGTGATACGCGACTACGGCTTGCAGGACAGGGAGGAGGCACCAGCCGACAGCAGGGTAGCATATCCGGCAGAGGGGAGTGTGTCAGGCTGACATTTCCAGCATCAGTTTTTCTGCACGCCGCTCCAAGCCTTTCTGGTTCGAACTCGTCGTTGAAACCCGTTATAGATGGGGCAGTTTATGGATGCAGGCCTGGAAATGGAGAAAAACGATGTCGGCAGAAAAAGTGGCGATTGTAACGGCGGGTGGCAGCGGCATGGGCGCAGCTGTGGCGAAACGGCTGGCCGCGGACGGTTACAAACTGGCGATCCTGTCATCCTCCGGCAAGGGAGAGGCGCTGGCAAAGGAACTGGGCGGCATCGGGGTCACCGGTTCCAACCAGTCCAATGACGATCTCCAGCGGCTGGCGGACAGGACACTCGAAACATTCGGCCGCATCGACGTGCTGGTGAACAGCGCCGGGCATGGCCCGCGCGCCTCCATTCTCGATATTACCGACGAGCAATGGCACACCGGCCTCGATGTCTATCTGATGAACGTCATCCGCCCGACGCGTATCATCGCCCCCGTCATGGTGAAGCAAAAGGCGGGCGCGATCGTCAATATCTCGACGGCCTGGGCTTTTGAACCCAGCAGCATGTTTCCGACATCCGCCGTGTTCCGCGCCGGCCTTGCCTCCTACACCAAGATATTTGCCGATACCTACGCGGCCGACAACGTGCGCATGAACAATGTGCTGCCCGGCTGGATCGACAGCCTGCCGGCCACGGAAGAACGCCGAGAGGCCGTGCCGATGCAGCGTTACGGCAAGAGCGAGGAAATCGCCGCCACCGTAGCATTCCTCGCGTCGGAAGGGGCGGGGTATATTACCGGCCAGAATATCCGGGTTGATGGTGGCCTGACGCGGTCTGTTTGACGGGCTGGCCTTCCCAACTCTCATCCCTGTGCTTGTCACAGGGATCCAGCAAGCCCAAGTCCTTGGGCTGAAAGGACACTCCCGCCACGCGGACGCGCGTCGACTGGATTCCTGTGACAAGCACAGGAATGAGGAAATGTCAGCGGCTCAAGAAAACGCCCGTTCTTTGCATCGACAAAACAAAACGCCCGCAACATCGTTGCGGGCGTTTTTCATTCAGTCTTTCTTCTCTCAGAAGAAGCCTTTGCGCTGCCACCAGCCGCCCTTGCGCGGCTTAGGCTCGTCGCCATCGGGGTTCGGCGAAGACGAGGTCACCACCGGCTCCGAACTGGAGACATTGCTACCCCGGTTGGCGCGGACTTTTTCTTCCGTGGCCGGTGCTTCCGCTTCCGGAGCCAGATCGGCCAAAGCCTCACCAGCTTCTTCAACCGCGACCTCGGCGACTGTTTCCTCGACGATCACCGGCTCCACCGTTTCAACGGCTTCAGCTTTCGGCGCTTCCTCGGTTTCAGTCTTGACCTTCGCCTTGCGGGTACGGCGTGGCTTCTTCGGCACTTCCTCTTCCGCAACCTCGGCAACCACACCTTCCACCGCGGCGGCGGCGGTCGGTTCTTCGGTTACAGATGCTTCAACGGAAACCTCTTCGCTTTCGCTCTCACCTTCAGCTTCCGAGTCGGCAGCATCAAGAGCTTCGTCTTCCGCACGGTTGCGGCGTCCACCGCGCTTGCCGCGACGGCGGCGCTTGCGCTTGCCATCCTCTTCGGAACCTACTGCTTCCGCTGCATCGTTTTCGTTTTCAGCATCGGCCTCATCGGTTTCGATGCCATCGTCGTCACCTTCGGCATCATCGCCTTCCGCATCGCCGGACTGGGCGTCGAGCGCACCGTTTTGGTCGCCCTGGCCACCCTTGCCGCGACGGCGACGACGACGCTTGCGCTTGCGCTTGCCTTCTTCACTATTGTCGCCCTGTGGCTGCTGCTGGCGTGGCTCGGAGGTCTGCGCCTTGACGATTTCTTCCTCGTCTTCGTCCTCTTCCACCTCGGCGACGAAATCGTCTTCCTCTTCCACGAAGCTCGGCAGCATCTGGATGAGGCTTTCGATCTTCACCGGATTTTCGACGGCTTCACCACGGTCGATGGCGAAATGCTGCGCGCCGACGCCGGCGTCAGCAGCGATGATGATGGACACGCCGAAGCGGCCTTCATAATCGACGATCGTGCCGCGCTTGTGGTTGAGCAGGTAAAGCGCCGTTTCCGGCGTGCAGCGCACGGTGATGTTATGCGTGGTGTTGCGCAGCAGATATTCCTCGACGCCGCGCAGAACATGCAGGGCGATGGAGGATTCCGAGCGGACATGACCCGTGCCGCCACAATGCTGGCAGACCTGCGTGGTCGATTCCAGCACCGAAGCGCGGATGCGCTGGCGCGACATTTCCAGAAGGCCGAAATGCGAAATGCGGCCGACCTGGATGCGGGCGCGGTCGTTCTTCAGGCAATCCTTGAGCTTCTTTTCGACAGAGCGGTTGTTGCGCTTTTCTTCCATGTCGATGAAGTCGATGACGACAAGACCGGCAAGGTCGCGCAGGCGCAGCTGGCGCGCCACTTCTTCCGCAGCCTCGAGGTTCGTCGTCAGCGCAGTTTCCTCAATGGAATGCTCGCGCGTCGAACGGCCGGAGTTGACGTCGATGGAAACCAGCGCTTCCGTCTGGTTGATGATGAGGTAACCGCCGGACTTCAGCGTGACCTGCGGCTGCAGCATCCGGTCGAGCTGGGCTTCGATACCGGAGCGCGAGAAGATCGGATGAATGTCGCGGTAAGGCTGAACCACCTTGGCGTGGCTCGGCATCAGCATCTTCATGAAGTCTTTGGCTTCACGATAGCCTTCTTCGCCCGAAACGATGATCTCGCCTATATCCTTGTTGTAAAGGTCGCGGATTGAACGCTTGATGAGCGAGCCTTCCTCATAAACGAGGCAGGGGGCCGTGGAGTTCAGCGTCAGCGTGCGGACATTTTCCCACAGGCGCATCAGATATTCGAAGTCGCGCTTGATTTCGACGCGGGTGCGGTTGGCGCCTGCGGTACGCAGAATGACGCCCATGCCCTGCGGAACCTCCAGATCGCGCGCGATTTCCTTCAGGCGCTTGCGGTCGGTCGGCTGGGTGATCTTGCGGGAAATACCACCGCCGCGCGCCGTGTTCGGCATCAGCACGGAATAACGACCGGCAAGCGACAGATAGGTGGTGAGTGCGGCACCCTTGTTGCCGCGTTCTTCCTTGGCCACCTGCACCAGAAGGATCTGACGGCGCTTGATGACTTCCTGAATGCGATACTGCTTGCGCGGCTTGCGGGCAACGCGGTCCGGAACTTCTTCCATGGCGTCTTCGGCGCCGACGGATTCGATCACTTCCTTTTCGTGATGATCGTCATCATCGTCGTCATCATCGTCATTGCCACGACGAAGACCCTCGACTTCCTCGGAAATCGTGTCGGTGTCGACCATGGCGGCCATTTCGCCACCGGTGCTGCCGTCGTCTTCGGAAGAAGCTTCGGCGGCCTCGGCTGCTGCGGCTTCTTCTTCGGCGGTCTTCTTCTTCGCGCGGGGGCGGCGGGTGCGCTTCTTCGGCTTTTCTTCCTCGGCGGGCGCTTCCACGGCTACGGCCTCGACGGCGGTTTCCTCGGAAACCTCTTCCGCGACAGGCGCAGTCTCTTCCACGACGACCGTTTCAGTGGTTTCGCTGGCGGAAACAATGCCGACATCCGGCTGATCCACCTGCGAAAGGTCGATCATGGGGGCGCCGGGCTCGGGTGCATCAGCGGATTCGAAGTCGTCGCTGCGGCGATGATCCTCGGCTTCCGCCTTCAGGAGAGCCTGACGGTCGGCAAGCGGGATCTGGTAATAATCCGGATGGATTTCCGCGAAAGCGAGAAAGCCGTGACGGTTTCCACCGTAATCGACGAAGGCCGCCTGAAGGGAGGGCTCAACGCGAGTGACCTTGGCAAGATAGATATTGCCGCGGATCTGTTTTTTGTGCTCCGATTCGAAATCGAATTCTTCGATCCGGTTCCCACGGACAACGACTACGCGTGTCTCCTCTTCGTGGGAGGCGTCGATAAGCATTTTGTCTGCCATGTAAGCTGTGCTCCTCGGCGCAGCCTTGTTTTATACGAGAACAGGCCCGCCACACGGACGAGCCTTTCATATGAGTGCAAGGATGTGCCGGAAATGAAGTCTCCAGCCGGGCCTCTGTAAACTGGCAGCATCCGGACCGACGGCGAGGCATTTGGCCTGCTCCTGGTATCCGGTTCATGTGAAAACTGCTGCGACATCATTGGCCAGGCGGAACGACAATAATATATAGACCCCTTGGGGTCCGATGAATTTGCTCTCCTCAGAGCAGCGGTGGCAGCGCCACCGGGTAGGTCTCCGGCCACGGCCGGAATTGATCCAGTTTCAGGATAAATGTAACGACGGCAGATGATTGCCCGTTTTGCAGCGCCAGCGTCTTTTCCGATTGGCAGCCGGCGGGCATCTATCCCGTCAACACTTTTAACCCTCATCCGTGTTGTATGTTTTCTCTGTCATAATAGCAATAGGCTGGCTAAATATGCCATATTATTGGTGGAATTTCCGGGTTAACAATTGGTTCACCAAGGCCTGCGATTGTGGGGCGCAAACACGCAAACTATCGTACGGCGTGGTTGAAACGGCGCTGTTGCCGGCGTTTTTCCGCGCCGTTTATCGAAAATGACTGACATACGGAATTTCTTGAGGACCATGGATTTCACGCGCAACGCAGCGATATCAGGCGGGGCAGGGCGGCTTGGCGCGCGAATCGCGCGGGCTTTGGCGGCTCTGGCATTTTCCGTCGCCGCCTCTGTTTCCGTCGTGCCGGCAGCCCATGCCGTGGAGCCGCTTGTCGCCCATCAGGCGCGTATCATCGGTGATGAGGCGCGCACGCGCATCGTTCTCGATTTTGCAGAAGAGCCGGAATTCGACGTTCACTATCTCGATTCGCCCGCGCGCATCGTCGTGGACTTTCCCGCGGTGAATTTCGCTTTCCCCACATCCGACCTCAAGCCAACAGGTCTTTTCTCGGATATCCGCTTCGGCACCATGGGCCAGAACAGCGCCCGCATCGTGCTGACGGCGAAAAAGCCGGTACAGGTGACTGTTGCCGAAACGAAGAAGGCTGACGACGGACAATCTTTCCGTTTCGTGCTCGATGCCGAGATCACCACCAAGGGCAAGTTCGCGGAACTGGTGAAGGATCAGCAATGGCAGGCGCCCGCCCCGGTAACGACTGCCGCGATCACGCCTGACGACAAGACATCGCGTCCTGCGGAATTTGTCATCGCGGTCGATGCCGGTCATGGCGGCATCGATGCCGGCGCCACCGGCGGCACGACGGGCACCGAGGAAAAGGTCATCACTTTGACCTTTGCGAAGGAACTCGCGGAACGGTTGAACCGCGAACCCGGCATCAAGGCGTTTCTGACGCGCGATTCCGATACATTCCTTGCCCTGTCCGAACGGGTGACGATTGCCCGCCAGAACAATGCCAACCTCTTTATATCGCTGCATGCGGATACATTGAAGCAAAAGGGTATCCGCGGCGCGACCGTTTATACATTGTCAGACCGGGCGTCGGACCGGCAGGCGCAGGAACTGGCGGAGCGCGAAAACAAGTCCGACCAGATTGCGGGTGTTGCGGCCTCCAGCGAGCCGCCGGAGGTCGCCGATATTCTTCTCGATTTCACCCGCCGCGAAACTCAGGCCTTTTCGGTGACGCTCGCCGAAAACATCGTCTCATCCTTCGAGGGGCAGGTGGGCCTCATCAACAATCCGCACCGTTATGCCGGTTTCATGGTGCTGCGCGCTCATGATGTGCCATCTGTGCTGCTGGAACTCGGTTTCCTCTCCAATGCGGAAGACGAAAAGCTGCTTCTCGACGGGGAATGGCGCAAGAAGGTGGCCGATACGCTGGCAACGGCCGTCGGGCGATACCGCGCCAAGGCCATGGCGAACGGCGGCTGAGAAGGTAGCCAGCGGAGCGACGGTGCTGTTGCCGCCCTGCCATTGACCGCCGAAAAGCTGTTCAATTCTTGGGCCTTGCGGACGATTGCGGAGGCGAAGCCCTATTTTACTCACATTCGCCGCGTTACTCGAAGCGCGGATTCGGTGGCGATCCGCAAGCGTCCGCAACGCAATTGCGGGCCTGCCGCCCGGTAACATATCAGCGAATGCTGCCGTATCCGGCTTGTCATCGAAGGTATGGTGTGCAAAACGGCACGCGATATGCAAGGATGCGCCCGTAAATCGTCGGGCGTTGATGGTTACGATTCGAATTATCGGTAGCTTGGTATGATCAGACTGATTGGATATTTTTTCGGCTTGGCCAGCGTGCTCTTCCTGTGCGCCGCCGTCGTCGGTGCGATTTATTTGCACGGCGTGACGAAGGACCTGCCGGATTACGCAGTTCTGAGCACCTATGAGCCGCCGGTAACGACCCGCGTGCACGCCGGCAACGGTGCGCTGATGGCGGAATACGCGCATGAAAAGCGCTTGTTCCTGCCGATCCAGGCCATTCCCGACCGTGTGAAGGCCGCTTTCCTGTCCGCCGAAGACAAGAATTTCTACAACCACCCGGGTGTCGACATCTTCGGTCTCGGCCGCGCCATTCTCGTCAATCTCCAGAATGTCGGCTCCGGCCGTCGTCCGGTCGGCGCATCCACCATCACCCAGCAGGTGGCGAAGAACTTCCTTCTGACCAACGACCAGACCATCGACCGCAAGCTCAAGGAAGCCATTCTCTCCTTCCGCATCGAGCAGACCTATTCCAAGGACAAGATTCTCGAGCTTTATCTCAACGAGATCTTTTTCGGCCTGAATTCCTACGGCATCGCCGGTGCGGCACTCACCTATTTCAACAAGTCGGTAACAGAACTGACGATCGCTGAGACCGCTTATCTCGCATCGCTGCCGAAGGGACCGAACAACTATCATCCCATCCGCCGCGAAAAGGCTGCTCTGGAGCGCCGCGACTGGGTGATCGACCGCATGGCCGAAAACGGCTACATCACCGTCGCCGACGCCACCGACGCCAAAAAGCAGCCGCTCGGCGTCAATCTGCGCCGCGGTGGCGCGCATATTTTCGCGTCCGATTATTTCGCTGAGGAAGTCCGCCGCCAGATCGTCGAGAAATATGGCGAGGAAGCCCTTCTTGAAGGGGGGCTCTCGGTCCGTACCTCTTTCGACCCGCAAATCCAGATGGAGGCGCGCAAGGCGCTTCAGGACGGGCTTGTGCAATATGACGAGCGCCGCGGCTTCCGCGGACCGGTGGAAAAGATCGAGACGGCCGGCGACTGGACGGCGGCACTGGCCAAGGTCAAGGGTCTCCGGGACGTTCCGGAATGGAAGGTCGCGGTCGTGCTCGCAGTCGCCGCCGATGGCGTCGATATCGGCGTTCAGGCCGATCCCGATGCGGAAGATGGCGACAAGCGCACGCGCGGCCATATCTCTGCTGAAAACATGCGCTGGGCCTTCCGTGATGCAAGCGGCAAAAGAGCGACCGCCAAGTCGCCGGTCGGTGTCGTGACCGCGGGCGACGTCGTTTATGCGCAGCCGCTTTCCGGCTCCGGCAACGAATATCGCCTGCGCCAGCCGCCAAAAGTGCAGGGCGGCATGGTGGTGATGGACCCGCATACCGGCCGTGTTCTGGCCATGGTCGGCGGCTTCTCCTACGCGCAGTCGGAATTCAACCGCTCGACGCAGGCCATGCGCCAGCCGGGCTCCTCCTTCAAGCCGTTCATCTATGCGGCAGCGCTCGACAACGGCTATACGCCCGCATCGGTCATTCTCGACGCGCCGATCGAGGTGGTTTCGGGCAATCAGGTCTGGAAGCCGCAGAATTACGGCGGGGGTTCCGCCGGTCCTTCGACCCTGCGTCTCGGTATTGAAAAATCCCGTAACCTCATGACCGTGCGTCTGGCGCAGGACATGGGCATGAATCTGGTCGCGGAATATGCCGAACGCTTCGGCATTTACGACAAGATGCCGCCGCTTCTGTCCATGTCGCTTGGTTCGGGCGAAACGACCGTCATGCGCATGGTTTCTGCCTATTCGGTCATCGCCAATGGTGGCAAGCAGATCAAGCCGACGCTGATCGACCGTATTCAGGACCGCTACGGCAAGACGATCTTCCGCCACGAGGAGCGCGCCTGCGAGGGCTGCAACGCGACCAGCTGGCAGAACCAGGACGAGCCTGTCATCGTCGACAATCGCGAACAGGTTCTCGACCCGATGACGGCATACCAGACGACCTCTATGCTGGAAGGCGTCGTGCAGCGCGGCACGGCGGCGGGCAAGATCAAGGTCGATCTGCCGGTTGCCGGCAAGACGGGCACCACCAATGATGAAAAGGACGCCTGGTTCGTCGGTTACACGCCGGACATGGTTGCCGGCCTCTATATCGGTTTCGATTCGCCCGCACCTCTCGGTCGCGGCGGTACCGGCGGTTCGCTGTCGGCACCGATCTTCGGTGAATTTATCGCCGATGCGGCCAAGCACATGGAACCGAGCAAGTTCATCGTGCCTGCTGGCATGAACTTCGTCGCCGTCAACCGCAAGACCGGCATGGCGGCGGTCGAGGGCGAGCCGGACACCATCATGGAAGCCTTCAAGCCGGGCACGGGTCCCGCCTCTACCTTCTCTGTCATCGGCGATGACGGATACATGTCGCAGGAAGACATTCTGAAGACCTCGCCGCAGGCGCAGCAGGCCATCACCGGCGGTGGCGGCGGTCTTTATTGACATCAGTCCTGACGTTTGGCTGGGGCGCGGGTCTTTACATCCGCGCCCCCCGCATTTATTTGAGCAACGAGTTTCAATGAAGGTGAAGAACCAGCGAAATGCGCAATGAAATCGTGAACGTAGTCGACGAAATCAAGCAGGCCATAAGCCTGCTGAGGAGGCATCTTTGACTGGGACCAGGCGATAAGACGGCTGGACTGGTTGAATAACAAGGCAGAGGACCCGACCCTCTGGAACGATGCCACTGAGGCCCAGAAGCTGATGCGCGAACGCCAGCAGCTGGATGACAGCATCAACGGCGTCAAGGCGCTGGAGCAGCAGCTCCGCGACAATATCGAGCTGATCGAACTCGGCGAGATGGAAGGCGATGACGAAATCGTCAAGGACGCCGAAGATGCGCTGAAGGCGCTGAAGAGCGAGGCGAACCGCCGCCAGGTGGAAGCCATGCTTTCAGGCGAGGCCGATGGCAACGACACCTATGTCGAAGTGCATTCCGGAGCCGGCGGCACCGAAAGCCAGGACTGGGCGAACATGCTTCTGCGCATGTATACCCGCTGGGCCGACCGCGAAGGTTTCAAGGTCGAGGTTCTCGAAGTTCACGACGGCGAAGAAGCCGGCATCAAGTCCGCGACGATCCTCGTCAAGGGCCACAATGCATTCGGCTGGATGAAAACGGAATCGGGCGTGCACCGCCTCGTTCGTATTTCGCCCTATGACAGCAATGCGCGTCGCCACACATCGTTCTCTTCCGTCTGGGTTTACCCCGTCGTCGATGATTCGATCCAGATCGACATCAATGAGAGCGATTGCCGTATCGATACCTATCGTTCGTCCGGTGCGGGCGGCCAGCACGTCAACACGACAGACTCGGCCGTGCGTATCACGCATATCCCGACCGGTATTGCCGTTGCCTGCCAGCAGGAGCGTTCGCAGCACAAGAACCGCGCCAAGGCGTGGGACATGCTGCGCGCCCGCCTCTATGAGGTGGAGCTGCAGAAGCGGGAAGAGGCGGCAAACGCCCAGGCCGCGTCCAAGACGGATATCGGCTGGGGCCACCAGATCCGTTCCTACGTTCTGCAGCCTTACCAGCTGGTCAAGGATCTGCGCACCGGCGTGGAAAGTACAGCACCCGGCAACGTGCTGGATGGCGACCTGAACGAATTCATGGAAGCCGCACTCGCCCACCGCATCAGCGGCGGCGCGGATGTGGAAGTCTCGGATATCGATTAAGGCGTCCGGCGCGCCGATTGGAAAATTACCCCTCGCAAACCTATTGCGAGGGGTTTTTCGTTGGAGGACTAGCATGAAACAGGCGCTCTATATCGTCGACGTCCAGCCGAGCTTCAATCCGCCGGCTGGGCTGGTGGCGGAGATATCCGCACTCGCCCTGACCATGCCCAGCATCGCCACCGTCGAGCGTCATGATGAAAGTGTGACGCCCTTCGAGCGGCAACTCGGCTGGAAGCCGGGCAGGGATGACGAGTCGCTTGTTGCGGCAGATCGCATATTCATCAAACACGGTTATGCGCCTCCACGGGAGGTCATCGACTATCTCCTGTCGCTGAAACTCGACAGGGTGCTGGTCTGCGGCATTCAGGCTGATACCTGCGTGCTGGCCGCTGGTTTTGCCCTTTTTGATGCGGGGCTGCATCCCACGCTGTTGCCGTGGCTAACGGTGGGCTCCAGTCTCGACCGCAGTGGTGAACTCGGTGCAAGATTATGGAAACATCATTTTGGAGCGGTTCTTGCCGGGCCGGAGGCACTGGAAGCATAGCCTTGCCCGGCCGCGTATCCGGTCCGATCAGTTCGAAGCTTTTTCGATCTTCATCTCACCCAGCTCGTCGATCAGGATCGTCCAGCTTTCCGCTTCCTTGCTCATCGGGTCCGTCTTCAGATAAACGGTTACGAACAAGCCGGGCGAGGCGGGGGTGCCATTCGAGCTTTCAGGACGAATATCCGTGACGTAGGATTTCATCTGGCTGAATTCTTCCAGCTCGATATTTTCGAGGAGATTCGGCCCATCGGCCGTAAAGACGATGCGCTGCAGGTAGATCTTCGCCGTGCCGTCGCGCTGGCGGATGGCGATGACCTTGTAATAACCGCGTGTGGGCGAGGCAGGCGGCGGCCGCAGCTGTCCGTCAGGACCTTTCACCGGCTCAAGATTCCGATCTTCCCACATGCCGCTGCTGACGACGAAGATTGCCGAAACCGGCAAGGCGTCGATCGCTTCCGTCTGCGCCCGCGCAGGAAGCACGGCGGCGGCGAAAAGGAAAGCAGCGAGGATAGGTCTTGTCAGTTGCATGGCCATTATCGATTGTGGGCGTCAATTGTTGAACTGTTCGGCGAGAACCCGGTCCGACCATGAACGATCCGGATCCGAGAGAATTCTGGCCGTCCTGTCCTGCGATTGTGCGATCCTAACGTGACGAACGGATTTCACCTCGGTGTGGTCGGCCACCGCGTTCACCGGGCGCTTGTCGCGTTCGAGAACATGAATGTCGACCGTTACCTTATTCGGCAAAAGCGCGCCGCGCCAGCGTCGCGGCCGGAAAGCACTGACGGGGGTCAGCGCCAGAAGCGGTGATTCCAGCGGCAGGATCGGTCCATGGGCGGAGAAATTGTAGGCTGTCGAACCAGCCGGGGTCGCCACCATCATGCCGTCGCAGATCAGCTCTTCCAGCCGCACCTTGCCGTCCACCTCGACACGAAGCTTGGCGGCCTGATGGGACTGGCGAAACAGGCTGACCTCGTTCATGGCGAGGGCGGTGAACTCGTCGCCGTCGGAATCCGTTGTCGTCATGCGCAAGGGGTGAAAATCATTGCCGCTCGCCACCGCGATGCGCTCGAGCAGGCCTTCCACCCGGTAGTCATTCATCAGGAAGCCGACGGACCCCCGGTTCATGCCATAGACACGCTTGCCGGAATTCATCGTCTCGTTGAGAATCTGCAGCATGAAGCCATCGCCGCCGAGTGCAACGATCACCTCCGCCTCTGCAAACGGCGTATCGCCGTAAATGCCTTTCAGCTCTTTCAGCGCTGTCTGCGCCTCCTCTGTTGCGGAGGCGACGAAGGACAGTGAATAGGTAGAATGCGACATTCGCTTCCCTCGACAACGGCGCAGACCGGGCCGGTCCGAGCAAGGCACTGTAACCTGTTGAAGCGGCTTGAAATCTTTAAACCTCAACAAGGAGGTGGATAACATGCCGCCAGACGCACCCTTGGTACATGAAGACGGCGGCTGGCGACAAGGCCTTTCGCAGACGCAGGCGTTCCCTGGAGGCGGACCGCACCGCTCCGGTCCACAGCTTCTTGATTTGCGCCCACCGACAAGGGTTGCGATGCGGGACGGCCTGATGCAGTTTGCCAAGGCAGCCGGAATGACGAGTGGCAGGAGACGGATGTGGCGCTGAACTACGATATCTATGATGTCTTTACCGAGACGAAAATGGCGGGAAATCCGCTGGCGGTCATGTATGACGCCGATGATCTTTCCCAAGCCACGATGCAGGCGATTGCGCGGGAAATGAACCTCTCCGAGACGGTTTTCGTTAACGGCTCCACCAACCCGGCGCATGCGGCTTCGCTGCGCATCTTCACGCCATCAGGCGAATTGCCCTTTGCCGGCCATCCGACGGTGGGCGCCGCAGTCGCCATCGCCGAGCGAAATCGCGGCGAGGGTGATGACGACATCGATATGGTCTGCGTGCTGGAGGAGAAGGTGGGGCCGGTGCGTTGCGCGGTGAAGATGCGCGCGGGAGCCGTCAGCTTCGCGGAATTCGACCTGCCGCGCAAATCATCCCGAGTTGACCTGCCGCTCGATCACACCGCGCTTGCCGATGCGCTCGGCGTCAGCGAAGGACATCTCGGCTTTGAGAATCATGTGCCGTCTATCTGGACAGCAGGCGTGCCGTTCCTGCTCGTACCGCTGCACAATATCGCCGCGATCAGGGACATGGATTTCGACGCCAATCTTTGGCTGCGCACCGCGCCGCTGGTCGAGGGACGCCTGGCGGCGGCCTATATCTACTGTCGCGGCGGCGTCAATCACGCGGCAAAGTTCCACGCCCGCATGTTCTCCCCGGATATGGGCATTTCGGAAGACCCCGCAACCGGTTCCGCCGCCGCCGCCCTGTCCGGCGCGATCCACCATTTCGACGGGCTGACGGACGGCCATCATCCGCTCCTGATAGAGCAGGGCGTGGAGATGGAAAGACCGTCCCACATCCATCTACGCATGGACATCAAGGACAACGAAATAGCCCGCGCGCGCATCGGCGGTCATGCGGTGCGTGTGGCGTCGGGCACGTTCGAGATTTGAGGCGAACGGTCGTTTGATTGTCCGGTAACATCCCGTACCGGTGGCTTCTGTGATCGCGCGCCGCGCGACGCCTGATGGAGCGGACACCGGGATGGCCGTCCTTGACATATATCCCGACGAGGGTTTTAAATTCGCGCGCATCTCCGCGAACCGGCGGAGATTTGCGCACCAGATCATGGTTTTTAGCACATAGAGGTCCCAATGCGCCGAGTCCCTTCTCACGAAAATCACCTTGGAGTTTCTGAGAAGTTGAGGGTTCATGCGCACTTTGAATCTGGGCATCCTCGCCCACGTAGACGCAGGCAAGACTAGCCTTACGGAGCGTCTCCTATTTGACACCGGCGTAATCGACAGGCTGGGCAGCGTCGATACCGGCAATACGCAGACAGACAGCCTCGAACTGGAACGGCAGCGCGGCATCACCATCAGGGCCGCTGTCGTGTCCTTCACCATTGGCGATACCGTCGTCAATCTCATCGATACGCCCGGCCATCCCGATTTCATTGCGGAAGTCGAGCGTGTGTTGGGGCTGCTTGATGCAGCGGTGGTTGTGGTTTCGGCCGTGGAAGGCGTGCAGGCGCAAACGCGGATACTTGTTCGGGCGTTGCAACGTCTCGCAGTCCCGTTCGTATTCTTCATCAACAAGGTCGATCGCCCCGGCGCGCGCTATGATGAGGTCGTGCAGAACCTCGCCGATCAGTTGAGGGTGCGCCCGATCGCCATGTCGACTGTCACTGGCGCTGGCGGCAAGTCCGCGCGGGTGGAGGCTCCGGATGTGAAGAGCGAGCCATTTTTCTCCATCCTCTGCGAAATCCTTGCCGAGAATGACGAGGACCTGTTGCGCGACTATCTTTTGACGCCCGACGGTGTGGAGGCCGAAAGACTCCTCCAATCGCTCGCGCATCAGACCGCCCATGGGCTGGTGCATCCGGCTTTTGCCGGTGCGGCGATGACGGGAGCCGGCCTGCCGGCTTTGATATCGGCCATTGTCGACATGCTGCCCGCTCGTCAACCCGACCCCGAGGGAGAAGTCTCGGGAAAAATCTTCAAGATCGAACGCGGATGGGGCGGTGAAAAGCTGTCATATCTGCATTTGACATCCGGAACGATCCAGCTCCGGCAGTATCTGCCTTTGCCGCAGGGACCGGTAAGAGTGACCGGAATACAGCTGTTCGAGGACGGTCACGTTCACAATTCGACGCATCTCCGCGCCGGTCAGATCGCCCGCGTCACCGGCCTTACGAGTGCCCGGATCGGCGACAGGGTTGGCGCGGACGCGGTTGCCGACAGCCCGTTTCATTTCGCTCCACCCACGCTTGAAACACGAGTCGTTTCCCGCCGTCCGGCTGAGCACGCGGCGCTCTGGCTGGCGCTGAACCAGCTGACCGAGCAGGATCCGCTTATCGGATTGCGAAGGAACGACGAGACGAACGAGGTTTTCGTATCGCTCTATGGCGAGGTGCAAAAGGAGATCATCAAATCGGAACTGTTGACGGGGTTTGGCATCGAGGCCGAATTTGAGGACAGCACGATTATCTGCGTGGAAAGGCTGGCAGGTATCGGGCACGGACTTCAAACCATCTTCAAGGCACCAAACCCCTTTATCGCCACTGTCGGATTGCGGGTCGAGCCAAGACCGGATGGTGCGGGCAACAGCTTCGCACTGGAGGTGGAGGTGGGTCAGATGCCCGCAAGCTTTTATCGAGCGGTCGAGGAGACCGTATTCGAAACGCTGAAGCAGGGCATATTCGGTTGGCGGGTGGTGGATTGCCATGTCGCCATGACGGCCGCCCGGCAGAGTGCACCGTCAAGCACGGCTGCCGATTTCCGGCAGCTGACACCATGGGTGCTGGCAATGGCGCTGACCGAAGCGCAAACCTACGTTTGTGAACCGATCGATCACTTCCACCTCGAAGCGCCGGCGGCAACGATGACACGCCTGAGCACCGTTCTCGCCAAAGCGGGTGCAGTCATCAGAAACGCCGTTATCTCCGGCGGCATGACAAGGCTTGAAGGGACGATAGCGTCGGCAATGGTTCAGGGTGTTCAGCAGCAGGTGCCGGGGCTGACGGGTGGCACGGGCGCGATGGAAACGTCGTTCAGCCACTATGAGCGGGCGGATAATCCGCCACCGCCGCGCCGCCGGTCGGGTGCTGATCCGTTCAATGAGCGTGATTATCTGCTGGGCCTGCGCCGAAATGCAGAATGACCGCCGCAGAAATCAAATATTCCGCGACGGTCATTTTTCACATCAGACTTGAACAGGCAACGCGGAGAGGGATGCTCTCCGCGTGACCTCCTGTCAGTTGAACCGACCGGCCGCATGGGCAAGCATCGTATAGACCTTGCCGGTATCAGATGTGAGGTAGGACTGGGTGACTGTCCGGTCGCGATCCGTGCGGGCCACATCGGCGAGCAGCTTTTCGAAATCGGTGATGTAGCGGTCCACGGCGGTGCGGAATTCAGCCTCCCGCTCGTATTTGCGCTTGATCTCGTCAAAGGTCGTCTGGCCCTTCAGCGTGTAGAGGCGACGGGTGAAGACGTCGCGCTCGCCGCGCTGGTAACGGCGCCACAGTTCCACCGATGCATCGTGATCGATGGCGCGGGCGATATCTACGGAAAGCGAATTCAGCGATTCCACCATGTGGCGCGGATTGCGGGTGTCGGCCGCACGGGTCGGCTGCTGCTCGGCGCTGGCGCGTGGTGTGGACGCCGCTGGCGTCTCCTGTGATGCACCGCGCAGCAGGTCGCTGATCCAGCCGCCACCTTCTTCCCGGCGTCCGGCCGGGTTGGTTGCGACCGGCTGGGTCGGCGCAGGAGCCTGACGGTTTTCGACCTGGCGGTTTTCAAGCGGCAGGGTGCCACGCAGGGCCGGCGCGGGGGCAGGCTGCTGCGGCTGTGCCGGGCGCTGCTGCTGCACCGGAGCCGCTGCTGCCGGCTGCGGACGGGCCTCGACGCGGCGTTCTGCGGCAGGCTGGGTCGCGGCGATGGCACGGGCGACCGGTTCGGACACTTCCATCTGGTGGGTCGAACGACCGACAAGGTGGGAAATATCCTGCAGGGCCTTGATCTGCTCGGAAACGGCGCGGCGCATGGCGGCAGCGCTTTCCTTGGCTTCTTCCGGCAGGTCGAAGGCGCCGCGCTTCAGTTCGGCGCGTGTCGCATCCAGCTCGCGGCGGATGTCGTGGCTGGAGCGGCGGATTTCGTCCGTTGCACCGGCAAAGCGGCTAACGGCTTCCTCGACGGCCTGACGCAGCGTTTCCTTGAGGTTGGCGGCGGCGGCATTCGATTTTTCCGAGGCGCTGCCCAGAAGATTGTCGACTTCCGAAAGCGAGGACTCGACACCGCCGCGCAGGCGGTTCACCAGCTCGTCGGAGTATTTCTGCGCGTCGGAGAGCGTGCTTTCGATCGAGCGGCTGGCATCCTGACCGGCGGAGAGCAGGGCGCCCCGCATGGTCTGTGCCGCCGAGCGGGCGCGCTGTTCGGTCTCGTCGAGCGAGCGGCCGATATCGGTGAAGGACGCCTGCAGATTGTCACGCAGATTGCCGGCGACATTCTGCGAACGCTCTTCGGCTTCGTTGAGCGTGGTTTCCACGACGCCGACGACGTTGCGCATGGCGCTTTCGATTTCCTCGGAGCGCTTGACGAGGCCGACGGACAGGCTGCGCAGCGCATCCTGGCGTTCCTCCAGCGTGCCGACGAGGCTCGACTGTGCGGCATTGAGCAGTTCGGATGCCTGGCTCAGCACCTTCGAATGTTCTTCGAAGCGTCCGACGATACCGGCAACCTGCGCCAGCGTCTGGCCGGAAATATTCGACAGGCGGTCGATCTTTCCTTCGAGCAGACGGCTGGAGCTGGACACCATGTCGGCGGCCTGCGAGGCGGATTCGGAGAAGCGGGTCGCCGAGGCGTTCAATGCCTCATCTGCCGCGCCGAAGCCCTGTGCGGCGCGCTCAACGGCGGAATTGAAGTTGGTTGCCGACTGTTCAACGATCTCGGCCATGCTGTTATGGGTCTGCGACAGCATGTCCGTGCTCTGGCGGGTGGCGGCGACCAGCTTGTTGGCGGCATCGCTGCCGGCGCGGGCATATTTGTCGATGCCCTGTTCGACGGCGTCCGCCATAGCAGTATGGGTCTCGGACAGCATATCCGTGCTCTGGCGGGTGGCTGCGACGAGCTTGCCCGCCGCATCCGTTCCGGCAGCGGCATAGTCACTGATCGCCTGTTCCACCATGCCGACCATGCCGCTGTTGCTCTGCGAGAGAAGCTCGGCGCTCTGCTGGGCGGCGGAAACGATCTTCTCGGCGGCTTCGCGGCCGATGGTGGCATATTCGTCGACGATAGGCTTGGCTTTCTCCTCGATCAGGCGAGACAGCTCCGCAGAGCGGCTGGCCAGCATCGAGTTGAGTTCGCGGGTGCGGTTGTCCAGCGCCGAGCGGATGGATTCGCCGCGCGCGTCGAGGGCCGATTCGACACCCGTCAGCGTTTCGGAAATGACACCGACCTGAGAGCGGACGACGGCTTCAGCCTCGGCAACCTTGTTGACGATAATGTTGCCTGCCTCGGAGAAGGTCTGGGCCACGGCGGCGGCCTGGCCGGAGAGACGGGTCTGCGCATCCGAGATGCGGTTAACGATCTCGCCGGAGCGCTCTTCGATGGCCTTGGTGAAGGCTTCGTTCTGCGCCTGCACCTGTTCTGCAAATTCCGAACCGGATTTCGAGAGCAGGGCGGATGAGCGGGCCGCTTCATCGCCGATGCTCTGGGTGGCCGACGTGACCGCGCCGCGCAGGCTGACAGCGAGATCGCTCGCCTTGCCTTCAATGGTGCGGTTGACGTTTTCGAGGCCGATCGTCAGCGCACGGTCCATGGTGCCGAGGCGCTCATCGATGCGGGCCGTGCCGCTATCGAAGGTTTCTGCCAGGCGGCTGGTGCGGCTTTCCAGCGTATCTGCGACACGCGTGGTCTGTTCGTCCAGAATGCCGGTGATGCGCTCGGCGGCCTCGTCGCTGGTGCGGGCGAACACGGCCGTCTTGTCTTCCAGCGCGTCGGCGAAGCGGCGGCCGGCATCCTCGATCGAGCTGTTGACGTTGGCGAGATCGCCACCGACGCGGGTCTGCAGGGTGTCGAGAGATGTCTCGATGCGGGCGCCTGTCTCGTCGAGACGGGTTGTGACATTGCCGATCGATGTTTCGATGCGGGCGGAGAGGGCGTCGGTGGCCCCGCCGATTTCGCGGGCTGCCTCGCCGATCTTGACGGCGATATCACCGGCGCTGTTGCGAAGACGCTCTTCCAGCGTCGCAGCACTGCCGTCGATTGCCTTCTGCAGCGTGTCCTGCTGGGTCTCGAGCGACAGTTCAAGCATGCTGGCGCTGGAGGCGACCGTGGTGCCGATCATCATAGCCTGCTCGGAAAGCATGTCGCCCATCTGCGTCGTGGCGGAGCTGAGCGTCGCAGCAAGGTCCGCCTGGCGCTGGTCGAGCGCCGTGCGAATATCCTCATGCGATTGCGAGAGGTTGGTTTCGAGGCGGGACACACCTTCTTCCACCGTCTGGGCAAAACGGGTGCTGCCGTCTTCAACGACGCTTTCGATGCGGTTGGCCGCGCCCGAGACACTCTGCTCGATCAGGCCGCTATTGCGCTCCAGCGAGCCGGCAATGCGCTCGGCCTGTGAGCCGAGCATGGTTTCGAGCCGCTCGTGACCGCTGGCAAGCGCGTTCTCAAGCGTGAATGCGGTGGATTCGAGACGCTGGCCGACACCGGCCGCCGCAAGCGAAAGCGACGATGCTCTGGCATCCATCGCC
This sequence comes from Agrobacterium sp. CCNWLW32, assembly GCF_037083425.1. Lineage (NCBI taxonomy): Bacteria > Pseudomonadati > Pseudomonadota > Alphaproteobacteria > Hyphomicrobiales > Rhizobiaceae > Agrobacterium > Agrobacterium sp. CCNWLW32. Next base: position 638,290 of record NZ_JBAOJM010000001.1, read on the forward strand.
TCGGCGATACGCTCCTCGACACCAGAAATCGTCATATCGAGCGCAAGAGTGCGGCTGTCCAGCGCATCCGCGATGCGTTCTTCCGCGCCTGCCACGATGCCGGAAAGGGCAGCGGTACGGCTGTCCAATGCGTCTGCAATGCGGTCTTCGACACCGGAAACGGCGTTCTGCAGGGCCGTGGTGCGACCATCGAGGATATCGGCGATCTTTTCCTCGACGCCGGAGAAGCTCATGTCGAGCGCCATGGTGCGGCTGTCGAGAACATCCGTAATCCGCTCTTCGGCGCCGGAAACGACGGTCTTCAGCGAATCCGTGCGGCTGTCAAGCGCGCTGGCAATACGGGTCTCGGCGCCGGCCACCAGTTCGCCAAGGGCTGCGGTGCGCGTGTCGAGCGCTTCGGTGATTTTTTCCTCCGCGCCGGAGAATGCCATGTCGAGCGCCATGGTACGGCTGTCGAGCGCATCGGCGATGCGTTCTTCAGCGCCGGAGACCACGGCGTTGAGAGCGGCGGTGCGGCCATCCAGCGTTTCCGCGATACGGGTTTCAGCACCGGCGACCACGTCGCCGAAGGTGGCCGTGCGGCTGTCGAGCGCGCCGGCGATTTTCTCTTCAGCGCTCGCCACAATGCCGGTGAGGGCAGAGGTACGGTTGTCGAGCGTCTCGGACAGTCTTTCCTCGACATTGGCAAAGGTCATGTCGAGCGAAAGGGTGCGGCTGTCCATCGTATCGGCGATGCGTTCCTCGACGCCGGAAATGGCGCTGGAAAGAGCGGCCGTGCGGCCGTCAAGCGTATCGGCGATACGGCTTTCCGCACCGGCGACGACGTCGTGCAGGGCAGCCGTGCGGCTTTCCAGCGTATCGGAAATACGATCCTCGATGCCGGAAACAGCACCGGTGATGGCGGCAGCCCGGGTTTCGAGCGTTTCCGAAAGGCGGCGCTCGACATCGGCAACGACACTGTTGATCGCGGCGGCGCGTTCGTCGAGCATGGCGGCAAGGCGTTCGGCCGTGCCGGAGACGGAGCCGGTAATCGCCATCGAACGGCTGGCGAGTGCCTCGTCGAAACGGTTCTGGCTGGCTGAGAGCGCGCCGAACAGGGCGTTGCTGCGTTCCGACAGCACAGCGTCGATCTTCTCGTGAGAATTGGCGAAGGCGTCGGTGATTTCGGCGGTGCGCTGGCCGATCGCGTCGCTGAAGGCCTGAGTCCGGATTTCAAGCGCGCTTTCCAGCATTTCCTGACCCGTGCCCAGCGCAGTTGCGAGCGCCAGCGACTGATCGGTCATGGTGGTGCCGATACGCTCCAGACCGGCGCTCAGCATGGTGTCGAGCGCTTCGGAGCCGCCGGCAACGGTTTCGTTGATGCGGGCGAGACTTTCCATCAGCTTGCTGTCGAGGCTGCCGGCGCGCTGGTCGAAGGCGCTGGCGAATTGCGCCACATGCACGTCGAAGGCCGAGTTGACCTGGCCTACCGTCGCCTGCATGCGCTCCTCGTAAAGGCCGGAGCGAAGATCGAGATCCATGATCGCATCGTCAGCCGTGCTCTGCAGGCTCTGGCGGAAGGAGAGGCCCTTTTCTTCAAGCGTCGTGGACAGCTTGTCGAGAACCGTATCGAGCGAACCGCCGATGACCTGCTGGCCGCGTTCGATATTGCGATTGAGTTCCAGCGTGCGGTTGGACAGCGTCTCGTTGAGCTGGCGAGTGCGTTCCTCAAGCGCGCTGTTGAGGCTTTCCACGCCGCTATCCAGCGTCGAAGCATGGATCGCGAAACGCTCCAGCAGCACTTCACCGCGCTCGTCCAGCGTCGAGGTGAGATTATGCAGGCGCATGTCGAATTCGTTGGAGATCGTCGAGCCCGAGGAGTTCAGCGCCTGGAGCAGGTTTTCGGTCTTGGCGGCGATCAGGCTGCCCATCGCTTCGGTCGAGGCGCGCGATTTTTCGAGCAGCGCAGCCGAACGCGTGTCGATCATAGAGGCGAAAGCCTCGCCGGTCGTGGCGATCCGCATCGAAAGCTCTTCGCCGACGATGGAAAGCTCTTCTTTAATCTGTTCCTGCGCGCCGACGATGGAGGAGCGGATGCGCTCGGCGTGATTGACGATGGCGTCACGCTCGGCGGTCAGTTCCTGCACGAGGCTGCGCACGCGCAGTTCATTGTCGGCATAGCTGCGTTCGAGCGCGTTGACTTCGGAATGAACGAGGGTTTCGAGTTCCGTCGCGCGGGCGATTGTGCGCTCGATGCCGTCATTCATGGCCGAGACTTCGCGGCGCACCGCCTGACCAACGGACATGATGCGGTCGGACGCTACCGTTTCGGGCTCGGCAAGACGAAGGGCGACTTCGGCCATGGAGCGGGCGGCGTTCCGCAGATCGCGGGCACGCGCCATCATGATCGCGAAGGCGAAGAATAGCATGATGGGAACAAGGATGCCGACGACGATTGCCATCAGGCCGGGGATAGCGGTGAGATCAGCCAGCGAGGCGATGTTCCAGAGCGCATTGCCATAGAGAAGATGTGCGATACCAAGGCCGCCGAGCGCCCAGATGACCGACATGATCGTGGCGTTGCGCAGCGCGCCGCCGATGGAGCCGCCTTCCAGCGATTTCAGGATCATGGCCGGGCTGCGCTTGGAACCGTCATTGGCCGCTTCGAGATTGGGCGATCTGGGTGTCTGTTCGGCAGGCGCGCGCGCGGCCTCGGGAGCAGGGGTCTGTCTGCTTGCTTCCTTCAATCTGGCCTCCGGCTGCTTCGGCGCTGCAGTTTTCCGCGTCTCCGGCTTTTCTTCGAAAGCGCCAAGCTGCAGGGCATCTTCCAATGCCTGAAATGCAGTCTCGTCGACAGAGTCGCTGATCTTGTTATTCGCCATGCGGTTACGCCTCGTTACACATACGCCCGGCTTCATGCCGTTGACCACTTGCGATCCGCAAGCAGACTGCCGCCATCATGCCAGCGGAACATTATCCCTTGAAGAGAGAACAATTCCGCCATTTACCAAATCCCGAATTGCTGGTGGTCCAGCTTTCGGGCGAAATTACATCACTGTGCCGCAATAACAAAGCTTGAGCTTAAGCCCTGCGGGAACGGCAGTACCGTAGTGACACATTTAGGTGTTCGAAACAATTAATGCGGATTTGCGGCGGTGGCGAAGTGTCGGCTTTTTAACAGTTTTTAAACCTGAGTTTCACGCTGAACGCCTTGTTTCGCATAAGTTTAACATAAATTAACCATAGCAGAAGATTTTCGCCCGCGTCACGCCGTAATTTAAGCTGATAGCAGCCGCCCGGATGCGTGAATACGACACAGATGTGACACGAAACAGGAAACGGTGAGACAGGATTTCAGCCATGGCAGCGGTCAGTATTGTTTTCGAAGCTCCCGATAATTGCGGCGGCGCGCCTGCCACCGGTAAAAAACCGATCGATTTCGATCATCTCGCCCGGCAGACGATGGGCGACAAGGATCTGGAGATCGAGGTGCTGCAACTCTTCAGCCGCAACGCCCGCGCCGCCCTGCATGAAATGGCGGGTGCGGACGACAAGACCGTCATGGCGACGGCCCACCGTCTGAAGGGGTCGGCGCAGGCCGTCGGCGCATCCGCCGTTTCCGCAGCCGCGGCAGCAGTGGAAGACAGGGGCAAGGACAGCGCGGCGATCGCAAAACTCGCAGCAACCATTGTCGAAGCCGAAAATTTCATCCTCAAGCTTTGCCGCTGAGGCGTAATCCATCAAATTTGCCATTTTGCAAGGCCGGTTGCGTCTAAGCGCCCTCGAAGCGGGTTGCCAAGGCGGAGCGGCCTTTCTATGTGTTTAGAACAGTTCTTAGATCACATTTTGGATTTCCGGCATGACAAAACTGACCATCGTTGCCTTTGACGGCACGCCCCATGAACTCGACGTGAGCAACGGCTCCACCGTCATGGAGAATGCGGTGCGCAACTCCATTCCCGGCATCGATGCGGAATGCGGCGGCGCCTGCGCCTGTGCGACCTGTCATGTCTATGTCGACGACGCCTGGGCCGAGCGCGTCGGCGGACCGGAACCGATGGAAGAGGACATGCTGGACTTCGCCTTCGACGTGCGCCCCACCTCGCGGCTCTCCTGTCAGATCAAGATGAATGACGAGCTTGATGGTCTCGTCGTTCATGTTCCCGAGCGTCAGGGCTGAAAATTTCCGTATTGCTTCACGCAGAAAAAGCCCCGCTCACCTAGTAGCGGGGAGCGGGGCGAGGCGGGTACGCGCATGCAGGCGAGGGAGGAAACACCTGCGAGCCCTCAAGTGCGCACCGGGAGAACCGGAGACGGTTGCAACCGCCGGACCCGCCTTGGGCCGCAACCATTTCAAACCGTATGAACAAGCTACAATGAGTCTTGCCGACCGCACCACGGCGAGAATTCACGGGTGATATAGGACATGACGTTACGTCATGTCCGTGATTTTCCCCGAGATTCTGGAAGGTACGGCCAATGACCGTCAGCGACGATTCTGGCCCTGCTCGAGCCGGTTTTTCAAAAGCCGGGTCATGCGGGCATCGAAATTTTTCGATTCCACGACGTCGAAGCGCATCTGGTCCCGGTCATGCTCGTCCATCACCGTCTGGGTGATCTTGCCGACCATTTCCTGCAGTGTCTCGCAGCTTTTCTGCGGCCGAAGCGAGGTCAGCTGTCTTTCAAGCGAACGGGCATGGGTGCGGGCGATTTCCGCATGGCGTTCCTCGTGGCGCTTGATATCGGCAAGCAGCGTATCCCAGATGAAAGCCAGCTCCGCCGTGGTGCGGCGACGGTTTTTCCATTGCGGCAGGAGAATGCGGGTGTTCAGCACCACCTTGGCGGTTCCGACGCTGCAAAGGCCGTTTTTCTCCACATAGGTGAGCTCGCCCCCGAATTTGATTTCGGTAGCGCCGGGATGGCGCGCGCCGGTATTGCGGGTCAGGGGGCCGTGCTTGGAAAGCTGCTGGTCGAGATCGGCCGCCGTTTTGCCGCCAATCGAAAAATAGGAATAGGTCTTGCGGACGATGGTGTCGGAAAATGCCGATCCGGGTAGGGAAAGTGCCATTGCGCCCGCCAAAGCGACGCAAAGAGCACGTGATGATTTAGTCATGACCCGGCCTTCCGGTTGAACTTCAAAAAGGTTTGCTGCATAGGCGGAGCGGAACTTATAAGAATTGGCATAACACTCCGTTATTCCCGAAAGGCGCGTGTTACGTGATAACAGCCGGCAGCAACGCGTGGCAAGCGGCCCATGGTCGCTCCCTGAAACTTGATGGGCGTGGCCGTATTATGGCCATCGTCAACGCGACGCCCGATTCCTTTTCCGATGGCGGCCGTTATCTTGCCGTCGATTCGGCTTTTTCCCATGCGCTGACCTGCGTGGAAGAGGGTGCTGACATCATCGATATCGGCGGCGAATCCACGCGGCCGGGTGCCGCCGCGGTGACGGAAGCCGAGGAGCAGGACCGGGTGCTGCCCGTCATCGAGAAGCTGCGCCGCGAGACGGATGTGCTGATTTCCGTCGATACCTACCGCGCTTCGACGGCGAAGCTGGCGATCAGCGCCGGCGCACATATCGTCAATGACGTCTTCGGCCTGCAGAAGGACATGGAAATGGCCGGCGTGGTCGCCGCCACCCGCGCCGGGGTCTGCATCATGCATACCGGCCGCGACCGGCAGAAGCTTGCCGATGTGGTCGCCGACCAGTTCGAATTCCTCAATCGCTCGCTCGAGATCGCCGAGGATGCGGGTATTGCCCGCGATGCCGTCGTGCTCGATCCCGGTTTTGGTTTTGCCAAGGACGAGCGGGAAAATGTCGAACTGATGGCACGTTTCGGCGAGCTTGCCGCTTTCGGCCTTCCGGTTCTCGCCGGTACGTCGCGCAAGCGTTTCATCGGGTCGCTGACGGGCCGGGATGCGGCAGCGGAACGCGATATCGGAACGGCTGCGACCACCGCGATCCTGAGGTTGGCGGGTGCTTCGATTTTTCGCGTGCACAATGTCGCTGCAACGCGCGATGCACTGGCAATCGCCGATGCGGTTCTTGCCAAAACGTCGGCAAAGGCCGATGCGTAGATCAATGAGTGCCGGAATGCCATGTCCCCAAGAGGGGGCGGCTTTCTGGAGAAACAGTCCTGCCATGGAGGCGATGCGATGAGCCGCTATACCATCATCCTGAAAAACTGTTCTTTCTTCGCCCGTCATGGTCTTCTTGAGCAGGAGGAGGTGCTGGGCCAGCGCTTTTTCGTCGATGCCGAGATGGAAGTCGAGGCGGGTGATGCGCTGGAAACCGACGATATTGAAAATACCGTCGATTACGGCGTGGCCTTTGCCGTCATCGAAAAAATCGTCGTGGGGCAGCGCCGCTATCTCATCGAGGCGCTGGCGAACGATATCGCCAAGGCGCTGCGTGCCCGTTATCCGCAGATCGTCTGGCTCAGGATCACGGTGCGCAAACCCTCCGCGCCCGTTCCCGGCATTCTCGATTATGCGCAGGTGAGCGTTGAACACCGTGCCTGAGAAGAGGACCGTCGCCGCATTGGGCCTTGGCGGCAATATCGGCGATCCCGCCGCCGCCATGGCAAGGGCGCTCCGCGAACTCGATGCACACGAGGATTGCCGCGTGCTGGCCGTTTCCGGGCTTTATCGCACGCCGCCCTGGGGCAAGACGGATCAGGCGGATTTCTTCAATTGCTGCGCTTTGGTCGAAACCTCGCTTTCAGCGCCCGCGCTCTTGCAATTGTGCCTTGATATCGAAAAGGGCATGAAGCGCGTGCGGACGGAGCGCTGGGGTCCACGCACCATCGATATTGATGTGCTTACCTATGGGAATGAGTCTCTCGTAACGGAAAGCATTGAAGTACCGCATCCACGCATGACGGAACGCGCTTTCGTGCTGATGCCGCTCGCCGATATTGCATCCGATCTCGAAGTCAGGGGCAAGGCCGTGCGGGAATGGCTACGGCAGGCGGACAAAACAGGCATTGTCAGCGCAAACGAAAAGCGGGAGTGGTGGACACTCCCGCTTGGTGATGGCTGAGAAGAGTATGGCGTTTACGGCTTGATGGAGCCGACAGCGATCTGATCAATATCGCGCGCCAGTGTCACGCCGATGACCGGGATCATCTGGTCGGCGACCTTGACGGAAATGGTGATGTTCATCGAATTGTCTTTGGAGACGCGGGCGACCATGGCGCCGTTGAGCTTGGCGCGGTTGATGCCGACGACGACCTTGTCACCGCTCACCTGTCCGGAGGTGATGTCCAGTCCCTTGCCTTCGGCGCCGTCGAGGAACTTGCCCTCGTAGCTGTTGCCGTTCTGGCTGATGACGGCCGACATGGGCTGGCTGAAGACGCCGACGCGGCAGGTGCCGCCGAGCTTGATGCCGGTCTGCTTGTCGTCGAGCGGTTCGCCCGTCAGGTCGCAGGTGAATTTGGTGCCTTTGTATTTGCCGGCAACGATTTCGCCCGGACCTTTCCAGACACCGGCTACGGAGCGGAAAAACGCGTCGTCGCGATCGCGCGATGCGGCATGGACGTCAGACATGCCGAAACCACCGCTGACGGACAATATGGCGGCAAGCCCGCCCACAAGCGAAAAGAAGCGCGAATACATGATACTTTCCCCGGCGAAGAAGCCTGTTCGATAGGCTGCAATCTACCGGCGGAATGGTTAATGCTTGGTTTATTTCACTCTCATTCGCGGCTTTGTCCGTAACCTTTTGAACCGTCAATGCCCGGTAGATCAGGCTTTTTCACCGGTTTTTCCCCCGCTTAGATCGGGTGTGAGGTCGGACATGAAATCGCCGATCCCCGGACGCTTCACCGCCCTGAACGGCAGCGGACGGCACAGATCCATCGCCGCAATGCCGATTCGCGCCGTCATCAGGCCGTTGATGACGCCTTCGCCGAGGCGGGCGGAGAGTTTCGAGGCAAGGCCGTGACCGAGAACCTGTTGGGCAAGGCCGTCACCGACGGCAATCGACCCCGTGACGGCGAGATGTGCGACGACATCCCGCAGAAGCTTGAGCATGCCGAGCGTGCCGGGGCGGCCGCCATAAAGCTCCGCCATGGCGCGCACCAGCCGCGTGACTTCAAACAGCACATAAGCGAGATCGACGACAGCGCGTGGGCTGACGGCAGTGACGACGGAGACGCGCTTGGACGAATTTAGAATCAGTGCCCGCGCTTGCCGGTCGAGCGGCACGAGCAGCTCGCGTTCGGCAAGCTCGATCAGATGCGGGCCGTCGATGACGTCACTTTCCGTTTCCTTCAGCGCCGCTCGCCCCTTGGCCGTTTCGGCCCGGTGGGAGAGGACGGCATTCAGACGGGTGACGATGGCGCGCGCAGGTTTCGGGCTCTTGTCGAGGCTCGCCGTCTCAGCATCCGCCTTGAGAGACTGCACGGCATTGAGCCGCATGATGCCGAAGACTTCGCGGCCGACGAGGGCAAGAACCGCAAAAAGCGCCACGATGAGGGCGATCGTCGCGGTATAACCCAGCCAGTCGGAGCGGGAGAAGAGATTGCGGATAAGCTGATCCGCCCACAGCCCGAAGGCAAGCGAGAACAGGACACCCAGCGCACCGAGCGCGAGCTTACCGAAGGAGAAGCGGCTTTTCTTCGGCGTCGCGACCGGCAGCGCATTGGCATCGATTCCCTCGGGCGCCAGAAACGGATCGTCCTCGTCGGGTGTCAGTGAAATCTCGGCGTCGAAGCTTCGCGGCGCGCGCTTCTGTGTGGCGGACGACCGTGTCGTCTCCTCGGTATCGAACGTGAAAGCCGCGGGGCGGCGTGTCTGCGGATCGTTTTGTGTGGGAGCCTTCATGCGAGCTTGTCTCCGAACAGGAACTGCATGGCGCGGTCGAGCCTGATATGGGGAACGGAAAGCCGGATGCCGCCGCTGCCCGGCTCATCTATGTTCGGCGGGCGGAAGCGCACGACATTGACGTCGGGCAGCGATGCCTTGTCGCCATCCCGGTCGATGCTGCGGAACAGCGGTTCCGGATCCTCGGGCAGGTCGCCGGGAAAGATCGCCGTCTTGCGATTGCCATCGAAGGTCTCGCCATTGATGGTTTCACCTGCTATCGGCGTGCCGACGATGACAGGCAGCTCGTGGCCGTCCTGGCGCACGCTCGCCTCGCGGGTGGCGCGCACGGAAGCCAGCGCCATGACCTCGATGCCGGCGCCGTTCATGCCGATTGTCGTGATGGCGCGGTCCACCAGACGGCGGGTCAAGCGCTCCAGCCGGTCATGGCTTTCATGGTGCAGATGGTCGGCCTTGGTGGCGGCAATCAGCACCCTGTCGATTCGCCTGCCGATCAGCGACGACAGCAGGCTGTTGGTGCCGGGGCGGAAACAGGCAAGCACATCACCGAGCGCACGCTCCAGATCCTGCACGGCTTCCGGCCCGCGATTGACGGCCTGCAGCGTGTCGATCAGGACGATCTGCCGGTCGAGGCGGGCAAAATGCTCGCGGAAGAAGGGTTTGACAACGATCGACTTATAAGCGTCGTAGCGCCGTTCCATCATGGCGCGCAGCGAGCCCTTGGGCGCTTTCTCGTCGGTGAGGCCCGGAAGCGGCGCGAAGGTCAGTGCGGGCGACCCTTCCAGATCGCCGGGCATCAGGAAACGGCCGGGCGGCAGGGTTGAGAGTGATCTCTCGTCGGACTTGCAGGCTTTCAGATAGGCTGCGAAACTTTCGGCCAGACGTCGGGCCGTCATCTCGTCTGCCGGCGCGTTGATGTCGAGCGAAGACGCGATCGCCAGCCATTCCTGCGCCAGTTCGGCACGAACGCCGCTTCCGGCAAGGGCGACGGTCGCATCGCTGAACTGTTTGTAATCCTGCGATAGAAGCGGCAGGTCGAGCAGCCATTCGCCGGGATAATCAACGATATCAATGGAAAGCTTGCCGGCGGAAAACCACCGGCCCCAGCCGCTGGCGCTCTGGTAATCCAGCGTGATCCTGAGTTCCGATATCGCCCGCGTCGAATCCGGCCACAGCCTGTCGCGCACCAGCGCCTGAATATGATCCTCATATTGAAAACGGGGAATGGCGTCGTCCGGCTGCGGTTCGAGACGCACATTCGAGACGCGCCCGGACCGCATGGCCTCGAACAGCGGCAATCGCCCGCCATTCAGAAGATTATGGACGAGGGATGAGATGAAAACCGTCTTTCCCGCCCGCGAAAGGCCGGTGACGCCAAGCCGCAATGTCGGATGGGTGAGGTTGCTCGCACGGTCGGCCAGATTATCGAAAGCGATCAGCGCGCTGTCTGTCAGGGACGTAAGAGAAGGCGACAATGGCAGTTTCCTGGCTGTGTTTAACGGTCACCGCTGCAATATAGGGAGCTGCGGCTGCCCAAAAAAGAAGCGCTTCAGCGGATTTTCAGAAGGCCGCTCTGCAAAATTCTTATGAAAGGCCGCAGCGATTATTTGCCCGGTGCGAGGAAATCGACCAGCCGCCAGCGATTTTTACCGTTTGCGGCGCTGTCATCATGGTCGAGAACTGCAAGGCCCGATGTCGGAAAGCCCGAGGGCAGGGCGGCATGCAGCAGGTCCTCGCCGATCATCGCCTCCAGCGTCGCCTCCATGGTGGGGTTGTGACCCACCAGCATCACCGACTGCGCCTCCGCCAGAGCGGCAATAAGCGACAGATAGGTCTCGCTGCGCGCATTATACATCTCATCGACGTAGAAGATGTCTATGCCTTCGTTGAAGGCCCGTTGCCAGGCCTGCGTGGTTTGCCGGCAGCGCGCGGCCGTGGATGACAGAAGCAGATCGGGGCGGTAATGCCGGTCGGCGGCGAGGTCGGCGATGACCTCCGCCTCGGCAAAACCGGCTTCGTTCAATCCCCGGTCGAAATCCCGTTCTCCAGGTGCCGCCCAGGCGGCCTTGGCGTGGCGCAGAAGATAAACTCGGCTCGGGGAAGATGCTGTCAAGGGCGGGGACCGGCGTTCGAATGTCAGGGCACGGTATGAATGCTACAGGATAGGGTTGCAGGACCGCAAGTCCTCTTTCCTGTTGGTAAGTCGCGTTGACGTGATTGAAGAAGAGTTCGCTTCAATACGAATAAAGAATAAAAATTAGTCATTTAGATGATTTTTGTGTCAGTTTTAAAAATGCCTGAAAACTGATCTGCAGACTTGAATCGGCCACTATCATTGGAGTATACACCGCCGCATTGAGATGTTCTTCGAGGAGAATCGCGTTGAGTGAGAAGATCGATCTTAGCAAATATGTGCTCTCGGAAGACGATGAGTTCATGAATGCCAGCCAGCGGGCATACTTCCGCGCGAAGCTGGTCGCCTGGAAAAATGACATCCTTAGAGAAGCGCGCGAGACCCTCGGACATCTCGCTGAAGAAAGCGCCAACCACCCCGATCTCGCTGATCGGGCTTCTTCCGAAACTGACCGGGCGATCGAACTTCGCGCCCGCGACCGTCAGCGCAAGCTGATTTCAAAGATCGATGCAGCCCTTCAGCGGATCGAAGACGGCACTTACGGTTACTGTGAGGAAACGGGCGAGCCTATCGGCCTCAAGCGTCTGGACGCCCGCCCGATTGCAACGCTCTCCATCGAGGCGCAGGAGCGTCACGAGCGTCGCGAAAAAGTCTACCGCGACGAATAAGGCGCTGCGGCAAGCAAGCCTTCAAATCGCAGACAAATAAGAGGGCACGGAATTCGCTTCCGTGCCCTTTTTCTATTTCGAATTTCTGGTCGAAAGGCCCGCGCCCGTCAGCGGTCACGGGTAACGGAAAGTTCTCCGAAGATACGCGCCATTTCCTTCTGCATGTCTCCATCCGGTGAAGCGCCGGTGACAGGCGGGGAAGCGGGCTGGATCTTGGCCTGCTTTTCCGCGACAGGGGCGATGGACGGTTCGTTATCCGCCTCCTTGCTCTTGGCGATCTCCGCCTCGAGGAAGCTCTCGAAATCGCTGGCGAGCTCGTCGGAAAATTTCGGTTCGGCGTCATTGGAAGCCACAGCCGGATTTTCAGGTCTGGGCGGAAACGGTGCGGGGGGCGTCGTCTGCCCTGGATTCAGGTCGGGAAGGACACGCTCCCGGGCCGCGTCGAGAAAATCAGCGGCGATGGATTGGTCGATCACCGGCTCGCGTGCGGCAAAAACCGGCGGGGCGAATTCCGCAGTCCGTTCTTCCGCCTTTGCCTGTACGGGCGTCTGTGCCGGGATCGGCGGTGCGACGGGTGCCGGGGCCGGCACGACAGGTTCGGCACGCCTGGGTTCCGTCCGGGCTGCGGCCATGTCTAGCGATGCAGCCGCCATGGGCAAGACGGCAGCAGCCGGAGCCGCTGCAACCGGTATTGGCGGCGGCGTGGGCCGAACTGTCTCCCGCTCGGGCGCGGCCTGTCTTGCCGGCGGAGCGGGTTCGCGCGCCGTTACAGGCGTGGAGACGGGTTGCGGCGGGGTTGATGGGCGTGGCGGAACCTGAGCGGCTGCTGCTGCAACGGGTGCGGGACGCGGCGCAGGTGCCGGCGGCTCCGGCCGTTGTGGTTGCCTTGCTGGTTCTTCAGGCACGGAAACGGGGGCCGCAGCGGCAACGGGCTGCTGTTGCGGCGGGGCGGGGCGACGTTCCTGCTGGATCGTCGGCTCGGCTCTCTTCTGTTCGCTTTCCTGACGCGGCAGCGCCTTCAGTTCCGGCTCCTGCACATCCCTGACGATTGGGATCGCGCCTATGCCGCTTTCGATGACGATATCCGTCGGGCCGCCGATCATGACCAGATGCTCGACATTGTCGCGGCGCACCAGCACCAGACGGCGGCGCGCATCCACGGCCGTTGCGTCGAGAACCTGCAGGCGCGGCTGCCGGTTGCGCCCGCCTCGAATGAATGGGGCCGAACCGCTGCGTCTGCGCATAAGCCACAGCGCAATCGCCAGAATGAGCAGGGCCACGCCCACACCAACAACGGCGACGATGAGACGGTTTCCATAGGTGCCGATAAAATCTTCCATCATGGAGATCATCCCTTCAGATTTTCTGGCTTTTTAATTTCTTGGGCAATTAATATTGCCGTGGTTCTTATATTGTGAACATCAAGCAGGAAAAGACGATTTTTTTGGGCGCGATACAAGGTTTATTCATTTCGCCCCACAGGATTGCCGCCTCAAACGTGAAGACGCCACCAAAGCGCCTCATCTCGTCCTTCAATGCTGAGAAACAGTGAAAGTTGCAATTCTTTTGACGAAGGAGCGGTTCTGAATGTTCCAAGCATTGCGCATTGACGGCTCCCTTGCTCGGCATTTCATTGTTGTTTTGCTGTTGCTATCCTCTTTCGCGTTCCCGCATTCGATCGTGAGGGCCGAAGACAAGGCGCCGGACAACGGAGCGACCATGGCGGAGTTCGTGCGCGATAATCCCTCCTGCCTCGACTTCACTGACGGATGCTCGGTTTGCACCGTCGCTGACGGCAAGATCGTCTGTTCCGCGCCACGCATCCAATGTCAGGTGAAGGAGCTTACCTGTACCAGGCAGTAGTCTCTCAACGCTTTTATACACCTTTCAGGCCGTTTTCGCTGTGCGTTTTTAAGCCTTTGTGTCCTGGCGGAGCTTTTTGCCGGTCAAGCGAGTTGCTACAAGAAATTCTGCTGCCCGATTCCGTCAAGGAAATAAGGCTGACCGAATGACGACCTGCACGACTGCGAGGCCAAGATGACACGGGTGCGCGAGACAAGCGACAACGACCTTCCGCTGGTGGACAGGCGTGCCCGTTCCGGCACGGTGCTGCGCATTCTGCTTCTGGCGCTGGTTCTGATCGCGGCTGCCGCCGCCTTTGTCTATTTCAAGGATTCGCTGGAAAACGAAATCGTGCTCGGCATTCTCGGCGTGCTGGCGATGATGGGCATCTTCTTTCTGGTGTCGTCGATCATCGGCTTCATCGAGGTCATGCCGCAGTCGCAATCTGACGGGCTTGCCCGCCGCTTCCTGTCGGCTCACCCCGAAGGTACGCTGATTACCGACGCCAAGGGGCATATGGTCTATGCCAACGCCACCTATTGCCGCATGAGCGGCACCACGAAGGCGAGCGATATCCAGAGCCTCGAGACGCTTCTGTCGCGCAGCCGGGAATCCACCGAAGCGCTTTACCGGCTCATCAACGTGCTGCGCGAAGGCCGCGATGGCTACGAAGAATTCCGGCTGCTGAAACCGCTGGGCGGGGATTCCAATGCGGGGCCGCACTGGTACCGGCTGAAGGGCCGGGTGCTGAAGGATGCGGGCGGCGAGGGGCTGCACGTCTTCCAGATCGCCGACATCACGCCGGAGCGCGAGGATCAGGAGCGCTTTTTCCGCGAATTGCAGAACGCCATCGATTACCTCGATCATGCGCCGGCCGGTTTCTTTTCCGCCGGGCGCAAGGGCGAGATCGTTTATCTGAACGCCACCCTGTCCGAATGGCTCGGCATCGATCTCGCGCAGTTTTCACCCGGTTCGATGACCGTTTCCGACATCGTCGCCGGCGAAGGCATGGCGCTGATCGAATCCGTCCAGCCCCAGGGTTCTGCCAAGCGCACCGAAATCCTTGATCTCGACATGCGCCGCGTCAACGGCCAGAGCATGCCGGCCCGCCTCGTGCATCAGGTCACCGCAAAGGACGGCGCGCCGGGTGAGAGCCGGACCATTGTGCTTATGCGTCCGAAGGGGCAGGAGGACACCGAATCCTCCTCCGCCATGCGCTTTACCCGCTTTTTCAACAACACGCCGATGGCGATTGCCTCGCTCGACGGCGATGGCCGCATCCTGCGCATCAACGCGCCTTTCCTCAAGCTGTTCTCCGGCGTTGTCGGGCGCGATGATATCGACCGTGGCGTGGCGCTTGAAACCGTGCTTCACGACAACGAAAAGCCGCGGCTCGAACAGGCGCTGGCCGAAGCCAAGGATCGTCAGGGCGATATCGCGCCCTTCGATTCCCGCCATCCGAGCGACGAGGGCAGGCATTTCCGTTTCTACGTCAATGCCGTGATCGATCAGGATGATGAAGCCCCGGAAGAGGTGGCGATCGTTTACGCTATAGAGGTGACCGAGCAGAAGGCGCTCGAAACCCAGATGGCGCAGACGCAGAAGATGAATGCGGTGGGCACGCTCGCAGGCGGCATCGCCCACGATTTCAACAACGTGTTGACCGCCATCCTGCTGTCGTCCGACCATCTGCTGCTGCAGGCGAGGCCGGCCGATCCGAGCTTTGCCGACCTCATGGAGATCAAGCGCAACGCCAATCGCGCAGCGGTGCTGGTGCGCCAGCTGCTGGCATTCTCGCGCAAGCAGACCATGCGTCCGGCCATCCTCAACCTGACTGACGTGATCGGCGATCTGCGCATGCTGGTCGACCGGTTGATATCAGGCACCAATGTCAAGCTGGAAGTCGATTACGGCCGTGATCTGTGGCCGGTGAAGACCGACCTGTCGCAATTCGAGCAGGTGCTCATCAATCTCTGCGTCAATGCGCGCGACGCCATGCCTGACGGCGGCAAGATCACCATCAGGACGCGCAACGTCGACGCGAAAGAGATCGCAGCGCTTGGCCGTCCGGAATTCCCGGCCGAAGACATGGTGATGGTGGAAGTTGCCGATAACGGCACGGGTATTCCGCCCGAGATCATGGACAAGATTTTCGAGCCCTTCTTCACAACCAAGGAAGTGGGCAAGGGCACGGGTCTTGGTCTCTCTATGGTCTATGGCATCGTCAAGCAGTCGGGCGGTTACATCTATCCCGAATCGGAAGTGGGCAAGGGAACGGCTTTCCGTATCTACCTGCCTCGCCATGTGGTGGAAGCCGTTGCCGGCCAGCAGCCCGGTCAGGCGGCTCTCGCCCCCGTGGCTGCGCCCGAACCCGTGAAGGAAGAGCCGCTGGACCTGACCGGCAACTCCGCCGTCGTGCTTCTGGTGGAAGACGAGGAGGCGGTGCGGCGCGGCGGCAAGCGCATGCTGGAAACCCGCGGCTACACTGTGCACGAGGCCGGCTCCGGCACCGAGGCGCTGGAGGTGATGGAGGAACTGGAGGGCAAGGTCGATATCGTCGTTTCCGACGTCGTGATGCCGGAAATGGATGGTCCATCGCTGCTGAGAGAATTGCGCAAGTCCTATCCCGACCTGAAATTCATCTTCGTTTCGGGTTATGCCGAGGATGCCTTCGCAAAGAACCTTCCGGCGGACGCCAAGTTCGGCTTCCTGCCGAAACCGTTCTCGCTGAAGCAGCTCGCCATCGCCGTCCGCGAAATGCTCGACGACAAGGAGTAAGGCCAGCGGCGGCGAACCGGATTCGGCAGCGCTGAGACCTGTCGTACCCATTTGCGTCCGGCCTGAAAACGTGCCGACAATGCTGGCTCATGTCTTCCCGCGCTTTAGCTGCCTCCATATCCGCACTTTTCCCGAGGTTTGCCTCTTCGCAAACGCAATAGTGATTGCACCGTTTCGCAAGGGGCTTAAAATCGCGTCTTAACGACCTAGATATGAAGAGGCGAAGTTCTCCCTCCTGGCAAAGAACTGTCGGTTTGAGAACAGTTTGGAGAATGATGAAAGATGATCGCTAAGCCGATCTACATGCAGGGCGAGGGCGAAGGGGAAGACGGCGGCGGCACCAACCGCGGAACGTCTGTTATCACCCGCGTCAAGCCTAAGACGAAAAGACCGAATTTGTACCGTGTTCTTTTACTGAATGACGACTACACTCCCATGGAGTTTGTCATCCATATTCTGGAGCGTTTTTTCCAGAAGGATCGCGAAGCGGCAACCCGTATCATGCTGCACGTGCACCAGCACGGCGTGGGCGAATGCGGGGTGTTTACATATGAGGTCGCAGAGACGAAAGTAAGCCAGGTCATGGATTTCGCCCGACAGCACCAGCATCCGCTGCAATGCGTCATGGAAAAGAAATGAGGATCGCAACGTGCCAACTTTTTCCCCGAGTCTCGAGAAGGCGCTGCACCAGGCACTGACCTTTGCAAATGAGCGTCACCACGAATATGCGACGCTTGAACATCTCCTTCTGGCGCTGATCGACGACGCGGATGCCGCTGCCGTGATGGGCGCCTGCAACGTCGATCTCGATGCGCTGCGCAAGACTGTCAGCGATTACGTCGACAACGAACTGACCAACCTCGTGACCGGTTACGACGAGGATTCCAAGCCCACATCCGGCTTCCAGCGGGTCATCCAGCGGGCCGTCATTCACGTGCAATCATCCGGCCGCGAGGAAGTGACCGGCGCGAACGTGCTCGTCGCCATTTTCGCCGAGCGCGAAAGCCACGCCGCCTATTTCCTGCAGGAGCAGGAGATGACCCGTTACGATGCGGTCAATTACATCTCCCACGGCATCGGCAAGCGTCCGGGCACGTCGCAGACGCGCGCGCCGCGCGGTGCTGATGAGCCCGAAGGTGAAAACAAGGCGAGCCGCAGCAATCCCGAGGAAGAGGGATCTTCCGCCAAGAAGCAGCAGGATGCGCTGAAGGCGTATTGCGTCAACCTCAATGAAAAGGCGAAAAACGGCAAGATCGATCCGTTGATCGGCCGTCACGACGAGGTCAACCGCACGATCCAGATTCTCTGCCGCCGCTCCAAGAACAACCCGCTTTATGTGGGCGATCCCGGCGTGGGCAAGACGGCGATCGCCGAAGGTCTGGCCAAGCGTATCGTTGAAGGCAAGGTGCCGGAAGCGCTGGCCAATGACACGATCTTCTCGCTCGACATGGGCACGCTGCTCGCCGGAACCCGTTATCGCGGTGATTTCGAAGAGCGTCTGAAGCAGGTCGTCAAGGAACTCGAAGAGTATCCGGGCGCGGTTCTGTTCATCGATGAAATTCACACCGTCATCGGCGCGGGCGCCACCTCCGGCGGCGCAATGGATGCTTCGAACCTGCTGAAGCCGGCCCTGTCTTCGGGTGCGATCCGCTGCATCGGTTCGACCACCTATAAGGAATATCGCCAGTTCTTCGAGAAGGATCGTGCGCTCGTGCGCCGCTTCCAGAAGATCGACGTCAACGAGCCTTCTATCGATGACACCATCGCGATCATGAAGGGCCTGAAGCCCTATTTTGAGGAATATCACCACCTGCGATATTCCAACGATGCGATCAAGGCGGCCGTTGAATTGTCGGCCCGCTACATTTCCGACCGGAAACTGCCGGACAAGGCAATCGACGTGATCGACGAAACCGGTGCGGCGCAGATGTTGCTGCCAGCGTCCAAGCGCCGCAAGCTGATAACCGAAAAGGAAATCGAGGTCACCATCGCGACGATGGCCCGCATTCCCGCGAAGACGGTTTCCAAGGATGACGAGATGGTCCTCGCCAACCTTGAAAAGGAACTGCGCTCGGTTGTTTACGGTCAGGATATCGCCATCGAGGCTCTCGCCACGGCGATCAAGCTGGCGCGTGCCGGACTTCGCGAACCGAACAAGCCGATCGGCTCCTATGTCTTCTCCGGCCCGACGGGCGTGGGCAAGACGGAGGTGGCCAAGCAGCTTGCCGCCTCGCTTGGCGTCGAGATGCTACGGTTTGACATGTCGGAATATATGGAACGCCATACCGTGTCGCGTCTGCTCGGCGCACCTCCCGGTTATGTCGGCTTCGATCAGGGCGGTCTTCTGACCGACGGCGTCGACCAGCATCCGCATTCCGTGGTGCTGCTAGATGAAATCGAGAAGGCGCATCCGGATATCTACAACATCCTGTTGCAGGTGATGGACCACGGCTCGCTGACCGACCATAACGGCAAGAAGATCGACTTCCGCAACGTCATCCTCATCATGACGACCAATGCGGGTGCGTCCGAAATGGCGAAATCGGCGATCGGTTTCGGCTCTTCACGCCGCACGGGTGAGGATGAAGAGGCGATCAACCGCCTGTTCACGCCGGAGTTCCGCAACCGTCTGGATGCGATCATTCCGTTCTCGCCGCTGCCGACTGCCGTTATCCACAAGGTGGTGCAGAAGTTCGTCATGCAGCTGGAAACCCAGCTCTCCGAGCGCAACGTCACCTTTGACCTGCACGAAGACGCGATCTCCTGGCTGGCGGAAAAGGGTTACGACGAAAAGATGGGCGCACGCCCGCTGTCGCGCGTGATCCAGGAGCACATCAAGAAGCCGCTCGCCAACGAAATCCTCTTTGGCAAGCTCAAGAAGGGCGGCGTCGTCAGCGTCACCGTCGGCAAGAAGGATGACGGCTCCGACGGCCTCAAGCTTGAGGTTCTGCCGGAAACCGCGCCCGTTAAGCCGCAGCCGGAGGCCGAACTGAAGGCGGCCAAATCGCCGGGCAAGGCAAAGGCAAAAACTGCTTCCAAGGCGGCAAAAGCCAAGGAAGAGGCGGATGTCCTTGTTGCCGAGGCCGATAAGTCCGATGAGGCCAGCAAGCCGCGGCGCAAGACCAATACGGTGCCGAAAGTGCCGAAGAAAAAATGATCACGGTCTTTGATCTATAAACCGGTGCCGGGCGAAAGCCCGGCATTTTCATGTATGAAATGCGTCGCGTTTTACCTGATACCTGCGGCGCGTTTCATTTTTGTTTCATGCATGACGTTACCCCGAGGCCACGGCATTTTCGGGCGACATGCTCGAGTGGGTCAGCAATGCACACTGCCGACAGCGATACCATCCCATTGCGCGGCTGGTTTTTCCGGGGGATGCGGGGCATATTCTCGCTGCCCTCGCTCATTCTCATGACATCTTTCGTCGGTTTCAGCGCTTTCGCACTCGAATCCGGGGTTGCGCGCGGCGAAGCCGTGTTCATGACGCTTGTCATCTGGGCCTTGCCGGCCAAGATGATCCTGATTGGTTCCATGGTCGGCGGCGCCAATCTCGCCGCCTGTTTTCTGGCGGTGACGCTGTCTTCGGTCCGCATGATGCCGATGGTCGCCTCCATCGTTCCGGAAATGCGCGGCGCGAAGACGCCGACATGGATTTTACTGTTCCTCTCACATTTCGTTGCAATCACCGCCTGGGTCTTTGCCACGCAGAATCTTTCCAAGGTGCCGCGTGAAGCCCGCGCCGCCTGGTTTGCCGGTTTTGGTATTACGCTCACCGTGGTCAATGCCGTCATCGTCGGCCTGTGTTACGGCATCGTCGCCGCCTTTCCGCCTCTCGTCGCCGGTGTGCTGTTTTTTCTCACGCCGGTCTATTTCGTGGCGTCGATCTGGGCTTCGGCCCGTCATTCCGTCGTCAAGGTCGCCTTCGTCATCGGCGTCATCGCCGGACCCGCCTTCGCGGTGATTGCACCGGAATTCGACATTCTCTATGCCGGGATCGGCGGCGGTACGGCGGCCTATCTGATCGACCGCCTGGTGTTTCGTCGCCGGATAAAGCCCGTCTCGCCGGAGAGCGAACCATGATGACCGAACATTGGTGGGCGCCCTATCTTTTCATCGCGATTGCCGGCTGGCTGGCGACCGATCTCTGGCGCTGGCTCGGCGTTCTCGCCGGTAACCGCCTGAAGGAAGATTCCGAGGCCCTGCACTGGGTAAGGGCGGTTGCCACCGCACTCGTCATGGCCGTCACCGCCAAGCTGATCGTCTTTCCAACCGGTACACTTGAGGCGTCACCCCTATGGCTGCGCATTGGAGCCGCCACGCTCGGTTTCATCGCATTTCTGCTGGCGGGCCAGCGGGTCATCGTCGGTGTGGCGGTTCCGATCCTGCTTCTGGCGGGTGGATTGTTCGCACTCGGTTTCTGATGCTCGCTTTATCCGAATATTAAGCTCATTGCCCTACTTTGCCGCTGGTTGAAACAGGGACCGAAATTCAATGCGACTCTTTGCGGCAGAGCGTCTTGTACTTGGATTTATCGCAACATTATTCGTTATCGATGCGGTATTGATTGCGATCAAAGGCATTCGTGTCGATTACGCCGGATATCTTCTGTGCGTTCTGGCAGGCGTCGGCGTTTTTATCCTCGGTCAGCTATATCGCACTAGCGGGCGCGATCTTCGCATCGCAGTCGCCCTGATTTCTGGCGGGCTATTCATCCTGTTCACGCTTGCCGCTTCGATTTTCAACTACATGTTCCTACCTGTCGCCTTTCCAGCGATTGATCATGTGCTTTTCGGTGTGGATGCAGCGTTTGGCTACAGTTGGACGGGCGTCGTCCTGTGGGCGGCAACCCATCCATGGATCGGAACCGGACTGTTTTTCGTCTATGCCTCATCGTTGCCGCAGCTTCTGGTGATCGTCCTTACGCTCGGCTTCACCGGCAACCAGCGGATGCTGCACCACTTTCTGGTGACGGGAGTGCTGGGGGCGTTTGCATGTATCGTCTTTTGGATATTCTTCCCGACATTCGGACCTTCAGCCTATGTGCAATTGCCGCAGTGGGTATCACAGGCTATCCCCCTGGCCGTTGATAATAATTACGGCCAAGAGTTGAACCGCCTTATAACCGAGGGAGTGGTCTATCTTTCTCCCAAAAATGTCCTGGGGCTGATCGGCTTTCCATCGTTTCATATCTTCATGGCGGCAATGTCAGTCTGGTTCATGCCGCGTCACTGGGCGGTGATGGCAGCGATCTTGCCGATAAACCTGTTGATGCCGCTGGCCGTTCTTGTTCAGGGTGGACACCATCTTTCGGATGTTTTCGGCGGTCTCGCTGCTTTTGTCGTCATTTGTGCTGTATCGTCCCGCCTGCTCAACCGGCTGTCGGCAAGGGAACTGACCGAAGCGGCGGCCGCCTCCCGTATTCAGATCGTTGCGGCAGAATAATTGCGACGCGTTTCGCTCTCCCGGGCTTCCGCAACAAGCCAGTCCGATAATATGCGGGCCGGGGCGGTTATCTCCTCTGCTTCCATGAGCCAGTAATATTTCTCCGTATCGGCGGCCCGGTCGAAAAGCACGGTCAGTTGACCGTTGGCAATCTCGTCGTGAAGAAGCGCCGTCGGGCAAAGGCCGACGCCTTGTCCGGCTTTGAGTGCGGTCACGAGCAGATTGAAATCCGCGAAAACGGGGCCGGCATTATCGGGGAGGGATATCCCGTCGGCTGCGAACCAGTTCTGCCATGCCGCTTCGGTATCGTCATGTAGCAATTCCGCTCGCAACAGGCTGTCAACGTCGTCGAAAGGACCGAATTCGGCGGCATAGCTTGGCGCGCATGTCGGCCGGGTCTCAGCGCTAAAGAGAGCTACGGCATTTTCCCCGGAGACCACCCCATGCTCTATGGTCAGATCAGCCGGCACTGCATGATGTGCTCCGGAATAGCTGATGGATACCTGGATATCCGCGTAAAGCGCCCGGAAGCGGGGCAGGCGGGGAGTCAGAAAATGCGCCACGACGGAGGGCAGGCTGGCAAGGCGGACGGTCATGCGGTCACGGCCGCGGCTGATCCGCTCTGCGCCGGAGGCGATCTGCCGCAGGCCTGACGAAACCGTAAGACCGAATTCCCGGCCGGCCGGGGTGAGCCTCACGCCTCTAGCATGCCGCTCGAACAGGGCCACGCCAAGCCAGGCCTCCAGATTGCGCACATGCTGGCTCACGGCAGTCGCCGTCATGCCGAGTTCCTGCCCGGCCAGAGAAAAACTCGTTCTTCTGGCGGCGGCTTCGAATGCGCGGAGGGTGGCAAGGGGAGGCAGCTTCATGATTGCCAAGGCTAAGTCAGACTTGGCCTGAGCGCAAGAAAAACCCGTCTTGTCAGGCGGGTATTCCTGACGCAATTTCGCATCGGTATTTTCATCGCTCAGAGGATTTCATGACCCCCATGCCCGTCGCCGAACCCGCTGACGCCGCTGCGCGCCGCGCCGTCCGTCCCGTTGTCGTTTATCCGAACGGCACGCTTGAGACGCCGGACCTCGCGCGCCTGGCGCAGGCAAAGAATGGAATGGAAAAGATCGATGAGGTCATCGTGCCGCCGCGTGACGGTCGCACCTTTCATGTGCCGAAGGGACATTTCTTTCGCATCGTGAGCATTGAAGGTCCGCAGGTGGGAGACCTGAACCTCTGGAACGCCCATGATCTGACCGAGCGGTTTTTCAGCGGCAAGACCCGCGCCCTGCACGCCACCCACGTTTCGGTCGGCAATCGGCTTTGGAGCAACCTGCCATCGCTGCGGCCAATGGCGACCATCACGCACGACACGCTGTCATGGTATGGCTTCGACGAAGACGGCGGCGGCGTGCATGACGTGATCGGCACCCGCTGCGATCCCTATACCAACAGGCTTTTGAGCGGCGGCGACTATCACCATTGCTGTCATTCGAACCTGACGAATGCGCTCGCCGCGGCCAAGGGCCTGTCGTTCGCGGAGGCGGAGCCGCATGTGCACGACGTGCTGAACGTGTTCATGTGCACGGGCTTTACCCGCGACACGCATCAATATTTCATGAAAGCGAGCCCGGTGCGGCCGGGAGATTATCTGGAGCTTTTTGCGGAGATCGATCTTATCGGCGCGCTGTCCGCCTGTCCGGGCGGCGATTGCAGCGCCACGCATTCCAGCGATACGGCGGCCTGTTATCCGTTGAAGGTGGAGATATTCCGGCCGGATATGGCGGTGCTTGAAGGCTGGCCATGGCCGCAGAGGAATGCGTATCAGCCTGTGGAATGATGATAAGCACCACCGCCGTCATGCCGGACTAGATCCGGCATCCAGTCACGGCGCGTCGGCGCCGTAAGGATAGTCTTTGCGATCAAGGACTTGATCGCGCTGGACCCCGGATCCAGTCCGGGGTGACGATCTGCGGAAGCTGCGGTTCTGCCAGACGCGTTGGCGTCTTGGCACGCATCACGAAGCAAGCGCAGCCTTTATCTTCGCCGCGTGGGCCTTCAGTACCTCGCCATCGGCCATCACGCCGGAATGCGGCTTCAACGGCTCGCCTTCCTTGCGCGGAATGACGTGGAAATGCAGATGGAAAACGGTCTGCCCGGCCGCCGGCTCATTGAACTGGGCGACGAAGACGCCGTCTGCATCGAAGGCTTCCTTGGCCGCGACGGCCAGTTTCTGCACCACGGGAATTGTCCTTGCCAGAACCTCGGGGTCGGCATCGAGCAGATTGCGCGAGCCGGTCTTGGGAACGACGAGCAGATGGCCGGGGGCCTGCGGCATCACATCCATGAAAGCAAGCGTATGCTCGTCTTCGTAAAGCTTGTGGCTCGGAATTTCGCCACGCAGGATTTTTGCGAAGATATTGTTGTCGTCATAGGCGCTGGCCGTCATCGTGATCTCTCCTCGTAGCGGACTATACGTCCGGTTCCTGTCTCTCGCCCTTGCGGAAGGGCGTGTGTTCATCAAGATAATCGCCGATATGTTCGACCTCTTCGCGTTCGCGCTGAAGATAATCGGCAATGGCGCGGCGCAGGCCCGGATGGGCGATGAAATGCGCCGAATGGGTGGTCACCGGCACGTAACCACGCGCCAGCTTGTGCTCGCCCTGGGCGCCCGCTTCCACCCGTTTCAACCCCTTCGCCAGCGCAAAATCGATTGCCTGATGGTAACAGACCTCGAAATGCAGGAAGGGATGATCCTCGATGCAGCCCCAATGGCGACCATAAAGCGCATCCGAGCCTATGAAGTTGATTGCCCCCGCAATATAGCGCCCATCGCGTTTCGCCATCACCAGCAGCACATCATCGGCCATGCGCTCGCCGATCAGCGAATAGAACTCCCGCGTGAGATAAGGCCGGCCCCATTTACGGCTGCCGGTATCCATGTAGAAGGCGAAGAACTGGTCCCAGATGTCTTCGGTGAGGTCGCTTCCGGTCAACCAGTCGATCTCGATACCGTGTTCCAGCGCCGCACGGCGTTCCTTTTTCAGCCCCTTTCGCTTGCGCGAAGAAAGGGCATCGAGAAAATCATCGTGGTCGCGATAGCCATCATTGATGAAGTGGAACTGCTGGTCTGTCCTGTGCAGGAAATCGCGGGGCAGAAGGGCAGACAGATCGTCTTCTTCGAGAAACGTGACATGGGCGGAAGAGACGCCGATCTTTTCGGCCACCTGGGCGAGGCCGGAGGCAAGAAGCGGTTTAAAGCGCGTTTCGTCCACCGCTTCGGAAACGAGCAGGCGTGGCCCGGTTGCCGGCGTGAAGGGCACCGAGCATTGCAGCTTCGGATAATAATGGCCGCCGGCCCGCTCGAAAGCATCCGCCCAGCCGTGGTCGAAGACGTATTCGCCCTTGCTGTGGTTTTTCAGATAGGCCGGCACTGCGCCGACGAGCACACCGGAGGCGTTTTCGAGAAGAAGATGGTGGCCAAGCCAGCCGGTTTTGGCTGTCGCCGAGCCGGACTCTTCCATAGACGATAGAAATTCGTGGGAAATAAAAGGGTTGTACGGTTTTCCTGATGTATTGAGCGATGTTCCGGAAAGCCGTTTCCAGCTTTCCGGATCGATATCCCCAAAGGATTGCGCAATGCTGATGGAATAGTCTTCTGTCATGCCGTCGCGGATGGGTTCTCTCTCGGGTCGAAACCTTCGAATGTCATCTGGTCCGCATATTTATAGGTAGTCTCGCGCGCATTTTCATCCCTGACCGTCCAGGTAATCACCGGAAGCCCGAGTTTTCTTTGCGCTTCGATGAAGCTGTTGGGCAGATGACCCCAATGATAGGAGATGAAATCGAGCCCCAGCTGCATCGCTTCATCATGTTTGAAGAAGTCTTCCGGCTTGTCGCCCTCGGCGGTGAGGCCCAGCGGCCAGGGCGAGCCCGCAGCCTTCAGGTCCTTCAGCAGGTGATGGTCGAAGCTCATCAGCGCCACATGGCCCTTATAGCCCTCAAGGTCTTCCAGAACCCCCTCGGCAAAACCGTCATCGACGCCTTCGCCGGCACGGCCCTTCAGCTCGATCACCAGCGGCACCTTGCCGGCGCAGAGCGTCAGAAGCTGCTTGAGCGTTGGAACCCGATCCTTGGTCTGACCGACGGCAAGAAGGGACAGCTCGGCCGATGTGCGTTCGCGCACGTCGCCCTTGATGCCCGTCAGGCGGGCCATGTCGTCGTCGTGAAAAATCACCGGAACGCTGTCGGCTGCCAGCTGAACGTCGCATTCGATGGCGAAACCGGCCTCGATGGCGCGGGAAAAGGCGGAAAGCGTGTTTTCCCAGACCGCCTTGTTGAGATCATGATAACCGCGATGGGCGACGGGCTCAGCCGTCAGCCAGGAAAGCTTGAGCGTCATACGTCGATTTCCACGATGGCGTCGATTTCGACTGATGCGTTGAAGGGCAGGCAGGCCATGCCGACGGCGGCGCGGGCATGTTTGCCGGCATCACCGAGAACATTGGCGAGAAGATTGGAGGCGCCGTTGATGACGAGGTGCTGTTCCACGAATTCCGGAACCGAGGCAACAAAGCCATTCAACTTGATGACACGGCGGATTTTCGAGAGGTCACCATTCAAAGCGGCCTTGACCTGTGCGAGAATGTTGACGGCGCATAATTCGGCCGCGCGCTGGGCGCCTGGCACGTCGACATCGCGGCCAACGAGGCCCGTCACCGCAATCTTGCCTGATTCCATCGGCAGTTGACCCGATACATAAAGAAGATTGCCGCTGATGGTGAACGGAACGTAGTTTGCGGCTGGCGCCGCGGCGACGGGAAGCGTGAAGCCAAGTTCCTTGAGGCGGCCTTCGATGACGTCCGACATTTTCGTCTCCGGTTTTGTTGTAAATCCTTCAAGAATCCGGCATTCAGAAGATGTTGATCCAAAAGCCGGGCGGTTGCTTGTACAATATGAGCGGCGAGTCCAACAGGAGATATTGCATGTTTGTCAGGACGCTTGGTTTCGTTGCCGCAACAGGGCTTATGACCGGCCTGTCAAGCGCTGCCAATGCCTTGCCCGTCACGGTTCCGGATCTCGTCGCCCACCGCGCCGTCTACGATCTCGAACTCAAGGATGCGTCGGATCGCTCCGGCATCGAGGGCATGACCGGCCGCATGGTCTATGAATTCACCGGCTCATCCTGTCAGGGTTACAAGACCGATTTCCGTTTCGTGACGCAGATCAACACCGGCGACGCCGTACGCATGACCGACCAGCAGACCACGACTTTCGAAGACCTTGCCGCGAAGAAATTCACCTTCGAGACCAAATCCTACACCGACGACAAGCTGGACAAGGAAGTGCAGGGGGCCGCAACCGACAGCACCGAGGGCGTGAAGGTCGATCTGACCCGGCCGGATGCCCGCCAGATCAGTCTCGTCGCCAGCGAATTCCCGACACAGCACATGTTTCAGGTCATCGAACATGCGAAACAGGGAAAGCGTATTTTCGAATCCCGGATATTCGACGGTTCTGATGATGGCGATGAAAGCCTGATCACCTCCACGCTGGTCGGCAAGTCGCAAATGCCGAAGGATGGCGATGCCGACGCCGGCAAGGCGGGCGAATTCGCCAAGGCTGCCTTCTGGCCGGTGACGATCGCCTATTACAACGACAAGACCGGCACCGACGCCCTGCCGATCTACCGCATGTCGTTCAAGCTTTACGAAAACGGAATCACCCGCGATCTGACGATGGATTACGGCGATTTCGTTCTGACGGGAAAGCTTGCGAAGCTCGATATTCTCAAGCCCGAAACCTGCGAAAACAAGCCGGTTCGCTGAAACGCGGCTATTTCGCCGGTTTTTTCGCATAAATGCTTGCATTTTCACGCGGGCGACTGTATGCGGCTCACCATTCCACACGCGAAGCTTGGGATGTTCCGGGAGAAATCCGGTCCGTTCCGCCCGGTGGTGTCGATGAAAATCGGCGCTGTTCGCTTCGCGGGGGTTAAACCGGAAAAGGAGTAACAAGGCATGGCATTGCCCGATTTTTCTATGCGTCAGCTTCTGGAAGCTGGTGTTCACTTCGGCCACCAGACGCACCGCTGGAACCCGAAGATGAAGCCGTACATCTTCGGCGACCGTAACAACATCCACATCATCGACCTGGCTCAGACCGTTCCGATGCTGTCGCGCGCCCTTCAGGTCGTGTCCGACACCGTTGCCCGTGGCGGCCGCGTTCTGTTCGTCGGCACCAAGCGTCAGGCGTCCGAAATCATCGCCGACAGCGCAAAGCGTTCGGCCCAGTACTACGTCAACTCCCGCTGGCTCGGCGGCATGATGACCAACTGGAAGACCATTTCGAACTCGATCCAGCGTCTGCGCAAGGTTGACGAAATCCTGAACTCGGAAGGCTCCGGCTACTCCAAGAAGGAACGCCTGAACCTTGAGCGCGAGCGCGAAAAGCTTGAAAAGGCTCTCGGCGGTATCCGCGATATGGGCGGCGTTCCGGACCTGATGTTCATCATCGACACCAACAAGGAAAAGATCGCGATCGAAGAAGCCAAGCGTCTTGGCATTCCGGTCGTTGCGATCATCGACAGCAACTGCGACCCGGACCATATCGACTACCCGATCCCGGGTAACGACGATGCTTCGCGCGCCATCTCGCTCTACTGCGACCTGATTGCCCGCGCTGCCATCGACGGTATTGCCCGTCAGCAGGGTGCTTCCGGCCGCGACATCGGCGCTTCTGAAGAAGCTCCGATCGAGCCCGCTCTCGAAGACGAGGCTGGCGCCTGATTTAGGCCCTGTCTGGCGGCGATTTCTTAATCGCCGTCTCCTCGACCAGGATATGACAAGGCCGTCAAAGACCTTCAATGGGTTGACGGCCTTGTTCGTTTCAAGCGCTCCGCCACGTTTTTTGGAAACCGCTGGCGTCTGACGTGGTTGAAACGCAAGGCAGTCTTCATAACGCTGTCACACTTCGGCGGCACCCATCATTTCGATGTATGGAGACGCCGCAGCACTTGGGAATGCGCATGCCCCTTTCCTGAAATCCTCTTCGGTTTCAAAGGGTGTGCGGCCGGGTACAGTCATCACCCAGAACTTCGGCACGGCAAATTCCGCCGGCTGACCGATCGAACCGATAAGAGGCAAACAATGACCGAAATCACAGCCGCAATGGTGAAGGAACTGCGCGAGAAGTCTGGCGCAGGCATGATGGACTGCAAGAAGGCTCTTGCTGAGACCAATGGCGACATGGAAGCGGCGATCGACTGGCTGCGCGCCAAGGGCATCGCAAAGGCCGACAAGAAGTCCGGCCGTACGGCTGCCGAAGGTTTGGTCGGCGTTGCCACCATGGGTCACAAGGCTGTTGTTGTCGAGCTGAACTCCGAAACCGACTTCGTTGCCCGCAACGATGCGTTCCAGGACCTCATCCGCGGTATCGCCCAGGTTGCCCTCACCACCGACGGCACCGTTGACGCTGTTTCCGCTGCGACCTATCCGGCAACCGGCAAGTCCGTTTCCGACAGCATCAAGGACGCGATCGCTACGATCGGTGAAAACATGACGCTGCGCCGCTCGGCTGCACTCGAAGTGCCGCACGGTGTTGTTGCGACCTACATCCACAACGCTGCCGGCGACGGCATCGGCAAGCTCGGCGTTCTCGTTGCCCTGAAGTCGGACGGCGACAAGGCCGTTCTGAACTCGATCGGCCGCCAGGTTGCCATGCACATCGCTGCGACCAACCCGCTCGCCATCCGCGCTGAAGAAGTCGACGCTGCCGTGGCCGAGCGCGAGCGCAACGTCTTCATCGAACAGGCCCGCGAATCCGGCAAGCCGGAAGCCATCATCGAAAAGATGGTTGATGGCCGTATGCGCAAGTTCTTCGAAGAAGTAGCTCTTCTGTCGCAGGCTTTCGTCATCAACCCCGACATCACTGTCGGCGCTGCCGTCAAGGAAGCCGAAAAGGAAGCCGGCGCTTCCATCGAAGTGACGGGCATGGTTCGCCTGCTGCTCGGCGAAGGCGTCGAAAAGGAAGAAAGCGATTTCGCAGCAGAAGTCGCCGCAGTCGCCAAGGGCTGATTATATTTACCCAATCTTGGGAAAACGGGAGGGCATCGCGTGACAACGCGGTGCCCTTCGTGTATCCGCGTTTCGGTTACATTTCCGAGGAGTCATGATGTCTTCCAAGCCGATCTACAAACGTGTTCTTCTCAAGGCTTCCGGTGAAGCCCTTATGGGCGATCAGGGTTTCGGTATCGATGTGGCGGTGGCCGACCGTATCGCCTCCGATATCGCCGAGGCGAGGGCGATGGGTGTTGAAGTCGGCGTTGTCGTCGGCGGCGGTAATATTTTCCGCGGCGTGGCCGTGGCCTCCAAGGGGGGCGACCGCGTTACCGGCGACCATATGGGCATGCTGGCGACCGTCATCAATGCACTGGCGCTCGCCACGTCGCTGCGCAAGCTCAGCATCGACACCGTCGTTCTCTCGGCAATCGCGATGCCTGAAATCTGTGAGAGCTTCTCCCAGCGCGCCGCCCTTCACCATCTCGCACAGGGGCGTGTGGTGATTTTCGCCGGCGGTACGGGCAACCCGTTCTTCACCACCGATTCTGCTGCAGCGCTTCGCGCCGCGGAAATGGGCGCCGAGGCGATCTTCAAGGGTACCCAGGTGGATGGCATCTACTCCGCCGACCCGAAGAAGGATCCGACAGCTACCCGTTTCGACGAGCTGACCCATAGCGAAGTGCTCGGCAAGGGCCTGGCGGTCATGGATATCGCCGCTGTCGCGCTTGCTCGCGAGAACCATATTCCGATCATCGTCTTCTCGATCCACGAGAAGGGCGGTTTCGCGCAGATATTGACCGGCGGTGGCCGCAAGACCATCGTGCACGACAAGTAATCAAAAAAGACGCCGCCCCCTGGGCGAATTCCGGCCACAGCCGACAGAGACGGAGTATCAAGATGAGTGGTATTGACCTCAACGATATCAAGCGCCGCATGGATGGCGCCATCAACGCATTCAAGAGCGATATCGCATCGCTGCGCACCGGCCGGGCTTCGGCAAACATTCTCGATCCGGTCACCATTGAAGCTTACGGTTCGCGTGTGCCGCTCAACCAGGTCGCAAACATCACGGTTCCGGAGCCGCGGATGCTCGGCGTCAACATCTGGGACAAGTCGATGGTCAATGCCGTCGATCGCGCGATACGCGAATCCAATCTCGGCCTCAACCCGATCGTCGATGGTCAGAACCTCAGAATTCCGCTGCCTGAACTGAACGAAGAGCGCCGCAAGTCGCTCGTCAAGGTCGCTCATGATTATGCCGAAAAGTCCAAGGTCGCGATTCGCCATGTGCGCCGCGACGGCATGGATGGTCTGAAAAAAGCCGAAAAGGATGGTGACATCGGTCAGGACGAAAGCCGTGGACAGTCGGAAAAGGTGCAGAAAATGACCGACGACACGATTTCGGAAATTGACCGCTTGCTTGCCGAGAAGGAAAAGGAAATCATGCAGGTCTGATATCGCTTGCGATAGACCTGTATTTTATTCGTTTTAATTCCGCGCTGCCCTGTTACTGGATCGATATGCCGACGACGACACGTTCCTCCATACCCGAGCACGTCGCCATCATCATGGATGGCAATGGACGCTGGGCAAAGCAGCGCGGTCTTCCGCGCGTGATGGGGCATCGCCGCGGGGTGGAGGCCGTACGCGAGACCGTGCGCGCGGCCGGTGATTGCGGAATACGCTATCTCACGCTGTTTGCCTTCTCGTCGGAAAACTGGCGCAGGCCCGAATCCGAGGTGAGTGACCTGATGGGGCTTTTGAAGGCTTTCATCCGGCGTGACCTTGCCGAACTGCATCGCGAAAATGTCCGCGTGCGGATCATCGGTGACCGGCAGGGGCTGAAGACCGACATACGCTCTCTCCTCGAAGAGGCGGAGCAGATGACGGCTGGCAATACCAAGCTGACGCTGGTGATCGCCTTCAACTATGGAAGCCGTGACGAGATTGCGCGCGCGACGGTGGCAATCGCCCGCGATGTCGCCGAAGGCCGGCTCGATGCCGCTTCGATCACGCCGGAGATGATTTCGGCCCGGCTTGACACGTCGGGCATGCCGGATCCGGATCTTATCATCCGCACCAGTGGCGAAGAGCGCCTGTCGAACTTCCTGCTCTGGCAGGCCGCTTATTCTGAGTTCCTCTTCGTTCCCGAATATTGGCCCGACTTCGACCGCCAGCGATTCTTCTCCGCAATCGAGCAATATGCAACGCGTGACCGCCGCTTTGGTGCACTCACCGAGCAGGTTGCCGTGGCAGGCGCCTGATGAGCCGTGAACTCAGACTGCGGATCGTCTCCGCAATCGTCATGGCAGCGGTCATTCTGGCCGCGACCTGGTATGGCGGCATTCTGTTCCGCATCGTCGCGGGTCTTCTGGCGATCCTCATCTATTATGAATGGTCGACGATTACCCGGCTGTCGGAGGCCAACCCGACCGGCAATGCCTGGGGCTGGTTCGCGGTCGCCGTTATCGCCGGCAACACGATTTTCGGCGAATCCTCGCTCGATCTGCCGCTTTTATCCGGCTTCACGCTGACCGCAGCCCTGTTTCCGGTTTTGCGCGGCAGGAACTGGTGGCTGGTGGGTGGCATTTTTTATGCGGGTCTGAGCGGCATATCGCTGGCGGCCATTCGCGGTGATGAGCTGACGGGCTTCGTGTCCATCCTTTTCATCTTCGCCGTTGTCTGGTCGACGGATATTCTCGCCTATTTCGTTGGACGCGCCATTGGCGGGCCGAAGCTTGCGCCTTCGATTTCGCCCGGCAAGACCTGGTCGGGTGCGATCGGCGGGGCAGCGGCGGCTGTGATCGGCGGCGGCGCGGTGTCCATGGCCTATCACGGCAGAATCAGCCTGCTGGTGCTGGGGCTCGCGTTCATCCTGTCGGTATTCAGCCAGATAGGTGATCTCTTTGAATCCTTCGTGAAACGACGTTTCCAGGTCAAGGATTCCAGCCATCTCATTCCGGGCCATGGCGGCTTCATGGACCGTGTTGACGGTCTTGTTTTCGCCTGCTTTACGGTATTCCTCATTGCTTTCGTGCATGCGGCGGCAACCGGCGACGTGCCCGGATCGGGCGGCGGTCTGTTGCCGGGTTTCTGAGCGGCGCGAAAGGTCACGACATAAAGGGCAGATTGTCATGAACACAGTAATGGCGGCGACCGGCTTTCTGACCGGCTATATCGTGCCCTTCATCCTGGTGCTGTCCCTGCTCGTTTTTGTCCATGAAATGGGCCACTATCTGGTCGGGCGCTGGTGCGGCATCCGTTCCACGGCATTTTCCATCGGCTTCGGCCCGGAGCTGATCGGTTTCACCGACAAGCGCGGCACGAGATGGAAGATTTCCGCGATCCCGCTCGGCGGTTACGTCAAGTTCTTCGGTGATGAGGATGCCGCCAGCAAACCGGATAGTTCCGGCCTGTCGCATATGTCGCTGGAGGAGAGGGCGCAGACGCTTTCCGGCGCAAAGCTGTGGAAAAGAGCGGCCACGGTTGCTGCGGGCCCGATCGCAAATTTCATTCTCGCCATTCTCATCTTCGCGGTGCTTTTCGGCATTTATGGTCGGATGATTGCCGATCCAGTCGTGGCGGAAGTGCGCGAAAACAGCGCTGCCGCCGCAGCTGGCGTGCGGCCCGGCGACCGACTGGTCGCGATCGATGGCGAAAAGGTGATGACTTTCGAGGATGTCCGTCGTTACGTCGGCATCCGCCCGGGCACGCCGATCACCGTAACTGTCGAAAGGGCAGGCGAGGAGCTGAAGCTGCCGATGGTTCCGACGCGCACGGAAACCACTGACCAGTTCGGCAACAAGCTGGAAATGGGCATTATCGGCATCGTCACCGACCAGACCAGCGGCAATTTCCGCCACATCGAATATTCGCCGACCGAGGCGCTGGTTGAAGGCGTGCGCGAAACGGGCCACGTCATTACCGGCACCTTCAACTATATCGGCAACCTCGTGACCGGCCGCATGAATGCCGATCAGCTGGGCGGTCCGGTGCGTGTCGCGCAGGCATCCGGCCAGATGGCGACGCTCGGCATTTCCGCCGTTATCCAGCTTGCCGCAGTCCTTTCCGTTTCGATCGGTCTGCTGAACCTGATGCCCGTCCCGGTTCTGGACGGCGGCCATCTGGTGTTTTACGCGATCGAGGCCATTCGCGGCAGGCCGCTCGGCGCGGGCGCGCAGGAAGTCGCGTTCCGTATCGGCATGATGATGATTTTGGGTCTTATGGTTTTTGCAACATGGAATGATATCAGCAGCTTGATCGGCTGAGGATTGTGTTTTAACGGTTTTGTTAGTTGTTTGTTTACCTTGTTTTTATGCCGAAGTGGCGAATGCGCCACTCTGGATCACGAAGTAAACAGAATTTAACGTTCTGACTTGCTTGTAGGGGAAAAGCAGGTAAAACGACGCACATGGCCGGAGTCGGGTTCCGCCCGCTGAGGGACAACGTAAAAAGGTAAGAATTGAAATGAAGGCTGGTTCAAGATTTTTGAACGCGGTGTCGGCGGTTGCGCTGTCTGCTGGTGTTTCTTCGGTTGCGGGCCTTGGCGTGCTTGCCTCTGCTGGTGTTGCGAATGCAGCCGTCATCAGCAAGATCGATGTTCGCGGGGCCGAGAGGTCCGGTGCGGACTCCGTGCGCTCCAACATCACCATTGCGCCGGGTAAGAACTTTTCCAATTCGGATATCGATGAATCGGTGAAGCGTCTTTACGCCACCGGTTACTTCTCGAATGTCTCCATGCGCGTTTCCGGCAGCACGCTGGTCGTCACTGTTAACGAGAACCAGCTGGTCAACCAGGTGGTCTTCAACGGTAACCGCAAGATCAAGGACGACAAGCTCGCCGGCGTCGTACAGACACAGGCGCTTGGCCCCTTCAATCAGGCTATCGTGACGGCGGATATCGCCCGCATCAAGGAAGCCTATGCCGCGATCGGCCGTAGTGACGTCGAAATCACCACGCAGACCGTTTCCGTCGGTCAGGGCCGTGTGAACATTGCTTTCGTCATCAATGAAGGCGAGCGCACGAAGATCGGCCGTATCGATTTCGTCGGCAACAATGCCTACAGCGATGGTCGTCTGGCCGCTGTCATCAATACCAAGAAGTCCAACATGCTGTCGTTCCTGACGCGTAAGGACGTTTATAACGAGGACAAGCTGCGCGCCGACGAAGAGGCGCTGCGCCAGTTCTATTACAACCGCGGTTACGCCGACTTCCGGGTCGTGTCCTCCGAGGCGGTGCTGGACGAGTCCAAGAACGAATACACCGTCTCCATCACGGTCGATGAAGGTCAGCGTTATAACTTCGGCAACGTTGCGGTCGAATCGACCGTTCCGGGCGTCGATGGTTCCGAACTTCAGGGCCTCGTGGAAACCCGTCAGGGTGGCAGCTACAGCGCCAAGGAAGTTCAGCAGAGCATGGAAGCGATTTCCAAGCGCGTGGCCGGCGAAGGTTATCCCTTTGCCCGCGTAACGCCGCGCGGCGACCGTGACATGGCTGGCAACACCATCGGCGTAACCTATATCGTCGATCAGGGCGAGCGCGCCTATGTCGAGCGCATCGAAATCCGTGGCAACACCCGTACGCGTGACTACGTCATTCGTCGCGAGTTCGATATCTCCGAAGGCGACGCGTTCAACCAGACGGTCATCACGGCTGCAAAGCGCCGTCTCGAGGCGCTCGGCTATTTCTCGAAGGTCAATATCTCGACCGCCGGCGGCAGCGCGCCTGACCGCGTCGTGATTGTTGTCGATGTGGAAGACCAGTCGACGGGTTCGTTCGGTATCGGTGCAGGTTACTCGCAGAACGACGGCGTTCTGCTCGAAGCCTCCATCGAAGAAAAGAACTTCCTCGGTCGTGGCCAGTACATTCGTCTCGCCGCTGGTGCGGGTGAAGACGATGCACGTAGCTACACGCTGTCCTTCACCGAGCCTTACTTCCTCGGCTATCGTCTTGCCGCAGGTTTCGACCTGTTCAAGAGCCAGAGCCGCAGCGAAGATTATTACGACTACGACGAGCAGGGTTTCGCGCTGCGTGTAACCGCGCCGATCACCGAGGACCTCTCGACAACGTTCAAGTACACCTACAAGCAGCTCAACTATGATGGCGAAGGCGACTGGGAAACCGGCAGCAACCTTGCAGCGCCTTATAAAGACCTGATCCGTGGCGGTGACTGGACGCAGTCCATCATTTCGAACACGCTGAACTACAATACGCTCGACGACCGCAACATGCCGCGTGAAGGCTGGCAGGCTGCTCTGACGAACGAATTTGCAGGCCTCGGCGGCGATTCCGAATATTACAAGATCTACGCCAAGGCTCGTTTCTTCTATACGCTGTCTGACGAATACGATGTCATCGGCTCGCTCACGGGTCAGGCCGGTCACGTAGTGCCGACGGGCGACAATCTGCTGGTCTTCGATCAGTTCAAGTTCGGCGGCCGTCAGGTTCGCGGCTTCAAGAACGACGGTATCGGTCCGCGTATCGGCTCCGACTCCATCGGCGGCACGACCTATTTCGCCGCGTCTGCTGAAGTCACGGCTCCGATGCCTGGCGTTCCGGAAGATTTCGGTCTGCGCCTCGCAGGCTTCGTTGATGCCGGCACGCTCTATGGCAACAAGGTTGCCAACAGCGCAGGTGTGAAGGACGACAACTCCATCCGTGCATCCGCTGGTATCGGCGTGATGTGGGCGTCGCCCTTTGGTCCGATCCGAGTCGACTACGCGGTACCGATCGCCAAGGAAGACTACGACGAGGAACAGCGTTTCCGGTTTGGCATGTCCAACACTTTCTGATATCGGCAGTCCAGAACTGCAACTTTGAACGTTCTGGAGTTTCCGGCTGATGGAATACAATGCCTTTTTTCCGCCCCACGAGGGACTGCGATTGAAAGATATCGCAGATAATTTTGGGGCGGAACTGTCTGACGATGCGGCGGGAGAACGGATTATCAGGTCCGTTTCGCCGGTCTATAGGGCAAAGCCCGATCAGCTCTGCTATATTCTTTCGCGCAAGAGCCGCGATGAGTTGCAGACCTGCGAAGCTGGCGCCGTCATTTGTGATGCAGCGCTTGTAGACATGCTTCTGTCTCACACCCCCGCGCTGATATCGAAAAACCCCCACACCCTTTTTGCGCAGGTCGGTGCATTGTTGCATCCTTCCGCCATGCGACCCGGTCCGATCGCGCGGATGGACGCCGAAATTTCCCATGCTGCCCATGTCGATCCATCCGCGAAACTGGAAGCGGGCGTCATTGTCGAGGCGCTTGCCGTGATCGGAGCCGGCGCCCATATTGGCGCTGGCACGCGGATTGGCCCCGGCGTCATCATCGGGCAGGATGTGCAGATAGGGCGTGATTGCACCATTGCGGGCGGCGCAAGCGTTCTTGCCGCGCTCATCGGTAATAATGTGATTATCCACAACGGCGCGCGCATCGGTCAGGACGGTTTCGGTTATGCCCCCGGTCCACGCGGCATGCTGAAGATCGTGCAGATCGGTCGTGTCATCATTCAGGACAATGTCGAGATTGGCGCCAACACCACGATCGATCGCGGCACCATGGATGACACGGTCATTGGCGAAGGCACCAAGATCGACAATCAGGTCCAGATTGGCCACAACGTTCGTATCGGCCGCCATTGCGGCATCGTCAGCAAGGTTGGCATTGCGGGCAGCACCCGCATCGGCGACGGTGTGATGATTGGCGGCGCGGCCGGCATCAATGGCCATATCAACATTGGCGACGGCGTGCAGATTGCGGCGATGAGCGGTGTTGTAGCGGACGTACCGGCAGGCGCCCGTTATGGCGGAACGCCTGCGCGTCCAATGAAATATTTCCTGCGCGACATGGCCGAAATTCTGGCACGCGCTGAAGGGCGTGATAAAAAAACAGGAGAGAAAAACAATGACTGAAGAAACGAAGACGACGCTCGGCGCGGCTGACATTCTGGAAGTCATGAAGCTTCTGCCGCATCGTTACCCATTCCTGCTGATCGACAAGATCATCGAGATCGATGGTAACAACTCGGCGATCGGCATCAAGAACGTCACGGTCAACGAACCGCATTTCACCGGCCATTTCCCGGATCGCCCGATCATGCCGGGCGTTCTGATCGTCGAAGCCATGGCGCAGACGGCAGGCGCGATCTGCGCCCGTAGCCAGGGTGAGGGCGGTTACCTCGTCTATTTCATGACCATCGACAATGCGCGCTTCCGTAGACCCGTCGTTCCCGGTGATCGTCTGGAAATCCACGTGGTCAAGCAGCGCCAGCGCGGCAATGTTTTTAAATTCCATTGCGAGGCGAAGGTGGACGGCGCGCTGGTGGCGGAAGCCGATGTCGGCGCCATGATGATCCCCGAGGACCAGCAATGAGCACGATTGCCGCCTCGGCCAGAATTCACCCGACGGCCGTCATCGAAGACGGCGCGGTGATCGGTGAAAACGTCGTCATCGGCGCGCTGAGCTATGTCGGCGCGAAAGTCACGCTGCATGACGGTGTCTGGCTGCATAATCACGCCGTTGTTTCCGGCCGGACCGTCATCGGCCGCGGTTCGGTCGTCCATCCCATGGCGGTCATCGGCGGCACACCGCAGGCGGTTCGCCATGACGGTTCGGAAACGACGCTTGAGATCGGTGAGCGCTGCGTCATGCGTGAAGGCGTAACGATGAACGCCGGCAGTTCCGATGGCAGCGGCAAGACCATTATCGGTGATGACAATCTCTTCCTCGCCAATTCGCATGTGGCGCATGATTGCCGCCTCGGCAGCCACATCATCCTGTCCAACAATGTGATGCTGGCGGGCCATGTTACCATCGAGGACCGCGCTATTCTGGGCGGTGGCTGCGCCGTGCACCAGTTCACCCGTATCGGCCGCCAGGCTTTCATCGGCGGGCTGTCGGCGGTCAATTACGACGTCATTCCCTATGGCATGCTGAATGGCAATCCCGGCATTCTAGGCGGGCTGAACGTTGTCGGCATGACACGTGCAGGCATCGAGCGTGCGGATATCCACAAGGTCAGACGCGTCTACAAGGCGATTTTCGAGGCCGAAGGCACGATCCGCGGCAATGCCGCAGCCCTCGACCGCAACGACTATCTGGACTGCCCGCAGGCGCTTGAAATCCTCGATTTCATCGGCGCGGATAGCGACCGCGCGATCTCTTCGCCCAACCGGGGCAAGTGAGCCGTGACAGGCGGCGGGCGTCTCGCCATCGTGGCCGGCAGCGGCCAGCTGCCGCTTTATGTGGCGGCCGCCGCCCGTGAGATGGGCGAGAACCCTTTCATCGTGCGCTTGCGCGACGATTCCCGTTTCGACTGGAGCGGTTTCGACAATGCCGTCATCAGTGTCGGTGATGTCGCCGGGCTGGGCCGTCTGCTGCGTGAAAATCAGGTAGACCGTGTCGTGCTTTCCGGCGGCGTGGCGCGACGGCCGGAATGGCGGGAGATCCGCCCCACGGTCGGCATCCTGCTCAAACTGCCGTCCATTGTCAGGACTCTGCTGTCGAGCGGCGATGACGCCGTTTTGCAGATGGTCATCAAGATCATTGGCACACTTGGCGCAAAAGTCATCGGCGCGCACGAGATCGCGCCCGGCCTGCTGGCTGCGACAGGCCCTTTCGGTGCACAAAAGCCCGCCGAGGAAGATCTGCGTGACATACGCAAGGCGGCTGAGGCGGCACTTGCACTCGGTAAGCTGGATGTGGGGCAGGGAGCAGTCGCCGTGGGTGGCCGTATCGTCGCGCTGGAAGGCGTTGAGGGCACGGATGCCATGCTGGCGCGCGTCGCGGCATTGCGCGCCAAAGGACGTATATCCCCGCGCCGCAAGGGTGTACTCGTAAAGCTGTGCAAGCCGCAGCAGGATGTGCGCGCCGACCTGCCGACAATCGGTGTGGAAACGGTGGAGAATGCACGCAAGGCGGGATTGGCCGGCATCGCCGTCGAAGCCGGACGGGCGCTGGTGCTTGATCGCGAGGCGATGTTGAAGGCGGCCGATGAGGCGGGCATATTCGTCTGCGGCATCGATACGTCACTCGGCGGAGACATGATGGAGGAGAGTTGATCGGATGACGGCGGCATTAAAAGTGGCGGTCATTGCCGGAGAGGTATCCGGTGATCTTCTGGGTGCGGATCTGATCCGGTCGCTCAAGGCCCGATATGCGGGCCCCGTCGAGCTGGTGGGTGTCGGCGGCGATGCGCTGGAAGCACAGGGTCTGGTTTCCCTGTTCGACTATTCCGAACTCTCGATCATGGGCTTCACGCAGGTTCTGAAAAAGCTGCCGAAGCTCATTGCGCGGATCAACCAGACCGCCCAGGCAATCGCCGCTGCAAAGCCCGATATTCTGCTGATCATCGACAGTCCGGATTTCACCCATCGCGTGGCGAAAAAAGTTCGCCGGCAATTACCGCATCTGCCTGTTGTCAATTATGTCTGCCCCAGCGTCTGGGCGTGGAAGGAATATCGCGCCACCGCGATGCTGTCCTATGTCGATCATGTTCTGGCCCTGCTGCCCTTCGAGCCGGAAGCGATGCGCCGTCTCGGCGGTCCCCCGACGACCTTTGTCGGCCATCGGCTCAGCGTCGATGCCGATGTGCTCTCTGTGCGGCAGAAGCGGGCGGAACGCTCTCTGCCGGCAGATGGCCAGCCGAAAACCATCCTCCTCCTGCCGGGCTCGCGCTCCACTGAAACGACGCGGCTGATGGAGCCTTTTCAGGTGGCAGCGAGAGCTTTTGTAGAGCGCAACGGTCCGACGCGGTTTCTTTTGCCCACTGTGCCACGTCAGGAAAAACGCATCCACGAACTGGCGGCATCATGGCCGGAGGATATAAGGCCCGAAATCGGCATCGATTCCGCCTTCAAATGGAACGCGTTTGCTGAAGCCGATGCGGCCATCGCCGCTTCCGGCACGGTCATTCTGGAACTCGCACTCGCGGGCGTACCGACCATCTCGGTCTACAAGACCGACTGGATTTTCACC
Organism: Agrobacterium sp. CCNWLW32; assembly: GCF_037083425.1. Taxonomy (NCBI): domain Bacteria; kingdom Pseudomonadati; phylum Pseudomonadota; class Alphaproteobacteria; order Hyphomicrobiales; family Rhizobiaceae; genus Agrobacterium; species Agrobacterium sp. CCNWLW32. The sequence continues at coordinate 678,986 of NZ_JBAOJM010000001.1, forward strand.
ATGCTGAGCAAGCGGGTGAAAACCTGGACCGGCGCCCTGCCGAACCTGATCGCCGATTACGCCATCATTCCGGAATATTTCAACGAGGTCGTCAGGGCAGGCTCGATGCTGCGCTGGGCCGAGCGTCTGTCGTCCGATACCACCGAGCGGCGGGCGATGCTCGAAGGTTATGCGCTGGTGCAGCGGCGTTTGCACACGGATGTACCGCCGGGCGAAACCGGCGCGCGCATTCTTCTCGATGTCCTCAAAAACAAGAATAGCTCCTCGGTATAATCGCAGCCATCCTGTCCTCAGGCGGCGGAAATAGCGGTTTTCCGACAAGGTTAAGCCAGCTGCCGCCTTGCCGCCAATGCAGGCAGGCGAGGGGTTGGTTTTAACGCATTTGATCGTTAGGGCGGCAATCCCCAGGCTTTTATAGGGTCCGCGGCCCGCGAATTTACGTCTGGCACACCTCTTGCTTTCAATCTTGTATGCAAGATAGCCATACATCAGAAAGCGCCCAGAGCGCGGTAGAAGACGCCATCATCTCAGGCATTCTTTCCGCGCGGATCCGCCCGGGCACCCGCCTCAGCGAGAACCAGCTCGCCAGCCTTTTCAGCGTGTCGCGCACGCGCATCCGCGAGGCGATGATGCGGCTGGAGACGCGCGGCATCGTCACCGTCAGCCCGCGCCGCGGCTGGTTCGTGGTGGAGCCTTCCGCCGAAGAATCCATCAAGGTCTATGAGGCACGGCGCATCATCGAATATGGACTTTTGCGCAACCTTTCCGCCATCAGCGCGGAAGGCATAACGATCCTTGCCAATCATCTCGATGAAGAAAAGGCGGCGATTGTCAAAGGCGACCGCCAGCGCCTGACCTGCCTGATGGGCGATTTCCACATCCGCATCGCCGAAATCGCCGGAAATGACATCATCGTCGAAACGCTGCGCGACCTGACGGCCAGAACCATCCTCATCTCCATGCTCTATCAGTCCGATTTCCATGCGCAGCAATCGCATGACGGGCACTGCCGCATCTTCGAGGCGATCAAGGCGGCTGATTTTCACGGCGCCGCCGAACTCGCCATCCGCCATCTCGACGAAGTCGAAACCGGTCTCGATCTCACCCGCAGGCCGGACCCGCTCTACGAGCTTCGCAATTCGCTTTCACTGCAGCCTCTTTCCTCAAGCCCCAAGGAGTAATTCCCAATGTTTTCCAGACGTTCATTGCTTGCCATTGCCGCGATTTCCGCAACACTTGGTTTTTCGCCCGCAGCCTTTGCCGACGCGCTCGGCGATATCACTTCCCGAGGCACGATCCGCGTCGCCGTCCCGCAGGATTTTCCGCCGTTCGGCAGCGTTGGCACCGATATGGCGCCGCAGGGTTACGATATCGACGTCGCCAACCTGATCGGCGAGAAGCTCGGGGTGAAGGTCGAGCTGGTGCCGGTCACCAGCGCCAACCGCGTTCCCTATCTGCAGACCAACAAGGTCGATCTCGTCATTTCGAGCCTCGGCAAGAACCCGGACCGTGAAAAGGTCATCGACTTCTCCACTGCCTATGCGCCTTTCTTCAACGGTGTGTTCGCTCCGGACTCGCTTGCTGTCACCAAGGCGGAAGATTTGGCCGGCAAGACCATCGGCGTTACCCGTGGCGCCGTCGAGGATCTGGAACTGACCAAGGTCGCTCCCGCTGATACGACCATCAAGCGCTACGAGGACAATAACGGCACTATCTCTGCCTTCCTCGCCGGTCAGGTGGAAGCCGTCGCCACGGGCAATGTCGTGGCCGCCGCCATTCTCGCGAAGAACCCACCGAAGCGCCCCGAGCTTAAGTTCCTGATCAAAAATTCTCCCTGCTATATCGGCCTGAACAAGGAGCAGCCGGCGCTGCTGGAGAAGGTCAACGCCATCATCGCCACCGCAAAGACCGACGGTTCGCTGAACACCATCGCGCAGAAGTGGCTGAAAACCGATCTTCCGAAGGATCTGTGACCAACCCGGCAAACACATGCGCCGGTCCCGTTTGATCCCGGCCCGGCGCATGGTTTGTCCTCTTCCGAAGGAAACATCGGGTGAAATACACATTCGATTTTGGATGGCTCCTCGAATATTATCCGCAGATCGCCAAGGGTATCGCCGTCACGCTTGAATTGATCGCCGTCGGCGGCGTTCTCGGCATCGCGCTCGGTATATTCTGTGCCTGGGTGCGCGCGCTTGGCCCGAAATGGCTGCGGCCGCCGGTCGCGACCTATGTGGAACTCATTCGCAATACGCCGTTTCTCATACAATTGTTTTTTATCTTTTTCGGCCTGCCCTCGCTTGGCCTGCAACTGTCGGAACTGAGCGCTGCCAATATCGCCATGGTGGTCAATCTCGGGGCCTATAGCTGCGAGATCATCCGCGCCGGCATTCAGGCGACGCCGAAGGGGCAGTTCGAGGCCGGCGCAAGCCTTGCCATGACCCGTTTCGAAACCTTCCGCCACGTGGTGCTGGTTCCCTCCCTGCAACGAATATGGCCGGCGCTCTCCTCGCAGGTGGTAATCGTCATGCTCGGTTCGTCGGTCGTGTCGCAGATCGCCGCCGAGGACCTGACCTTCGCGGCCAATTTCATCCAGTCGCGCACCTTCCGCGCCTTCGAAGCCTACATGGTCTCCACCGTCATCTATCTCGTGCTGGCCATTCTTCTCCGGCAGGTGCTGCTGACGGGCGGCAACCTCATTTTTCCGCGCAGGAGTGTCCGATGATCGAGTTCTCCACCTGGGATATTCTCAGAAACCTGCTGCTCGCCACGCGCTGGACCGTGCTGCTCTCGCTCGTCTCCTTTGCGGGCGGCGGCTTGGTGGCGCTGCTTCTGCTCTTCATGCGCATTTCCCGGAAAAAATCGATGCGGGTTTTCGCGCGCTATTATGTCGAGCTTTTTCAGGGAACGCCGCTGCTGATGCAGCTCTTCATCGCCTTTTTCGGCCTTGGTCTCTTCGGTATCGATGTGCCGGCCTGGCTCGCGGCGGGTCTGACGCTGATCCTGTGGGCAGCAGCCTTCCTGACCGAAATCTGGCGTGGCTGCGTCGAATCTGTCGCCAAGGGGCAATGGGAGGCGTCGGCAAGCCTTGCCATGGGCCGCCTGCAGCAGATGCGTTACGTCATCCTGCCGCAGGCCATGCGGGTCGCCATTCCGCCGACCGTCGGTTTTTTCGTGCAGGTCATCAAGGGAACGGCGGTGACCTCGATCATAGGCTTCGTGGAACTGTCCAAGGCCGGCACGGTCGTCACCAACGCCACCTTCCAGCCCTTCACCGTTTATGGCCTCGTGGCCCTCATCTATTTCGCGCTGTGCTGGCCTCTGTCGAAGAGCAGCCAGATCCTCGAAAGGAAGCTCAATGTCGCTCATCGAAATCACTGAAGTCCGCAAAAGCTATGGCAGCAACGAGGTTCTGAAGGGCATCAATCTCGATGTCGAGCCGGGCGAGGTCATCGCCATCATCGGCAAGAGCGGATCGGGAAAATCGACCCTGCTTCGTTGCATCAACGGGCTGGAGACGATTTCGGCCGGTTCCATATCGGTCGCCGGCGCACAGCTTCTCGAAGACGATCTCCATCTCAAGGCACTTCGATTGAAGGTCGGCATGATCTTCCAGCAGTTCAATCTCTTCCCGCACCAGACCGTCGGCGGCAATGTCATGCTGTCACAGATGGTGGTCAAGAAGACGTCGAAACCGGAGGCGGAAGCCGTTGCCCGCAAGATGCTGGAACGGGTTGGCCTAGCGCATAAATTCGATGCCTATCCCGATGAGTTGTCAGGTGGCCAGCAACAGCGCGTCGCCATTGCCCGCGCCCTCGCCATGCAGCCGATCGCTTTGCTCTGCGATGAGATCACCTCGGCGCTCGATCCCGAACTGGTTGCGGAAGTGCTTGCCGTGGTGCGGGAACTCGCCGCCGAAGGCATGACGCTCTTGATGGTGACGCATGAAATGAAGTTCGCGCGCGACGTCTGCTCTCGCGTCGTCTTCATGCATGAGGGCAGGGTGCATGAAATTGGCCCGCCGGAAGAGGTGTTCGCCAATCCCGAAACCCCCGAACTCAAGCAGTTCCTGGGCGTTGCGGCGCGCCACTAAGAACCACTCAGACGCCCAACAAAAAAAAGGCCGGCGGGTGAAAACCTGCCGGCCTTTGATCTCAAATGGTTTCGCGGCTTAGCGCTTGGAAACCGGAACGTAGTCGCGCTTGCCGGCGCCCGTGTAGAGCTGGCGCGGACGACCGATGCGCTGCTGCGGATCTTCGATCATTTCGTTCCACTGTGCGATCCAGCCGACGGTGCGGGCGAGAGCGAAGAGAACGGTGAACATGGTCGTGGGGAAGCCGAGCGCCTTCAGCGTGATGCCCGAATAGAAGTCGACATTCGGGTAGAGCTTCTTCTCGACGAAATAAGGGTCGGAAAGGGCGATCTTTTCCAGTTCCAGAGCAACCTGCATGATTGGATCGTCGGAGTTGCCAGTGGCTTCCAGCACTTCGTACATCGTCTTCTGCATGATCTTGGCGCGCGGGTCGTAGTTCTTGTAGACGCGGTGGCCAAAGCCCATCAGGCGGAACGGATCGTTCTTGTCCTTGGCGCGGGCGATATATTCCGGAATACGGTCAACCGTGCCGATCTCGTTGAGCATGTTGAGCGCCGCTTCGTTGGCGCCGCCATGAGCCGGGCCCCAGAGGCAGGCAATGCCAGCCGCAATACAGGCGAACGGGTTGGCGCCCGAAGAACCGGCAAGACGCACCGTGGAAGTGGAGGCGTTTTGCTCGTGATCGGCATGCAGGATGAAGATACGGTCCATGGCGCGGGCCAGAACCGGATCAACCTTGTAGTCCTCGCACGGTACGGCAAAGCACATATGCAGGAAGTTGGAGGCGTAATCGAGATCGTTCTTCGGGTAAACGAAAGGCTGGCCGATATGGTACTTGTAGGCCATGGCGGCGATCGTCGGCATTTTTGCGATCATACGCAGCGAAGCGACCATGCGCTGGTGCGGATCGGTAATGTCGGTCGAGTCGTGATAGAAGGCCGAGAGAGCGCCGACCGTGCCGCACATGACGGCCATCGGATGCGCGTCGCGACGGTAGCCGGTGAAGAAGCGGCTCATCTGCTCATGCACCATGGTGTGACGCGTGACGCGGGTGTCGAAATCCTTCTTCTGCGCAGCCGTCGGCAGTTCGCCGTAGAGCAGCAGGTAGCAGGTTTCCAGGAAATCGCCCTGTTCGGCAAGCTGCTCGATCGGGAAGCCGCGGTGAAGGAGAACGCCTTCGTCACCATCGATATAGGTGATCTTGGATTCGCAGGAGGCCGTCGACGTGAAGCCCGGGTCGTAGGTGAAGGAGCCCGTGTGCTTGTACAGCGTGGCGATATCGACGACGCTTGGTCCAATCGTGCCTTCCCTGACCGGGAGTTCGACCTGTTTTTCGCCAAGTGTCACTGTAGCGCTTTTTTCCGTCATACTGATCCTCCGAAAACATGCGGGTGGGGGCGTTGAGACACGCCCCGCGGTTAAGCGTCTACCGATTAGCTATATGATCCTTGCGCCGATGCCAAGCTATCCAAAGGTCAAATTGTGCATTGCGGCATACGCAATTGCGTTGCTTTTCGCTTTATCATCATAGCAATTCGATCTCGGTCAACGCAGGGTTAAAGGAAAGCATTGCAATCCCTCGCATCCGCCTGCAAACCTGTTTCCGGTGCGGCAGGGGCGCGGCGCAGAGTGCTTGGTCAAGGGGAAAAAAAGCATTTCGGATATGCGGAAACGATGCAGGGCGGCTTGCCCGGCACGGCGGAGATTCTGTTTCCGCTACGCAGAACCGGGGATGTCGCGACATATGATACGCCCGCCCTTGTCAGCAGGCCAAAACTGCGAGCTATCGCCCCTCAAAAAATCGCCGCGTGCTTCGCCGAGGAGCGCTCATTCGGCCACGATTTTCTTTTCGTTCCGGTCTTTATCGGTTGTGGTGCGATCTTCTGGTTTTCCCTCGACACCTCGCCTTCATTCCCTGTTCTGGCGATCACATGTCTCATTGCCGCGGGTCTGGCATCCTTCACGAAATATCGTTCGGGCCTGGCAGCGACGGCCTGCGGCTTTTTCGCGCTGTTCTTGCTGGGCATGCTTTTCGCCGAGGTAGAAACGCGGCGGGTGGGAACCGTGGTGCTGGATACACCCGTCACCACCACCATTACAGGCACGGTGACGCGCCGGGAGGTCGATGCACGCGGGGATTGGCGATATGTGGTGCGGCTTGCCGCTACGGAGGCGCCGGCATTGTCACGCCCGCCGGAAAAGGTCTCGCTTCTCTCACGCGGGGGAGGTGAACCTGTCGCACTGGGCGCGACCATTCGTGGCAAGGCGCGGCTTTCGCCACCATCCGGCCCGGCTTTGCCGGGGCTCAACGATTTCGCCTTTGCCTCCTATTTCAGGGGCATAGGCGCGACGGGCTTCTTTTATAAGCCGCCACAGACGGTCATATCACCCGAAGATGACGTCAGGGCCGGAACGGACTGGCTGGAATGGGCCGATATGCGGCTTTACGGCCTGCGCACCGCCATTGCCGAACGCATCCGCAACACCATCGGCGGTGATGCCGGAGCCTTTGCCGCCTCCATCGTCACCGATGAGAGACAGGCCATATCCGCCGGGACGATGGAAGCGCTGCGGCTTTCCGGCCTTGCCCATATCGTTGCCATATCCGGGCTCAACATGGCGCTGGCGTCAGGCATATTCTTTGTGGGGCTGAGGCTTGCCTTCAGCCTTTTTCCGGCCTTTGCGCAGCGCTGGCCCGTCAAGAAAATCTCGGCTTTCGCCGCACTCCTGATGACGCTTGCCTATTATCTGATTTCCGGTTTCGCCGTCTCCGCCGAACGCGCCTGGCTGATGATGTCGGTGATGCTGATCGCTGTTCTCTTCGATCAACCCTCGCTCAGTCTCAGGAATGTTGCGCTTTCCGCTCTGGTCATTCTTGCCTTGTCGCCCTCGGAAATCATGGGCCCGAGCTTCCAGATGTCCTTTGCCGCAACCATCGCGCTCGTCGCCTCCTATGCCGCCTGGAGCCGCTGGCGTGTTGATCGCGAGCGGCTGTTCATCGGGCGCAAACCGGCATGGATGACGGTGGCGCAAACGGCGGGCGCCATCATCGGCGGCGTCATCACGACCTCGTTGATCGGCGGTCTTTCGACTGCGATCTATTCCGCCGAGCATTTTCAGCGTGTCACCACCTATGGACTTTTTGCCAATCTGGCCGCCATGCCGCTCATGTCGCTGATCGTCATGCCTTTCGGCCTTGTCGCCATGCTGCTGATGCCTTTCGGGCTTGATGCTCCGTTCCTCAAGGTCATGGGTTACGGTATGGCTCTCGTGATCGAAGTTTCCCGGGAGGTGGCCTCCTGGGGAGGAAGCGCTGCGACGGGGCGGCCACATGGCTGGTTCCTGGGGCTTGCCTCCGTTGGTTTTCTGCTGCTGGCATTGTTACGCAGCCGGCTGGCGCTTCTTGGTTTGCCGTTTCTGGTCCTCGCCTTTGGCCTGTCGGCGGCCACGGCCTATCGCAATCCGCCTCATCTGCTTGTTCATGAGGATGGCATGCTGGTGGCGCTGCTGGAGGATGGCAAAGCCTACACGACGAAAACACGGCCGCAGGGTTTCGTTTATGACCAGTGGCAAAGGGCACTGCTGCTGCCGGAACAGCCAGTTCCGCCGGTCTTTCTCAAGAGCGAGGCTGCGGCAACCACCGTGGCTTTGACCAAGGCGAAGCTTGATCCGGAAAAGATGAGGGCGGTTACACGGCAGATGACGGTGGCCCTGAGAGACGCGGAGCCCGGTATTTTCACCTGCAGCAAAGGCATATGGTGTGCCGCACGCGCGGGAAGCGGCGAATGGATCATCGTTCTGGAAGATGGTCGATTTGCCGGAAAGGCTTGTGATATCGCCGATATTGTCGTCGTTTCCCGCAGAACATCCTTCTCCCAATGCCGCTCGGGCGCACTCTTGCTTAACCGCGATATCCTGCGGCGGATCGGTTCACTGGAAATAGACTTTGCCGGCAGCGATCAGGTAGCGGTAGTCGGCAGGTTGCGCGCCGCGATAGCCGGCATGGACAGGCCCTGGAGCGAACATCGCTATTACGACTGGAAAAGCGGCCGTTTTGACCATGAGGTCCCTGATGCCGTCACGCGGTTGCTGGCGGCACCACAATGAGGGCCGCCAGCCTGGATCGTCAGGCCTTGATGCGCAGATCCGTCGTCAATTCGCCGATCCCGCCGATTTCCTCTTCATGCGCCGCGTCGCGCCAGGTTTCCTTCAGTCCGGCCTCGTACCATTCGCGCATGGCGGGCAGGGCGAGCAGCCGGTCACAATAGGCTTTCGCTGCGGGCGAAAGTTCCGCGCCATAGGTCTGGAAACGGAAAGCCACCGGGCAGAAGAAGGCATCGACCGCCGTAAATTTCTGGCCGGCAAGAAAGGGCCCGCCAAATTTTGCCAGGCCTTCGCTCCACAGCGCATCAACGCGCTTTATGTCGGCCGCTAGCCCGGTATCACCACCCTTCGGTTTTACGCGAATGCCGACCGACATGGGGTAGAGATTGCGCAGCGAGAAAAAGCCCGCATGCATTTCGCTCGCAGCCGAACGCGACCAGGCTCTTGCCTGCTTGTCGCTCGCCCAGACGCCCTGATGTCGCTCCGCCAGATATTCGGCGATCGACAACGATTCCCAAACCGTCACGCCTTCATCAACGAGGCAAGGCACCTTGCCGGTTGGCGAAAAGGTGGAGAAGGAAACGCCTTCGCCGAAGGGAACGAGTTTTTCATCGAAAGCAATGCCGAGCGTGCGCATCAATACCCATGGCCGCAGTGACCATGAGGAATAGTTCTTGTTGGCGATATAAAGATCGTACATGGCGTGTTCCCCGATATGATGCGCATTTCTATACCGGCGGATGGGCCCAGGAATATTGCAAATAATCCATGGCTCCCATAAGCCGCATTGATGAGTGGGGCAGGAAGAAAAGAAGCACCTGCACGTCACCATTCGGAGATGACGACGAAACACACCGCGACGAGACTGATGACCTGCATCCTTTCTCAACGAAATTAAGGATGCTCATTTTCAATCATCTGTTTCTTACCGCTGCCTGCTGGCCTTCGCGATAAAAGATGTGCGGACCTGCCAGACGATGTCGTTTCTCACTTATGCAGAGCCGCATCGTTCCAAGGAGCAAGCTGCAATGCTCCATAAGGGGAGCGCCATAATCTTGATGGTGCCCGCAGCAAAAGGAATTGCGGCCCCATGCCTTGAATCAATGGTAACGGCGGATCAGCCCTACCAGCTTGCCCTGGATTTTCACCCGGTCCGGTCCAAAAATACGCGTTTCATAGGCTGGGTTTGCCGCCTCGAGCGCAATGGAGGCGCCCTTGCGACGGAAACGCTTCAGGGTGGCTTCCTCATCATCCACCAGCGCTACGACGATATCACCCGGATTCGCCGTATTGCCATTGCGGATGATGACGGTATCGCCATCAAAAATGCCGGCCTCGATCATCGAGTCGCCCTTGACCTCAAGAGCGTAATGTTCGCCCGAACCGAGCATATCAACAGGCACGGCCACATCGTGGGTATTGTTCTGGATGGCGGAAATCGGCACACCGGCGGCAATGCGGCCCATGACCGGCACGGTGACGGCCCCGACGAGATCATTGGCCGGCGTCTTGGGGGCAGGGGCCGCTTCCGGCGCCTTGGCCTTGCCAAGGCTGCCTTCGATGACGCTCGGCGAAAAGCCGCGCTGCGGCCTTGCACCCGGCGTATAGGCCTCAGGCAGCTTGATGACTTCCAGCGCTCGCGCTCTATTTGGTAGCCGGCGAATAAACCCGCGCTCTTCGAGGGCGGTGATCAGGCGGTGGATGCCAGATTTCGAGGCAAGATCGAGTGCGTCCTTCATTTCATCGAAGGATGGCGGCACGCCGGACTCTTTCATTCGTTCATGAATGAAGAGAAGCAATTCCTGCTGTTTGCGCGTGAGCATGAGGAAAACACCCTTTAGAATCGTAGTGGAAGTCGCGAAACAAATACAGAACGAACACTATATGTTCCATATGTGTTCCGCAATCCCCTAAAATTTCGTGAAGCTGCTATCTGTTGTTTTGATGATTTGCTTCTTGGCCTACGATTGTGCTTTTCTGCGGCCCAAATCGTCCAGGCATGTCCGGGCGGAGTGCCAGCGCAGGAAACAGGTCATGATGAAATCCCATAGCGTCGATCATCTCGTTCTGCCGGTGCAGGATATCGGCGTTGCCGCGAAACGTCTCGCCAGCCTTGGATTTACGGTCTCACCGGAGGCTTTGCATCCTTTCGGCACCCGAAATGCCTGTGTTTTTTTTACCGACGGGACCTATCTGGAGCCGCTCGTAATTGCTGATCCGGCTAAATATAATGCGTCGGCAGACAGGGGAGATGTGTTCACGGGCAGGGACAGGGCCTTCCGGCAACGTGACGGGCGGGAGGGTTTTTCGGCTCTTGTCGCCAAAACCGAAGATGCCCTTGCCGACCATGACAGGTTTCTGACGTCTGGCGTGTCAGCGGGCGATGTGTTCCAGTTTTCGCGGCCTGTGCGGATGCCGGATGGATCGGAAAGCGAGGCGGCGTTCCGGCTGGCTTTTGCGGCAAGCGGGGCGGCGGATTTCTTTCTGTTTAGTTGTCAGCGGCTGCAGGCCCTGCCGGGCGATCGAACAGTGCTGGAGCGCCATGCCAACGGTGTCTCCGGCCTCAGTGAAATCGTTCTGTTCTCCGGTGATGATCCGAACGCGGCGCGCTTGATCGAAACGGTGTTTGGTTGTGAGGGCAGAATATCTCCGGATGGTGATATGGTTTTCGCGACTGGCAATGCGCGCATCAGATTGACCGGAAAACCTGATTTCAGCGGACAGGCTCCGAATACTCCTGATTGGAGAGGCGGCGGATTGCGCGGTGCGGGCATCGTCTTTTCGTCACACGATCTTGCCGTGACAGAGGCGGCGCTTGCTGCTAATGGCGTGTCCTGCGCAAAAGCGGGCGGTCGCCTGGTGGTGCCCGCAGCACCTGGTCAGGGCGTTGCCTTCGCCTTCGAGGAAAAATGATGAGCGTTACGAACAATCTCAAAGTCACCGCCGGCGACGGCGCCAGCAAGGTTTCCTTTTCCAATACCGAGCGTTTTTCGCTGATCGCCGGCCCCTGCCAGATGGAAAGCCGGGAACATGCTTTCATGATCGCTGGCATCCTGAAGGAGCTTTGCGACAAGCTGGGGATCGGGCTCGTTTATAAGTCCTCCTTCGACAAGGCGAACCGCACCTCGCTTTCCGGCAAGCGCGGCATCGGCCTTGACAGTGCGATGCAGGTTTTCGCTGATCTCAAGAAGGAATTCGGCTTTCCTGTTCTGACCGACATTCACACCGAGGAGCAATGCGCCATCGTTTCCGAGGTGGTGGATGTGCTGCAGATTCCGGCTTTCCTCAGCCGCCAGACCGATCTTCTCGTCGCCGCCGCCAAAACCGGCCGTGTCATCAACGTCAAGAAGGGCCAGTTCCTGGCGCCCTGGGACATGAAGAACGTGCTCGCCAAGCTTAATGAGAGCGGCAACCCGAATGTGCTTCTGTGCGAGCGCGGCGCTTCCTTCGGTTACAATACGCTGGTCTCCGACATGCGCTCCCTGCCGATCATGGCATCGCTTGGCGCGCCGGTCGTGTTTGACGCCACCCACTCGGTGCAGCAGCCGGGCGGGCAGGGTGGCTCCACGGGCGGCCAGCGCGAATTCGTCGAGACCTTGGCACGCGCGGCGGTCGCCGTCGGCGTGGCCGGCCTCTTCATCGAGACCCATGAGGACCCTGATAATGCGCCGTCTGACGGCCCCAACATGGTGCACCTGAAGGACATGCCGAAACTGCTCGAAAAGCTTCTGGCTTTCGACGCCATCACCAAAGCCTGAGGGCTGGCCGCTGCGGCGGGCGCCGTTTGTGCCAATCGATTTTAATGGCGGGCGGGCCGTTTCCGCTGCCCACCGTCATTGTAATTTCTTCGCCATCGTCTAAGACAGGCGACGGAAAATATCTGTTCCATTCCCAAGGGAGAGACCATGACTGCCATTACCGATATCATCGCGCGCGAAATCCTCGACAGCCGCGGCAACCCGACCGTTGAAGTCGACGTTTATCTCGAAGACGGCTCCATGGGCCGTGCCGCCGTTCCCTCCGGCGCCTCCACCGGCGCGCATGAGGCGGTTGAGCTGCGCGATGGCGGCAAGCGTTATCTCGGCAAGGGCGTGGAAAAGGCGGTCGAAGCCGTCAATACGGAAATCTTCGACGCCATCGGCGGTTTTGATGCCGAAAACCAGATTCAGATCGACCAGATGATGATCGCGCTTGACGGCACGCCGAACAAGTCGCGCATTGGCGCGAACGCCATCCTCGGCGTATCGCTTGCAGTCGCCAAGGCTGCCGCTGAAGCTTCCGGCCTGCCGCTTTACCGTTATGTCGGCGGCCCGAACGCACATCTGCTGCCGGTTCCGATGATGAACATCATCAATGGCGGCGCGCATGCAGACAACCCGATCGATTTCCAGGAATTCATGATCCTGCCGGTCGGCGCGGAAAACATCCGCGAAGCCGTGCGCATGGGTTCGGAAGTGTTCCATACGCTGAAAAAAGAACTGTCGGCGCAGGGCCACAACACCAACGTCGGCGACGAGGGCGGTTTTGCACCGGGCCTCGAAAGTGCGCCGGCTGCGCTCGATTTCATCATGAAGTCGATTGAAAAGGCCGGTTACCGTCCGGGCGACGACATGTTCGTTGGTCTTGACTGTGCATCGACCGAATTCTTCAAGGACGGAAAATACGTTCTCGAAGGCGAAGGCCGCACGCTGGAGCCGGGCGCGATGGCTGAATATCTCGCCGATCTGGTCGGCAAGTATCCGATCATCTCCATCGAAGACGGCATGGCTGAAGACGACTGGGAAGGCTGGAAGACGCTGACCGATCTCGTCGGCAACAAGTGCCAGCTGGTGGGCGACGATCTTTTCGTCACCAACTCCGCACGTCTTCGCGACGGCATCAAGATGGGGGTTGCCAACTCCATCCTCGTCAAGGTCAACCAGATCGGTTCGCTTTCCGAGACGCTGGATGCGGTCGAAACGGCGCACAAGGCCGGTTACACCGCCGTCATGTCGCACCGCTCGGGCGAAACGGAAGATTCCACCATCGCCGATCTCGCGGTTGCCACCAATTGCGGTCAGATCAAGACCGGTTCGCTTGCCCGTTCCGACCGGCTCGCGAAGTACAACCAGCTGATCCGTATCGAGGAAATGCTGGGCCCGCAGGCCGCTTACGCCGGCCGTTCGATCCTGCGCGGATAATTCGCGTTCAGGTTTGGCGACGTGGCCCGCCGCTTGGCGGGCTGAGGTTGGTGAAAGACGTGTCCACGCATGAGACGTCGTCCTCGGGCCTGACCCGAGGATCCACCTTCCAAACCACTTATAGATCCTCGTCCCAAGGGCGAGGATGACGAAGTTGAGAGGAGAACTCTCTTTGCAAACGTAGCCCGCCTTCCGGCGGGCTTTTTTGCGTCCGTCAGCCGACAGGAATTTAAGGTCAACGGATAGTTAAACAATCCGGCTTAGTCTCAGAATCACGTTGTGCGTTTTAAGGCTTCTCTCCGGCATGTGGACCAGACATCATAAAAAGAGACGATTCGGCCGTTTGATCGTTCCGGCCATCACGATCGCTTTTCTTTCCTATTTCGGGTATCATTCCATTCATGGCGACTTCGGCCTGCAGGCGACGGAGCGGCTGGAGCGGCAGCGCATTACCCGCACCGCGGAGCTCGCAAAGCTCACGCAGGCGCGTGTGGCGCTTGAGCGGCAGGTGGAATTGATGAGCGACGGCTCGCTTGAGCGGGACATGATCGACGAGATTTCGCGCTATCAGCTCAATATGTCCCGCACGGACGAAATCGTCATCATGAACACCTATTTCTGATTAACCTAAATCAAGTTAATTAATCATTTGTGATTTATTCACAGCGCTTTAGCGTGAATATGTGCCATGCGTTTAAAGCATTGCTGCATGGCATTTTCTTGCATATGGTACGCGCCACTCTATCCATTCAAACGGCAACTCAGGGAGGGATGAATGGCGCCGCGAAAACCAGCGACCGTATCCGGCCGCAAGACAACGGCAAAGGCTGCAACCGAATTTACCGGCAAGAACAGCCCGGACTTCTCGAAGGAAGAAGAGCTTCACGCTTATCGTGAAATGCTTCTTATCCGCCGTTTCGAAGAAAAGGCCGGCCAGCTTTATGGTATGGGCTTCATCGGCGGTTTCTGTCACCTCTACATCGGTCAGGAAGCCGTTGTTGTTGGCATGCAGATGTCGCAGAAGGAAGGCGATCAGGTCATCACCGCTTACCGTGACCACGGCCACATGCTCGCTCTGGGCATGAGCGCGCGTGGCGTCATGGCCGAGTTGACCGGCCGCAGGGGCGGCTTGTCGAAAGGCAAGGGCGGCTCCATGCACATGTTCTCCAAGGAGAAGCATTTCTACGGCGGTCACGGCATCGTCGGTGCGCAGGTTTCGCTTGGAACCGGTCTTGCCTTCGCCAACCGTTATCGCGGCAACGACAATGTTTCCGTGACTTATTTCGGTGACGGCGCGGCCAACCAGGGTCAGGTCTACGAGAGCTTCAACATGGCTGCTCTCTGGAAGCTGCCGATCATCTATATCGTCGAAAACAACCGTTACGCCATGGGCACCTCGACCGCCCGCGCCACCGCCCAGTCGAACTATTCGCTGCGCGGCCAGTCCTTCGGCATTCCCGGCATTCAGGTGGATGGCATGGATGTGCGCGCCGTCAAGGCGGCTGCCGATCAGGCACTGGAACATTGCCGCTCCGGCAAGGGTCCGATCATTCTGGAGATGCTGACCTACCGTTACCGTGGTCACTCCATGTCCGACCCGGCAAAATACCGTTCGAAAGACGAAGTGCAGAAGATGCGCTCCGAACACGACCCGATCGAGCAGGTCAAGGCACGGCTCATCGACCATGGCTGGGCAAGCGAGGACGAACTGAAGGCCATCGACAAGGATGTCCGTGACATCGTTGCCGACAGCGCTGACTTCGCCCAGAACGACCCCGAGCCGGATGTATCCGAGCTCTACACCGACATTCTGCTCTGATCGGGAAAGGGAAACCCATGCCAGTAGAAATTCTTATGCCCGCCCTTTCCCCGACCATGGAGGAAGGCACGCTTTCCAAATGGCTTAAAAAGGAAGGCGACAAGGTCACCTCCGGCGACGTGATTGCCGAGATCGAGACCGACAAGGCGACCATGGAAGTGGAAGCCGTGGATGAAGGCGTCATCGGCAAGCTGCTGATCGATGCCGGCACCGAAGGCGTCAAGGTCAACACGCCGATCGCCGTTCTCATTCAGGAAGGCGAAAGCGCCGCCGACATCTCTTCCTCCGCCAGGAAGGAAGAGCCGAAGGCAGAGGCCGCAAATTCCGGTTCGGACGCCGCAGGCGGCAAGACCCGCGAAGCATCCGAAGAGCCGAGCACTGCAAAGGAAGCCGCCAAGGTTCCGGCAGCACCCAAGATCGAAGTTGCTGCCGATCCGGATATTCCTGCCGGTACTGAAATGGTGATGACGACGGTGCGTGAAGCGCTGCGTGACGCCATGGCCGAAGAAATGCGCGCCGACGAAAAAGTTTTTGTCATGGGTGAGGAAGTCGCCGAATATCAGGGCGCCTACAAGATCACCCAAGGCCTGTTGCAGGAATTCGGTGAACGCCGCGTCATCGACACCCCGATCACCGAGCACGGTTTTGCCGGTATCGGCGTTGGTGCGGCAATGACGGGCCTGCGGCCTATCGTCGAATTCATGACCTTCAACTTTGCCATGCAGGCGATCGACCAGATCGTCAACTCGGCAGCGAAGACACTTTACATGTCGGGTGGCCAGATGGGTGCGCCGATGGTGTTCCGCGGTCCTTCGGGTGCTGCCGCCCGCGTTGGCGCTCAGCATTCGCAGTGTTATGCCGCCTGGTACAGCCATATTCCGGGCCTCAAGGTCGTCATGCCTTACACGGCAGCGGACGCGAAGGGTCTTCTGAAGGCGGCTATCCGCGATCCGAACCCGGTCATCTTCCTTGAGAACGAAATTCTCTACGGCCAGAGCTTCGAAGTACCGAAGCTCGATGATTTCGTGCTGCCAATCGGCAAGGCGCGCATTCATCGCAAGGGCACGGACGCGACCATCGTTTCCTTCGGCATCGGCATGACCTACGCGATCAAGGCGGTTGCGGAACTCGAAAAGCTCGGCATCGACGTCGAACTGATCGATCTGCGCACCATCCGTCCGATGGATCTGCCCACCGTCATCGAATCGGTCAAGAAGACCGGTCGTCTGGTCACGGTCGAGGAAGGTTTCCCGCAGTCATCGGTCGGTGACTTCATCGCCAACCAGGTCATGCGCGCCGCTTTCGACTATCTCGATGCGCCGATCCTGACGATCGCCGGCAAGGATGTTCCGATGCCTTACGCGGCAAACCTCGAAAAGCTGGCTCTGCCGAACGTCGATGAAGTCGTTCAGGCCGTCAAAACCGTCTGCTACAAGTAAGGGGAGGCGTTTCGATGCCGATAAACATCACCATGCCTGCCCTTTCTCCTACCATGGAAGAGGGCAATCTGGCCAAGTGGCTGGTCAAGGAAGGCGACAAGGTCGCACCCGGTGACGTGATCGCCGAGATCGAGACCGACAAGGCAACCATGGAAGTGGAAGCCGTCGATGAGGGCACGGTCGCCAAGCTGGTCGTTCCCGCCGGCACTGAAGCGGTCAAGGTCAACGCCCTGATCGCCATCCTTGCCGCAGAAGGCGAAGATGTGGCCGAGGCGGCAAAGGGCGGCAATGCCGCTCCTGCTCCGTCTCAGGCCAAAGCCGAGGCACCGAAGCAGGAAGCTGCAAAGGCTGAAGCGCCAAAGGAAGAAGCTGCCCCGGCCAAGGCTGAAAAGCCAGCTGCCGACCAAGCCTCCGCACCTTCCACCCCGGCCCCGGTTGCAAAGTCCGGCGAGCGCATTTTCGCTTCGCCGCTTGCCCGTCGTCTTGCCAAGGAAGCCGGTCTCGACCTCACGGCCGTCTCCGGGTCCGGCCCGCATGGCCGCATCGTCAAGACCGACGTGGAAAAGGCTGCCGCTTCCGGTGGTGCGAAGGCAGCTCCTGCCGCCGCAGCATCCGCAGGCGCACCGGCTCCGGCACTTGCCAAGGGTCCGTCCGACGAAGCCGTTCTCAAGCTGTTCGAGCCGGGTTCCTACGAGCTGGTGCCGCACGACGGCATGCGCAAGGTCATCGCCAAGCGTCTGGTCGAATCCAAGCAGACCGTTCCGCATTTCTACGTTTCCGTGGATTGCGAACTGGATACGCTTCTGGCGTTGCGCGCCCAGCTCAATGCTGCAGCACCCGAAAAGGACGGCAAGCCGGCCTACAAGCTTTCGGTCAACGACATGGTCATCAAGGCGCTGGCTCTGGCGCTACGCGACGTGCCTGACGCCAACGTCTCCTGGACGGAAAGCAACATGGTCAAGCACAAGCATTCGGATGTCGGCGTTGCCGTTTCCATTCCGGGTGGCCTGATCACGCCGATCATCCGCAAGGCGGAAGAGAAGTCGCTCTCCACCATCTCCAATGAGATGAAGGACTACGGCAAGCGCGCGAAAGAGCGCAAGCTGAAGCCCGAGGAGTATCAGGGCGGTACGACGGCCGTGTCCAACATGGGCATGATGGGCGTCAAGAGCTTCTCCGCCGTCATCAACCCGCCGCATGCCACCATTCTGGCGGTCGGCGCGGGTGAGGAGCGGGCTATCGTGAAGAAGGGCGAGATCAAGATCGCCAATGTCATGACGGTCACGCTTTCCACCGACCACCGCTGCGTCGATGGCGCGCTCGGAGCCGAACTGATCGGCGCCTTCAAGCGCTACATCGAAAACCCGATGGGCATGCTGGTTTGATCGGAGAATAACATGGTGAAGTCGGTCCTCTGCTTTGGCGATTCCCTGACCTGGGGATCTGATGCGGAAACGGGTGGCCGGCACAGCCATGACGATCTTTGGCCGAGCGTCTTGCAGAAGGCGCTCGGTTCCGACGTGCATGTGATCCATGAGGGTCTTGGCGGCCGCACCACCGCCTATGACGACCTGACGGCCGATTGCGACCGCAACGGCGCGCGGCTTCTGCCGACGCTGCTGCACAGCCATGCGCCGCTTGATCTCGTCATCATCATGCTCGGCACCAACGACATGAAACCGTCGATCCACGGCTCGGCGATTGTCGCCATGAAGGGTATCGAGCGGCTGGTGAAGCTCACGCGCAACCATGTCTGGCAAGTTACGGACTGGGAAGCGCCTGACGTGCTGATCGTCGCGCCACCGCAACTCAGTGAGACGGCAAACCCTGTCATGGGCGCGATCTTTCGCGATGCAATCGATGAGTCGGCGATGCTGGCTTCCGTTTACCGGGACCTTGCCGACGACCTCGACTGCGGATTTTTCGATGCCGGGTCTGTCGCCCGCACGACGCCGGTGGACGGCGTCCATCTCGACGCTGAAAACACGCGGGCCATCGGGCGCGGGCTGGAGCCTGTCGTCCGCATGATGCTCGGACTTTGACACTCATTCTCGTTTCGGGGCGGTTTGCCGTCACCCGAATAAGACAAGGCAGGATTTCCAATGGCTCAATCTTATGACGTCATCATCATCGGTTCGGGACCAGGCGGTTACATTGCCGCGATCCGCGCAGCCCAGCTCGGCATGAAGGTTGCGGTCGTGGAGCGCGAGCATCTGGCCGGCATCTGCTCCAACTGGGGCTGCATTCCCACCAAGGCGCTGCTGCGCACCGCCGATGTCATGCACACCGCCACCCACGCCAAGGATTACGGTCTGACGCTGGAAGGCTCGATCAAGCCTGACGTCAAGGCGATTGTGGCGCGCTCGCGCGGCATTGCTGCGCGCATGAACAATGGCGTCGGTTTCCTGTTCAAGAAGAACAAGGTCGATATCATCTGGGGTGAAGCCAAGATCACCAAGCCGGGCGAAATCGTTGTCGGAAAGTCCACCAAGCCGGTGGTTCAGCCGCAGGGTCCCGTGCCGAAAAACACGCTGGGCGAGGGCACCTATACCACCAAGCACATCATCGTCGCCACCGGCGCACGCCCGCGCGCGCTTCCGGGCATCGAGCCGGATGGCAAGCTGATCTGGACCTATTTCGAGGCGATGAAGCCGGAAGAACTGCCGAAGTCGCTGCTCGTCATGGGGTCGGGCGCCATCGGCATCGAATTCGCCAGCTTCTACCGCACCATGGGCGTCGACGTCACCGTCGTCGAAATCATGAGCCAGGTCATGCCGGTTGAAGACGCGGAAATCTCCACCTTCGCCAAGAAGCAGCTCGAAAAGCAGGGCATGAAAATCCATCTGGAGACCAAGGTTTCCAAGGTCGAGAAGGGCGCGAACTCCATCACCGCGACGCTTGAGAAGAAGGATGGTTCTTCCGAAAAGATCACGGCCGACCGCATGATTTCCGCCGTCGGCGTCGTCGCCAATATCGAAGGTATCGGGCTTGAGGCTGCCGGCGTGAAGACCGATCGCGGCTTCATCGTCATCGACGGTTACGGCAAGACCAATGTACCTGGTATCTACGCCATCGGCGATGTTGCTGGCCCGCCGCTGCTCGCCCACAAGGCGGAGCATGAGGCCGTCATCTGCGTCGAAAAGATTGCAGGTCTGCCGAATGTCCATCCGATGGACAAGCTCAAGATTCCCGGCTGCACCTATTGCAACCCGCAGGTCGCTTCTGTCGGCCTCACCGAAGCCAAGGCGAAGGAACAGGGCCGCGATATCCGCGTCGGTCGCTTCTCCTTTGCTGCGAACGGCAAGGCCGTGGCACTCGGCGAAGATCAGGGTATGGTCAAGACTATCTTCGATAAAAAGACCGGTGAACTGCTCGGCGCGCATATGGTCGGTGCGGAAGTGACCGAGCTCATTCAGGGCTTCGTTGTCGCCATGAATCTCGAGACGACGGAAGAAGACCTGATGCACACGATCTTCCCGCATCCGACGATTTCGGAGTCGATGAAGGAAAGCGTGCTCGACGCCTATGGGCGTGTTCTGAATGCATAAGTGCTCCGTGATACCCGGCATTGTCTAACCCTGCCGGGTGTCCCATATGTCTCGATGCAGGCTGCTCAAGGGGCCGGTTCTTTCAGGGAGCGTGGAATGGAAAGTGTAGGCTGGATTGCAGCAATCATCATCGGCGGTCTCGCCGGCTGGCTTGCGGGCAAGCTCATGGACATGCGCTTCGGCGTTTTCATGAACATCGTCCTCGGCATCGTCGGTTCGGTGGTGGCTGTTGCGGTGCTGAGAACCTTCGATGTTTTCGTGCAGGACAGCAGGCTCGGCTACTTTGTCACGTCTTTCCTCGGCGCCAGCCTGCTGCTGTTCCTGGCGAAGCTGGTGCGGCGCTGACAAGGCTTCGTGACCGGAAGGGGCTTACGCTTTTTCTGGAATTGTTCTAAAGCATCCGGCCAACAGATGTTTAGATCGCTAAAGGCGATGGAAGCAGGTTTTAAATGGTCACTATTCTCGACAGGACTTCGTCCGAAGAAAAGCGTATTCGCCACCCGGAAAAGGCGCATAAGCCCGATACCGAGGTCATGCGCAAGCCGGAATGGATCCGCGTCAAGGCGCCGACCTCCAAGGGCTATCACGAGACGCGCGAACTGGTGCGTTCGCACAAGCTGGTCACGGTGTGCGAGGAAGCCGGCTGTCCGAATATCGGCGAGTGCTGGGACAAGAAGCACGCGACCTTCATGATCATGGGTGAAATCTGCACCCGCGCCTGCGCCTTCTGCAACGTCGCGACCGGCAAACCCAATCCGCTTGACATGGATGAGCCCGAGAACGTCGCCAAGGCCGTCAAGCAGATGGGCCTGTCGCACGTCGTCATCACCTCGGTCGACCGCGATGACCTCGCCGATGGCGGCGCTGAACATTTCGAGAAGGTGATCTGGGCGATCCGCGCCGCGTCTCCGACGACGACCATCGAAATCCTCACGCCTGACTTCCTGAAGAAGCCGGGCGCGCTGGAACGTGTTGTTGCCGCCAAGCCCGATGTCTTCAACCACAATATGGAAACCGTTCCTGGCAACTATCTGACGGTTCGCCCCGGCGCGCGCTATTTCCACTCCGTGCGCCTCCTGCAGCGGGTGAAGGAACTCGATCCCACCATGTTCACCAAGTCGGGCATCATGGTCGGCCTTGGCGAAGAGCGCAACGAAGTGCTGCAGCTGATGGACGACCTGCGCAGCGCCGACGTGGACTTCCTGACCATCGGCCAATATCTGCAGCCGACCCGCAAGCACCACAAGGTCGAGGCCTTCGTGACGCCGGAGGAATTCAAGTCCTACGAGACGGTGGCCTATACCAAGGGCTTCCTGATGGTGTCGTCGAGCCCGCTGACCCGCTCCTCGCACCATGCCGGCGACGATTTCGAGCGCCTGCGTGCTGCCCGCGAGAAGAAGCTGCTGGCTGCTGCTGAGTAATCAGGGGCGGAAAGGCTGGGCAAAACGACGTGTCATCGCACGTTTTGCACGCTCTCATGCTCGGGCTTGTCCCGAGCATCTGCAACCTCTGTACTTTACGATACGTGATTGGATTCTCGGGACGGGCCCGAGGATGACGTTGAGCTGGAGGCGATCCTTACGAAATGGCTCAATCGCCTGTCTTCGGCCCTTAAGCTAATTACGCCACAACCTTCTTCGGGCGATGCGCCCGCATGCACAGCACCACGCTCAGCACTACTGAGCAGATCGCGACGACCTCAACCAGCGTCGGGCCACGTCCCTCCCAGAGAAAACCGTAAAGCAGCGCAAACAGCGTTTCGAACAGGATCATCTGTCCGACCATGGTGAGCGGCAGAAGTCGGCTCATGCGGTTCCATAGCGCATTGCCGATAATGGAGGCGGTGACGCCGAGGCCTGCGGCAACGGCGGCGAAATGCAGCCAATCCCCGGAAGCGTGGCTTGCGCCACCAAAGCCGAAAGCCGGAATTGCCAGCGCCAGCGCCAGTGCGCCGGTCACCACACCCGTCATCATGTTCCAGTCATCGGCGCTGACATCGTGGAGGCGGGAAAGCCAGCGGGCGTTGCCGACGGCAAAGGCCGTCCAGGAGGCCAGTGCCCCGAGCGCGCAGGCAAGGCCGATGACGCGTGAAAAATCGAGCCCACCATCGCCTTGCACCAGCGATTGCCAGGAAATGCCGACAATGCCGATTGCGCCGAAAACAAGCGACGGCCATAGCCGCCGGAGCGATACCGCGCCGTGGTCGCGACTGCCGATGATGGTGACGGCGACGGGCAGGAAACCGATGATGATGGAGGTGAAAGCGACACCGCTGAGTTTAACGGCTGTCGATATGAAGACATAATAGGCGATATTGCCGATCATGCTCAGCCAGCCGAGCGCAAACCATTCCCGCACGCCAAAACGGGCGGAAACCCGCCTGATGCGCGGTCCGATGATGATGAGGGAAATCAGCCCGTAGGTGAGGTAACGCGCCGTCGACAGTTGTAGGGCGGAAAAATCCGGCACGAGTTTGGGGGCGAGAAAGATGCCTCCCCACATCGCTCCCGCCAGCATGCCATAAAAAACACCGAGACCTGTCCTGTTCATGTCCTGTCACATCCGCATTCGCATTTGCCTGCGATGTGCCACAGCCCCTTCCGGCTGTCTTGACAAAAACTCCTGATGACCGTGTAGACGGTTCTAATGAATGCCGCGGTTTCGGCGATAGGCAGCGGGCGTTTCACCCACCGCATTGCGCATGGCGCGCGTCAGTGCCGTCTGGTCGGAAAAGCCGGCCCGTAGGGCAATCTCGGCAATTGGCAGGGCGGAATCGTCGAGCAATGCAAAGACCTTGTCCATGCGCAGCCCGGCCAGCCAGCGGTGAGGCGGGAGGCCGAATTCTTCGAGAAACAGAGCATGCAGACGGCTGTCGCTGATCGTCACGCAGGAGGCAAGCATCCCGATGGTCCAGGGGAAGAACGGTTCCGCCCTGACGACCGCGGCGAGCCTGTGCAGGCGTTGGCGGATATCGGTTCGTTCGTCGGCCAGGCTGTCGATCAGCAGCGGCGCCCACAGACCGGCAATATCGTCGCGCCGCCCATCCGCTCCGATGATGCCGCGCATATAGGCGATCAATTGCCGGGTATCCTGCGCTATGTCGAGAAACGGCGAACGGGCGAATTTTTCGAGGGTTTGCGCGGGAAGGGCGCTTTCATCGATATCGACCACCAGTGAGTGATTGCTCGCTGTCGCTTCCTGGGTATGCGGTGTGTCGCGATGGATGAAGACGCCGCGCCCGGTCGACAATTCATCCTGCCGTCCGGCTACATCGATCAGCAGACGCCCGGAGACCGGAAGAACGATCTGAACGAAGCCATGCCGTTCCTTCGGTCTTTCTTCCCTGTAGGTTCTGATATCGGCGGATGCGGCTGTCATGACGCTGTCGTTTCCATTGTGCAAAGAAATGGCCGCCTCGAAAAAGCGGCCGGTTTCATTGTTTGATTATGACATCGTCTTGAAGATTGGGCCAGTCGGCTTTATCCGTCGGCTCTGCGCGCCGGCAATTAACAGTCTTCCTTGGCGGTCGATTCGCCGCGTTTGCGCTTGCGCAGAACCGGCTTGTTTTCTCTCGCCTCGCATTTCGCGACATCGATAAGATAGGCAAGCACCGGCATGCCGTTCATCGATGCGAGTTGTTTTGCGGATTCGAGAAGGTTGATGATGTTGGAAAAATCGTCCATCGGCTCACTCAGTGGCTCAAAGCGGTTATGTATCGGGTCTGAACCCAAGGATGAATACGCTGGGTGAAATTGGGAGCTTCCAGCGCCGTTGCATCCAATGGGTGTAATATTAGTCGCAAATAAATAGCAATCCCTGCGACGGAGTTACAATAGTCAATTTTCCGTAACTGCCATGCGCGGTAACGATATCGCTCAAGGGTTATGACCGGGTGGCAGAAATATATCCAGCGGTTGGATGAGGTCTATCAAATGCCGAACTATCTTCACAGGGTAGAAGATGCTGCCGCGATTATCGCCGGCGCGCAGCGCATATTGGTCGTTGGCTGTTCCGGCGGCGGCAAGTCGACGCTTTCGCAGAAGCTCGCGGGCAATTTCGGGCTTCGTTATATCTCCATGGATCGGGAGATTTTCTGGCTGCCCGGCTGGCAGGCGCGCGCCCGCCATGAGCAGCGGCAGAGGATAGCCGCCATCATCACCGAAGAGCGCTGGCTGATGGACGGCAGCAACCCGTCGTCTTTCGATATGCGCCTGCCGAGGTCCCACATCGTTCTCTGGGTGCGCATGCCGCGCTGGCTCTGCCTGTGGGGTGCCGTCACCCGGGCGATCAAGGGTTACGGCAAGGCGCGGCCCGAAATGGCGGAGGGATGTCCCGAAAGGATAGACATCGATTTCCTGCGCTATATCTGGAATTTCGAACGCCGCCACGCCCCGATTTTTGAGCAGAATTTCGCGCTTTATGGTCCTGATGTGCCGGTATTCCAGCTGAAAAGCCGAAAACAGTTTCGCCGCCTTCTTGATCTTCTCGTTATCGAGGATTAACTGCCGCTCATGCCACAGTTCGAAACGCATCGCCTTGTCAAACACTCGCCCGACCGCATGTACGACCTCGTCGCCGATGTGGAGAAATATCCGCAGTTTCTTCCCCTTTGCGAGGCGCTCACCGTCCGCTCGCGCAAGGAACGCGACGGCAAGATACTGCTGGTGGCGGATATGACGGTTGGTTACAAGGCCATTCGTGAGACCTTCACCACCCAGGTGCTGCTGAACCCTGCGGAGCGCGCCATTGATGTGAAATATATCGACGGACCGTTCAAATATCTCGAAAATCGCTGGCGTTTCGAGGCCTCGGACGAGGACGGCTCAGCCATTCATTTCTTCATCGACTATGAATTCAAGAACCGACTGCTCGGCGCGGTCATGGGATCGATGTTCGACCGGGCGTTCCGCATGTTCGCGGAAGCTTTCGAGACCCGCGCCGACAAGATTTATGCCGACCCGGCCTGATTAAGTGCAGTCAGCATCTCGAGCGCTGTCTTAACCGTCGCAAGACGGATTTCGGTGCGACCGATATCGCCGTAATGCATCTCCTTATGCAGGCTGTGGCCGTTGCGCGCCTTGGCCGCCAGATGCACCAGTCCCACCGGTTTTTCCGAAGAGCCGCCGCCCGGGCCTGCAATGCCGGTTACGGCCACGGCAAAATCCGCCCGTGAACGGAACAGCGCGCCATGCGCCATCTGCAGCGCCGTCTGCCGGGATACCGCGCCGAAATTCGCCAGTGTCCCGACGCCAACCCCCAGCATGTCCATCTTGGCTTCATTGGTATAGGTGACGAAACCACGATCGACGACGGCGGAGGAGCCGGCAATCTCCGTCAGCGCGCCGGCGATCAGGCCGCCCGTGCAGCTCTCGGCTGTCGAGACCATGAAACCGCGGGCGGTGAAATCGGTGATGATCCGCCGCGCCAGTTCTTCTATGTCAGCGGGAAAAAGGCTCATAGCGGTCTGCCCCGGTAGACAACGGTGGCGGTGGCGATCGCCGCAATGCCCTCCCGGCGGCCGACGAAGCCAATCGTCTCGTTGGTCGTCGCTTTCACCGAGCAGCGCTCCAGCGCGATGCCGAGCATGTCCGAAAGCGCTTCCCGCATGGCCTGGCGGTGCGGACCGATGCGTGGCGCTTCGGCGATCAGCGAAACGTCGGCATTCATGATCGTGCCGCCATTGTCACGCACCACCTTGGCCGCGTGTTCGAGGAAGATACGGGAGGCCGCACCCTTCCATTGCGGATCCGAGGGCGGGAAATGGTCGCCGATATCGCCGGCGCCGCAGGTGGCGAGCAGCGCATCGGTCAGCGCATGCAGCGCCACATCGGCATCCGAATGACCTTTCAGTCTCTGGTCATGCTCGATGAAGATGCCGCAGAGGGTGACGCCATCCCCGGCCTCCAGCTGATGCACGTCGTAACCATTGCCGGTGCGCACGTCGGGCAATCCGTGAGAAAGCTTTTCATCGGCCATGGCGATATCCCGCTTGAGAGTGAGTTTTACGTTGTCGACCGAACCTTCGGTCAGCGTCACCGTCAGCCCGGCCCATTCGGCGATGGATGCGTCATCGGTGAAATCCGTTTTGCCGGAAGCAGCAGCAGCGCGATGCGCGCGAAGAATATCACCGTAATTGAAGCTCTGCGGTGTCTGCGCCGCATAAAGACCCTGCCGGGAAACTGTCTGTAGTACGACGAGGTCGTCAGAGCCGCGCTTCAGTGTATCGGTGACGGGCAGGGCAGGCAGAACGCCGGTGGCGCCAGCCTGATGCAGGGCGATGATGCGTTCCAGCATGTCCACGGCGACGAAAGGCCGCACGGCGTCATGGATCATAACATGCGTCAGCTCTTCCGAGGCGAGCGCCTCCAGCCCGGCCAGCACCGATTGCTGGCGCGTCGCGCCGCCTGTTACGGTGACAATCCGCTCACCCGCATCCAGTCGCTGCAGAATTGGTGACAGCAGTGCTGTATCGTCGGCATGGCTGACGACCACGATGGGGGAGGCGCCATTCCAGCCGAGGAACGTCGCCAATGTATGCTCGATCACGGCCCTGCCGCCGATCGGGCGATATTGCTTCGGCCCTTCCTCGGGCGAGCCTGCCCTTTCACCGCGTCCCGCGGCGACGATGACGATGCCGAGTTTCATAGTACTTTCCTGCATTGGTCATATGCTTTGCGCGCAACCCTTAGCGGTTGACAGTCCTGCTCTAGCGTTTCAAAACCCGGATGGCCAGCCCGATAAGACGCGCATTCGCCCCTGCATGACGCAGGATCGATCATCATTGGCCTTTGAACCTGCACAAATTGCTGCCGACAGCAAAACAGGCAGGCAGTCGCCCAGCAAATAAAAGGTGCAACCCTCTAAAAGTGCTTGGCAACCGCGCAAACACTGTCTAAAAATAATGCAAATAACCCTTCTGCATGAAAGATCATCAATTGCATCTTCCGGAGTTGTCAGAACCGTTCAGCATCGGCTCAGTTACGATCCGTAATCGTGCCGTGCTGGCGCCCATGTCGGGCGTGACGGATCTGCCGTTTCGGCAGCTTGCCTGGCGTTATGGTGCGGGTCTCGTCGTGACGGAAATGGTGGCGAGCCGCGAACTTGTCGCTAACAGGGGAGAATCCTGGGCGCGGCTGAAAAATGCCGGCATGGTTCCGCATATGGTGCAGCTTGCCGGGCGTGAGGCGCATTTCATGGCCGAGGCGGCGAAGATCGCGGCCGATAACGGCGCCGGCATCATCGATATCAATATGGGATGCCCGGCCAAGAAGGTAACGGGCGGTTATTCCGGCTCGGCGCTGATGCGCGATCCCGATCATGCGCTCTCGCTGATCGAGGCGACGGTCAATGCGGTCGACGTGCCTGTGACGCTGAAGATGCGGCTCGGCTGGGACGAAAACACCATCAATGCGCCTGATATCGCCCGCCGCGCCGAGGCGGCAGGTGTTCAGCTCATCACCATTCATGGGCGCACCCGCATGCAGTTTTACGAGGGACGAGCGGACTGGAACGCCATCCGCGCCGTGCGCGAGGTGATTTCCGTGCCTCTCATCGCCAATGGAGATGTGGAGACGGCCGAAGATGCGCGCGAAATCTTGCGCCGTTCGGGTGCGGATGCCGTCATGGTCGGGCGCGGCGCACAGGGACAACCCTGGCTGCCGGCAGTGCTCGCCGGACATGCAGCGCCGCACCGCGACGATATTCCCGCCATTGCCATCGAGCATTACGAGATGATGCTGGAATTTTACGGAAGGGAAGCCGGTCTCCGGCATGCCCGCAAACATCTGGGCTGGTATCTCGACCGTTTCGCGCCAGAGATCGCCACGCCCGACAAGGCTCAAATCATGACATCGCGTGACACGGTGGAGGTGGCCGATCTGCTGCGCTCCGCCCTTTGCAAAAATGCGGGCGAAGCCGCAAGGAAGGCCGCATGAGCGCTGACAAACACAGCCCGGCAGATGCAAACCCGCTCGCCATGGCGGTTCTGAACGCGGTGCAGAACCCCGTCATTCTGGTGGATGCCGAAGGTTTCATCGCGTTTGCCAATTGGGAAGCCGAAGCCTTTTTCGGGGCAAGCGCCTCCCATCTCGCCCGCTACCGCGTTTCCACCTTCATTCCCTTCGGCAGCCCGCTTCTGGCGCTGATCGATCAGGTGCGGGAGCGCCGCGCGCCGGTCAATGAATATCGCGTCGATCTGAGTTCGCCACGGCTTGGACAGGACAAGCTCGTCGATCTCTATGTGGCGCCCGTTGTCAGCGAGCCGGGTTCGGTTGTTGTCGTCTTTCAGGAGCGGTCGATGGCCGACAAGATCGACCGGCAATTGACCCATCGCGCGGCTGCCCGTTCCGTAACCGGCCTTGCCTCGATGCTCGCGCATGAGATCAAGAACCCGCTGTCAGGCATTCGCGGCGCTGCCCAGCTTCTGGAGACATCGGTTGCCGATGAGGACCGGGCGCTGACGCGGCTGATCTGCGATGAGACCGACCGCATCGTTTCGCTGGTCGACCGCATGGAGGTGTTTTCCGACGAGCGGCCGGTAGATCGCGTACCGGTCAACATCCATTCCGTGCTCGATCATGTGAAGGCAATCGCCAAGGCCGGTTTTGCCCGCAATATCAAGATTTCCGAGAACTATGACCCGTCGCTGCCGCCGGTCTATGCCAATCGCGACCAGCTGGTTCAGGTCTTCCTCAATCTGGTGAAGAATGCGGCGGAAGCCGTGGGCAACCAGTCGGATGGCGAGATATTGCTGACCACCGCCTACCGTCCCGGCATGCGGCTTTCCGTCGCCGGCAGCCGCGAGCGCATTTCGCTGCCGCTTGAATTCTGCGTGCATGACAATGGCCCGGGCGTTCCGGCCGATCTCTTACCGCATCTCTTCGATCCCTTCATCACCACCAAGACGAATGGTTCGGGCCTGGGCCTAGCGCTTGTCGCCAAGCTGATCGGCGCCCATGGCGGCATCGTCGAATGCGACAGCCAGAACCATCGCACGACTTTCCGCGTATTGATGCCCGTCTCGCCGGAAGTGGCGCTCGACGACATCACCTTGCCGAACACGACAGGAAATGACCTATGACAGCTACGATCCTCGTCGCCGATGATGATGCCGCAATCCGCACCGTTCTGAACCAGGCGCTGAGCCGCGCCGGTTACGACGTGCGCATCACCTCCAATGCCGCAACGCTCTGGCGCTGGGTTTCGGCGGGCGAGGGCGATCTTGTCGTGACCGATGTCGTGATGCCGGATGAAAACGCCTTCGACCTTCTGCCGCGCATCAAGAAGGCCCGTCCAGACCTGCCGGTTCTTGTCATGAGCGCGCAGAACACCTTCATGACCGCCATCAAGGCCTCGGAAAAAGGCGCTTACGACTATCTGCCGAAGCCCTTCGACCTGACGGAACTGATCGCCATCATCGGCCGCGCCCTGTCGGAGCCGAAGCGCAAGCCGGCCAAGCTTGATGACGACATGCAGGACGGCATGCCGCTCGTTGGCCGTTCCGCGGCGATGCAGGAAATCTACCGCGTTCTCGCCCGCCTGATGCAGACCGACCTGACGCTGATGATCACCGGCGAATCCGGCACCGGCAAGGAGCTGGTGGCGCGGGCGCTGCATGATTACGGCAAGCGCCGCAACGGCCCCTTCGTTGCCATCAACATGGCGGCAATCCCGCGCGACCTGATCGAATCCGAACTTTTCGGCCATGAAAAGGGCGCCTTCACTGGTGCGCAGAACCGCTCGACCGGCCGTTTTGAACAGGCCGAAGGTGGTACGCTGTTCCTCGATGAAATCGGCGATATGCCGATGGATGCCCAGACACGCCTGCTGCGCGTGTTGCAGCAGGGCGAATATACGACGGTGGGTGGGCGCACGCCGATCCGCACCGATGTCCGCATCGTTGCCGCCACCAACAAGGATCTGAAGCAGTCAATCAATCAGGGCCTCTTCCGCGAGGACCTCTATTATCGCCTCAACGTCGTGCCGCTTCGGCTGCCGCCGCTGCGTGACCGCGCCGAGGATATTCCCGATCTCGTGCGCCATTTCATCCAGCAGGGTGAAAAGGAAGGTCTGGAAGGCAAGCGTTTCGAGACCGAGGCGCTGGAAGTCATGAAGGCCTATGCCTGGCCGGGCAACGTGCGTGAACTGGAAAACCTGATCCGCCGCCTGATGGCGCTTTATCCGCAGGAAGTCATCACCCGCGAAATCATCGAGCAGGAATTGCAGTCGGATGTCCCGGACAGCCCGCTCGACAAGATGGCGGTCCGTACCGGCTCGCTCACCATTTCGCAGGCGGTCGAGGAAAACATGCGGGATTATTTCTCAAGCTTTGGTGATGGCTTGCCGCCGCCGGGTCTTTACGACCGCGTGCTGCGCGAACTGGAATATCCGCTGATTCTCGCCGCCTTGACGGCGACACGCGGCAACCAGATCAAGGCTGCTGATCTTCTTGGCCTCAACCGCAATACGCTACGCAAGAAAATCCGCGAGCTTGGAGTTTCCGTGTATCGCAGCTCCCGCCCCAGCTGAGAATGTTGACAAGGCCGCATCTGTCGTTGCATTTTCGCCACATTGTGTTGCTTGGAAAACACTAGGAGGGAGGGAGATTCGCCGAACTGCGGTGAATCTTGCCTGACTTCAGGAATGTGGTGCTGGCTGGCCAGCGATTGGGAGTAGTTGATGCGGAAACCCGCCGCCGAAAACGCCGTTGCTGACGAAGCCGCGGGCATGGTGGTTGCCGATCGCAGGATGTCTTTCGCTCTGCCGGGGCTGGTGCTCGCCGGCGTCGCCCTCGTCTGCGCCATCATTACCCTCTTCGTGCTGCTCGGCGTGACCCCGATTGCGCCGACATCCAACGTCGTCATCGCTTCCGTCGTCATCAATTCGATCTTCGTGATCGGCCTGATCTTTCTGATCGGCCGCGAAATCAACCGCCTGCTAAAAGCCCGGAAAAAGGGCAGGGCGGCAGCGCGTCTGCACGTGCGCATCGTCGTGCTTTTCTCCATCGTGGCGATCACGCCCGCCGTGCTTGTCGCCATCTTCGCCAGCCTGACGCTGAATGTCGGTCTCGACCGCTGGTTTTCGCTGCGCACGCAGTCGATCGTCGATTCGTCGAGCAACATCGCCCAAGCTTATATGATGGAAAATGCCGGTTATCTTCAGGGTCAGACCCTGTCGATGGCCACCGACCTCGACCGCAACCGCGCGCTTTTTTATCTAGACCGCACCGGCTTCGTTGATCTCATGACCCGTCAGGCCAAGGGACGCGGCCTGCTTGGCGCGTTTCTGGTGCAGGAAGACGGCGACGCCGTCGCGCAGGCCGATATCAAGACGGAAAAACCGCTTCCCGCCATTCCGCATGACGCGCTTGAAAAGGCCGCCGCCGGTCAGCCGACGCTGATCCCGCCTGGCATCACCAACCTCGTTGGCGCGATTATCAAGCTCGAAGGCATTAGCGGAACCTTCCTTTACACGGTACGCGCCGTCGATCCCAAGGTCATGGGCGCAATGCGGCTGATGGAAGAGAACCGCGCCGAATACAAGGCGATGGAGGCAGGCCGTGCGCCGCTGCAGATCGCCTTTGCGATCCTCTATCTCGGTTTTGCGCTGATCGTGCTTCTGGCGGCGATCTGGACGGCGATCGCAGTCGCCGACCGTATCGTGCGCCCGATCCGGCTTCTCATCAGCGCCGCAGACAGTGTCGCCACCGGCAACATGCATGTGCTGGTGCCCGTTCGCGCCGTTGATGGCGACGTCGGGCGTCTGTCGCGCACCTTCAACAAGATGGTCTCGGAACTGCGCAGCCAGCAGGAACAGATCATCGAGGCGAAAGACGATATCGACGATCGCCGCCGCTTCATCGAGGCGGTGCTGTCGGGCGTTACCGCCGCTGTTATCGGCGTTGACGAGAACCGCAAGATCACCATCGTCAATCCCTCGGGCGAAGAGTTCTTGGCGCAGACCTCCGAGCAGCTTATCGGTGCGCAACTGTCGGAGATTGCGCCTGAAATCGAAGAGGTCGTGACCGAGGCCAACACCTGGTCGCGCGGCAACTTCCGCAAGCAGATCAATATCATGCGGCGCGGCAAGGAGCGTACCCTCAATGTGCAGGTGACCCGCGAGGACGCCCGCGACAGCCGCGACAGCTATGTCATCACGCTCGACGACATCACCGATCTCGTCATCGCCCAACGCTCCACCGCATGGTCGGATGTGGCGCGGCGCATCGCTCATGAAATCAAGAACCCGCTGACGCCGATCCAGCTTTCTGCCGAGCGCATCAAGCGCCGTTTCGGCAAGCAGATCGATGAGAGTGACCGCGCCATTTTCGACCAGTGTACGGACACCATCGTCCGGCAGGTCGGTGATATCGGCCGGATGGTGGATGAATTCTCCGCTTTTGCGCGTATGCCCAAACCAACGAAGGAAAAATCGGACCTGCGTTCGATTTTGAAGGACGCGGCGTTCCTGCGCGAAATCAGCGCCGCCGACACGAAATTCTCAACGGAACTGGGCGACATCCCGCTGGAGGGCATGTTCGATGCCCGCATGCTGGGACAGGCGTTCGGCAATCTCATCAAGAATGCGACGGAAGCCATCGAGGCGGTGGAAGGCGACAAGCGTCCGGGTAAAATCCTGGTGCGTGCATCCTTCGACGAAGCCAATTCCCGTTTCGTGGCTGACATCATCGACAATGGCCGCGGCCTTCCCGTCGAGAACCGTCACCGCATTCTCGAACCCTATATGACGATGCGGGACAAGGGCACAGGCCTCGGCCTCGCCATCGTCAAGAAAATCATCGAAGAACATGGCGGGTATCTGGAGCTCCATGATGCCCCGGCCGAATTCGACCATGGCCATGGCGCCATGATCCGAGTGCTGCTGCCCTATATCGAGGCGGTCGGCAGCGAAAATAACAAGGAAGCAGCATATGGCGTCTGATATTCTGGTCGTGGATGACGAGGCGGACATTCGCGAAATCGTAGCGGGCATTCTTTCCGACGAGGGACACGAGACCCGCATGGCGTTCGACAGCGACAGCGCGCTGGCCGCCATTTCGGAACGGGTGCCGCGCCTGATCTTTCTCGATATCTGGATGCAGGGTTCGAAGCTCGACGGTCTGGCGCTGCTGGACGAAATCAAGAGCCGCCATCCCGAAATTCCTGTCGTCATGATTTCCGGTCACGGCAATATCGAAACCGCCGTCAACGCCATCAAGCGTGGCGCTTTCGACTTTATCGAAAAGCCGTTCAAGGCCGACCGGCTGATCCTGATCGCCGAGCGGGCGCTGGAAAACTCCAAGCTGAAGCGCGAGGTTCAGGAACTCAAGAAACGCACCGGTGACGCGGTTGAACTCGTTGGTGCGTCACTTGCCGTGTCGCAGCTTCGCCAGACCATTGACAGGGTGGCCCCCACCAACAGCCGCATCATGATCCTCGGCCCCTCCGGCTCCGGCAAGGAGCTGGTGGCGCGCATGGTGCACAAGAAATCCTCGCGCGCTACAGGACCTTTCGTGGCGCTCAATGCCGCGACGATCACGCCCGACCGCATGGAAATCGCGCTTTTCGGCACGGAAGGCCTGCCCGGACAGCCACGCAAGGTAGGCGCCTTGGAAGAAGCCCATCGCGGCGTTCTTTATCTCGATGAAGTCGGCGAAATGCCGCGCGAGACGCAGAACAAAATCCTGCGCGTGCTGGTCGACCAGCAATTCGAGCGTGTCGGCGGCGGCAAGCGGGTGAAGGTGGATGTGCGCATCATTTCCTCGACCGCCCACCATCTCGAAAGCCTGATCGCCGAAGGCCAGTTCCGCGAGGACCTCTATCATCGCCTCGCGGTGGTGCCGGTGAAGGTGCCGGCGCTTTCCGAGCGCCGCGAAGATATCCCCTTCCTCGTCGACATGTTCATGCGGCAGATTTCCGAACAGGCTGGCATTCGCCCGCGCAAGATCGGGGATGACGCCATGGCCGTTCTCCAGACCCATGACTGGCCGGGCAACATCCGCCAGCTCCGCAACAATATCGAGCGGCTGATGATTCTGGCGCGGCCCGAAGGCGGCGAAGCGCCGATCTCGGCCGACATGCTGCCGGCGGATATTGGCGACATGCTGCCGAAGATTTCGGCGCAGGGCGATCAGCACATCATGACCCTGCCGCTGCGCGAAGCGCGTGAAATGTTCGAGCGGGACTACCTGATGGCCCAGATCAACCGCTTCGGCGGCAATATTTCGCGCACGGCGGAATTTGTCGGCATGGAACGGTCGGCGCTGCATCGCAAACTGAAATCTCTCGGCGTATAAGGAATCTAGGCGCTTTGCCGTAACCGATTATTCCGTCAGAGAGACAGCATGAAAGTCATCATTTGCGGCGCAGGGCAGGTGGGTTACGGCATCGCCGAACAATTGTCACGGGAGGATAATGAGGTATCGGTCATCGATACCGCTGCGCCGCTTATTACCGCCATAACCGAGACGCTGGACGTGCGCGGTTATGTCGGCCATGGCGCCCATCCCGACATGCTGGCCAAGGCCGGTGCCGACCAGGCCGACATGATCATCGCCGTTACGCTGCATGACGAGATCAATATCGTCGCCTGTGAGGTGGCGCATGCGCTCTTCAGCGTGCCGACCAAGATCGCCCGCATCCGCGACCAGAGCTATCTGAAGCCGGAATATGCCGATCTCTTCAGCCGCGAGAACATGTCCATCGATGTGACGATTTCTCCGGAAGTTGAAGTCGGCAAGATGGTACTGCGGCGTATCGCTTTTCCGGGCGCAACCGACGTTGTGCGGTTCGCGGAAGATACGATCTACATGCTGGCCATCGAGTGCATGGAAGATTGCCCTGTCATCAACACACCGCTGCAGCAACTCTCCAGCCTCTTTCCCGACCTTATCGCCACAGTGGTTGGCGTTTACCGGGATGGTATTCTGAAGGTGGCGCATTCTTCGGAACAGTTGCGGGTGGGCGACCTTGCCTATGTCATCTGCCAGCGCCAGCACGCCCGCCGTACCTTAAGCCTCTTCGGTCACGAGGAGCAGGAAGCGCAGCGCATCGTGATTGCGGGTGCCGGTAATATCGGCCATTTCGTCGCGCACAAGATCGAGGAGATGCAGCCGAAGACGCGGGTGAAGATCATCGAGTCGGACCGCGACAGGGCGGTTGCCGCATCTGAGCAGTTGAGCCACACCATCGTCATGCATGGTTCGGCGCTCGATCAGAAAATCCTGATGCAGGCCGATATTCAGGACGCCGACCTGATTGTAACGCTCACCAACAATGACCAGACCAATATTCTGGCCGCCGTCATTG
Source organism: Agrobacterium sp. CCNWLW32 (assembly GCF_037083425.1). NCBI lineage: Bacteria > Pseudomonadati > Pseudomonadota > Alphaproteobacteria > Hyphomicrobiales > Rhizobiaceae > Agrobacterium > Agrobacterium sp. CCNWLW32. The sequence goes on from NZ_JBAOJM010000001.1 coordinate 714,474, forward strand.
CAAAGCAGCTCGGCTGCAAATCGAATCTGGCGCTCTTGAACAGCACGTCATTCCACGATGTCGCCCGTTCTCTGGGGCTCGATGCCTATATCAACCCCAGGGCCGTGACGATCTCCCGTGTGCTTCAGCACGTGCGCAAGGGTCGCATCCGCTCTGTCTACGCCGTCCAGCGCGGTTCGGCGGAGGTAATCGAGGCGGAGGCGCTGGAGACATCGCCGCTGGTCGGCCAATCCTTCCGCGACATCGATATGCCCGAAGGCGTGCGCATCGGCGCGATCTATCGCGACGGTGTGGTGATCCGTCCTGACGGCAGCACGAAAATCAAGGCGAAGGACCGTGTCGTGCTCTTTGCATCCGCCGATGCGGTGCGCGACGTGGAACAACTTTTCCGTGTTTCGATACAATATTTTTGACTGTCCCGAATCGAAAATGCGGGTCAATACTCGTACCCGTCAGGCTGTTTTGACCGTTGCGGAACGGAACATGATTTGATACCAGAGTTTGAGGTCAGCCAAGCGGGGGACAAGACTTGGCCGGCTTATTATTGATTGATTATTTTCCGGTATCCCTGCCGGCAAAAAAGAAAGAAGCGGCGCTATGGCGGAACGTTCTCAAAACCTTCAGGATCTCTTCCTCAATACCGTTCGTAAGCAGAAGATTTCGCTCACGATTTTCCTGATCAACGGCGTCAAGCTGACGGGCGTTGTCACCTCCTTCGACAATTTCTGCGTGCTTTTGCGCCGTGACGGTCATTCGCAGCTGGTCTACAAGCATGCGATCTCCACCATCATGCCGGGCCAGCCGATGCAGATGTTCGAAAGCGAAGAAGGCGCGGCCTGATCGGCTCCCTCGACGGATATTCGATATAGACTGACCCGGACCGGGAACATTTCCCGTTCCGTCAGGTTAATTCCCATGGCCGCCCGCGCGGATGCGGTCGGCCGCAATCTTCTTTCTGGATAAGGCTGAGCCCATTTCGACGCGCGACACTTCGAACGAATCGATCATTCCGGAGCAGGAAAAGCGCCGCGACGACATGCGCGCGGTTGTCCTCGTGCCCGTCCTCAAGCAGCAGCGCGAAAATCGCGATGCGGCGGCAGGCCCCGTCGCTCCCGGCCGTTCCGTTGAAGCCAAGCTTGAGGAAGCCAAGGGTCTGGCGCTCGCCATCGATCTGGAGGTGACGCAGGGTCTCATCGTTTCGGTGAACCAGCCGCGCCCGGCGACATTGTTCGGCACCGGCAAGATCGAGGAAATTGGCCATCTGCTCGATGAGACGGATTCCGGCCTGGTGATCGTCGATCATCCGCTGACCCCGGTGCAGCAGCGAAATCTCGAAAAGCAGTGGAATGCCAAGGTCATCGACCGCACGGGTCTCATCCTTGAAATCTTCGGCCGCCGCGCCTCCACCAAGGAGGGCACGTTGCAGGTTGATCTCGCGCATCTGAACTACCAGAAGGGCCGCCTCGTCAGGAGCTGGACCCACCTTGAGCGCCAGCGCGGTGGTGCGGGCTTCATGGGTGGTCCGGGTGAAACTCAGATCGAGGCCGACAGACGATTGCTGCAGGATCGCATCGTCAAGCTCGAGAAGGAACTGGAGCAGGTGGTGCGCACCCGCCAGCTTCACCGCGCCAAGCGCCGCAAGGTGCCGCATCCGATCGTGGCGCTGGTCGGTTACACCAATGCCGGTAAATCCACGCTGTTCAACCGTATCACCGGCGCGGGCGTTCTGGCGGAGGACATGCTGTTCGCGACGCTCGATCCGACGCTGCGCCGGATGAAGCTGCCGCATGGCCGCACCGTCATCCTGTCCGACACGGTGGGCTTCATTTCCGACCTGCCGACGCATCTCGTCGCCGCCTTCCGTGCAACGCTGGAAGAAGTGCTTGAAGCCGATCTCGTTCTGCATGTGCGCGACATGTCCGATCCGGATAATGCCGCACAGTCTGCGGATGTGCTACGTATTCTCGGCGATCTCGGCATTGACGAGAAGGAGGCCGAAAAGCGCATCATCGAGGTCTGGAACAAGGTCGACCGTCTCGAGCCGGAAGCGCATGACGCCATCATGCAGCGCGCCGAAGGCCGCTCGGATATTCGCGCCGTTTCGGCAATCACGGGTGAGGGCGTCGATGCCCTGATGGACGAGATTTCAAAGCGCCTCTCCGGTGTGCTGACGGAAACGACCGTCGTGCTTTCCGTTGAGCAGCTGTCGCTGATTTCCTGGGTCTACAGCAATTCCATCGTGGATGCCCGTGAAGACCATGAGGACGGATCGGTGGCGCTCGATGTGCGCCTGTCGGAAACGCAGGCCGCCGAGCTGGAGCGCAAGCTTGGTAAAGTTACCATCCGCGAACGCGAGGACTGGGAGCGCTGAGGGCTTCGAGAACGATGGCGGAGCTTCCCTCACGTCACCAGTCTCGGGAGCGCCGGGCGCTCCTATTTTTCGGGCATATCCGGTGATTAGGACGAAACGGTATCGAGCGAGCGCTCGATGCGTTTTGCCGCCTGCCACAGGTCTTCCATCCGCTCAAGGCTCGCTTCTTCCAGCGTCTCGCCATTTTCGGTGAGCGACGTTTCGATGTGATTGAAACGCCTACGGAATTTCGTATTGGTGCCGCGCAGCGCATCTTCCGGATCGGCTTTGACATGCCGGCCAATATTGACGAGGGCAAAGATCAGATCGCCGAGTTCGTCCGAAACTTTCTCCGGTTTCCCCTCCGCCAGCGCCTCACGCAATTCGGCGATTTCCTCCTCGATCTTGTCGAGAATGGGAGCGGGATCTGACCAGTCGAAACCGGCGCGCGCGGCCTGTTCCTGCAGCTTCAGGGCCTCGGTGAGCGCCGGCTGGCTGCGCTGCACGCCGCCCAGAAACCCGGCCTTGAAATCCTCGGTGATGCCCCGCCGCGCGCGGCGCTCAGCCCGTTCGCGCTTTTCCTCGGCCTTGATCCGGTCCCATTGCAGCTTGACGCTGTCAGGTGTATCGGCCTCGGAAACGGCAAAGACATGCGGATGGCGGCGGATCATCTTCGAGGTGACGGCCTCAACCACGTCGCCAAAGGCGAATTCACCCCGTTCCTCGGCAATGCGGGCGTGGAAAACCACCTGCAAGAGAAGGTCGCCCAGTTCCTCGCAAAGATCGTCCATGTCCTTGCGCTCGATGGCGTCGGCGACTTCATAAGCTTCTTCAATGGTATAGGGCTTGATCGTCTCGAAGGTTTGCACAACATCCCACGGGCAACCGGTTTCCGGCCGGCGCAGGGCTTCCATGATCTCGATCAGGCGGGAAATATCCTTCGAGGCTTCCATATGTCTCAAACCTTCGTTCTTCGCTTTTTTGCGCATTATCCTGACGGAAAACCGCCTGGAAGGGCTCTAATTCAACGGAATGTCGTTACCGCTTTTTGACGACTGATAGCTGGTGGAAAGATCGTCATAAGCGGCCTTGATACGGGCCGTCTGCGCCTTCAGCGTGGTTTTGAGCGGATCATCTTCGCCCTCCACCAGATCGGCGATGAAGAAAGAGTTCCAGAAGGCGTTACTGCGGCGATATCCGCCCGGCTCCAGCCCAAAAATTTCCTTCAGGATTTTCAGATCGTGCGGGATCGCGAAAGCGTCGCGGGAATCCTCATGGCTGAAAAAGGAATAGAAATTGTCGAAACCGGCCCAGGTGATGGCGGACATGCACATGGTGCAGGGTTCATGGGTGGAAAGAAAAATCAGGTCCTTGGTGTTCGGTTTTTCGCCGAGTTCGTAAAACCGCTTCAGCGTGTGCACCTCGCCATGCCAGAGCGGATTTTCCAGCTCGTTGTTGGTCTCCGCTATCACCAGCGACAGATCGGATTTGCGCAGGATAGCCGCACCGAAGACCTTGTTGCCGAGGCTGACGCCGCGCGCCGTCAAGGGCAGAATATCGTGTTCGATGACATCAAGAAGGCGGTTGGCGAGGGTGTGGCTGGTCAAGGGTCTGATCCTTCGTGCCGCCTCAAGGAAAAGCGGTCTTCGCATGGAGAAATCGACTGGTAATCGTTGCTCCTTGTTCGGCGCGGGTACCCGCTTTGTCAAGGGATTCTGAGTGGATTCTCAGGCCTCGCGCAGGCGCGAAAAAGGGCTACCGGTTTGTTTTCCTCCAAAACCGGGGTCTTCGAGAAATAAAAATCCAGGTGTCGGAAAGGCTTGAATTTCTGTTTCTTCAATCTTGCACCGCAATGCGAGATATATGTCCAATGCACAACGAACATGATTTTTCCGCTGCTGGCGACCGCCTTTCTACCTTCCCCGCCTTCTTCCGGGTTGAGGGACGGCAGGTCGCTGTGTTCGGTAATGGTGATGAAGCGTTCGCGAAGGTGAGGCTTCTCGCCAATACCAATGCGCATATCATTGCCTATGCCAACAAGCCGGAAGCGGATTTTGTGCGCTATCTCCGCGAGAACGGCATTGATCATCGGGCTTTGGGTTTCTCCAGCCAGTTGATCGAAGGCGCGACGCTGGTTTTTGCCGCCACCGGGGACGAGGCGCTGGACCGCGAGATAGTTACGGCTGCGCGCGCTAAGAAAATCCCCGCCAATGCGGTGGACCAGCCGGAATTTTGCGATTTCTTCACCCCGGCGCTTGTCGCCCGCGCGCCCGTCGCCATCGCCATTGGCACCGAAGGGGCAGGGCCGGTTCTCGCCCAGATGATCCGCGTGCGTATCGACCAGATGCTGTCACCGTCGCTTGGCAAGCTTGCCCGCCTTGCGGTGCAGTATCGTGATGCGGCGGAAAAAAACGTGCCCAAGGGAGCATTGAGACGCAATTTCTGGCGGCGGTTCTTTTCCGGTGCTGTCGCAGATGCCGTCGCTCTCGGCGATACGCTTTCCGCCCGCGATGCCGCCAACCGTCTGTTGCAATCGCCCGAACGCAGTGAAGGCCGCGTCTGGCTTGTCGGCGCTGGCCCCGGTGCGGAAGACCTGTTGACGCTGCGCGCGCAGCGCGTGTTGATGGAGGCCGACGTCATCGTTTATGATGCGCTGGTACCGCAGGCGATCGTCGATATGGGTCGCCGCGATGCCGAAAGACTGTCTGTCGGCAAGCGCAAGGGCTGCCATACGAAGTCGCAGGATGAGATCAACCACCTGCTGGTGCGTCTCGGCAAGGATGGCAAGCGCGTCGTTCGCCTCAAATCCGGTGATCCGCTGGTTTATGGCCGGGCGGGCGAGGAGATGGCGGCGTTGCGTGACGCTGGCATCGGTTACGAGATCGTGCCCGGCATCACTTCGGCCTTTGCCGCCGCTGCGGATTTCGAATTGCCGCTGACGCTGCGCGGTGTCGCCTCGTCGCTGATTTTCACCACCGGCCACGATCTGACCGGCGATGTCCTGCCCGATTGGGCGCGTCTTGCCGTCTCTGGTGCGACGATTGCCGTCTATATGGGCCGCAGCGTTGCCGCTTCGGTCGCGACAAGGCTGATCGAGGCAGGTCTCGGCGTGGAAACGACGGTGGCCGTCATCGAAAATGCCAGCCGCGCGGATCGCCGCCTGCTGCATGGCACTTTGAACGATCTGCCCGACCTCGAACATCGCGACGAACTGACCGGTCCGGTCATGGTCATCATCGGCGATGCGGTGGCGGGCGCCAATTTTGACAGGTCCGAGGCGCTCGCGCTTGTTGCGCGGCCAGCGAACCTTAAAAGGGAGTATGCAAATGGCTGACAAGGTTTTGACCGCCAACCGCCTGGGCGATGGGATCGCTGTATGGCTCGATGCCAATGGCGAATGGACGGAGAACCTGCAGGACGCAATCGTCGCCCGCCACGCAGAGGCCGTCGCTTCGTTCGAGGAAATCGGCAAGCGGGATTTTTCCGCCAACAAGGTCGTTGACGTGAATGTCATCGACGTGGTGGAGGAGAATGGCAAGCTTTGGCCGACGCGGCTTCGTGAGCGTATTCGCGCCGCTGGCCCGACCATGCACTATGCCAACGGCTTCAAGCCGGCCGATGCAGCATTCATCGCAGTCTGAGGAAGAATATGTACCGTTACGACGAGTTCGATCACGCATTTGTTGAAGGCCGCGTGGCACAGTTTCGCGATCAGGTCGAGCGCCGGTTGTCCGGCGAGCTTGCCGAGGACGCGTTCAAGCCGCTGCGCCTTATGAACGGTGTCTATCTCCAGCTCCATGCCTATATGCTGCGCGTCGCCATTCCCTACGGCACGCTGAATTCGCAGCAGATGCGGATGCTGGCCCATATCGCCCGCAAATATGACCGGGGTTACGGCCACTTCACCACCCGCCAGAACATTCAGTACAACTGGCCGCGCCTGTCCGACACGCCCGATATCCTCTCCGAACTGGCAAGCGTGGAAATGCATGCGCTGCAGACCTCGGGTAACTGCATTCGCAACGTGACCGCCGACCATTTCGCGGGCGCCGCCGCAGACGAGGTCGCCGATCCGCGTCCTTATGCGGAAATCCTGCGTCAATGGTCTTCCGTGCATCCGGAGTTCTCGTTCCTGCCGCGCAAGTTCAAAATCGCTGTAACGGGCGCCGAGCGCGACCGCGCCGCGATTCAGGTTCACGATATCGGCCTGCATCTGAAAAAGAACGACAAGGGCGAGATTGGTTTTGCCGTCTATGTCGGCGGCGGGCAGGGCCGTACGCCGATGATCGCCAAGAAGATCCGCGACTTCCTGCCGGAAGAAGACCTGCTGTCCTATACCACGGCCGTCATGCGCGTTTACAACCTGCACGGCCGCCGCGACAACAAATACAAGGCGCGTATCAAGATCCTCGTGCATGAAACCGGCGCAGAAGAACTGGCCCGCCAGGTTGAGGTTGAATTCGCGGAGCTGAAAAACACGGAATTGAAGCTGCCGGATGCCGATATTGCAGCCATCACCGCCTATTTTGCACCGCCAGCACTGAAGGACCGCCCTGAAGGCTGGGAGAGCCTGGCGCGCTGGAAGCGGGCGGATGAAGGTTTTGCCCGTTTTGTCGAGCAGAACGTCCAGCCGCATAAGCATCCGGACTACGGCATGGTGACGATTTCCCTGAAGCCGATTGGCGGCATTCCCGGCGATGCGACCGACGAGCAGATGGAACTCGTCGCCGATATCGCCGCCGAATACGCGTTTGACGAAATCCGCATCAGCCACGAGCAGAACATCATCCTGCCGCATGTGGCGCTGGCCGATCTCGAGCCGGTCTATCGCGCACTTGTAGGAGCCGGACTGGCGACTGCCAATGCCGGGCTGATCACCGATATCATTGCCTGTCCTGGGCTGGACTATTGCGCGCTTGCCAATGCGCGCTCCATTCCGGTGGCGCAGGAAATCTCTACCCGTTTTGGCGCGCCGGAACGTCAGGCGGAAATCGGCGAGCTTAAGATCAAGATTTCCGGCTGCATCAATGCCTGCGGCCACCACCATGTCGGCCATATCGGCCTTCTGGGTGTTGAGAAGAAGGGTGCGGAACTCTACCAGATCACGCTTGGCGGATCGGGTGATGAAAACACCTCGATTGGTGAGATTATTGGCCGCGGTTTCGAGCCGGAAAAAGTCACCGACGCGGTGGAAACCATCGTCGACACCTATCTGGGCTTGCGTCTTTCGAAGGAAGAAACCTTCCTCGAAGCCTATCGCCGCGTCGGACCGCAGCCGTTCAAGGATGCGCTCTACGGTTCCGCCGCTGAAGCCGCCTGAGGAGATTGCCATGACGAAAATCTGGAACCGCGACGGCTTCGTGGAAAACGATCCCTGGGTGATCGAAACGGAAGAAGTGAACGCAACTGCCGAGCAGAAACCGGTGCTGCCGCTCGCTGATTTCCTTGTCCGGGCGGCCGAAAGCAATGATGTCGGCCTCGGCGTTCTGATTGCGCCTGCCGACGATGTCACCCGGCTCGAGCCCTATCTCGACCGCATCGACCTTGTCGCCGTCAGCTTCCCGGCCTTCAATGACGGGCGGGGTTTCAGCCATGCCTCGTTGCTGCGCAGCCGTCTTGATTTTGCCGGCGAGGTGAGGGCGGTTGGCGATGTTTTGATCGACCAGGTGCCGCTGATGCTGCGCACCGGCTTCACCAGCTTTGCGGTCACGAACGAGACGGCGATCCGCCGCCTGTCCGAAAATCGCCTGCCGGAAATCCCGGTCTATTACCAGCCGGCGGCCCTTCCGGCCAACGGTGGAGAGGCCTATAGCTGGCGCCGCCGTGCGGCCCAATGACGCGTTGCGCGGAAATATGAGTTTTAGATGCATATTTTCTGCGCGCATGGCAGTATTGATATTCTCATGCCTTCAAACCGCGGCAAAAATGGTATAATTGCCCGGTCGAAGAATGTCGCTTATCGAATGAATGGACGGAACCTGAAATGAACGCGCCAGCCAAGACGGAAGATTTCGCGATCAAGATACCCGATGGTGTTTACGCCGAGACAGTTTTGTCGGTGGAACACTATACGGATCACCTGTTCCGCTTCCGCATGACGCGTCCGGCCGGCTTCCGCTTCCGCTCCGGCGAATTCGCCATGATCGGCCTGATGGTCGGCGAAAAGCCGATCTACCGCGCCTATTCCATCGCCAGCCCTGCCTGGGACGAGGAACTTGAATTCTTCTCGATCAAGGTTCCGGATGGCCCGTTGACCTCGCATCTTCAGGCGATCAAGCCCGGCGACACCGTGCTTATGCGCAAGAAGCCGACAGGCACTCTGGTTCTGGATGCGCTGACACCAGGCAGACGGCTCTATATGTTCTCGACCGGCACCGGCATCGCACCTTTCGCAAGCCTGATCCGCGATCCGGAGACCTATGAAAAGTTTGAAGAGGTCATCCTCACCCATACCTGCCGCGATGTGGCCGAATTGAAATACGGTTTCGACCTGGTCGAGGAAATCAGGAACCATGAATTCCTGAACGAGATCGTCGGCGACAAGCTCAAGCACTATGCGACTGTCACGCGCGAGGATTATCCCTTCAAGGGCCGCATCACCTCGCTGATTGAGAACGGCAAGCTGTTTGCGGATCTGGGTGTTCCCGCACTCGATCCCGCGATCGATCGCGGCATGATCTGCGGTTCTTCGGCCATGCTGAAGGACACGAAGGAGCTTCTTGAAAAGGCCGGCCTTAACGAAGGTGCGAATAACAAGCCTGCCGAGTTCGTCATCGAGCGCGCTTTCGTCGGGTAAAACCGAAATTTGCACGGGTTGGATTAAGGAGGCCGTGAGGCCTCCTTTTTTATTTGTACGGTTTTACTGAGGCAGTGCTTCGTCGGCCTGCTTCGGGGCGATCTCGTTTCGGTAGATGAAGAAGAGGGCGATAGCGATGGCCGATATGCCGCCGCCGACCAAGTGCGAAAGGGCGTAACCGCCTTTGGTGACCAGCCAGCCGGCAACGACGTTGCTGAGGGACGCACCAATGCCTTGCACCATCATGACGCTTGCAAGGCCGACATTGAACCGGCCGGTTCCCTTGAGAATGCGTTCGGCGGCCACAGGCGTCACGATGCCCAGAAGGCCGGCACCGATACCATCAAGCAACTGTACCGGAAAGATTACCCAGAAATCGGTGAAGGCGGAAGCCAGCAGACCGCGGATCGGCAGGGCCGCAAGCGCGATCAGGAACACCGTCGCAAGACCGAAGCGACGGATAAGCCACGGCGCCAGGGCCGCAACGAAGATCATGGCAAATTGCGCGACGCCAGTAATGATCGCTGTCGTGCGGAATGGTGTCTGCAGTTCGATGGCAAAATTCTGCGCGATAAGCCGCCCCATCGGCGCGTTGCCGAAGTGGAAGATGAGAAGAATGATCGCGAGGAATATCAGACCGCGTTCGTGAAGCAGCACGTTGATGCCTGAGGGCCCCGGTTCGCCCTTGTCTTCGCCAAGGCCTCGCGCCACCTTGTGGTCGATCCTGTCGGGGTCGATGGCGGCGGCGGCAACAAGTGCGCCGGCAGCCGTCAGAAGCATCAGTCCGATGACGCCATGCAGGCCGAAGAAGGAAACGGCAACGTAAGTGGCGAAGAGCGATGCGAAATTGCCGCCATGGTTCCAGAATTCGTTTTGCGATATCTGACGGGAGAACAGGCGTTCACCGACCAGACCAAGCGTCAGTCCGGCCAGAGCCGGTCCCACGACGGCGCCGACAACCGCAGTCATGATCTGGCCGGTCCAGACGATCCACGCATCGGGAAAAATCAGCGTAATCAGCGCTCCGACGGTCACGAGAACGACGGGGATGGCAATCAACGTTCTTTTCCACGTCGTGCCGTCCACCAACGCGCCGCAGAGCGGTGTGGCAAGCAGACCGACGAGGCCGCCGACCGTGGCGATCATCCCCAGCGAAAGCGATGACCAGCCCTGTGTCGCCAAAAATGCGTCCAGGAACGGACCTAGCCCGTCGCGGGCATCGGCCAGAAAGAAATTAAGCGCCGCAAGGGCAAAAAGCGTGCGGTCTGACATACCACCGCTGCGAGGCAGACCGCCGGAGGGGAGGCTGCCGCGCGGTGCCAAAACGCCGATCGTCGTCATGAAATATGCTCCGAAAAATATGCGGTAGGTGATCAGAAATTGATCGACGCTGGCGAGAAACATCTATGCCTGCATTTGGTTGCATCGGCACGACAGAAACATGAGCCTCTCGAATTTTTTGACAGTTGCTAAATAAACCGGAGGAACGTTTGACGGCGCAAGCGAGTTAGTCTTCGTGAAAAATTGGATACGCGCCATGAAAACGAAGGCTATCACGAGTTTATTTTTTGCAGGGCTGCTCGGTGTGCAGCCGGCATTAGCGGACGAACGCGAATTCCTCTCGTCGCTGAAAGGCACATGGGCGGGGAAGGGAACCGTGATCACCCGGATTGGCACGCCGCCAATCAACGTCAATTGTACGCTGAATTCCAAAGCGGGGACCTCGTCGCTCAATATGTCCGGCACATGCCGTGGCCTTCTGGTGGTCAGGCGCGCAATTGCGGCCGACCTGTCGGAGAAAGGTGGACGTTACAGCGGCGCTTACACCGGACCCTCCGGCCGACCGTCTGCCCTTTCCGGTACGCGACAGGGAAATGCAATCAATCTGACGGTTCGCTGGCACCGCGACATCAACGGTGACCGCGTCGCAGCCATGACAATCGAAAAAGTCGGGCAAAACGGCCTGCGGCTTCGCACGACCGACAAGGACGGCAGGAGCGGCAAGACGGTGGTGACGAGCGATATCCGGCTGGTGCGCTGACCCAGCCGCGACGTGAGGCAACGACCGATAAGGCGGCTTAAGCCTCTAGCTGAATTCGAGCAGCAAGGGGCAATGATCCGAGACTTCTGGCTGTCTCACCACATCAAAGTGATCGACCTGCACAACCGGATTGACCAGCATGTAATCTGCAAAACGGTTTTGTTTGGCATAGTGCGAGGTGCGCGTGTCTGTGAAACCACGTGTTGTGACGAGTTCGATGAGATCCAGTTCCTTCAATACCGTGAAGGTGTCGCTCTCAGGCAGAACATTAAAATCGCCGCAGACGATGATCCGGTCACCATCCTCCGCGATGTCTTTGACGAGTTTCACGAGGCGTTTTGCCTGCATCAGACGGGCGGGAATATCCTGTTTACCGTTGGGGTCACGCAGCCCATGCATATGGGCGATGACGGCTGGCTGGCCGGTCGTGAAGTCGAAAACCCTGACAGCATGGCCCGTGCGCGAACGCGGGTGATCTCCGTATCCATTCGCAGAAAAGCAGCCGTGCACAAAACCTTGAGCCTGCGCAACAATCGCGATGGATTTACGCACGAAAGTCGCCAGCCCCCATTGTGAGGGATATCGTGTCTCCCCGTGCCAGAGGTCACCCTGTGCCGCCGGGCAAAAGATTGCAAGATGATCGGGTAGGGCTTCTTCGACATCGCGAAGGAAGTTCGCCCTTTGTGGCAGGTCCCTACCGTCATCGCGATAGCTCAGCCAGTCCTCTTCGGCTGCCGGTGTATGCACCACTTCCTGCAAACATAGAATGTCGGGATCGGACGCGGAGATATAGGGAACAAGCTCGTCATGGAGCTTTCCGCCCCAACCATTCAGGCAAATCAAACGCATTCAAACTCCATCACCGCTTAAATTGCAGCATCCGGTTTAGCATGGAACGGGTTACGATCAATCGCATGTGACGTGGTAGCGCAGTCTTGGGGCTTGTGTCCGGAACGAAAAAGGCCCGGATCGCTCCGGGCCTTCATAAGTTCGTTCGTACCGATGCCTTTATTCGGCGGCCTCGGCATAAGCCTCCATCGGCGGGCAGGTGCAGATGAGGTTGCGGTCGCCATAGACATTGTCAATGCGGTTGACCGGCGACCAGTATTTGTCGATGCGGAAGGCGCCGGGCGGGAAGCAACCCTGTTCGCGGCTGTAGGGACGATCCCACTCGCCGACGAGATCTTCCACCGTGTGCGGCGCGTTCTTCAGCGGATTGTTGGTCTTGTCCGCACGGCCTTCCTCGATGTCGCGGGCTTCCTCGCGGATCGCCAGCATGGCATCGCAGAAACGGTCGATTTCCGCCTTGGTCTCGGATTCCGTCGGCTCGATCATCAGCGTGCCGGCAACCGGCCAGCTCATGGTCGGCGCATGGAAACCGCAGTCGACGAGACGCTTTGCAACGTCGTCCACCGTCACGCCGCAGCTGTCTGCCAGCGGGCGGGTGTCGATGATGCACTCATGCGCCACACGTCCCGTTTCGGACTTGTAGAGCACGTCGTAAGCGCCCTTCAGCCGTTCGGCGATGTAGTTGGCGTTGAGGATCGCAACCTTGGTCGCCTGCGTCAGCCCTTCGCCGCCCATCATCAGGCAGTAGCTCCAGGAAATCGGCAGGATCGACGGCGAGCCGAAGGGGGCAGCCGAAACCGCACCTTCACGACCGTCCGTCGTCGGATGGCCGGGAAGATAGGGAGCAAGATGCGCCTTGACGCCGATCGGCCCCATGCCCGGACCGCCGCCGCCATGCGGGATGCAGAAGGTCTTGTGCAGGTTGAGGTGGCTGACGTCGGAACCGATATCGCCGGGACGGGCAAGACCGACCATGGCGTTCATGTTGGCGCCGTCGAGATAGACCTGACCACCGTGTTTATGGGTGATCTCGCAAATCTCGCGAACCGTCTCCTCAAACACGCCATGGGTGGACGGATAGGTGATCATGCAGCACGAGAGGTTTTCCGCATACTGCTCTGCTTTTGCTCGGAAATCGTCGATATCAATATCGCCATTTTCCCGCACTTTCACCGGCACCACTTTCATGCCGACCATCTGCGCGGAGGCTGGATTGGTGCCATGCGCCGAGGTTGGAATGAGGCAAACGTCGCGATGTGCGCCGCCATTGGCGATGTGGTAGTTGCGGATGGTCAGGAGCCCCGCATATTCCCCTTGCGCGCCGGAATTCGGCTGCATGGAGAAGGCGTCGTAACCGGTGACCGAGCACAGCTTTTCCGAGAGGTCATCGATCATCTCCTTGTAGCCGAGCGCCTGATTGGCCGGCACGAAGGGATGGATGTCGGAAAATTCCGGCCAGGTGATCGGCAGCATCTCCGCAGTTGCGTTCAGCTTCATGGTGCAGGAACCGAGCGGGATCATCGAGCGGTCGAGCGCCAGATCACGGTCCGAAAGACGGCGGATGTAACGGGTCATCTCGCTTTCGGCACGGTTCATGTGGAAGATCGGATGCGTCATGTACTGGCTGGTGCGCAGCAGTTCCTTCGGCAGACGATACTCCGGCTCGAAATCCGAGATCGAGAAATTGCCGCCGAATGCGCGCCAGACGGCCTCAAGCGTCGCAGGGCGCGTGCGCTCGTCAAGGCTCATGCCGATCTTGGTCGCGCCGACCTTGCGCAGGTTCACGCCTTCCGCAACAGCAGAGCGCAGGATGACGCCCTGCATATGACCGACTTCGACGGTGATGGTGTCGAAGAAGGTCTCCGGCTCGATGACGTAGCCGAGCTTTTCCAGCCCCTTGGCCATCAGAACGGCCTTCTGGTGGGTCTGCTGGGCTATGGCCTTGATGCCCTGCGGGCCGTGGAAGACGCCGTACATCGACGCCATGACGGCCAAGAGCACCTGTGCGGTGCAGATGTTGGAGGTGGCCTTTTCGCGGCGGATATGCTGCTCGCGGGTCTGTAGCGACAGGCGATAGGCGCGATTGCCGCGCGCATCGACCGAGACCCCGACCAGACGGCCAGGCATGGAGCGCTTATGCGCATCCTTGACGGCCATGTAAGCCGCATGCGGACCGCCGTAACCGACCGGAACGCCGAAACGCTGCGAGGTGCCGATGGCGATATCCGCGCCCATTTCACCGGGTGACTTCAACAGCGTCAGCGCCAGAAGATCGGCGGCGACGGCGGCGATGGCACCGGTCTGGTGCAGGCGGGAAATCAGGCCCGAGAAGTCGCTGACATGGCCGTGGGTGCCGGGATACTGGAAGATAGCGCCGAACACGTCGACCGGATCGAGATCGGTGAACGGGTTGCCAACGATCACCTTCCAGCCGAGCGGGGCTGCACGGGTCTCAATCAGCGCGATAGTCTGCGGGTGGCAATTGGCGTCCACGAAGAAGGCGGTCGCCTTGGACTTGGCAACGCGCTGGCACATGGCCATTGCTTCGGCAGCGGCGGTCGCTTCATCGAGCAGCGATGCATTGGCGACATCGAGGCCGGTCAGATCGCAGACCATGGTCTGGTAGTTCAGCAGCGCCTCAAGACGGCCCTGGCTGATTTCTGGCTGGTAAGGCGTATAGGCGGTGTACCAGGCCGGGTTTTCCAGAATGTTGCGCTGGATCACCGGCGGGGTGATTGTACCGTAATAGCCCTGGCCGATCAGCGAGGTCAGCACCTGGTTCTTGTTGGCCGTTTCGCGCAGGCGGTCGAGCGCCTCGCGTTCGGTCAGCGCTGCACCCCAGGTCAGCGGCACCTTCTGGCGGATGGAGGAGGGAACGGTGGCGTCGATCAGGGCGTCGAGGCTCTTGTAGCCAACGACCTTCAGCATGTCAGCCATTTCCGACGGCGACGGCCCGATGTGACGTCGATTGGCGAAATCATAGGGCTGATAGTCGGTGAAATGGAATTCTGTGGGCGTCGTCATTACGCGATCAGCTCCCTGTAGGCTGCTTCGTCGAGCAGCGTATCGGCATCCGCGACGTTGGAAAGCTTCAGCTTGAAGAACCAGCCGGCGCCCTGCGGGTCCGAATTGACCAGCGAGGGATCGTCGACGATGGCCTGGTTGATTTCCACCACTTCGCCATCCAGCGGACAATAGACATCGGAAGCCGCCTTGACGGATTCAACGGTCGCCGCGTCGCCATCCTTGGAGAAGGTGGCGCCCACTTCCGGCAATTCGACGAAGACGAGATCGCCAAGCTGTTCAGCGGCGTGGCTGGTAATGCCAACGGTGGCGATATCGCCTTCGAACTTCAGCCATTCGTGTTCTGCGGTAAATTTCAGCATCGTATTTTCTCCGGAGATGGGATGAAGATTATCGTTTGTAGGTGGGCTTGATGAAGGGCAGGGCAGCGACGGTGACGGGCAGATATTTGCCGCGCACTTCCGCAAAGATCGCCATACCGGGAGCCGTATAGGCCGTTGGCACGTAACCCATGGCGACGGGACCTTCGACCGACGGGCCGAAGCCGCCGGAAGTCACTTCGCCGATTTCCGTCTTGCCCTCGGCATCCGCGAAAAGCTTGGAATGGCCGCGCACCGGCGCCTTGCCCTCGGGCTTCAGGCCGACACGGCGGCGTGATGTGCCGTCTTTCAGTTCGCCGAGAATGCGCTCCGCACCCGGAAAGCCGCCCTCGCGATCGCCACCGGCGCGGCGCGCCTTCTGGATCGCCCATTCGAGCGAAGCTTCGATGGGGGAGGTCGTGGTGTCGATATCATTGCCATAAAGACAAAGGCCGGCTTCCAGACGCAGGCTGTCGCGCGCGCCAAGACCTATCGGCTCGCAATCGGGATGTTCGAGCAGGGCCCTGGCAATCTCTTCCGCCTTTGCGGCGGGCACGGAAATTTCAAAACCGTCCTCACCGGAATAACCGGAGCGGGAAACGATGCAGGGGACGTCGTGCAGCGGAACTTCCAGCACGTCCATGAACTTCATTTCAGACACGCCGGCCCAAAGTTCGGCCAGAACCGCTTCCGCGCGTGGTCCCTGCAGCGCGATCAGCGCCCGATCATCGAGAAGGGTAATTTCGCAGTCGCCGGAAAGATGCGCCTTCATATGAGCGACATCGGCGTCCTTGCAGGCCGCGTTGACGACGACGAAAAGATGATCGCCGCGATTGGTGATCATCAGGTCATCTAGGATGCAGCCGTTTTCATCGGTGAAGAAACCGTAGCGCTGGCGGCCTTCCTTGAGACCGAGAATATCGACCGGCACCAGCTTTTCCAGTGCAAGCGCTGCGTCGGCATTGTTGCCGGACTTCGCCTTCACGATCACCTGGCCCATGTGGGATACGTCGAACAGGCCGGCTGAGGTGCGGGTCTGAAGATGTTCCTTCAGAACGCCGGCCGGATATTGCACCGGCATATCGTAACCGGCAAAAGGCACCATGCGGGCGCCAAGCGAAATATGCAGGGAATTGAGCGGCGTGATTTGAAGCTCGGCGTTATCGTCCAAGGACGCCTCCAGGGTTGCGCGAATGATCGCGCGGGCTCAGGTCATGGCGCGAAGCGCCGGTTCAAGAGCCCCCTCTGTCCTTGTCGCCTGAGATTGTTATCCCTTCGGCGAGCCGTCCTGTTTAAAGGTGGCTTCTCTCCAGAGTTTCGTCTTCACCGCTGGTCCTTTTGCCTGAGAGTTTCCGGGGCGGTTGCTCCTTCGGCACCGCATTGAAGCGGTTTCTCCCAACGATGATGCGACGCTCATTATCTTCGAAGGCCCGCTATTGGCAAGGACCAAATGACGCATCTGAACAGATTCTTGCTCCATCTGCGCCATCAACATCTATCCTGTCCGGTATAACGGTTTTAAGACCGCGTTTCGTACTCGTCGGAGTAGTCCGGTCGATGCGGCTCGCATGGGCGCGACGAGGCTTTTTCAGCGTACGGCTTCAGGCTGGCTGGAAGGGGCGGCGCTAATCGGATTTTTTCTCCGGCAGGCCTTTGCGTTTCGTCGAGGCGAAATCCTCAAATTCCTTTTCTGTCATGGACTTCTCCATGCTTTTTGAAGCACCTTGTAAACTGGATTTCTTCGTCTCACCCCGTTTGGCGGCGAGTGCGGCGCCGGCGGCTTTCTGCTGGGCTTTCGATTTGGCTGGCATGTCGGATCTCCCTTGAAACGGTGGTTCCGACGGGGAAATGCCGCCTTGCGGCGATTGTTCCCTTGCAACTGTTAAGCCTGCGGCAAAATTCCCCTTTGAAATCGGCAGGAAAGCGGGATATCGCATGGGATTATGGATGCAAATCAAAAACGATGGCTGACAGGGATGGAGAAGGTGCTTCGCATTTTCTGCGCGACCCTGATGTTGTCGCTCGGTTTTGCCCACAAGCCCGCACTTGCCGTCGCCCCGGAGGTTGTCCTCGACGAGAGCTACCGGCTTCCGGATGGCACCTTTGCCGAAATCTGCCTCGGCCACGCCGGCGGTTTGAATGCCTCCCACACCAAGGACAGCCCGACCCATTCGGGTGACGCCATCCTCTTCTGCGAGGCGTGCCTGCTGGCATCGTCCATTCTTCTGCCCATGCCCGATACGGAAGGTTGGCTGAAGACCCAATTTGCCTGGCTCGACAATCGTCTCTCTGCGGAATGGAGCTTCCGCTCCGTCCTGACGATCCAGCAACCCGCCGCGCGCGGCCCGCCACCCCAGTCCGCCTGATTTTTCGTTTTAACGGGATAATCGCCGTCTTTGGCGGCACGGAGCGGCTGCGCAGACCCAGAGGGTAGCAGTCGCAGGGACAAGCAAATGAAAACCACCAAGATCATCACCTGCGGCCTTTTCGTCGCCTCGGTTTCGACTGCACAGGCTTTTGCCCATGCCACATTCGTTGAGGGTTCGGCCGAACAGGACAGCACCGTCATTGCCGCCCTTCAGGTGCCGCATGGCTGTGACGGCGGGCTCGCCACCACCGAAGTACAGATCAAGCTGCCGGAAGGCTTCATTTCCGCCAAGCCGCAGCCCAAGGCCGGTTGGGAGCTGGAGATCATCAAGGGCGACTACCAGAAGGCCTATAAGAACCACGGCAAGGAGATCAAAAGCGGCCCGATCGAAATCCGCTGGAAGGGCGGCAACCTGCCGGACGAGTTTTACGATACCTTCGCGGTACAGGGTAAGATTTCCGGTATCGAAGCGGGGCAGGACCTGCCTTTCAAGGTAACACAGCTTTGCGGTGACAAGGGCAAGGTATCCTGGGATGAGGTAGCGGCGGCCGGCGTCGATCCCCATTCCCTGAAAAGCCCGGCGCCGACCATCAAGGTTGCGGCCAAGGCGCATGCGGGCGGCCACGATCATGCCGGCATGAGCATGGATATGGATGTCGTGAAGGGCGGCAGTCTCGAAGTGTCTGGCGGCACGACCAAGGCCATGTTGCCGGGCCAGCCCGTGGGCGGCGGCTATGTGTCGATCAAGAATACCGGCGATAGCGACGACAAGCTGGTCGGCGTTGAATCCTCGGCTGCCGGTCGTGCCGAAATCCATGAGATGGCCATGGTCAACGACGTCATGAAAATGCGCAAGCTGGATGACGGCATCGTCATTCCCGCAGGGCAGACAGTGGAGCTGAAGCCCGGCGGCCTGCACATGATGTTCTTTGACGTAAAGAAGCCCTTTGCCGAAGGCGACAAGGTGCCGGTGACGCTGATCTTCGAAAAGGCCGGCAAGGTCGAGATCGTGCTCTCCACTGGCGCAGCCAAGGGCGGCAGCGACCACAAGCATAATTGACCAATGAAAAGCGGCTACCGGAACGCGTGACAGGTCCGGTAGCCGCAAGATTTTTCATATATTGTATTTGTTCTTCAGCGCCATGATGAAAAAAGGGAGAGGGCATCTGCCATCGCGATTTTCCGAATTCGGTCGAAAATATCTAGAAAATCAAGCTGACACCAAGCTGAACGCGAATGTCCGTTCGACGTGGTCAAGAGACCGAGAAACCAAATTAAGATACCTATATATCGGTATGATCTAACACGTCATTTCTTGGTTTTTGTGTGGTGCTGTTTTCCTCATAGGCCTCAACGGCCTGCTCCAGTGTCGCCTGCGGCTCGTGGCGCTGGCTGGCAACGGTCAGGAAATAGAGCGTCAGGGCGGGTGGCTTGATCACCGTCATCATGCCGCGCAGCTGGAAGTCATCCCCACCTTCGGCCTTGCGCGCCAATTCGTGAATGGCCTCTTCCACTTCGCTTTTGCGCGGAACGCGCTGCGATGGCTTCACGGCTTCCAGCGCATAGGCTGCCGTATTCGCGGAAACAGAAAGAACCTGTGTCATCCAACCCCCGGCAATTGTCGCCGACCCTTAAAAAAACGAGATTAGCAGCCGCATCTTGTTGGAAGGCTAAATCGCGACGCTGCAATTTAATCGTATTTTAGTGGACGAAGACGCCTGCCAAAGGGCTTTCGTCCGCTGTGCCCTTGGTCTAGAAAAGCGTCGGACTTCACAGGTCCGGCAATTTCCGGAGATACCATTCCCATGATCAATATCGCTCTTGTCGCGACAGGCGGCGCCATCGGTTCCGTGTTTCGTTATCTGGTCGGCGTCTGGAGCGTGCGGCTGGCCGGGCCCAATTTCCCCTGGGGAACGCTTGCGGTTAATGTGGTCGGGTCTTTCCTCATCGGTCTGCTGGTCGAGCTTGTGGCGCGGCGGCTGAACGCCTCGATGGAAATGCGCCTGTTTCTCGTCACCGGCGTGCTCGGCGGGTTCACGACATTTTCGTCCTTCTCGCTCGATGCGGTGGCGCTTTTCGAACGCGGTGCGCTCGGCCTTTCGGCCGTTTACGTCCTTGCAAGTCTTGTGGTTTCCATTGCTGCGGTTTTCGCCGGGCTGGCCTTGGGCCGCAACTTGTTCTAAAGGCTTGATCCAAACGGCGCGCCGAACAACGGGCGCGCGATCAAGACAGAGAGACTGGAAATTTCATGGCAGGTATCGAGCATATCAAGGTAGGGGCCGACGAGGCCGGTATGCGCCTCGATCGCTGGTTCAAGATTCACTATCCGGGACTTGGTTTCGGGCAATTGCAGAAGCTGTTGCGATCCGGACAGGTGCGCGTGGATGGCGGCCGGGTGAAGACGGATGCGCGGGTGCAGCCGGGACAGATGGTGCGCGTGCCGCCGGTCGATTCCGATCTCAAGGTCAAAAGCGGACCGATCGGATCAAGGGATCTCAAACATTCGGAAGACGCGGAACTTCTGGCGCGCATGCTCTTGCATGAAGACGACAAGGTTTTCGTTTTCAACAAGCCGGCCGGCATTGCCGTTCAGGGCGGTTCCGGCGTCAACCGCCATATCGACGGGCTTCTGGAAGCCTGGACCAGCCCTAAGGGCGAAAAGCCGCGTCTGGTGCACCGCCTCGACCGCGATACCTCCGGCGTGCTGGTGGTTGCCCGCACCCGCGGTGCTGCGCAGAAGCTGACGGCCGCCTTCCGCGAGCGCGACACCAAGAAGACCTATTGGGCGCTGGTCAAAGGCGTTCCGCGCAAGCACCAGGACAAGATTTCTACCTGGCTGGTCAAGGAACAGACCATGGATGGCGACCGCATGCGTATCGCCAAGCATGGCGAGGAGGGGGCCGATCACGCCGTTTCCTATTACCGTGTCATCGATACCGCCGCGCAGAACCTCGCCTGGCTGGAGATGGAACCCTATACCGGCCGCACCCATCAGCTCCGCGTTCACGCGCTGCATATGGGCCACCCGATCATCGGTGATCCCAAATATTATATCGACGATCCGAACTGGGATTTCCCAGGCGGCATCCAGAAGCGCCTGCATCTGCATGCGCGCCATATCGACATTCCGCATCCGAATGGGGGCCGGCTTCGGGTCAGCGCACCTTTGCCGCCGCATATGGTGCAGACCTGGAACCTGCTCGGCCTCGACGTGGCCGATGGCGACAGGGAAGACTGAAAGCTATGAAGCTCGTTCTTTTCGATTGCGACGGCACATTGGTGGACAGCGCCGGCCTGATCCATGCGGTCATGGTCGAAACCTTTGCCGATTTTGGCAAGCCGCGGCCTGATATCTCACAGACCAAGGCAATCATCGGGCTGACGCTGGATATCGCCATCGCCCGCATGCTCGGCAAGGCGCATGTGGATGAGGAGGCGCAGGCGATGACGCAGCGTTACAGGGAAGTTTATCATCCCCTGCGCGAGCGTCCCGAAATGACGACGCCGCTCTTCGACGGTATCGCGCCGCTGATCGACACACTGTCGAAACGGGACGACGTGCTGATCGGCGCGGTGACCGGCAAGGGAAGGCGCGGGCTCACCCATATTCTCGAAACCCACGGCTTTGCCGAGCACTTCATCGTTTCGCGCACGGCGGATGATTGCCCGTCAAAGCCGCATCCGGCCATGGTCATGGAGTGTTGCCACGAAACCGGCATGGTTCCGGCCGATACTATCGTGATCGGCGATGCGGTCTATGACATGCAGATGGCCAAGGCTGCGGGCGCAAAAGCGATCGGCGTCGCCTGGGGTTATGCTTCCGTCGATGAACTCTGGACGGCGGGCGCAGATGCGGTAGTCAGCCATCCGCGTGAAATTCCGGCCTATGTTCCTGCCGATAATCTCTAACCTTTCTATCCGACTGATGAGGACGTGCCATGCGTGATCTCCTGAACGACCTTTCGGAGGGCCTGAGCCACCCCGACCCGATCCTGCGCGCGCAAATCCAGATGCAGAAACCTTTGCCGAAGCGGTTCTACAAGGATGTCACCGTCGGAGAGGTGGAGGAGGGTGGCTTTGCCATCCTTCTCGATGGCAAGCCGCTGCGCACGCCCGCCAAGAAGCCGCTGACCGTCCCGTCGCACGCGCTGGCTGAACTGCTTCGCGATGAGTGGGATGCCCAGAAGGAGGTGGTGAACCCGGTGGTCATGCCGGTATCGCGCCATGTGAATACCGCCATCGATGGCGTCGCCAACGACACCCAGGCGGTTTTCGAGGATATCCTCCGGTTTTCTTCTTCCGATCTTCTTTGTTACCGCGCCGGTGACCCGGAAGCGCTGGTTGCGCGACAGACGGACCATTGGGATCCCGTGCTGGACTGGGCGGCCAATGTGCTCGGCGCGCGCTTCATTCTCGTTGAAGGCGTAATGCATCAAGACCAGCCACGCGAAGCCATCGCGGCTTTCGCGGTAACGCTGAAGAAATATGACACACCGATCGCACTTGCCGCTCTTCACACCATGACGTCGCTGACCGGCTCCGCCATTCTGGCGCTTGCGCTGGCGGAAGGGCAGCTGACGCAGGAGGAAGCATGGGCGCTTGCCCATCTCGATGAGGACTGGACCGCCGAGCAATGGGGGGAGGACGAGGAGGCGCTGGAGCGCCGCGCCGTGAGGCTTGTCGACATGCGCGCGGCACTCAATGTTCTGGAGTCCCTGAAGAGCGCTTCTTAACGCTTTTCTAACCCTGATGGCCGAATATGCGGTTACCTCACGTAAGGGGAGCCGCTGATCATGATCACCACGCTGAAACGCCTTGGCATTCTTGTGCTGGCGTGTTTCACGCTCATGTCTTTCAGGCTGGAACCGCAAGCGACCAATACCGACCGGCTGCTTTACGATGTGCGCGGCGCATTCGTCGCCGCCCGCCCGGATGTCGCTCCGGCGCTGATGCAGTCCATTCATGCGCAGGTGCAGAATGCGATCAAGACCACGGCGCGTGGAGAGACCCGCCCGCGCGTGGTGCTGACCATCCGTCTCGCATCCGTTACGCGCGGCCCCTTCCTGTTCGGAGAAAGGGCGTCGGCCAAGGTCATCGTCCGCGCCGCCGCCGTGGCGACGGGAGAAGTGATCGCCGAAGCCAAATTCACCGCCACTGTCGTCAGCTTCGACAATCAGTCTATCGAGCAGGAACTCGCCTATGGCGTTGCAGAACGGGTGATCCGCGAATTCAGGCTCAGCCGATCCGGCCCGACGACGCTTGCGACGGCGCTCTTCCCGTAACGTCCGCGGAAGCGGTGGCACAATCACGATGCGTCGTTTCTCAATGTCGCGCCACCATTGGTTCCGCGTCGCACTCACATACATTGCGTATATTTATTTGACATACGCAGTGTATGTTCCTATCTCGCATACGCAACGTATGTAAACTGGACGCTGACGCTATAGAGCGCGGCATCGTCACTCAGCTGAAAGAGAGATGGAAATGAGTAAACGCGAAGCAATTTTTCCCGCCCACAGGCACGCGCTTTACGAAGAGCATGGCTACTCTGCTGCCATCAAATCCGGTGATCTGCTATTCGTTTCCGGCCAGGTCGGCAGCCGTGCCGATGGAACGCCTGAACCTGATTTTGAACGGCAGGTCCGGCTGGCCTTCGAAAATCTCAAGGCAACGCTCGAGGCGGCGGGCTGCACTTTCGACGACATTGTGGATATCACGACGTTCCACACGGATCCGGAAAACCAGTTTGGAACGATCATGACCGTCAAGCAGGAGATTTTCAGCCAAAAGCCTTACCCGAACTGGACCGCTGTCGGCGTCAACTGGCTCGCGGGCTTCGATTTCGAGATCAAGGTCATTGCCCGTATCCCTTAATAGCGGGTCAAACCTGAAACGGCGGCGCTCACAGGGCGCCGCCGGCTTGCTTCTCCACCCTTATCCAAGCCGCTCGGCATGCCATTTCAGATGGTCATCCATGAAGGTGGAAATGAAGTAGTAGGAGTGGTCGTAGCGGTCATGCATGCGCAACGTCAGGCTGATATCCGTGCCCTTGATCGCCTCTTCGAAGAGCCAGGGACGCAGGCCTTTTTCAAGGAAACTATCAGCCTTGCCCTGGTCGATCAGGAACTCGGGAAAACGCGCGCCATCCTCGACCAGCGCACAGGCGTCGTATTGACGCCATGCGGCCTTGTCCGCACCGAGATATTTTTCCAGCGCCGGTTCTGACCAGTCGGCTGACGAGGGAGCCACGATCGGTGCAAAGGCAGAGCAGCTTTTGAAACGGCTGGGATTCTTGAGCGCCATGGTCATCGCGCCATGGCCGCCCATCGAATGGCCGAAAATACTCTGGCGGCTCATATCCGCACGGAAATGCTGGCCGATGAGGGCGGGTAGTTCTTCCGTGACATAGCTGTACATCTGGTAATGCTCGGACCAGGGTTCCTGCGTGGCATCGAGATAAAATCCGGCGCCCTTGCCCATCTGCCAGTTGGTCAGTTCGTCCGGCACGTCATTGCCGCGCGGGCTGGTGTCCGGGCAGACGATGATGAGCCCGAGTTCGGCGGCCATGCGGCGATATTCGCCTTTTTCCATGACGTTGGCATGGGTGCAGGTGAGGCCGGAAAGATACCACAGAACGGGGCAGGGCTCATGGATCGCCTTCGGCGGCACGTAAACCGCAAAGGTCATCTCACATTTCAGGGTTTCCGATACGTGCGAAAATACGCCCTGCATGCCGCCAAAGGCCGTATTTTGCGAAATGATGTTCATGAAGACATTCCTTGTGAAAAAATCCGGCTCAGCCCGCAAGCGAGACCGCGGCATTGACCGCCGCCGCCACCAGAACCGTGTTGAAGAAGAAAGAAACGATGGAATGCAGCAGCGTGACCTTCCGCATGGCGGTCGTGGTTATTCCCACATCCGATGTCTGCGCCGTCATGCCGATCACCACGGCGAAGTAGAGAAAGTCGTAACCGCAGGGTTCCTTGGTCGCCGGAAAATCCATGCCGCCGCGATGCTGCCGCTTGCCGTCCACCGTGGCAGGCCGCCAGTAAAGATGAGCGTAGTGCAGGGCTGTCATGGTGTGGATGGTCAGCCAGCCCAAGATCACCGAGGCAAAGGCGATGAGCAGCGTCCAGACCGTCTCGCCTGTGTGGTTGAGCGCCTGGAACAGTGATACCACAGCGACAGCGACGGCTAGCAGCGTGACGGCGATGATGGCGACTGCAGGCAGATCGTCACTATCGGCATGGGCCTTCAGATGCTGCGCCGTCAGGCCCGACAGGCGAAAGCCAATCAAAGTGAGATAGGTCAGGAAGAACAGAACGGCCGCGATCTCGATCGCCAGCGGTGGCGCCAGAACCAGAGCCAGCCCAAGGCCTATGGCGCCGACGAGAAAAGCAATGACGAAAGGTTGATGGCGGCGATAGCTGCTGCTTTTCATATTGGCCGTGGTCATGGGCGGCATCTTTCTGTTGGCACCGTCACTTTTTGACACGGCGGCAGAAACGGTCAAGCGTCTCCAGAAAGGCGGAGCGGTCGCGCGGTGAAAAAGCCGCGTTATATCCCTTGCTTTCACCGGTTTCACGCAGATGTGCACCAAGGTCGCGCATTGCCGTCGCCATCCCGATATTCGACTGGTCAAAAACGCGACCCGTCGGCCCGGTGACCAACGCACCCTTGGCGACACAGCGTCCAGCGAGCGGCACATCGGCGGTGATGACGATATCGTTTTCGCCGGCATGATCGGCGATCCAGTCGTCCGCAGCGTCGAAACCGGTGGAAACAATGACGTTTTTCACCATGGGATCTCGCGACGGGCGCAGACCGGAATTGGCGACAAAGGTCACTTCCAGCCCATGCCGTTCCGCCACCTTGAGAATCTCCGGCTTCACGGGGCATGCATCGGCATCGACATAGATTTGCGGGTTTTGCGGCATGGACACTCTTTTCGGATATTTCCTGCCACGCTTCTAAGCGCAAATGCCGCGATTACCAAGCCCACGACAGCTGAAATACGGGATGGATGGTGGGCGCAGGTGGTACTTGCGACGATCGTAAAAACGGCATATGTTCCCTTTATGTTCTTGTTTTCGAGGGATACCATGCTGGAAGAGTTCATCGTGCAGGCCAAGTCTGCCACGTATGTTGGCGGCGGTAACAAATCCGCGACGCCCACGCGCAAGGGATCGCACGATCTCGGCTATCAGAACGGCGACTGGCACTATATCGACAGCTATTTCGGGGGAACCGATTTCATCGGTCAGGAGGTCGTCTGGCATCAGGGGACGGCCCTCTGGGCGATGAGTTATTACGGCCGTATCCTCCGGCCCGATATGATCGACGGCGCGACAGCCGGCATGGTCATTCAGCAGTCGCTTTCCACCCTCTATCGGGAGGGCCGCTTTCTCGGCGGCTTCACCCACCCGGTGGAAAATCTGGTCTATGTCGATACGAATGCGGGTGAATTCCGGTCCTTCACCGGCGTCGAGCGCATTTACCGCGGACATGTCGAGACATACCGGCTTGACTATCATGGCGGGATCATAAAGCCATAGAGCGCAAGAAATGCCATGGACAGGAACTACAATGGCAAATGGCGACGCTCAATTTTTCAAGGCGACACTCTATTTCGACAGCAAACCCGCGATCTCGGATATGACCCTGATAGAAGCGTGGGGCGAGGAGGGATATGAATGCGAGCGGGTGGGCGAAAAAGGCGTTTTTGACG
Source organism: Agrobacterium sp. CCNWLW32 (assembly GCF_037083425.1). NCBI lineage: Bacteria > Pseudomonadati > Pseudomonadota > Alphaproteobacteria > Hyphomicrobiales > Rhizobiaceae > Agrobacterium > Agrobacterium sp. CCNWLW32. The sequence goes on from NZ_JBAOJM010000001.1 coordinate 740,989, forward strand.
GACTGCGCGGTGCAACCAGGGTTTTTGTCGGTACTCCCGAGCCGGTCGTGGCGACGCCGGTTGCGCCGGCCCAATATCCGGCAGTTGCGAGGGCGAGGGTCGACTGGTCAAAGACCTTTTGTATCGATGCAAAAGCGGCATATGACGATTTCACCCGTGCGACACACCAATGCGAGTTCAGATTTCTCATCCTGGCGGATGAGGATGATCCAGAAATCGCACATAACGAGATCGCCTCGACCCTGCTCGGCATCCACCAGCTCGCCCCCATGCGGGCGGTTGCGTTGCATTATCTGGACATGATCGTCGGCCGCGCCAATCTCGATGACTATCTGAACTATGCAAACAGCCATCTGGATCAGCCGCAGCAAATGGCGACGATGCTGGCCTTCGGAGCCTTTGTGACGGAGGAGGGGGAAAAGATCAGGGCCTGGACAACGGGTCTGGAGCATTTAGGCCAGACAAATCTGCTTTTCGACAGCTCGTCGGGAGATGCGACGGAAGCGCTTCTTACGATATTCGGCCTCGGGCATCTCGTCGTCAACGGACGACGCTTCGCCGCCGGTGAAGCCATAACATCGTTCGATCTTCTTGCGCGTTTCACCCCCGCCGAACTCGATGACCGGCCAATGCTGCTCGTCGCGAAGCAGGAAGCCGGCTAGGGCGCGCCGTCATACCCAGGAACGGATGGGGCGATGCGTTTTCACCGCCCCATCACAGGTTTCAAAATCAGCCGGGCTGCTTTGTCTTGCGCAGATAGGGAAGAACCGTGTCGTAGGAGCCGAAACGAGCAATCGCATCTTCGTTGGAAACGGCTGCGGTGATGATGACATCCTCGCCCTGCTTCCAGTTGGCAGGTGTCGCCACCTGGTGTTTGGAGGTGAGCTGAATGGAATCGATGGCGCGGAGAATTTCCTCGAAATTGCGGCCTGTGGTCATCGGGTAGGTGAGGACCAGCTTGATCTTCTTGTCGGGACCGATGACAAAGACGGAGCGCACGGTGGCGTTATCGGCAGGCGTGCGGCCTTCGGAACTGTCGCCGGCGCCGGCCGGCAGCATGTCGTAGAGCTTCGCGACCTTCAGGTCCTTGTCGCCGATCAGCGGATAATCGACGTTGAAACCGGTCGCGGTGCGAATGTCGTTCTTCCATTTTTCATGGCTTTCAACCGGATCGACCGAAATGCCGATGATCTTCACGCCGCGTTTTTCGAATTCCGGCTGCAGGCCGCCCATCGCGCCAAGTTCCGTCGTGCAGACGGGCGTGAAATTTTTCGGATGCGAAAACAGGACCGCCCAACCGTCGCCGATCCAGTCGTGAAAGCTCACCGGACCATGGGTGGTCTCGGCGGTGAAGTCTGGTGCTATATCGTTGATACGCAGGCTCATCTGATGCTTTCTCCCTGATGATTTGAAGTGAAAATCTGATGGTTTTCGACAATTCGTGTCCGGCGCTGGAGCTTAGAGTTTTTGCATGAAATGGCCAGCCTTTTCATCTGGCCTCAGTGGCGTTTGCTTCAGCCCCACAGAGATTTGATGACCCTGATTTCCATCGTTTGTCGCAGTTGCGTGATTTCCACCCGGTTGATTGTTTCAGGAGGACAGGATTACTCGAAAGGCGATCCCGGCGTTGTTTTCGCTCATCCCAGCGCATATTGTGACGCCACGTCAGGCGACGGCATTCCGGGGCGTTTCCGCACAGGGAGTGATGGAGAACAGCAATGACAATCACCATTACCGCCTTTGAACACTCGCCCGATGGCGGCAAGGGTCTCGCCCGCGATATGCGCGTCCGCTGGGCGTTCGAAGAAGTGGGCCAGCCCTATGATGTCCGCCTTCTTTCCTTCAAGGCGATGCGGGAGCCGGCGCACCTTGCGCTTCAACCCTTCGGGCAGATCCCGACCTATGAGGAGGGTGAACTCGTCCTGTTTGAATCCGGGGCGATCGTGCTGCATATAGCCGAACGTCATGCCGGCCTGTTGCCAGAGGATGCGGATGCGCGGGCGCGTGCGATCATGTGGATGTTCGCCGCACTCAGCACGATGGAGCCGCCCATCGTCGAGCATTTTGTCGCCGGCTTTCTCGAAAGGGACAAGAGCTGGCACAGCGAGCGCCTGCAGATCGTCCATGACCGTATTCGCAAGCGGCTTGGCGAACTGTCCCACCGCCTCGGTGACGCCGACTGGCTCGACGGCGGATTCAGCGCCGGCGATCTGCTGATGGTGTCCGTGCTGCAAAGGATAAAAAGCTCAGGCATCCTCGACGAATATGAGAACCTCTCGGCCTACGTCGCCCGGGGCGAAGCGCGCCCCGCCTATAAACGCGCATTTGCCGACCAATTGGCGATTTTCAAGGCTGCGTCGAACGGCTGAGCGACGGTCGGAAAGACTGCCGCTGCGGTCTAACCCAGTCTCAGCGCGAGGGTCTGACCTAACAGACCCTCGCGACACCTTTAGAAACCCACCGTCACGGGTTTCAAGAATAGCTCCCGATCGAAACCATCGCAGCACTCGATCACAATGCGGGTGCCGTTCTTGAGACGTCGCCGCAGAAGGTCGGATGGTGCCCGTATGGTGCCGCCATCGTGAAGCTTCTGCAGCATCGACCGTGAAAGCCCCAGTTCGGACGCCAGCAGACGATCAAGGCGTATGCCGGTCTGGAGCGGAACCGTGAGATCAATCTCGGCCTTGGTCCAGTCGGGAGGTTCGTCCTTGATCTTTTTCTCGATATCGAACTCGGGAAACTCGTCGATGCGTTGCGATTTGCGTCTCAGGGCTTCGAGGTTGAATGTTTCCGCTCTTATCCATTGCGGATCGTTCGACTGCAGCGCTTCCATAACGGAAGGGCTGATGTCGCGGACGTTCTGCCGCTCGAAAATCGGCCGGTTCCAGCTTTTGTCGCAGATCAGGCATTTATAGATGAGCCAGGCATCCAGTTTGCGGCCGTTGGCATTAAGCCGGATCTTGCCGCTGGCTTGAAACGCCCTCAGGTCGCCACATCCGCTGCATGCAAGCCAGGGCTGGGGCGCCGTTCGTGGTGTAATGGTCCATTGGACCCGAAGTACATTGCACATATTGTCTTGGTCTTCCATTTGGAAGTCCACCAAGATGGTGCAGGAGAAAACCCTGACGGGAACGGCGTGGCGATGTTTCGGGTGGGTGAAGAGCTGAGACAGCAAAGCTGCGCAGGGCACATTTTAACAATGCCAGACCGGTCTCTTGCCACCACCCGATGAACGTGATCATACGCCGACAGCCTGTGGCCATCCGCAGTACGGGTGAAACTGGATTGAGACCGGTATTTACTTAGGCAAAGTCTACCTCGATGCGCCAATGCTCTTCGGCGGTAACGATAACAAATGATCGGTCAGAAATGGAAGCATGCGGCGCGCTCAGCGGCCGAAAGCCACTGCGATGTGACTTTTGCGCAACTTCGGGTAGCCTGCCCATTCCGCGGTCAAAACGATGTCACCAGATGGGCTGCGACTCTATTTCCGGGAGGACACAGTTTTGCGCCTGTTATTCGCGGCTGCCGGAGACGGAAGCATACGCCGGAGGGTTGAATCTTTGCGGATGAAATGGTGCCATAGCGCTGCCGTCACATGTAGAAATACGATGGCTACGGCGAGATAGGCGAGGGTGGCATGAACCTCTGTCCAGAACGCCTCCGCCTGATCGGAAATCGCCAGAGGCAACCCCGGCACGACCACGAGATCGAAGACGTAACTTGGGATTTGCAGGGGAGCCGTCAAAGCGACGGCCCAGCCGGCGAGGGGAACGGCAAGGGTAAGGAACAGCAATGCGACATGAGCGGCCCGCGCCGCGAACCTTGAAACCGGGCCTTCGCCATCGACAGGCTGCGGCTTCCGGCTGAAAGCCGACCATTCCAGAAGACGGCGGACCTGGCGCTCGCTCAGATCAAGCACATGCGACGCCGACACCATAGTCATCCGACCGGCAATCACCTTCGACAAAGTCTCGATCCGCTGCAGATCACGCTCGGTCATCGTAATCAATCCCATCTGCAATCTCCCAGACGTCAATCAGACCAGGGGAGTGTGACATTCCAACTTTGCAGAAACAGGACATTCTAACTTTGCGGTGGAGAAGCTACTCCAAGTGCATCATACCGGTTTGCAGGGTAGGGGATTAGACCTCCTCCTGCAAATGGGCCATGAACGCTTCGGCCGGCGTCCTGTAGCCCAGGCACTTTCTGGGTTGGTTGTTGAGGATGCGTGCGACCTGGTTCAACGTTGCCTGCGACATCTGGCTGAGGTCCGTGTTCGACGGCAGGAAGCGGCGGATGCGCTTGTTGGCGTTTTCGACGGCGCCTTTCTGCCAGGGTGCGCTTGGATCACAGAACCAGCTTCGTGCGCCGATACCATCTTCCAAAGCCCGGAATGCGGCAAACTCCGTACCGCGATCAAAGGTGAAGCTCTGACGCGCGAAGGCGGGCAGGGAAGAGAA